>JAJDCZ010000001.1 GCA_029260555.1 Phycisphaerales bacterium
AGCCGCAACCGCCCGCAAGGTGCCCGTCGGCATCGTATAAGTGTAATCGATCCCGCCTCGAGAGCAAGCCGCAACGGGCTGGGTAGTCTCGTGATGGTCAGGGCGAGTGTAATCGATCCCGCCTCGAGAGCAAGCCGCAACTAAACAGATATCGTGTCGTCGTCGTTGCGAAGTGTAATCGATCCCGCCTCGAGAGCAAGCCGCAACCCTCGCCCCCAGCAGTGTACGCAATCAATAAGTGTAATCGATCCCGCCTCGAGAGCAAGCCGCAACCCCGTATGCCACGCCGATCGAACTACCATCAGTGTAATCGATCCCGCCTCGAGAGCAAGCCGCAACTGAAGGCCAATATAACCCACAGCAATAACAAGTGTAATCGATCCCGCCTCGAGAGCAAGCCGCAACCATTGGTTGGCGGTGTCTGCAGCTTCCAGAAGTGTAATCGATCCCGCCTCGAGAGCAAGCCGCAACAGCGGGCGCATGACTTGGCAATCGACGATGAGTGTAATCGATCCCGCCTCGAGAGCAAGCCGCAACCCCAAACTAAGCTGCAAGACACTCTGGGCGAGTGTAATCGATCCCGCCTCGAGAGCAAGCCGCAACATTACGCTGCGTATACGCAACGGTTCGGCAAGTGTAATCGATCCCGCCTCGAGAGCAAGCCGCAACATTGATCACCCAGTAGCCCGATCGTTGCGGAGTGTAATCGATCCCGCCTCGAGAGCAAGCCGCAACACAACTGGCATGTACACCTGCATCTGATCGAGTGTAATCGATCCCGCCTCGAGAGCAAGCCGCAACCACACCCCCATCGCTGCGCACCCCCAGCGAGTGTAATCGATCCCGCCTCGAGAGCAAGCCGCAACCCCACGATCGACCAGTCCACCCCCCTGTATAGTGTAATCGATCCCGCCTCGAGAGCAAGCCGCAACGGCCCGCACCACCGGGGCCCGCACCACCGGAGTGTAATCGATCCCGCCTCGAGAGCAAGCCGCAACATCGACTTTCACGCTCGTACCAGCGCGGGCAGTGTAATCGATCCCGCCTCGAGAGCAAGCCGCAACGGCTTGGGCTCAGCCTTGGGCTTGGGCTTGAGTGTAATCGATCCCGCCTCGAGAGCAAGCCGCAACACCGGCTTTCACGCTCATACCAGCGCGGGCAGTGTAATCGATCCCGCCTCGAGAGCAAGCCGCAACCCTCCTCATCGCCCAGTCCACCCCCCCGTAAGTGTAATCGATCCCGCCTCGAGAGCAAGCCGCAACATATGAGCAGGCGAACAACAAACAAGCCCGAGTGTAATCGATCCCGCCTCGAGAGCAAGCCGCAACCCACCGATCGACCAGTCCACCCCCCGTATCAGTGTAATCGATCCCGCCTCGAGAGCAAGCCGCAACTACGGGGAAGGTGGTTGTCATTTTCTATTCAGTGTAATCGATCCCGCCTCGAGAGCAAGCCGCAGTAGTGCACAGTCGCGCGCGGGGGCGGGGGGGGGGGGGTAGCTATTTCATTGAGTACATTGCAAACGATGCAATAAATCATATGTGGTGTCATCTTTTATGAAGAAAGAGAAACAAGATCATCTTGTTCATTCAACTAAGGCAGTTCACTCTCGCATAGGTTTAAGCTGTGATGCCAAATAAAACCCACAGCTACTAAAGCGAAGCGAAAAGACACTTTTCTTCCCAAAATACCCGCACAACCCTCAATATCCCTACGCCACATGCCGATCTTCTCTGCGAATCTCAGCACGCCGTGTGCTGCGAATCAAAACAAGAAGGCAAACATCTAGGACCCTCCATATATAAAAGGATGACATATTATGGGCACTCTCCCACGCACCAAGAACGAGCAGATCGCATTCTTCGAGCAGCGTCTTCCACTCTGGAATGCCAATGCCGCCGCACTTGGGCTCTCGCTCCCACATCTCACCGAACTTGCCACACAGACCACCACCGCGCGCACCGACTTTGACGCCGCCCAAGTCGCCCGCGCAGCATCCACTCGCCGCCACAGAGACACAGGACTTCGCCGTTGCAGGTCTGACAGACTTTGGTGCTGACCTGATCAAACTCATCCGCGCCAAAGCTCAGGCTGACAATGATCCCAGCCTCTACGCCCTGGCCAACATCCCCGCGCCCGCAGCACCCTCGCCCGCCGGTACACCGCCCGTGCCCACCAACCTTCAGGCCGACCTGCAAAACGATGGCTCGGTCAGACTCAACTGGAAAGGCACGCTCTCCAGCGGCGCATTCTTCACCATCTGGCGCACCACCGACAACGCACCAACCCCCACACAGATCGACTCCATCGCAGCCAAGGCGTACATCGATGACTCGATCCCCGCTGCAACCTGCGCCATCTCCTACTTCATCCGCGCCCACCGTCAGCAGTTCATGTCCGACGCCTCCACACCCGTCAACATCGCACTCGGCGGCACCGGCACCGCAGGCGCCATCGGCACAGCCACAACCCACCCAACTTCACAAGCCGCCTGACCCCCCCTCCCCCCCACCACCATCGCCACCTAACGCACTCTCACCCAGCAAGTCGCAGGGTTTTCCTTTAGGCATGTTTTAGATCCACACGGCTCATCACCTATTGCTGTTTGCCTTCGATCGCGGCGATAAGGCAGGCTGATGCCAGGATGAACAGTTCATCGATGTTTTCATCTTCTTCCAAGATTGCCACTCCCATGCGGAAAATAAACGGATTAAAATGTTGACGGTACCCTGCGATGACTGCTGAGTCAGATGTCCTGATGATCTCATAGCGTTGTGGAAAAAAGACTGAAGCCAACTCGACATATCGCCGGGCAAAGGGGGCGAATGACCCTGTTTCACGAATCGTGGCGACCTGCTGGCCGTCATAGTCAAACATCAACCACTCGTCACGCAGGAACGAAGATTTCAATCCCTTGCGTCGAAGCGAGCCAAGCGCTGCCCCATCGGGAAGTGTGACGAGATAAGTGGAACTGAAATCGATCACGCTCTGGGCCTCAAGCGAAAGCAGCAGGTCAGACATGTCTTGGCCAGTGTAGAGTTTGAGACTTTCCTTGAGTTTGAATGCTTTTTGCTTGCAATACCCGATGACCGAGCCGTGTTCGTCGTAGACATGAAAGGCAGCACCGAAGATTTTAAATAACTTGCGTCTGATGGTGTATTTTTCGTAATGTGCAGGTCTGACGCTCATGGGGATTTCCTTTTGGGTATGAATCTTGAAACTCAGTGTACATAAAACAGATCCGCGTGTGGGATCTGTGTTTGATAGTGAGTTGAATCTTGCTCTATGTATCAGACCAGCAGCGAATCTTCCATAAGGTTTTCAGCTGTCCAGGTGCCTCCTGGCTCCCAGAAGTATCTGATCAGATCACCAGTGCTGTCGTAGCCAAAGACATTAAGGCTGCTGTTGCTTGGTGCCATGCCCGTCAGCATCGTAGTGATGATCGGCTGACCAGCACCGACATTGTCTGACAGCGTTGTGATTGACCAACTCGACATCCCCGGTGCCCACCAGTATACCTTGACCTTGCCGGTGGTCTGATCCAGCCCTGTCACATTCAGCCCGCCCCAACTTGAGACATAAGAAGAGACAGAGTTGGGATCGAGAATCGGCCCGGAGACATTGTTGGTCAGATCGCTGTTGACCCAGTTGCCGCCGAAGCTGGGCACCCACCATGTCACCTGAAGATGCCCTGCCGCGTTGATGCCCGCAATATTGATCCCCTTCCAAGGCGTCAGGTAGACAGCCAGCCCACCAACGATCGGAGCAGCACCGGTAATAGTGGAGAGATTGCTCGCTGTCCAACCGAACATGCCGGGAGCCCACCAGACAGAATGAATCGCACCGCTGGCATCAAGACCCGCGATGTTGAGTCCGCCCCATGCAGTCGCATAACTGGCAAGTTTGCCCGTAAACGCAGGCATCTGCTGACCCTGCCCGCGCAGGTTTTGGCCAAGGTCCATCACAGACCACCGATAGTTGCCCGGACTTGTGGTTGAGCCGTCCTGGGAATAAAGGATCAGGTCGCCGTTAATATCCAAAACGGTAATGTTGACATTGCCGTCAGGACTGGTCATGACCTGAATATCGCTTGTGAGCCATAATGATCCATCTGTTTCCTGAGTTAGATTGCGGAATGACCATGTTCCATCGCTCTCGTGGTGGAACAGAATTAAATCCCCGTTGAAAGAAACCCCAGCTGCATATGAAAGCCCATCCCTGGGATCGGTCCATGACTGGATATCACCGGCGAGTGCCGGGGCACCAGTGGCCTCAAGAAGATCATACTCACGCCATTGATTATCGCCGAATTGTTCCCACACCGCAGGTTGCCCGCCATCGCGTAGCCCTGCGATTGAAAACTCATAGGATGGCACCGACACAGTTGTACTGTTGCTGATTTTGCTTGCAATACCTGCGATCTCCCCACGAATACCAAGGATCGATGCAGATTGAATAACAGATGAAGAAGCATTTGCGCTCACCTTGATTACAGCAAGCACGCCATCTGTGGTGTTGATCGTGACCGTATTCCCGCTGAGTGACCAGGAGCCGATTTCATCAGGATTGGGATTACCAGCCTGGTATTGACGCAGATCATAATTTGCGTATGAGCCGTTAGAACTCAGTGTTATGATCGAACTGAATGTGTCTTCTCCGTTTGATATATTGTCAGGAGAGGTGCTCATCGTTAGATAACTGCCGACGACCTGGTCTCTTGTTGGAGCAGCATCTACACGCACAGCCGCTGCAATAAGTGAATCGCCTCCTAAATTCAATGCAAAGAGCAATGATTGCCCATCGCGTGACAAATAGTAATGGAATCCGGCGTTAGATACCGCCTTCCCATCGTTGCTCACGGTGCTGATCGAGTCACCAATCACCTCAGTCCCCATACTGTCAGTGGCCGACATACTCAGAATACCATTGGAAAAAGTGAGTTGTCCGTAGACTGATTCGGATTCCCACAATTTGGAATCCCAAAAGACCATCGAGTAATCCCATGTGCCGTTAAAATCCGCTATGGCCGTCGTGGTTCGTGACTCAATGATGGCCGCATAGTCATACTCGCCAGCCCTTGTTCCCTGATGCCAGCCAAGCGACTGACCGTCGGCAGAAAGAAACTGCGCTCCGGTGCTGTGTGTCCAAGGTGAGCCGTTCGTCGTTCGCATACGGAAGCTGCCATTGTCTTGCCAACTCATCGTGCCCCAATCGACCGGTGATCCATTGGCCCACCCTTGAGATTCCAATGTCAGAGTTCCCGACACCGTACCCGCAGCATCAACCGAACCGTCCACAACATACATGGAAAGTGAACTGTTGTTGTCAATCGCGCCAACCGCCCAAAAGTCAAAAGCGCCAGGGACACTGAGCAACATCCGGCTTTCCAGAGGTTCAAAGAAAACATCACACGATTCCCCTCTGCCAGCGATACATTGGTGTCTATTGGTGACGGGACAATGTGATGTCTCAATCATCTTCTTTGCTCCTCGTGAGGCATGAGATGCCTCTCGCATGAATCTGATCGTATAATAATATACCCTTCAAAGCTAAAACTGGAAACATACCGGTATTGTACGATCAGGGGCACCCTATAACAAATAGATTTACAAACTCAAAGAAATCCAGCACATCAACAATGCCATCGCTGGTCAGGTCTGCTGCGGGGTCGCTGGTGGAGAATAGACTGACAAAGACAAAGAAATCCAGCACATCGACAATGTTATCGTTGTTGAGATCAACAACACATACACCCGGTGGCACGGGGAAGTTTGCATCGATCCAGTCCCGTGCATCGGTAGTCAGTTCATCTGTTGGAAAACTGTTTCCTGGGGTGCCACTTCCAAGCGAGGCAACGACAGGTAATGAAACATTCGCCCAGTCATCATACGGAGTGATAATCTCAGAGAATGACGGGATGCCGGGAAGGGATATATTTGCAGGCGGATCGGCAACATAGTTCAGATCCTGCAGCACACTGTTGGAATGAATCCCATCTTGCTCACCGGACGCATTCGGGGATCCATAATCAGTCATGCTTCCATCAAGCTTGACAAACTTGACCTTGCGAACATTGTTACCATTGCCATCCGGCTCGAAGACGCCAAATGGTAACCAGACATCGCGATAGGTACCGCCGGGGGTTCCGATACCCACTGTCTCGTTGAGGGCGGACTCATCAAGTGTCACAAAATTGCCTGCATCCACACGCGAGAAGTCCAGTTTCCAGAACCTTCGATTCCAGTTGTATCGATAGCTGAAAGCGTAGTTCATGACACTGGGGTAGTTCGGCTTGCCATTGATGCTGTCGCCGCCGCCGTGGCGTAAATTCAGATTGTGCCCAAGTTCGTGCATGAAAACGGCTGCCTGCTGTTCATCGTTGTATCTTGTGCCTGTAAAAATGACGAAGTTGTCACCGGGCCTCTGCCCACAGCCACCAATGTTTGTAGGAGCAGCCGAATCGGCAATGATGCAGTAGCGATACGCTTTGGCTTTGGCTGCGAGCAATCTTGCATCACCATGTTCCAGCAGTGTTCCGAAATGATCGCTTCGACACAGATCAAAATCCAGAGGCCAACAGCCATCAGTTTGCATGGGAACAACCAGAGGCAAGATATCAGTTGTGTCACGAAGAATATGAAGGTTGATTCCAAGGGTACCATCGAGATTCGTAAACGGTGCATTAGAAAATGCGGTCTGTAACAATGTGACTGCTGTATTTGACAGGTTCAGCCCCAGCATTGCATCGACTTCAACAAATAAATCTTTGTGAATCGGGTTTGCACCCGGAAGCATAAATCGCTGTTCTGTATCTCCGGCATCAAAGTAAGGGATGCCATTTAATTCCCAATCATCATATAGCCCATCACCATCTGAATCGACATCACCAGTAAAGATATAGGCTGCCCCAGAGTTGCTCACAAAGTTGGGAAATCCTGATTGGCCGATGTCATCTCCGGTTGCTCCGATGATGGCGGCCGTGTTATTGATCGCAACCGCAGTCCCAAACCTGTCGCTCGATTCGCCTTCCCCGGGTGTGAGTTTGGTGAGCTGAGTCGCAGTGGCAATATCGAAAAGATATGCCGATCCAGAGCTGCCGCCGTTGTCATCGTCATCTGCAGCACCTGCGATGAGGGTTGTGTCACTGGCCCAAATGGATCTCCCAAACTTGTCGCCTGAGGCACCATCGCTTGCGAGTACTTTGGCGACCTGTAAACCTGACGGGATATCAAAGACATATACCGATCCAGAATCAGTTCCAAGATCATCGTCACCCCAGCTGCCAACAAATGCATGCGTGCTGTTGATTGCTACAGACAACCCGAAGAAATCGTTGGATGATCCGTCACTGGCAAGGAGTTTAGTAATCTGTGATGGATTGGCTGAGTCAAAAATATCATAAAGATATGCTGCACCTGAGCTGGTGCCGTTAGTGTCAACCCCGTCTGCTCCGACAATGAGTGTATCCCCACGAATCGCAAGAGCATGCCCAAACCAGTCGAATGCTAAACCATCAACCGGTGTAATTTTAGAAAGTTGCTGCCCCGTTGTAATATCAAAAAGATAGACAGATCCAGAGTCACTTCCATGATCGTTGTCTCTGAATGCCCCAACGGCAGCAACTTGGAGCCCTGGAAGACCACCAATTGCCACAGCATATCCAAACTCATCGCGGGAACCACCATCGCTAGGAACAAGCTTGGCGATCTGAAGTCCACTATTTGCATCATAAAGATATGCTGCACCTGAGTTTGTACCTAAGTCGTCGTCCCATTTTGCGCCAACAATCACTGTGGATCCAGAGATTGCCACAGCCCATCCAAAGCGATCGTTCGAAGCACCATCTGAGGCTGTAAACTTGACAAGTTGTTCGCCGGTGATGGTATTAAAGAGATACGCTGAGCCTGAATTCGAGCCATTGTCGTCATCACTGAATACGCCGACTATTGCTTTGTGTCCACTGAGCGCAATAGCACTCCCAAATAGATCATTTGCCGCCGCGTCGTCAGCCAGTGGTTTGTAGTACTGAGTACTGAACTGGGCTCTGGTTATACCGGTACACAACAGAATTGCGGTTGCTGCAAGAATGGGTAAGTCGTATCGCATGGTGCATTGCCTTTTGAAAATTCTCAAATGAAAAATATGGTTGGAACGGAATATCGGACATGGTGTCGCAGATATCTAAAAATATTGGCATGTGAACAGATATGCAAGTCCTATGCTTCATTGTAATCATATTTATTCATTGATGCAACCCAATTCGTGACATCTGGAAGGCGTTTGGAGTCCGTTTAAGATGGCTGATAATGTGCCTCCTTGTCACTAAACAGAATGTATTCTACAAAGCTTCTAGTAGTAATGTGTTAGACTCGTGTTAGACTCTGTTTGGCAAATTGAATCGCTTGCTCAAGCCATTCTTGAGGGGTTGGATACAGAATAATTATTGCTTGATTGGAGGCCAGATAGCTCTGCAAAGCTGAGCTTGGCCGTGAAAATTCGTCTATTCCTCAGCTATTTCCAGCGATACTCCGCCTTCACGCCCTTGAACTTTTCTGCGTCCTTGTTCCTCAGCCACACCCGGGCACCCTCAGCATCTTTTAGATAAAGATCGAGAAACGCGAGTGTCGCATGTGATGTCAGAGCCTTGATGCGGCTTGCATTGGCGTTGGGCGCAGCTTTGCCCGCGTAGGACGAATGCGTTGCTCCCTCGATGAAGACGAGGTATTTGTCGCTGGGTGGTGCATACTCAAAGGGATGACAGCGTGATTGAGGCGTTTCGCTGCTGATGGAAATGACATCCTCAGTGCCTGTAAAGACGAGCATCGGCCGGTTGAATGATGCCCATGATTCTTCGGTGAGTGATTTGCGTGTGGTGCCTTGCCCAGAGATCACAACGAATGCATCGAACCGCCCATCATCATCAAACTGTATTGGCTGGCGATTGAGCCTTGTAAAAAACTTCAAGCCAGCAAGAGCCTGCGTGGTCATTGCGCCAGCTGAGTGGCCAATCATCGCAGTGTGCTCACGATCAATGCGCCCTGCAATGGCACCCGCCAGTTCGATATCATCGAGCGCATCAGTATTCCAGATGCAATCATCAATGCGGGATCTCAGATCGACACGCTTTGTCCCTGCCTGAGAGAACATCTTGCGGATTTCTTCTCTGGATTTGCCTTGTTCTCGCTGAAGCCTGACCGAGTCGGTGTGAACCGGATGGATAACGACATAGCCATGGGATGCCAGGTATGTGCTGAGATGCTTGAAGGCGGACAGATCCCCGCCCATGCCATGGCTGAAGATGACCAGCGGGAACGGGCCGGGATGTGCATCTGTCGGCTTGGGGCTGCGGATGCGAAGAGGAAGCTTGTCCTCTCGTCCAGGCCTTTGAAACTTGAGTTCCCCGGAATCAATGACCTCAAACAGCCCCTTCTCCAAATCATCAGGCCAGGTAGTGTCAGTTTGATCTGACTGAGCAAGCGCTGGGCATATCGGCATCGCAACCAGAAACAGTGTGAACATTGCGACAGTAAAGAGTTTGGTCATCGGTTGGCTCCTGATGGATTATGGCAGCTCAACGAATGGTCCTGGCAAATATTTCCCAACAATTCTTTGTACCTCCCCCACCCCTGTCCACCCCAATCTACGAAATTGCACCACCCGAATAGGATTACAATCCATTGATGCAAGTAGAGCGTTTGTGCTACGGATGAAAACGGCGACTGCAATCTGATATGCTGGACTTCTTTACATTCATCACGCTCTTCGCAGCGGGATGCCCGTAAGCATTTGCCTGCAGTATGACCCATGACTACTCAGGCGGCTTTCGCGTTTGATCTTCAAGCACTGCAAGGCGTGGCTGGAGCTGGACTTTGTACCAGCTCCACCATGCCTGTTTGTCGTAGCCAAGCTCAGCCGTGTCTTTGATAGAGTCATAAGGAGCAGCAGGCAAGGCATCCTGTTGTGGTGCAGATGAACCACCTGGGGGGGGAGGGCGCGAAGGAGGCGGGGGAAGCGTAGGGAATCGTGAAAGAGGAGGCAGAGTATTGAGCGCGTTGTTGGCCAGACCCACCAAGGCATTGTGAACCTGCACGCGGTAGGTTGTGACATAGGCATCGTTGATGCTCAGCACTACGCCATCGGTTACGACGCTGATGGTCGGGTCAAACGCCACAGCACTGTCGCCCACCACGGGCTGAAGATCACTCACAAACGCGGTCTGTGTCGCGATGATGATATTGGCCAGCGAATCCGTCGGGTTCACTGGTGATGACTGGTTCTGGTTGCGAACCTGAGCATTGATGAGCGCGGGGATGGCTTCGTAAAGCTTGAGTGCCTGAGCCAGCCCCGCTGCTGATGCTGCGTGCTGGTTGTTATCATCAGCAAGCCCGCGATGGATTGAGGTCTTGATGCCATCAGGCACTTTGCCAAGCATTTCAACACGAGAGTGAACATGCTTCTCAGCCAGTGTGCGAATTTTGGGGTTCTTGTCAAACACCGCCAGCCAGCCCAGCGTGGTATCCGCAGCATTGGTGTTCAAAAGCGAAAGCTGCTCCATGATTGAGCCTCGCACATCGAGCTTTTCATTTTCAAAAACCTCGATCAACACGGGCAGAAGCTGCGGGTGAAAGTAAGGCTTGAGCCTTGTGATTCCTATCTGACGAATCTCGGGATTCCGTATGGAACGAAAATACTGTGAACGGATCTTCTTCAGTTCTTTCTCAGCCTGACGCCGCCTCGGTCTCCAGTCAATGGGCCCACCATCATCAACCTGCTGATATGAAACAACTGGTGATTGAGTCTGAGCCTGAGCAGCCTGAGGCAAGCTCAGACAGGCACCCGCAATCAGCAGACTCAAAAAGCCAGCCCCTGCACGAGTGCGCAGGCGTGAGCAATTGTGCAATGGGAAAGGGAGGGGGGAGATGTGTGTGGGGGGAGGGGGGGATGTCATGGTGCTGGATCCTGTATAAACGCAGGGCCACCCGTTGGTGTGTGTCAAGTGCCTGTGAACGGACTCCGGGAACGATCAAAAGCAGAAAACCGAAGCATGTGTATGATAGTGAGCCCGCGTGGTTTGCGATTCAGCCGATTCAGGTGTGCAAGGGGTCTGATCCGTCGATAAACCTGATCGGAAGTCGCCTTGTTGTATTGTTGTTTACGCAGATCTGTTGGTGAGGGTTGCATGACAGGGGGGGTGGGAGATACTGATGAGTGTTCACTGGTCGATTATTCAGCGTTGCCTCCGACATCCACTTGAGCCCGCGATCATCGACGATCGCCGTGCCTACAGACGCTTTGAAGTGTTGGCTGGGGCCTATGCCATGGCTGATGTCATCGCATCCCGGTGCAATACACCGACAGTGGGCGTGCTTCTGCCCACGAGCGGCGCCTTTCCCATGGCTGCCCTGGCTGTATGGATTCTGGGCAAAACATTAGTGCCCTTGAACTATCTGCTCAAACCCGATGAACTTCAGTTCGTGATCGACGATTGTGGCACAGACACGATTCTTACGACGGACTTGCTCTTGGAGAAGCTGGGAACTGAGCCTCTAGTAAAAAACCTGCTCTCGCTTGAGAAGCACCTGAGCCGGGGCTTTCCTGAGCCTCGCCTGCCTGCCCGTCCCGCAGAAGATGAACTCGCAACAATCCTGTATACATCAGGGACCAGTGGCAAGCCCAAAGGCGTGATGCTGACACATGGCAATCTGACCAGCAACATCAGACAAATACAAAAACATGTGTCTTTTACCGGGCATGATGTATTTCTGGGCGTACTCCCCCAGTTTCATAGCTTCGGGCTGACGGTGCTGACCCTTTTGCCATTGACGGTAGGATGCCGGGTTGTCTATTCAGCACGGTTTGTGCCACATCGAATCTCAAGACTGATAGAACAGCACCACGCAACCGTCCTGGTGGCGATTCCTTCAATGTATGGAGCCATGCTTCAGGCCAAGTCGATCACACGCGAGCAACTGAGTTCACTTGAGTTCGTCGTGTCCGGTGCTGAGCCTCTGCCTCTGGCTGTGCAAGAAGGCTTTGTAAAACGGTTTGGGATCTCGATCAGCGAAGGCTATGGGCTGACCGAAACCTCGCCCGTAACCAACTGGTGTCGCCCATGTGAATGGAGACGAGGATCTGTAGGACCTGCGGTGCCGGGCGTTGAGATCAAGATCGTTGACCCTGAATCACTTGAACCTGTCTCCAGCGGCTCAGATGGCGAAGTGCTCATCGCAGGCCCCAATGTCATGCAAGGCTATTTCCAGCGCGATGATGAAACGAGTCGTGTGTTTGCCAATCGGTTCTTCAGAACGGGCGATATCGGCCGGGTCGATACTGATGGGCATCTGTACATCACTGGCAGGCTCAAGGAAATGCTGATCATTGGCGGCGAAAATGTGTTCCCACGCGAAATCGAAGAAGTACTCAACGACCATGCTGCCGTTTCAGCCTCAGCTGTCGTTGGCAAAAAAGATCCCGTGCGTGGCGAAGTACCCGTCGCCTTTGTCGAACTGGTCGAAGATTCAACTGTCAATCCTCGTGATCTGATCGTGTGGTGTACACAAAGCCTTGCCGGATACAAGGTGCCTAAAGATATTCAGATTATGACCGAACTGCCTCGCAACCCGACAGGAAAGATCCTCAGGCGTGAACTTGTGAACCTCGCCCAGCAGCCAGCACAAGTAACAACGCAATAAAGCGATGGCATAAGTGATCATTTCGTTGCTACCGAGGAGCTTGAGAGTCATCCCAAGTCCATCGCCGACACCATTGATGAATCACGCCGTCACTCCACACACCCCTTGCGTGCATTCCAAGCTCGCGAGGTTGAAACTCAAAGCTGGCAATATCATACAGTGATCCAGATTCCATATCCGACGAGACATTGAGATTTACATTAGATGCGACGGATCTCGCTGTGTGCAGCAGCATGCTCTGGTTTACAAATCACCCCATATTTATGTCAGTCTGAGGCAATATATCGCCTTTTTCCCGCAGTCAAATCAGAAGAATGATCCAAACCCTTCTTGCGCATTGTTTGCCTTTCAGATTCTGCTACTTCCATATGATCCCGGTGATGGCACAATGCTCAGATAGCTACCCATGATTATCATTCACCAAGGAATGACCTGATCAGCCGGTATTCTTCTTCCAGGCTTCCCGTGTCACGCAGTGTCTCAGCGACAACTTCGCGAAAGATCGCGTCGAATCTGCGTTTGACAGTCTGCACCGCTGCAGCTCCCTCAGCCGCTGATCCAAAACCACACGCTACTGAATCGTCAGCCAGCGACCCGACAACACAACTGCGCATCGCAGGATGAAGCACCCTCGCCTCGAAAAGCCTCCAGTGCTTGCTGGTTGAAAAGTGCGTTTCACATCGCCGGATCGCCTCCTCGAAAAGCGTAAGCGCCCATCGCCGATCAAATGCGCTATCGCTATCGCCTTCGATGCCAAGACTGTCCTCGCGGTCGAGCTTGTCCAGTGAGAAGGTCTTTCCGCCGCCGCGAGCGTTTGATCGGCGCCACTGGTCCGTGGCGTATCGTTTGAGGGCTGACCGGATGAGTGATCGAAGTCTGCCGTTCTCAGCGTTTGCTCGTTCAAAGAGATGTCGCCCCAGCACCACATCAACAAAGAACCCCTGCGCAAGGTCTGCTGCAGCCTCGCGCGATGGTACAAGCCGCCTGGCACAGGCATACACCGGCGGCCAATACAGCTCCGCCGCACGCTCAGCAGAAGCATTGCGCTGGGATTGGTCCTCTGAACGCAGCCCGTCAATCATGGTCCACTGCGTCGTCGTAAAGGCAGCATTGGTCTGTTCGAGCGAGTTCCCCATTTTGTCATTTTCCTCTCGTCTTACCCTATTGTGGCAAATACGCTGCGTAATGCAAGGTGAAAACCAAACCTTTATACTGGACGGCTGCTATGGGTATGCCGGATGATATCAATCACACTCCATTGACACTCCACGCTGCTGGAAAGATACTCGTCTCGCTGGATGCTGATGATAGTGGCGCATCTGATATGACACATTCATCTTTCCCTACAATCAAAGGCTACATCATCGACCGGGAACTTGGCGCCGGTGCTGGCGGCATCACATATCTTGCCCACAAGCAAGGCACCGCTGCCCGTGTTGCTCTCAAGGTACTGCATACCAACCTGGGTCAGGGCTCAGCATCGCAAAGAGCCTGGCGTGAACTCGACATGCTCCAGCAGCTTCGCGTCCCCTGCCTGCCCCGACTGCTGGACTATGGCACCACCGACCACTCGCTCTACATCGCCACCGAGTTCATCGAAGGCTCACCTCTCAATCGGCTCTATGAAAACGCTGCTCCCCTCAATACAAGGGAACTACGCGAACGCATCATGCTCCTCGAGCACATAGCAAGAGCAGCACACACCCTCCACGAGCACGGCGTAATCCACCGCGACCTCAAACCCTCCAACATCATCGTTTCACCAGATGACAACCCGTTCATCATTGACCTGGGTATCGCCCTCATCGACACACCCGATCTCCACCAGACTCTCACCGTCGATGGCACTCCCATCGGCACACCTGCCTTCATGGCTCCTGAACAAGCTCGTGGCAAGCACGCTGAAATCTCCACACGATCAGATATCTATTCACTCGGCGCCATCGGCTACTGGTTCTGCACTGGTCAAACCCCACACGATCTCACCGGCGTCACACTGCACGAAGCAATCCGCCGCGTCGGCAGCGAGCCACCACGCCCCCCCCGTTCAATCTCGGCACAAATGCCCAGACAACTTGCTGCGGTCCTCGCCAAAGCCTGCGCCCCAAAACGCGATGACCGCTACGGCTCCGCTGATGAGTTCGCCGCAGATCTCCACCGATGGCTCACCGGCCAAGCTGTCACAGCAACCACCCCCGGCCCCTGGCGCCGATGCACACGCTGGGTGGGTCAGCATCCAATCCTGACAACTTCAATAGCATGTCTTTCAATCGCCGGGCTTGTCATTGCTTCAACTTTCGTGTCGATCTGGTGGCTGAATCAAAGGCCCTTCCAGATCATCATCGATCAGGAACAAGGCCGCTGGGCACGCATGGTCTCAGTGAGCGGCGACACGCTCTACACTTGGGAATCCAGCGTAAGCGGCGGTGTCGAGTTTGCCCAGATCGTTGATCGCCAGGATAAACTCGGCGGCGGGCGCGTGATAATTACTAAAATTCATAGTGCTATTCAACAGAATCGGAATGCAGATATAGATGGTCAGCTTTGTGTGTGGGATGCAAATGATCCAACTCAACTCCTCTGGGCGACCAAACCCACTGCACCCTATATAAAATCGCCCGCAGGGCGTGATAGCCCAACAGACAAATATCCTGTTGGTGCAGTGCTCGTTACTGATATTTTTCCAGAACGCCCCGGCTTGGAAGTTGCGGTTTGTCATATACACACATATGATCCAACAGCTATCCGTGTGTATGACCTTGCTGGAAATATCCTGTTTGAAACTTGGCGATGGGGTTCTGCAGACAGTATCTATTGGTTGGAAGATCCCGGACACCTCATTTTCCAAGGATGTGACAATACAGCACCATGGTCTGAAATGGGCTACCCCAAGATTAAATACCGCTGGCCGCTTGCCTTCTTTGCTATCAAACCCATTCTTGGGCAGAAATTGGGCTGGATTAACGGCCCCGCAGCATCCCCCGATGCCCACCCAGTCTGGCAAAGGTATCTGCTTCCACCAATTGCTATGGACTATCTGGCGGCAGTGAGGTTTACAAGTTCAGTATTGGATAACTCTTCTGCTCCAGATAGGTTCGGAATAACACTCACATTGCGTGAAGGTCGGGGGTCTTTGGTCTTCACACTCGATCGGCATGGAAACTCGGTGGGTGAACCCGTTGTAGATGACGACTATCGCCGTTTCCCGGATAACCCATCACCATCATGGTTCTACTTCGCCGATTCGATCCCGCCATCGACAAACGATCAGTAGGACATGAACCTTCATCCCTTCGTAGTGACTGGATAAAGCCGAAGGATCCAAATCCCTCGGTCTAACCTGATACGAAGAAAAGCTGCTCTTGTGCCAGATCCACAAACACACCCGGAGCGATCCCCGAGCCAAATTTATTTAGACCCGTTAGGAATAACCAGTCAAGACACTACAAGGTTATCAAAACCACTCTTGCCATCATCAACACTGGTCTCAACTTCAATCTGTGATAAACCGCACTTGTTTTCCTATACGCAATCCGGATATGCGTATCACCTGCTGAACACTCAAGACGGTCCATGGCGCAGATGCTCAGGGGTGTGTACTCCCAAATGGGGTGTAGCGATATGTGCCGCCTTGAAAGCATTTTAATACTCAGTAAAAGGAGATACCATGAGCACACAAACACAGATAAATTGCATGAAACTATTTGGAATGGGCGTATTGGCCCTCAGTACGCTGGTAAGTAGTTCCCACGCCAACCCAGGTGATCAGCTCACCAAGATACTGGCATCTGATGGTGCAGTGAATGATGAGTTTGGTGCAGAAATTGCCATCAGCGGCCCAATCGCTATCTTAGGAGTGCGGGGCGATGACGATAATGGTGAGGCATCAGGCTCGTGCTACTTCTTCAATATCACGACTGGTGTGCAGAGTGCCAAAATTCTTCCCAATGATGGTGCTGCGGGTGACCAGTTTGGTTCATCCGTATCCATCAACGGCACCTTGGCCATCGTTGGGGCTACACAAGATGATGATAATGGCCCAAGTTCAGGTTCCGCGTACATCTTTGATATCTCGGACCCTTCCACTCCTGTTCAGATCGCCAAGCTTTTGGCCAGTGATGGTGCTGCGAGCGACATGTTTGGGCGTTCGGTTGCCATCAGCAACTCTCCCGGAAACCAGGTCGCCATCGTTACCGCCTATTGGGACGACGACAATGGCACGGACTCAGGTTCGGCCTACCTGTTCGATATTACCGACCCATTCAATCCTGTCCAGATCGCCAAACTCCTACCCAGTGACGGTGCTGCGGGCGACTGGTTTGGGCGCTCGGTTTCGATCAGCGGCGGCACGGCTATTATTAGTGCACACCTGCACGATACAAATGGCGCCGACTCCGGATCGGCGTACCTTTTCGATACAACCACTGGGCAGCAAATGGCCAAAGTTCTTCCAAGTGACGGAGCGGTTGGAGATCAGTTTGGTTTCTCTGTTGCATTAAGCGATGGAACTGCAATTGTAGGGGCAATGGGCGACGACGATAACGGTGCTGACTCAGGTTCAGTCTATCTGTTCGATGTCTCGAACCCACAAACTCCCGTGCAGACAACCAAGATACTTCCCAGCGATGGTGCAACAGGAGACATGTTCGGAATTTGCGTTGGAATCAGCGGCCAACTCGGAAGCCAAACTACTGTCATCGGAGCATGGAGGGACGATGACCGTGGTGCTGATTCAGGTTCTGCCTACCTGTTCGATGTCTCGAACACATCTGATCCTATTTTGATGTCCAAACTGCTTGCCAGTGATGGTGCGGCTGGCGATATTCTGGGCGTGTCTGTTGCTATTGGCGGAAGCAAGGCCATCGCTGGAGCAACCAGAGACGACGACATGGGCACCGACTCAGGCGCGGCCTATCTCTTCACTGCTGCACCATGCCTGGCGGACCTCACCGGCGATGGTCAAGTCGATGTGCTGGACTTCTTCGTGTTCGTAGGCTTCTTTGGCACAGATGACCCACGGGCCGACATCAACGCCGACGGCTCCGTCGATGTACTGGACTTCTTTGCATTCATTATCGCATTCGCTGCAGGATGCCCGTAGTTCCGCATGGGTGAGCACCGCATGGTGCATGCACCACTTCACTTCTTTAACGCCCGTGACGCAAACCTTCGCGTCACGGGCGCTTTGCGTAAACACGATCATGCTGGTTCCTGATGGAATTACTCTGCTTGATAAGCCAAGACAAAAATAGCCCCTGACACCATGCCAGAGGCTATTTCTAAACGAGGCGGAAGGGACTCGAACCCTCAACCACCGGATCGACAGTCCGGTACTCTAACCAATTGAGCTACCGCCCCAAATTGTCTGCTCTTGCACCAAGAGCCCTTGAAAATAGGCCTGTCACATCAAGAGTCAAGGCCTGTCGTTTCAAACTTGTTCCAATCTCAGAAAATATCGTCTTTCAACCAGCCGCGATCAATCGATTTACACGCATTGGACTCAATAATCGCAATCTGAACATCCTGCTGCTATACAGGCCTCAGGTGCCCTCATTCAGCGTGATCTTATTGGCATCCTGAAGATCCCAAGGCTTGCCATCGCGTGGCGCAACCGCTGACGCAGCCTGCCACATCAAAAAACACGCTGCACCAATCGCCACCAGGGCAAAGAACAAAAGTGCTGAGTACACATCAGGCGTTGGCCTCTGTGATCCTCGCCCCCCGGGCATTTGCATTCCAAACTGGCTCATCGCCACACTCCATTTTCACTTCAACTCATCATGCTTTAGCAACGCTGCTGCTCAACCCTGAGCATCCACTTGGCTACGCATGATTATTGGAGAATCTGTGTCCGAACAACATCCTGTGACTGAATCTGCACATCGCCGTTGAGCTGCTCAATCCGGGCAACTGCATCCTGCAGATCCGCACTGACAACCACTGCGCTTCCAAGGTACTTGTTACCCCTGGAAAAATACAGCTTCATCTGAGGCCGAATCTGATCCTCAGAACCAAGATTGATATGCACCAGCGTACTACCCGTTGCCTCATCATCCATGGTCCCAATCACACGCCCCTGAATCGCAGGCACCACTCCCCCACCGCCCTGGGATACCACCTGGCCACCCACAGAGCCATCAAGCGTCTGCTGAGCAGCTGCAAGCTCTTCTTGCAGTGCACGCATCGTCTGCGTCAGCACTTCAATCTCGCTGTCCTGATCGTTGATCCGATCAACCAGATCGATCTCACGCTTGCGATAGCGCAGCTCCTGATCTCGCAGAGAAACCACCTCGCCACGGAAGCTGTTGAGAAGCGAACTCATCGTTTTGATGGTTTCGCCGAACTGGGCAATCTTGTTGCCAAATGCGTCCCGGTCAGCTTCTGCGGACTCTGATCGCCTGCGAAGTTCGCCCGTTTCGGTCTGCAGACTGACAAGAGCCTGATCCCGGGTTGCGATTTCAGACATCAGCGAGTCAATCCGGCGCATCAGCCTGATCTGCTCCTCGCTCTCCTTGGCGTTGGCCGAGGCAAGGGCGGTCTCAGCTGCGATACTCCTATCACGCTCCTGCTGATACCCCGCAACCACTCTCGATGCATTCACCGAATATGACATGACCAGTGCTGACAAGAAAAGGCTTGCAAGCGCCGCCAATACGACTAGAATCTTCGTCACGCCGTGCACGATCTGCTCCTGCTATTGGAACCGGCAGCATGGCTGCCCAATCCTGTTCCCTTCAATGGCCGAAGCCACTTTCCACGCTCCGCATTACTCAATAACGCGGATCATAGGCCAGCAGCTCCTGCCTCGCCCGACAACCCTTGCCAAGCCAGACACCATCTCAGTTGTGTTCAATCCTCAAATAATCCCTGCTTGCTACAAGCAAGGCCTGTAAGCGTTTAATAACATTCCCGCTTCGCACTGTCAACTACCCCGTGGATAATCCACAGCCCCACCCACTCTCAATAGCCCCTGAACGACATTATGCCCCTCAGGGTTCTCCCATACGCACCCAGACACCCCCTGGATCCACTCCCATCGACTCAGTCTCAAAACTCTAGCGAACACCAGCCATGGACGAACCCGAAAGCAGCTCAAGCGTCGCTGCAGCAGCTGAAACACGCACAATCCCCTCCTCATCACCCATCAGCTTGTCCAGTTTGGACAGATTCATGCCAAACCCCGTCACTCCATATACATGGGCTGCCTGAGCTCGCAGCACCGCCAGATCGCTCATCAAAAACTCATCAGCCACAAACCACCCTTCCCGATGCCCAAGCTTTGCAAGGGCTGCAGCCATCGCCAGCCGAATCTCCGCAGGCAGTTGCTGCCCCTCCTCATTGACAAATCGCACCCGATTGATCAACTCAGGTGTCGATCGCATGTCATGCACTTCACCCAGAATCTGAGCTGCAAGCGCAACCGCTTCAAGCTCATCAGGTCGAGATGGATACAACGCCGCTCGCACCGTGTGCAGCTGATCATCATCACCCAGCTTGATCATCGCCTCTGCCAGTTGAAGATGAAACAGCCGAACCTGCGATGGATCAGCTCTGGGCATGGGTGCTGCCCACGCACTCCGCAATAGTCCCATCGCAGACTTGTTCCCAAGTTCACCCAGAATAAACCCCACATGGGCACGAACCCGAGGCGAATCATCCGACAAAATAATGCTTGCCAGTGGTGTCTGATCAACTTTCTCACCACAACGCACGAGTGCAAATATCGCTGCTGCACGAACATATGGCGACTGATCATTCAACAAAGGTTTCACCGATGCTGCCAGCCCCTTGATCTGCTGACGCCCGACCTCTATCGCCGCCACCGTACGCACGCCCAGATTCTCATCCGTCAATCCCGCTGCAATGATCGGCTTCGCACGAGATTTGATTCGGCTGATTCCTTCAATGGCATTGGCGCGCAGCAGTGCATTGGACCCAAGTGCAGCATCACTCAGTACCGACACCGCTCGTTCACGGATTCCGGATATCTCCACAGCACTGAGCGTCTTCCCAGGCTCAACCTTCTTCCCATTATTCTGAGCCTCTGCCACGCTCAAGCCAGGCCCAAACCCCAGCAAGACCATCGCACCCACCAACACGCCCGCCTTCACCCATGCACAGTTCCACTTCATCGCCTGCTCCCTGCATCAGTTCATCAGATCATTCATGCCAGTGTATCGTCCAAAGACTCGTCGCAACATTGACCGTTACACTTCAGCCCCCCACCCTCCCACTCTACCTCTCAAAATAAATGCCCAAACTCCCCCCAATGCCGTCAAGAAAAGCATCGTAAAGCCAAATATATTGCCCGTTACTGCATACATCGTCGTGCTTTGCTGCTCAATAACATCAAACTCCACCACCATCACACCAGCCACTCGCGATTGTCCCCCCTTTACCCCGCGCTGAATCACACGCCCCGCCCTGTCAATCGCTGCTGAAACCCCCGTGTTGGCAACGCGAACCATCGGCACCCCAAGCTCCACACTCCGCCATCTCGCTGCCAACAGATGCTGTTCACGCCCCGCATCAAATCCCCCAAACCATCCGTCATTGGTCAAGTTGATCAAAAGTTCAGCAGGTTTGTGCATCAGCTCACCTTTTTGTAAACCCCTTGGCCGCACAAATGCTCGACACACCCCCGAATACGCCCCTTCAAAGCAGATCGGCGTCCCCACCGTCACCGACCCACCCGATGAATCCGCAATCTCAAAAACCCTCGGCCCAGAGCCTGCATCCAGATCAAATGACATCCCCCCCGCAGCAACCTTCATCAAAAGACTCTCTAACCAGGACCACGCTGAAACATAAGGCAGCACCTCCCCAAACGGCGTCAACTTGAGCTTGTCATACCGACTCGGCCACACCTGCCCCCCCTGCATGACAAAAACGCTGTTGTATCGAGCATCAGCTTCGAGTGAAACCATGCCATCAGCGTGCTTTTTCACCCAGGGATTCACAACATGCGTTCCGCCCACCATGATCGGTGCATCGATGCTGCGAGACAGTGCCTTGAACTGATCTGCAAAGAACACTGATTCCAGTCGTACTTGCTGCCCTGTTGATATTGAAGGATCGCCGCCTTGCGGATTTGTGACGATCCAGGAAAGCTCTAGCCTGTGTTCCTGGGCAAGTGCTTCTGGATCCAGACTCAAACCCGGGAACATCGTCTCAGGCAGCACGATCAAATCAGGCTCTGCCTGCCCAGCTTCCAGAATAAGTTGCTGCATCTCCAGCCAGTCTTCAAGTCGCTGTTGAGGCGTCCACCCAATTTTGTTCTCCTGAGGCACATTGGTCTGCACCACCGCCACTTTCAACTTGTGCTTGACCTCTTCCTCGCCAGAACCATTCTGACTCATCAAGAAGCCAGCCCCTCCCAACACAAAAATGACACATGCAACACCAAACACAGCTTTCAAACCAGCCCGTCGATTCACAAGCAAAACCGCAATCCCGAATCCAGAACCAACTGCAAGCCCCGATACCAGATACTGCCCGCCTAACGCCCCAATCCCAGCTACGAACGCCCAGTCAATCAAAGGCTGACCCAGCAAATGCATCGGATCGCCACCCAGAAACATCTCGCCTCGAAAAAACTCAAGCCCCGACCAGATCACAGCTCCCATCAGAGCAAAGTACCCATTTGAAAATCTGTGTCGCAATCGCCCCGCGATCCAGACAAACACTCCCGCATATGCAGACAGATAGCCCGCCAGCAGCACATATCCGATGGCTGTGACATCAAAGACCCAGATATATTCAAACAGCCACGCTGGAAGCACCCCCACTATCACCCAGAATGCCATTGCCATGCTGCAGCTTGCATTTTTCTGCATCACAAGCCAACCGAGTGGTACAACAGCGAAAAACGAACTCATCCAGAGCCAAAATGGTGCAAAGGCCAGCACCAGAAGCAGCCCGTGCAGCGTTCCGATGGTTACCGCTTGTTTCCAGCCGGGTATGAAAAGCTGAAACTTGCGTCGCTTTTTGCTGGATGGTGCTTCGTTTTTGTCCACTACAGGGATTATTTCCCAGCGTAGTCAATGAATCTGGCAATCTCGCTGCGCAAATCATGCCTGGAGACCACCCGATCGACCAGACCTGCATTCATCAGGAACTCCGAACGCTGGAATCCCTCGGGAAGCTCCTGACGAATCGTTTGTTGAATCACGCGAGGCCCAGCAAAGCCAATCAACGCCTTGGGTTCAGCAATAATCACATCACCAAGCATGGCAAAGGATGCTGTCACCCCACCCGTCGTCGGGTCCGTCAGCACAGATATGAACAAACCGCCCGCATTATCATGCCTTGCCAGCGCAGCACTCGTCTTGGCCATCTGCATCAATGAAAGACCAGATTCCTGCATGCGTGCTCCACCTGAGCAGCTCACGATGATCAAAGGCAAATCCCGCGCCGTGGCATGTTCGATCGAACGGGTGATGGTCTCACCCACCACGCTGCCCATCGAACCCATCATGAAGCGCAGATCCAGGCATGACACCATCGCCTGCCGACCCTTGATAAACAGCTCCCCAGCCTGAATGGCATCAAGCTGACCCGTCTTGGCTTGCTCTGAAACAATGCGTTTGCGATAGCTCTTCAGATCCGTGAACTTCAGTGGATCACCAGGTTTCAGATCATCAAACATGCGCACAAATGTGCCCGAATCTGCCAGCTGCTGAACCCGCTCGACCGCACCAATACGGAAATGATGTTCACACTCTGGACAAACATGCAAGTTGGCTTCCATCCGCCTGCGATAGATCATCTTGGCGCACTGTGGGCAGCGCAGCCAAAGCCCCTCGGGAATGGCTGCTCGTCGTGCAGGCTTGAGTTGTGTCCATGTGCGTGCTGGAGCGCGGGTCATGGTGGGTTTTTATCCTTGCGATGTTGCCAGAGTTTGTAGCGTGCGGGTGTTTTCCTCTTATTGGGAACCCACACGCACCTGTTCCTTGGCCTTTTTTATCATATCACGAGAGATCATGTACCATCCACTGGGCGATCCTGCAGGAAATCGCTTCCAGAACCCCGCCTGCTCCGTCTGAGGCAGCTCGTCTGCTGTCAGATCCAGCTCGTCCTGAAGCAAGTCATTTGCCTGAATCCAGCTCAGCACCAGTGCCCGGGCGATGGGTTCAAGAACCACACCGATGCCCGAACTGGCATCTTTCGTCTTTTCAAGCACCTGGCACAGCTCGCTGATGATGCGATTCGAGGCAGACTCGATGGTCTCGCCACCAGGCACCAGCACGCTTGCAGGATCCTCAACCCACTGACGATGAACCGAAGGGTTCTGTTCTGCCAGCTCGCTCAAAAGCTTGCCTTCCCAAAGCCCCAGCTTCATTTCTTCTAAATCGCTCAATACCTTGGATTTGGCTCCGATTTGCTCAGCAAATATCGCTGCGGTCTTGTGGGATGTCTCGCTCGGCCCAGAAAGAATAAGCCCAACCTGAAAGTTGGAACACCGTTGTGCCTCTTCAGTGACAGCGATCAGACCAGCTTCACTTATAGGCAGATCCGTTGAGCCGACCAGTCGACCCGCTTGAGTCCAGGCAGAAGCACCTGCTCCGATGATCAATAATCTCAAATCTGATGATTTGGCCATGCAGTTCGTATCCGTTGCGTGTATCCCACGCCCCCCTACCCCAGCCCTGTAAAATAAGACGCTCAGTGTAGCATCGTCTGACTGAACAACCAACCCACAGAACCGCTCAGATATCCCGCAAATATTAGGCAATCGTTCGTGTTTTTAGCCAGCTTTGCCCTGCAATGCAGTAATAATTGTTGGCCAGTCCTCGATTGGTTTCTTGAACAGAGCTGAGCCCGCGACCAGCACATCACAGCCTGCTTGATGCAATGTTGAAGCGTTTTGGGTATCTATCCCGCCATCCATCTCCAGCCTCTGGTCATCGCGTACCAGTTGGCTGAGTTGCCTGATTTTGTCCAGCGACTCCTCGATGAATGCCTGACCCCCAAATCCCGGATTGACACTCATGACAAGAATCAGATCAAAATCAGTCAGAACGGGAAGAACCTCATCCAGAGCTGTAGGCGGATTGATCGCAATGCCAACGCTCATCCCCAGACTTTTCACGCGCTGCGCAAGTTCTCTGGCGATGTCATCCTGACACACCTCGATGTGAAAAGTGATGTGGTCAGCGCCCGCATCGCAAAATGGCTGAATGTATTTGTCAGGATCTGTGACCATCAGATGCACATCCAGAAAGGCATCCGGCAAATATCGGCGGACATCGCGGCACATATCCGGCCCCAGCGAAAGATTGGGCACGAAATGGCCATCCATTACATCAATATGCAACAGATCACCACCCGCATCGATCGCCGCTTTACAGTCTTCGCCCATTCTGGCAAAGTCCGCTGCCAGGATCGACGGAGCTGCCAAAGCACAGGATGGCTTTTTGCTGAAGAGCGTTTTCATCAACAAACCGTAGCTCAAAAACCCGCAGAAAGCTTGTATTTGATCTCCATAAACGCATGCTGAGAGTGCAATGACCCGTTTGAGTTGCCAGAAAGAACCTAGAATGACTCTTGAGAACGAGATTTTCCAGCAGGAACCCATCATGCCGAACACAACCACACGACTTGACCGGCTCGCTGCGATCAATCAGCAGCATCTTTTAAAATTCACTGACAAGTTGAATGATTCACAATTGCAGCAGCTCCATGATCAGATCGATCAGCTCGACTTTGACCAGCTCCCCGCGTTGGTGCAGGAGTATGTGCTCAATAAGCCGACGATCAGCGTGCCTGACAAAATCAATCCCGCTGAATTTTTCCCAGCTGATCCGGGTCATCCTTCACGCCCCTGGGATGCTGATGAAGCTAAAACCAAAGGCTGCGACCTGATCAAAGCGGGCAAGGTGGCTGCATTTACCGTGGCGGGGGGGCAGGGGTCGCGTCTGGGCTACGATGGTCCCAAGGGGTGTTTTTCTGCCGGTGCGGTTTCGGGCAAATCCCTGTTTGCGATCTTTGCAGAGAAACTTCAGGCTGCGATGCGCAAGTATGACACAACAATTGTGTGGTACATCATGACCAGTCCTTTAAATCATGATCAGACCGTCTCGTTTTTTAAATCCAAACACTTTTTCGGCCTGAACCCGGGTGATGTCTCGTTCTTCCCACAAGGTGTGTTGCCTTCGTTTGATGCGCAAACCGGCGGGATACTGCTGACTCAACACCATCAGATTGCAACCAATCCCGATGGTCATGGTGGCTCACTCACTGCCCTGCACGCATCAGGAGCACTTGCAGACATGCAAGGGCGAGGCATCGAGCAGATCAGCTATTTCCAGGTCGACAACCCCCTTGTGCAGATCATCGATCCCGTGTTTCTCGGATTGCATGTCACTGCGGGTGTTTCATCAGGCGAGGTGTCGTCCAAAATGATCCAGAAGACCTATCCTGCTGAACGCGTTGGCGTGTTTTGTGAGATCAATGGCCGCGTGCAGATGGTTGAATACTCTGATCTGTCCCAAACGCTCCAGGAACAGCGCAATGCTGACGGCTCGTTGCGCTTCGCTTCAGGAAACCCTGCGATCCATCTGCTTTCAGTTGATTTTGTGCAGAAGGTGAACACAGATTCTGATTTTTCGCTGCCTTATCACCGCGCGGATAAAAAAATCGAGCATGTGGATCTGAAAACCGGGCAAATCATCAAGCCTGAAGCCAACAATGGTGTCAAACTTGAGCGGTTCGTGTTTGATGCGCTGCCCATGTGTCAAAAGTCAATGGTGCTGGAGACAATCCGCGAAGACGAGTTTGCGCCAATCAAAAACGCCAACGGGCAAGACAGCGCTGAAACCAGCAGCCAGCTCCAGACCGAACGAGCAGCACGCTGGCTTGAAGCTGCGGGTGTTAAAGTCCCTCGTGATGCAAATGGCAGAGTGGATTGTGTGCTTGAGCTCAGCCCGCTTACTGCATTAGAACCTGATGATCTTGCAAGTGCATCTTTACCCAAACGGATCGAGCCGGGCGAAAAGCTGGCGCTGTGATGGGTGAACTCACTTAGCATGATCGAGCGCTTCAAACAGTTTCCCAGGGCACTGAAAAGCCAATGCCGATCGGTGCGGGTTGGTGAGATTCCGCTGCTGATCGCGCATCCTGACTGGGATAAATCTGCACCGGTGGTTATCTGGCTGCATGGGCGTACAGCGAACAAGGAACTGGACCCGGGACGCTATTTAAGGTGGATTCGTGCAGGGTTTGCTGCTTGTTCAGTGGATCTGCCCGGGCATGGTGAGCGATTGACTCGCGAAGCGCAAACGCCTGAGCATACGCTGGACACGATCCAGCAGGCTGTGGATGAAATCGACCAGATTGTGGCGTTTTTGCAAGATCCTGCAAACTTTGCCAGAGAACATGGTGATTGTGTGTTTGACAGCTCAAGGATGGGGATTGGGGGCATGTCGATGGGCGGGATGGTTGCGTTGAGCAGGTTGTGTAAGCCACATGGTTTTTCGTGCTGCGCTTTGGAAGCGACGACGGGGAATCTGCGTGGGCTTTATTTTTCTGAGGATGGTTCCAGCCGCTGGTCTGTGGAGCATGACCCGTCGCGTGTAGCAGAGATCGACCCCATGGAACATCTGGAGGGGTTTAACCCATTGCCACTGCTTGCAGTCCATTCACTGGCTGACGAACTTGTGCCGATCGCATCTCAGCGGGTCTTTCTTGATCGCCTCAGAGCGCATTATGCACAAACTGGAGCATCGACAGACCTGATCCAGACGCTGTACTTTGAGCAGACAGGGGCACCGATGGAGCATCTTGGTTTTGGAAGCTGCTCCAACGATGCCAAGAATGCCCAGACAGCGTTCTTTGCAAAACATTTTAGCTGAATGTTGTGTATGCTCTGGCACCTGTCATGGCGACTATGAAGCAACTCAATCCATTTAAGGGCCTGGAGAAGCCAAGAGAAGTCTTCGCCTGGGGAATGTTTGATTTTGCCAATCAGTCGTTCACGCTTTTGATTATCACACTTTTGTTTTCTGTGTATGTCAAAGAGGTGGTTGCCGAGAGTGCTGCCCAAGGCGACGCACTGTGGGCGACGATGCACGGGGGGAGTTTACTGGTGGTGGTGATGATCTCGCCGGTGCTTGGCGCGTGGGCAGATATCAAGGGGTTTCGCAAAAGGCTATTGATGATCACGGGGTTTACTTGTGCGCTGCTGACATGTTTGCTGGTATTTATCCCTTCGGCTGCGAGTGTGGGATTATGGCAGGCGGTGTTGATTGCAGCACTGATATATGTGCCTGCGAATGTGGCGTATCAGCTGGGTGAAAATCTTCTGGCGTCCTTATTGCCGAGCGTGTGCAGTTCTCGCTCTGTTGGCAGAGTGAGCGCCCTGGGGTGGTCGATGGGGTATGCGGGGGCGCTTGCACTGCTTTTGATCACGACGGGTGCGATGGTGGTTTTTGGTTTGAAATCACCGGAGAACTGGAAGCCTTTGTTTGTATTTGCAGGCGTGTGGTTTGCACTTGGCATCGTCCCCGCGGGCTTGATGCTCAAACCCGATGCACCGCTCAAGACTGGTCAGGCAGCGCAGGGCAAGACTGCACTTTCAGTTGCAGTAAGGCAGTTGTTCAAAACCGTTCGAGGGGTCGATCAGAACCGTCAGCTCTTTCGATTTCTCACAGCGTTCTTTGTGTATGCCCTGGGTGTACAGACGATGATCGCGTTTGCATCGATCATCGCGATGGATTTTGGGTTTGGAAAGGTTCGTCTGGTTTTGTTTTTGTTGCAGATCACGGTCACTGCGGGGCTGGCAGCTGTCGTGACGAGTCGATTCACCGATCGGATCGGAGCAAAGGCGACGGTGCTGATCTATCTGCTTGTGTGGATCATCAGCACACTTGGGCTGGTCTTGATGAGTTTGACGACAGGTGGCCCAAGTTGGCCGCTCTGGTTGATTGGCAATGGGATCGGGTTTGGGCTCGGTGGGATCGGGACAGCCAGCCGGGCGATGGTGGGCCGATTTACACCCGGGCATCGGTCTGCGGAATACTTTGGACTGTGGGGTGTGTCGTACAAATTGGCGGGGGCTGTGGGCGTGCTGAGCTTTGGCTGGGTGAAGGCGACGCTGGGCAATACCAATGCGTTGATGGCGTTATGTTTGTTTTTTGTGGTAGGTCTGGTGTTGGTGTTGAGGGTGAATGAACGAGCGGGTGTTCGTGCTGCACACCGGGCAGAGCGGGACCATGACCGGGATGGGGGACTATCGTGAGTGACGATGAGTATTGATTTATCCAGCGTGCCTGATGCGAGCGGGCGGTTCGGCGAGTTTGGCGGGGCCTATGTGCCTGAGACGCTGATGCGCGCGCTCGACGAGCTGAGTTCGCTCTACATGCGCATGAGACAGGATGCAGCGTTTTTAGGTGAACTTGAAGCCTTGCTCAAACATTATGTGGGCAGACCGACGCCGATGCAGCAGGCAACCCGGTTGAGCGATCTGGTAACCAGGCTGGCCCAGCCAGGATCGGGTGCTGAGATATGGCTCAAACGCGAGGATCTTGCTCATACGGGGGCGCACAAGATCAACAACACACTGGGACAAGCTCTCTTGTGTCTGAAGATGGGCAAGAAACGCGTGATTGCAGAGACTGGCGCGGGTCAGCATGGCGTCGCAACGGCCACCGCTGCGGCTCATCTGGGGCTGAAGTGCTGCGTCTACATGGGCGCAGAAGATGTCCGCAGGCAGAAGCTCAATGTGATTCGAATGCGCATGCTGGGTGCAGAAGTGTGCGTAGTAGAAGATGGCTCACGCACACTCAAGGATGCGACCAACGCTGCGATGCGCGACTGGATGGGATCGGTCCAGGACACACATTACATTCTGGGTTCGGTGGTTGGGCCTCACCCGTTTCCGATGATGGTGCGTGATTTCCAGGCGATCATCGGCAATGAGGCAAGAGCACAATGTCTGGATCAGATGGGAAGCCTGCCCGAGACCATCGTTGCGTGTGTTGGTGGCGGGTCGAACGCTGCGGGAATCTTTTATGCGTTTATTGCAGATCCATCGGTGGAGCTTATCGGTGTTGAAGCTGGAGGTCGGGGCCTAAAAGATGGTGAGCACGCTGCGCCATTGTGTCTGGGCAGCCCCGGTGTGTTGCACGGGTCATTGAGTTATGTGCTTCAGGATCGGTATGGGCAGACGGGTGCTGCGCATTCGTGCTCAGCGGGGCTTGATTACCCCGGTGTCGGCCCCGAGCATGCGCTGTGGAAAGATGCAAAGCGTGTGCAATATACCCATGTCAGTGATGCGGAGGCGCTGGATGCGTTTGGCATATTGTGCCGGGCTGAGGGGATCATCCCAGCACTGGAGTCCGCCCATGCTGTGGCGCAGGCGTTCGAGACAGCATCGCAGATGGATCGGGGGACAAGGCTGCTGATCAACCTGTCAGGACGCGGCGACAAGGATGTCGCAGAGGCGGATCGGTTGATCAATGGTGTTTGATGTGGATGAATCCTGATTACAGAGTGGCTTTCAGGAGTTTCCGGTATGCATCAGTATTCTTGAGTTTCTCATTCGTCTTGGCATAGTCCAATGCGGTCTTCCCGTAAGTATCTTTTAGTTTCGCATCTGCACCACCCTTGAGAAGGGCTGTGATAACTTTAGGATTATCAGTCTTTGCTGCAGCGTGCATCAACGGGGTGCTGCCGCCCTTCTTGCGTGCATTAATCTCTGCGCCATTATTGATTAATGCTGTGACTATTTCAGAACTATTGGCATGGCTAGCAGCGATCATCAACACAGTATATCCGTCTTCTGTATATGCATTGACATCTCCGCCTGCTCTTAATAATGCCATGAATACATCGGGATTATTATTTTCAATTGCAGCGATCATCAACGATGTGAAGCCTTTGTCCAAGCGATCATTAACATCTGCACCCGCATTGATAAAAGCAGTGACGATATCTGGATTGGCGTTTTTTGCAGCAGCGATTAACAATGCGGTTCTGCCGCTCTTGTTGCGTGCATTGACATTTGCACCTGCATTGACCAGCATTGTAACGACCTCGGGATTAGTATTCAACTGAGCAGCAGCCATCAACGCAGTCCTGCCGTCCTCATTGTGCGCATTAACCCCTGCACCCGCATTGACCAGCATTGTAATAATCTCTGGATTGGAGTTATCCAGAGCAGCAGCCATCAAAGCAGTCCTGCCGTACTTCGTACGAGCATTGACATCTGCGCCCGCATTGAGCAATATCGTGATGATCTTGGTACTATTGATAAATCCAGCTGCAGCCATTAAGACGGTAACGCCATCGTCTGTATAAGCGTTGATGTCTCCTCCTGCCTTAACTAAAGCCATAAATACATCGGGATTAGAGTTCTCAAATGCAGCGGCCATCAATGGTGTAATACCATTTCCCATGCGTGCATCAACATCTGCACCAGCCTTGACAAGAGCTGTGATTATCTCAGGATTGGTGTTTATTACTGCAGCGACTAATAATGCGGTCCTGCCATTTTTATTGCGAGCGTTAACCTCTACACCAGCTTTGACCAAGATAGATATGACTTCGGGATTAGTGTTATTAGCTGCAGCGATCATTAGCACAGTCTTGCCGTCCTTTTTGCGCCGTTGTACCTCTGCACCAGCCTTGATCAAAACCGAAACGATTTCAGAGTTGGGATTCCAACTAGCAGATATCATCAATACGGTCCAGCCGTCCTTATCGTGTGCATTGATCTTTGCACCCGCATTGACCAGTGCCGTGACGATCTCAAGATTGGTATTGAACCTGGCTGCATACATTAAGGCGGTCCAGCCATCTTCATCTCGGGCATCGACCTTTGCACCTTCCTGGATCAATGTCAGAATGATTTCAGGATTGGTGTTCCACCCAGCAGAAGTTATCAATGGGGTCCAACCGTCATCATCTTGTACATTGATCTCTGCACCCACCTTAACCAAGGTTTTGACAACTTCAGGATTGGTATTCAACTTGGCTGCGTACATCAATGCGGTCCAGCCGTCCTCGTCGCGTGCATTAATCTCTGCACCAGCCTTGACCAAGGTCGTGATGACTTCGGGATTGCTGTTGTCAGCGGCAGCTGCCATCAATACGGACAAGCTGTCCTTATTGCGTGTGTTGACCTCTGAGCCTGCCTCAATCAAGGCTGTGATGAATGCAAGGTTAGTGTCATCCGCAGCAGCGTAAATCAATGCAGTGTTGCTATTATTGTCGCGTGCATCAACTTCTGCGCCCTCCTTGATCAACGCTGTCATAACTTCGGGATTGGTATTGAGTTGAACCGCAAACACCAAAGCAGTCCAGCCGTCCATATCGCGAGCATTAATGTCTGCACCCGCCTTCACTAAGACCGTGATGACATCAGGCATATTGTTGTACGCAGCAGCGAGCATCAAAACCGTCCAGCCGTCCTTATTGCGTGCATTGACTTCTGCACCGGCTTTGAGCAATCTGCGTATTTCCATTGTTGCTTTATTTTGAGCTGCAGCAAGAAGTTCTGCATCAAGATCGGATTCTATCGCATGCGTTGATTGTCTCTCAGCTATGATGCTTGCAGAGAGAGTTTGGCTGTAAACCCAGACACACATCAGACACACGAAGACCGACACGAACTTTGATTTAGCCATCATCATCTCCTGATACTCGTAGATATCTTATCAGTATAGTGAATCTGCAAGTGTCAGTTCTGTGATTTATCAACCTTGACCCGGCGAATTCTCTGGCGATTCAATAAACTCTGGAAGATTCTACTCAAAATCGTGTTTGGTTGAAAGCTTTTGCTGCTACTCATGGTGCGGAGGAGAGGGGGGTGGGGATGTGTGGAGCATCTTTCGTACAGCTGCAGCCATGCGTTTGCCAACTTCTCTTTCTTCGTCGATGACGATCTCTGCCCCAGCCATTATTAGCTCTGGGCCGTAGAGGTGATAACGGGCTCTGGCGATGACCGGGACATCATCAGACATTGATCGAATATGCAAGACGACACGCCTTACAGCGTCTGGATCGGGCAGTGCCACTACGACCGCCCTTGCGTGTGCAACGCGTGCATGTTCAAGCACATCACGATGCGTTGCGTCGCCGATGCCTGCTTGAAGTTCATAGGCATGTGCAAGATCCACAGCTTTGGGATTCAAATCTAGCACCAGTAGCGATGACTTTTGCCGGCCCATGAGTGTTTCAGCAATGCACTGACCCGCGGGACCAAAGCCGATGATGACAATGTGATCCTGTCGCATCTTTGCATGGTCATGTGCATCCTGGTCGTTGGCAGTATGAGGCGAGTTGGCAAGCCATTTTCCAGCGAGTCTGGCCAGAAGTGGCGCTGAACCCACCAGCACCGGGGTGAGGAATAGTGTGCCGATGGTCGCTGCGATGAGCAGCTTGAATGCTTGCTCGTCAAGCAAACCGCCGCCTCGGGCGACTTCAGCAAGTACAAATGAGAACTCGCCAACCTGAGCCAGGCACACACCCGTCGCAATGGCACAGCTCCAGGGTGAACCCACCAGCCGTACTACGCTGGCTGTTATGATGATCTTCCCGAAGATAATGGCAGCGATGACCGCAAGAACCACAGGCCAGCGTGCAAACAGAAACAATGGATCGCCAAGCATTCCGATCGAGCTGAAAAACAGCACCACGAACAGCGACCTCAGCGAAGACACATCTGACTGGATCTGCGTGGCAAAGGGTGAGTCAGCCAGAATCATGCCTGCGATAAACGCACCGAGCACTGGTGACAAGCCCAGCTGGTGCGAAGCCCACGCTGAACCAAGAGCTGTGACCATTGCCAGCAGCACGGGGGCATCCCGGTTACGCATGACATGATCGATCCGCAGCAGCCGAGGCAGCAAATGGTTAAGGGCTATATAAAGGACGGCAACAAGCCCCAACGCGACCAGCAGAGATCGCCCCAGCACCATGATGATTTGGCCGCTGGATTCGCCCTCTGCACCGCCCATCGCAGACACAATGAGCACGAGCGGCACGACGGCAATGTCCTGCAACAAAAGGATTCCCAGAGCACTGCGACCATGAACCGAGTCTATCTCGGTCCGGCTTACAAGCAGCCTGAGAACAAAGGCGGTACTGCTCAATGCAATCATGGCACCTATCGCAACCGCAGTTTTCCCTCCCGTGCCAAACGCCATGGCGATGCTGCCAGCGATGACACCGGTGAGCACAACCTGTGCGGTTCCGCCGCCAAAGGCGATCTTGCCAATACTCCGCAGTTTTCGCCATGAAAACTCCAGGCCAATGGTAAATAAAAGCAGTGCAACGCCAAGTTCAGCGATCTTTCCGATCGCCTCATGGTTGGGCATCAGGTCCAGGGCGTTGGGACCCAGAAGGGTTCCGGCAAGAAGGTAGCCGAGGATGGCATTGAGTTTCAGCCGTTCACAGAGCGACCCGAGCAGCAATGCTGCTGAAAGCAAGATGAGGATATCGAGTAGCGAGGTCCACAGATCCACGAGAGCGCCACCTTTCAACTGATAAATCGCATTCGCTCATTGTATCCGTACCACCTATGAGCTTGAGCGAGTAGATGCGATTTGCATAGCTGAATACGCCCGGTCTATGAGTGTGCATTACCGCTTGCGAAGCACCACCAGTTTCTGGGCGGGCATGTCGATCTGGGCGATGCGTTCGGTGCAGAATGCAAGGTTCGCTTTTTCGATCTCAGCGAAGAGTTGCGTGATAAAGTTGCGGGATTGATCGGTATCGAGGCCTTTGACGAGCTGATCGACCATGGATTTGACAGCGTAGAAGTGTCTGCGAGTGGCGTTGTCCGGGCCATCAATTCCCATGGGGTCGTTGGAGAAGAATGAGCAGGCGCGAATGTCTGCAATCTCAAGCCCCGCCTTTTCGCAAGCAGCGGTAAACTCGTACCTGCTCCGCACAGCCATCCACTGGGTGCGCATGGAAGTTCTGGGGAGGAACTCGGTCGTGACGACGCGCCCGCCATCAGCGAGTAATCCGGCGATGTTACTCAACGCGTGCTGAAACTTGTCGGTCTCCGGAATGTGAAACAGGACATTGGCGATGTTGACCAGGTCGTATGTGCCCTGGATCGTGCATTGTGACAAGGTGATGTCCGCAGTCAGAAATGAAACCCGCGTGGGGGTTGCAAGTGATGCGCTCCATTCGTTCAGCAGGCCTACGGAGGATTCGGCAAAGTCGACGCCCATGAGTGACTCGGGGGTAAATCGGTCAAGTATGAAACGAACCCATCTCCCTGCTCCCGAGCCGATGTCCAGGACTTTGCCCTGATTGACTCTGATCCCATGATCTGCGATAAGCTGCTCGTAGATCGGATAGATCACAGCATCCTCGATGGGTGAGGAATAAGTGAGCGACGCATCGGTCCCGGTGGATCTGGCCTCCTTCATTTTTCCCCAGAAATCACGGTAGTAACTCTGAATGTCAGTTTGGGTCATAGTCATACTTAAATATCGGCGCAAGGGACGATCGCTCAGCAGTATTTCAACTCTGGTTGTGCACCTGTCAGGACAGCAGAATCTCAGTATTACGGTGATTTCTTCAGTTTTGATGTGATTCGCATTGTTGATAATCCTGCTAAACTCATGACTACAGCGGAATCTACAGTGAAATACCAAATCGGCTTGTGTAATAATCTTGCTGGGGCATACACCTTATTATGTCAGCTGCTTTGGTTCGACTCGATTATTTGCAACAGGGAGATACGCATGCCAGTCGATCAGCGATATTCAACGGGGAACCAGTGGGAACTGCGGTATGGGTACAGCCGGGCGGTGCGGAGTGGCGGGCTGATCTATACGACGGGGACGGTCTCGATGAATGAAGACGCGAGCCCCTATACGCCTGATGATGGGTTCGAGCAGGCCAGGCGATGTCTGGAGATCATAGATCGTGCAATTGAGGAGCTTGGAGGCAATCGGCATGACATAGTTCGGACGCGGTTTTATGTAACCGACATCTCGCGGGCTGATGAGTTCGGGCGGGCACACAAGGCGTTCTTTGGCGATCATGGACCTGCACTGACAATGGTTCAGGTCGCGAGGTTGATTGATCCAGCGTTTCTGCTTGAGATCGAAGTCGAAGCGGTGGCTGGTGATGCGTCTCATACTGGCGTATAAAAAGAACCTCAACCTTAACAGTTGAGGCTCTTGATACATCGTGTGAATGGATGAAGCGTTAGACACCCTGGAGCATTTCCCCGGGAATCTCGATGCCCAGCTTCATCGCAATCCGCTGGCCATAATCAGGGTCAGCGCGGAAGAAATGGCACAACTGGAGCATCTGGACTTCCTTGCGGGCATCGCTCAGCGCACCAGCGATGCGGGTGGTCAGGCGATCGCGTTCTCCTTCGTCAAACATGCGGTAGAGGTTGCCCGGCTGGGTGTAGTCATCGTGGTCAACCGCTGAGTCATAGCGATCAACAACAGCCTGGCCGAGGTTCCATTCAGGGTCGGAGAACTTTTCTGATGGCATGGGAGCGCCCGCGTTGGTGTTAGGCCAGTAGTTTGGAGCTGAGCCATAGGTCTCTGCGGTTGCACCCTGACCATCACGCATGTAGTTCATGACGGGGCATTTGGGCTTATTGACGGGGATTTGGTGGTGGTTGACACCCAGACGATGGAGGTGGGTGTCCGAGTAGGACATCAAACGAGCCTGGAGAACCTTGTCCGGGCTGGAGCCGATGCCGGGAACGAACGCAGAGGGTTTGAAGGCTGATTGTTCGACCTCTGCAAAGTAGTTTTCGGGATTGCGGTTAAGTTCCATCTGCCCGACTTCGATAAGCGGGAAATCTGCGTGAGGCCAAACCTTGGTCAGATCAAAAGGATTCCACTCGAACTTGTCAGCCTGCTCCTGGGTCATGATCTGGACCTTGAGTGTCCAGCTGGGGAACTCGCCGTTCTCGATGGCTGAAAAGAGGTCACGCTGGTGTGATTCGCGGTCGCTGCCGATGGTTGTGGCTGCGTGATCGTCCATCCAGTTTTTGATGCTCTGGTTGGTCTTGAAATGGAACTTGCACCAGACGCGCTCGTTCTTTTCGTTGATCAATGAATAAGTGTGCGAGCCATACCCATTGAGATTTCGATATGAAGCGGGGATGCCACGGTCAGAGAAGAGGATCGTGACCTGGTGGAGTGATTCAGGGCACTGTGACCAGAAGTCCCATTGCATGTCGTTGTCACGCAAGTTGGTCTTTGGATCGCGTTTTTGAGTATGGATAAAGTTGGCGAACTTGAATGGATCACGGATGAAAAACACCGGCGTGTTGTTGCCTACAAGATCCCAGTTGCCTTCTTCGGTGTAGAACTTGATGGCAAAGCCTCGGACATCGCGTTCAGCATCAGCTGCACCGCGTTCACCAGCTACGGTGGAGAAGCGAATGAACATATCAGTTTTCTTGCCCACCTTGGAGAAGATCGACGCTTTGGTATATTTGGTGATATCACCGGTGACGGTGAAGGTGCCATGCGCGCCTGAACCTTTTGCATGAACAACGCGTTCGGGGATGCGTTCGCGGTTAAAGTGCTGCATTTGTTCGAGAAGTTGAACGTCCTGCATGAGCACCGGACCACGGGGGCCAGCGGTAAGAGCGTGCTGACGGGCAATGGCAGCACCGTCAGCGGTAGTCAGAAATGGGCACTGATCTTTCGATCCATTATCGGACTGATTTGTCATTTTACACCTCCTAATTTAGAATCATTCCAAGTATAGCCCGGGTCTGTTCAGATATCTGGAATCCGATCAAAGCACCAGATCATACCAGTTCGTTCAGTCTCTATACTCTGCCTGTGTCACGGACGACGGAAACCCATCTTGACAACCAGTTGCTGAGCGAGCAGATCCAGGGCGCGGTGCATCGTGTCTGGGGGTATGACTCGCTGCGACCGATGCAGTTGCGGGCGATTCAAGCCGGGCTCGATGGCCGCGACAGTTTGACGGTCCTCCCCACCGGAGGCGGCAAGAGTTTATGCTATCAGGTGCCACCACTGGTCACGGGGAAGTTGACCATCGTGGCGTCGCCTTTGATCGCCCTCATGCGAGATCAGGTTCGTGGTTTGTCGTTGTGTGGCTATGAAGCAGCAGCCTTGCACTCAGCTGTTTCACACGAGGATGCACGCAAGATCATCACGCGAGCTTTTGATGGTTCGATCCACCTGATATTCGCTGCCCCTGAACGGCTTGTCACCAGTGGCTTCAAAGCCATCATCGCCCAACTCGCCGATGCTGACCGACTCGGAGCTATCGCAATTGACGAAGCACACTGTATCTCACAATGGGGGCATGATTTTCGCCCTGAATATCGGCGTTTGCGTGAACTGCGCGAAGTCGACCCGCAGGTTTCATTACAGGCATTCACCGCGACTGCCACCCCTCAGGTGCGTCAAGACATTGTCAACCAGCTCGGCTTGCGTGAGCCTGAGATCCTCGTCGGAAAGTTCGATCGTCCCAACCTGATCTACAGGGTTCAGGCGCGGGCAAATACTGCCCGGCAGATTGCTGAGGCGGTAGCCCGACACCGCAGTGCAGGTGATGGCGGCGGCACAATCGTCTATTGTCTGAGCCGAAAGGACACCGAGAAACTCGCCCAGCAACTTCAGGATCATCGACTCGATGCCGATGCCTACCACGCCGGGCTGAGTGAGCGAAAACGATCCCAGGTCGAGCATGCCTTCACCAACGAGACACTCGACATTGTGGTCGCCACCGTTGCCTTTGGAATGGGCATAGATCGCAGCAATGTCAGGCTCGTGGTCCATGCAACCATGCCCAAAAGCATCGAGGCGTATCAACAGGAAACCGGGCGGGCTGGTCGCGATGGAGAACGGGCTGAATGTCTGCTGCTCTATTCGCCGACCGATGCCGGGCGCTGGGAGCGGCTGATCCAGCGGAGTGCTGATGAAGCTGGCACCGACCCCACGCCACATATTAAGCTGGTTCGCGATATGCGATCTCTGGTCTCGACGATGCAGTGTCGACACAAGGCTCTCTGTGAACACTTCGGGCAGGACTACGAACCGCCTGAGGCACTGGCTGCTGAAGACCCGCAATCATGCATGGCATGCGATGTGTGTCTCGGTGAAACCGAAGTCGAACGCGATTCCATACGGGTCGCTCAGATCCTTTTATCCGCTGTCGCCCGCACCAACCAGCGCTACGGTGCAACCTACATCTGCGATCTGGTTCGGGGAGCCAACACCGAAAAACTTGCATCCACTCGCCATGACCAGCTCAGCGTGCATGGCCTGCTCTCATCGCATACCAAATCCCAGCTCATGATGTACCTCGATCAACTCATCGCAACCGACGCCCTGGAACGCGTCGTTGAGGATCGGTTCGAAACGCTGCGGTTCGGAGCTGACGGCCTGTCAGCCATGAAAGGCCAAGGCAACATCACACTGGCTAACCCCGTGGGCACAGGTTCAGCTAAAACCGAGCGATCCCGGACACGCACTCGCAAGCAACAACGCGATCTGGCACCCATGTCGTTTGAAGAAAAGCTCGTCTTTGAAAGACTGCGTGCGGTGCGAACAGCGATCGCCAAGGAACGCGAGGTGCCGCCGTATGTTGTGTTTTCAGATGCAACGCTGAGAGAACTGGTCAAGGCTCGCCCCGCGACACACTCAGCCATGCTCGAAGTCAAAGGCGTAGGCCACGCCAAACTCGAAGCCTTCGGCGACACCTTCCTCGCAGCACTGGCTCAGGAAGGTGACGAGAGCTGAACTTGCTCCCAATCTCAGCCTCTATCCGTGCCACTGATCAGTCTTCTGATCAGTGTCCTATCACAGCACACTTCCAGGCACTGACCTGAGGACAGGTCTGTGGCACACCCACCCCTCTGCCCCAGATCCGTGTGCCACGCACAGTTAGGGGGGGCGAGTCTTCGAGTCGTGCGTGTCTTGTACCGCTGTGGCCTACGGACAGCCTGCATTAAAAAGGCGGATGAACTCAAAGAAGTCCAGCACATCGACGATGCCGTTGCCGGTGAGGTCGGCGGCCGGGTCGCCCGCGTCAAAGAGGCGGATGAACTCAAAGAAATCCAGCACATCGACAATGCCATCGCCGGTGAGATCAACCGGGCAGAGATTCGTGATGCACAGGTTGAGCAGGATGCTCATATTGTCGCTGTTCGAATTGGTCACGGCCATGTCCAGGTCACCGTCGCCATCAAGGTCGCCTAGCGTGACTCTACTCGGTGAAACCCCCACGGCGAAACGCATATGGGTGGCGAACGAACCGTCGCCGTTGTTGAGCAGCACCCCCGCGTCTCTGCTGACTGTGTTCGCTACTGCCATGTCCAGGTCCCCATCGCCGTCAAGGTCGCCTAGCGTAACGCTCTGCGGTCCATCCCCCGCGGTATAACGGGTTTGGGTGGCGAACGAACCGTCGCCGTTGTTGAGCAGCACGCTCGTGTCGTCGCTGAAAGTGTTGGCCACGGCCATGTCCAGGTCGCCGTCGCCGTCAACATCGCCAAGAGAAATGTTTACCTCCCCACCACCCGCAGCGTAACGCGTCTCGGCGGCGAACGAACCGTCGCCGTTATTGAGCAGCACGCTTGTGTCGCTTCTGAGGCCGACAAAGTTCCCAGAGTTTGCCACAGCCATGTCCAGGTCACCGTCGCCGTCAAGATCGCCTAGCGTAACGCTCCACGGCTCATCCCCCACGGCGTAGCGGATCTGGGCGGCGAATGTCCCGTCGCCATTGTTGAGCAGCACGCTCGTGTCATCGCTATTTATGTTGGCCACGGCCATGTCCAGGTCGCCATCGCCGTCAAGGTCCCCGAGCGAAATGCCAATCGGGTCAGTCCCAGCTGCGTAGCGGGTATCGGTGACGAATGTTCCGTCGCCGCTATTGAGCAGTACGCTCGTGTCGTTGCTGCGCCAGTTGGCCACGGCCATGTCCAGATCGCCGTCGCCGTCAACATCGCCTAGCGAAACGCTCGTCGGCACATCCCCCACGGTGTAATGAGGCTGGGGGGCGAATGTCCCGTCGCCATTGTTAAGCAATACGCTCGCGTCTCCGTCGACCACATAGGCCATGTCCAGGTCGCCATCGCCATCAACATCGCCGAGCGTAACGCTCTGCGGCCCATTGCCCGCGGCGTAGCTGATCTGGGGAGCAAACGAACCGTCGCCGTTGTTCAGCAGCACGCTCATGTTGGCGCTAAATAAGTTAGCCACAGCCATGTCCAGATCGCCGTCGCCGTCAACATCGCCCAGCGTCACGCTCACCGGCCCATTGCCCGCGGCGTAGCTGATCTGGGGAGCAAACGAACCGTCGCCGTTGTTGAACAGCACGCTTGTGTCGGAGCTGCTCCGATTGGCCACGACCATGTCCAAATCGCCGTCGCCGTCAAGGTCGCCAAGCGTGACACTCCGCGGCTTTCCCCCCGCGGCGAAACGGGTCTGTGAAGCGAATGTCCCGTCGCCGTTGTTGAGCAGCACGCTCGTGTCGTAGGTTAACTCATTAGCCACGACCATGTCCAGATCGCCGTCGCCGTCAAGATCGCCAAGGGTAACGCTAAACGGATCAAGCCCTGCGGCGTAGAAGGTCTGCGTAGCAAATGTCCCGTCACCGTTGTTGAGCAGCACGCTCGTGTCGTCGGTGGACCAGTTAGCCACGACCATATCCAGGTCACCATCGCCGTCAAGGTCGCCGAGCGTAACACTATGCGGCGACCAACCCACGGTGTAGCGGACCTGGCCGGCGAATGTCCCATCGCCATTGTTGAGCAGCACGCTCATGTTGGCGCTGCTCCGATTGGCCACGACCATGTCCAGATCGCCATCGCCATCAAGATCACCCAGCGTAACGCTTTGCGGCCCAACCCCCGCAGGGAACTTCTGCCCCGGGAAGAGTGGGCCGTCGCAGGTCTGTCCTGTTGCAGCGGGGGCGAGCACCATGGCCAACAGGACCATCGTCAAGGTGGCCAGGAGCAGAGGATTTGTGCGAATGGCGGATGAAAAAGGCTGTTTCGTGGAGATGAAGGTGGCGTGGGGGGTGGTGGAGGGCAGGGTGTGTGCGGAGGTGGACATATAAATGACTTTCATTTCAGTTGGGAACTTGCAGAACTTGCTGGCCTACTTTATAAGGTGATCGCATGGGATACAAGCCTTATATTGAAGATGACCCCGGTTAACGGACGAGTTCTTTCTCGCGTGGTGTGCAGTGGCTCACCAGAAAAGATGCCGTCGTGTTCTGGTTTGAAGTTGTGTCATGAGTAGTCAATCGCCGAAGATGGCAAGTCGTGACTCACAGGCTCCACTTCTTTTCAAATTCCCGGCGAAGCATTTTTGTGTGTATACGATACATATTGGACCTGAAACGCCACAGTTCTGTGCGAGAATGCTCAATTGCCACGCAAATTTGTGGCACGCACACACGCGGCGGTTACTTTCCTTTTTCAGTGTGAAACTTTCCTGAGTTAAAACCGTGCATATGGGACGGTCCCTCTTTCATGCTCGCCCCGGAATACTCTGCGCTGACGCCAGCGCACTCCATTCTCACGCCAGCGCGCTCTGCGCTGACGCCAGTGCACTCCATTCTCACGCCAGCGCGCTCTGCGCTGACACCAGCGCACTCCATTCTCGCACCAGCGAGCTCTGCGCTGGCGCCAGTGCGCTTTGTCCTGGAGCCAGAGAGGCGTTCTCTGTACGAAGGAAGGGGGAAAGGAAGGAAAGAGAGGCCATCTTTATAAGACGAGAGAAAGAGAGGGGAGGACGAGAGAAAGGGCGGGGGGAACCAAGGAAGGGGAGAGGGGGCAGAATGCTCTGATTCGGTGCGCTATGGGACCATCCTCGCCCCAACCATCTCCAGCCATCCATGGAACAAAACGCACCCATTGCTGGTACAATACAAGAGACACACAGCACCCGGCACAGGCTCAGGCGACTGAAGGATGGAACACAACACCATGAATCAACCCGGACTCTCGCACCAAACACCCCCTTCTGCCCGGCTCATGGCCTTGCTGACGCTCATCGGGCTGACGCTCCTTGCACCGGCGGCTGCGGCCCAGCGTAACCGCTTGATTGAACGCACCAATCCTCACGAATGGACGCTCCAGGTCGATCTCACCGTCGATTCCTATCAGGATCGCTACTACAACAGCAAACAGAAAAAACAGATCCAGTATGGCACCTTCAACTTCCCCGCGTTGACCGTCATCTTCCCAGCCATCTCCGAAACCGCAGGCTCGAAGATCAATGACAAGAATATCGCTGGCGAACTCTCGCTCAATGACATCCTCGCTGACGATTCGCCGAAGCTCATCCCTCTCCGGCAAGGCAACATGCCTTTTCATTCCGGCACCCGGTTTGTCAAATGGCAACTGACCAATGGCACCGGCAGACAAGTCGAACTTTCCGTCGAGATCCCCATGACTTCGTGGCGCACTGTCTTTAACGAAGATGAGGCCATGAACATCGACTGGCCCAAAGGCGAGTGGCCCGTCGTCGCCCAGTCCACCTTCGAGCCTCAATATGGCGTGGACATGGACCTGACGGGCAAACATTACGACATGAGACCCGTCGACAGACTCATCAAGCGCTGGATCAACAACAAGCCCAAAGCTGTCCAGCCCGTGTACCTCGCAAAGTTCCTGGCGGGTGAAGTCGTTCGCTTCTTTCAGCCTTCAGGCAACGGGATCAACTCTGCAAACAATGGCCTGATCGAAGGCATTGATCTCATGGGTGCTCCACTGGCAGCCAAACGAGGCCGAGGCAGCGAGTTTGACATGGTCACGCTGCTGGTCGCGGTCTATCGCAAAGCAGGTCTGCCCGCGCGCATGGTCATTGGACTTGATCGATCTGATGAAGACGAAAAGTTCCTCAAGCGAGGTCAGGGGCGCAAGGCCCAGCTTCATGCCTGGGTCGAGTTCTGTCTTTACGACGATGTGAAAAACAAGGAATACTGGATCCCGGTTGATATCGTGCGCATCAGACAAAGAGGCTCCAGGCCACCCAACATCGATCAGCCATGGAAATACTTCGGCACTCACGACGAGATGGACACCATGATGCCTTTCGCCTTCAACTTCCACCCGCCAACCCGCGTCATCGCCTATGGCTCGCCCGGCTTCTGGGGCTGGACCGTCGACAACGGCCCGCCGCCGGACAACGCCTTCCAGTCGCTCCGCTTCAGATCCATGACCACGGCTCAAAGAGGCGGCAAGCCCAACCGGGACTAGGTCGCATCATTCATCCTTGACAAACCGCGACATTCAGATCGCAGCGGGGCAGGCTTTGATGCTCGAAGACCGCATCCTTGCAGGCGCGGCTTGTCTGGTGTCATAAAGGGGTTCGATTGAATTGTGCTGCTTTAAATATCACCAAGCCACCTGAAGATCCGTATACTGGCCCATGAAGACCATTATTGAGCCCTTTCGGATCAAATCTGTCGAACCCATCGTGATGACGACCCGCGAACAGCGCGTTGGATATCTCCGCGAAGCCCATTACAACCTTTTTGGAATCCCCTCACGCCGGGTGATGATTGATCTGTTGACTGATTCGGGCACCGGCGCCATGTCCAGCGAGCAATGGGCTGGCATCATGCGAGGCGATGAGTCATACGCCGGGGCACCGAGCTGGTTTCGATTCCGCGATGTCATAAAAAGAATCACCGGCATCCAGAACATCCTGCCAACACATCAAGGTCGCGCCAGCGAGCGGCTTCTTGTAGAGGTCATGATCGGATCGGGTCAGGGGCAAGGCAAGATCGTTCCCAACAATGCTCACTTTGATACCACCCGAGCGAACATCGAGCACAGCGGCTGTCAAACCGTCGATCTCCTCACCCCCGAAGGCCAGAACCCCGCTGTCGATGCTCCCTTCAAAGGCAACATGAATCTGACAGCTCTCCAGGAGCTGCTTGAAGATCGCGCTGATGATGTTCCTTTCGTCATGGTCACCGTCACTTGTAACAGCATCGGAGGCCAGCCGGTTTCTCTGGAAAATATCAAAAGCGTGCGGGAGTTGTGCGATCAATACAACAAGCCTTTGATCCTTGATGCTTGCCGGTTCGCGGAGAACGCGTGGTTCATCAAGATGCGAGAAAAGGGTCAGAACAACCGCCAGGTTCAGGACATTGCACGCGACCTGTTTGAACTGTGTGACGGTGCAACGATTTCTGCAAAAAAAGACGGGCTGGTCAACATCGGCGGCGTGCTGTTGATCCGCAACAAGGCTCTCTTTGAAAAGGCCAGCAATCTTCTGATTCTGACTGAGGGTTTTGTCACCTACGGCGGCCTGGCCGGGCGAGACCTTGAAGCCATGGCGATCGGCTTTGAAGAAGTGCTCGAAGCTGACTACCTGCGTTACCGGATTCGATCGACCGAGTACCTCGGGGAAAAACTTCTCGAAGCAGGTATCGCCATCGTCCGTCCGCCCGGAGGCCATGCCATTTATATTGATGCTGCGGATTTCTGCCCGCACATTCCCAAGCATCAGTTCCCGGGTCAGACACTGGCGTGCGCCCTGTACGAAGCTGGCGGAATCCGCTCGTGTGAAATCGGTTCCGTGATGATGGGCGAACACGCCCATATGGAACTCGTGCGTCTGGCAATCCCCCGCCGAACCTACACACAATCACACATTGACTATGTGATCGAGATCATTCTGAATGTCAAGGCAAATGCCCAGAAGCTGCCAGGCTATCGCATCGTTGAGGAACCCGCAGCCCTGCGCCATTTCACAGCCCGGTTTGAACCCATGTTCTGAAATAAATCACTGGAACAACACACTGTCTTGCATGATCACGCCATCCGTATCCAGCGGATCAGCGTTCTGATGTTCGGCGGCTTGCCAAACATCAACAGCCCGACACGGAAGACCTTGGCTGCCAGTCGCACCGAAAGATACACACCAACCACACCAACCAGAATCGATACAAGAATTTGCCAGAAGTGCGGCGGCTCCGTCGATGTGATCCGCATCATCATCACGAATGGACTCACCGGCGGGACAAAGCTCAACACGGTCGCCAGCATCGAGTTTGGATCACGACTGATCGGCATCCACAATATATATGGCAGCATGACCAGCAATATGATCGGTGTCTGCAATGACTGAGCCTCACGAATATCATTCACCGCAGCACCCACCGCAGCCATCAGTGATGCAATCATGAAATACGCCAGCACGAAGAACACAAACAGATAGATCAGCGTCACAGGTTCAACAACCTGGCTCAGTGCAAAGGCTGACAGCGCCCCCATCCCCAGCCCGCTGTAGATAAACAACAGCGTCATCCCCACGCACATCTGGCCGATGATCTTTCCCGTCATGAGCTGCATCGGCGACACCGCAGAGAGCACCACCTCAACTACCCGGCTGGATTTTTCTTCAATCGTAGAGGTCAACAGATACTGCCCGCCCACCATCACCGAGATCATCATGAGCAGCATGAACGCAAACGGCAACATCGCTGTCAGCTCTTGTGAAGATCGACGGTCACCCGTATCCGTTACTTCCTGAGTCTGCTCCCCTCGAATGCTCGTCAGAGCAGCGATCTCCTCAGCCTCATATCCATTGGCTTTGTATCTTGCTGTGCGGATGGCATCGCGAATCCCCGAACGCATTTCCTTTATCACGCGATCATCAAGCTTGGGCCTGACAAACAATGAAAAACCGCCAAACCGTTCTTCGCCCTCAGCACGCATCACCGCATCCGCATCAATCACCGCCAGACCGATTCGGCCTTTTTCTATTTCCTTGGGCAACGAATCTTTCAAAGGCTCCTTTTCAACAACAAGATCAACCCCCTGATCAAGTTGACGAACTCGAATCATCGGCAGATCATCGGTAGACTGCTCAATCGCCTGATCCACGGCTGATGAAACCAGATCAGAGTTCATCTCAGACATGGATCCCAGTGCTTGATCCGTCACTGCCTTGACTTTTTCAACCTCCTTCTTGCGACGATCAATCATGGCATCCTGACTCAACTCGTCACGCAAGTATGGAATCACGCTGCCGGTCTTATCCTGCACAGCAAGCTCGCCATGCACCACCGGTGCATCAGCATTCATCATCAGCAATATGATCAGCGGGATCACTGCAATCGCAATCGCAGGCACCAGAAAAGCACCAATCAAAAAGCCCTTGGTCATGGCTGTGGACTTAAACTCGCGAAACGCTATCAGAAGAACCTTGCTGTTCATTTCACACCCTCTGTCGTTTCTTCCATAAGCTCACTCTGTTCATCAAGCCCAGTTGACCCATCCGCTCTGCCCTCAGATCGCGTTGCCCCCTCAGCACCGGGATGAACGCTGCTGCCCTCGACGATCTTAATAAACACATCTTCCAGCGTGGGTCTGCGAAGCTCGATCCTCGCCACCGGCACCGCCTGGGCGATCTTTGCAATCATCTTGGTCGCATCCGTGCCGGGGGCTATCGAAACCTCCAGCCTCTGGCCTTCAACCCGCTGTACCTTCTCTATGCCATCGACTCGTTCAAGTTCCAGAGTCTCCGTCTCAATGTTCATCGGCTCGAGCATGATGGTGTTGGGATCAAATCGCGAGCGAATCTCGCTCAGCGTTGCATCAAGCACTTTCTTCCCATCATTAATCATCACAATATGGTCACAAAGCATCTGGGCTTGATGCATCACATGCGTTGAAAAAATGACCGTCGTACCCTGGGCATGTTGTTCAGCAATCAGATCGCGAAGCAGCCTCATGTTCACCGGATCAAGCCCCGAAAAAGGCTCATCCAGAATCAAAAGCTCAGGTTCATGCACCACCGATGCAATAAACTGCACCTTCTGTTGCATTCCCTTGGATAACTCCTCGCACCGCTTCTTGATCACATCTCCAAGGTCTACGCGCTCAAGCCATTGATGCACACGAGCCCGAGCCGCCGCCCCGTCCACACCCTTGAGCCTGGCGATATGCGTCAAAAACGCCCCCACCTTCATCTTCTTGTAAACCCCCCGCTCTTCTGGCAGATAACCGATCCGATCCTTGGATTCCACAGCAGATTTCCTGCCAAGAACCTCAACCCGGCCCGAGTCAGGAAAAATAATAGACATCACCATACGGATCGTGGTCGTCTTCCCCGCACCATTTGGGCCGATGAATCCATACATCGTGCCCTGAGGCACACGCAGATCAAAGCCGTGCACAGCCACCTTCTTGCCAAAGGCCTTGCGCGCCTGTTCAATCACAATCGCATCAGTCACCCGGTATCTCCTGATCAAACTCCCTGCTGTCAGCCCAGCTTGAAAGCCGTGCTGATTCATTTAGAACACGCCACCATAGCAGATCCGCATCGCGATATCTTGCCCCCCCTCCCACCCCCCCACTCACTTCCTGCCAGATACCCACACCCCCAGGACAATCTTTCCTCACCATCGCGCTACACATGTGCGCAACCACACTGCACGGCTTCTCATCATCCCACTCAATCATTGGGAAAAGGCGTTGCCCAGTTGCAGGCAGCAATCTGCATCCTGCTTTACCCTCCCACTCCTTTTCTCAAAAAAAGCCCCCCGCACCATAACTGCTACAGGGGACCAGGAGGGAGAGTCGGGATTATCAAAACAGCCTCTAAACGGCTGAACTTACGGACATCCTGCGTGAAACAGTCGCACAAACGCAAAATAATCAAGCACATCATCGACGCTGTTTGTGTCGTACTTGTCGGGGCACACCGGATCAGATTCAACCAGGCTGAGCAATTCCTTTGCAAAGATCAGAAAGAGTGCATTGCCTGACTCTTGAGAAGACTCACAAGGAATGTCAGCAGAGCCAAAGTAAAAGCCAAGATAACTGGCAGCACAATGGTCTTCCACAAGCTTGGTGTCAGTCCCAACCCGCTCGCCCGTATCCATCTTGACATACATGGAGCAGATTGTCTTCACGCACTGAACGCGATCAAGATTCCCAGCCCCCTCTGCATACGACCCCAGCGAATCACCCGATTCTGCGAACAAAGCAAGCATCTGACTCAGCGTGGGTTTCATATCGACTCCCTCATCTGAACGCATATCCCCCCACCCCCCCGCCCCCCTTCCCAATTCTTCCTGCCCTCTATCCACTTCACCTTGGGGTGATCCACTTCTCAGTCCGCCCCACAGCCCTGCATCAACCCCATCCTATAACTCAATGTACCCGATAATTCGATCAAATGAAAGCCCAAAGGCCAATATTTGCTCAAAAAACTTCAATCAGGCTCTTTTTGTGTCAATTTTAAGACTGAGTGACAGCGATATCTGGATATCTGAGCATAATCAGAATCCATGCCCCCATGATCCCCTTGCAAACAAACCCTTCTCTATCTCTACAATGGCCAGTATTAGCCAATCTGAAACTGAAGCATACTCGGATCATTCGCCTTCCACAGCCGATGCCATCGTTTCAAGGCGTGCCATGGCGTTCTGTGCCTGCCCCCGAAAGATTGCATACGGGAAAAGCGTCATCAGGGCAATTACAAGCCCGAATGCGGTTGTATACAGAGCCTCAGCAATCCCGCCTGCCACCATTGATGGATCTGAAATGATCGTTCCACCATCCTCCCCTCCGCCGAGCAACTGAAAACTCTCAATAATCCCAGTCACCGTTCCCAGAATCCCCAGCATCGGTGCTGCAGTAATAATCGTCGAAAGCAACACACTGAACCGTTCGATCGGCCCTCGCGTCCCATCAAGCATCGACAAAAGCACAGCTTCCTTCACCCCCCCTCCTCTCCCCTTCCCCCCAGCCTCCCCACTCACAGAATCACCTTTCTCCTCAGTCTGGCTGCCTGAATCTGCTGGTTTTGAAGTCAACTGCTTGAGTTCTGCAAGTAATCCCCGTGCAAATCGCCCATAAAGGCTCGTATCTGCATCTGCCAGCGACCTTGCTGCTACCAGATCACGCTGGCTGAGCCTTGCTGTCATGGTTTGTACACGGGCCAGTCGACCCGGGCTGTGAAGCCTCAGCCAGAATGCTGTGCGCTCAAGGCACAAAGTCATCGCCAGCACACTCACACCCAGCAGCACATACATCACCCACCCGCCAGCCTGCAAGATCGTTCGGCCATCTTCTAAGAATGCGTTTATCACCTGCAAATTCACTCCCAATCGTGCCCAATCTCGTATGACCCGCCTGAACCCTTTAGCGACGACACTAGATCAGCCATAGCATAGAGCACATCGCACGCAAGCTGCATCTTGCGTGATAATTCACACCTTCCCCTCTGTTCAACTCATTCGCTCGGTTTTCATTCCACACAAGACACAAATCAGCACCATGACCATCCATTCCAAGCCACAATCTTCACACAATAAACCAACTCTGCACGATCAGGATGCGATCTGGGCTCCTTTAGCCCAAGTCGAAGACGCACTCAAGGCTTTTATCCAGAATCTTGACATCGCGGACAATCTAAAAGATGCCATCGCCTACAGCGCCCTCAGTGGCGGTAAACGCCTCCGACCCATCCTCTGCTTTCACGCCTGCCAGGCATTGGGAACATCAGGGACTGCAGCTCTGCTCCCCGGCGTTGCCATCGAGTTGATCCATGCTTTTAGTCTGGTACATGATGATCTGCCTGCTATGGACGATGATGAACTCCGCCGGGGCAAGCCCACACTTCACATCCATGCGGGTCAGGCCATGGCCATTCTTGCAGGCGATGCCATGAACACACTGGCTTTTTCAGCCATCACACAAGCAGGGTATGGACCAGAACTGACTGGTCAGTTGATCACGGAACTCGCAGATGCCACGACCGCCATGATCGTGGGCCAGGTCTACGACACACTCGGAGGCTTACCCTCAAACCTGACCGACCTGCAAAAACTCCAGGCCATTCATCGCAATAAAACCGGCGCTCTGATCCGTGCTGCCTGTCGGATGGGTGCTCAAGTCGCAATCGCTGATCCTGCCAGCACCATTCCTGAATCATCACTCACAAACATCACTGTTTATGCTGAGGCCATCGGTCTGATGTTCCAGATCATTGACGACCTGCTGGATGTCGAGCAATCATCTGAGCATCTTGGTAAAAAAGCTGGCAAAGACATTCAAGCTGGCAAGCTCACCTACCCCGGCATCATGGGCATCAAAGCCTCTCACGAAGCTGCGGATGAAATGCTTGTCAGAGCCCTGAATGCCATCAAGCCGATGGGTGTTCCAGCAGAGCCTTTACGCGAACTGGCGCACTTCCTGGCCGTACGAACCCGCTGACCTCTGATTCGTCTCGCGTACTGCCACCGCAAGCCCTTGAAAACTCGTCCGAGAATCACCAGCACAACGCCCCGGATTGACATACACTTACGCTCGATCCTGAATCACACAACCGCAGAGCAACTCAATGAACCAACACTCTCTCCTGGAATCGATCAAGACCCCCGCGGATATCCGAAGCTTCTCAATTGATGAGCTGACGGATCTTGCCAGCCAGATCAGAGCTGCGATCTGTAGCCAGGTCTCTCGCACCGGAGGTCACCTTGCCCCCAACCTCGGCGTAGTCGAGTTGACTATCGCACTGCACTATGTTTTTGACTTTTCCAAGGATCGCCTGCTGTTCGATGTCGGGCACCAGTGCTATCCCCACAAACTGCTCACGGGCAGGTTTGACAAACTCGCAAACCTGAGAACCAGCAAAGGCATGTCAGGCTTTCCTGAGCCTCGCGAATCTGAGTATGACCAGTTCTCCGTAGGTCATGCAGGCACCGCCATATCAACAGCAGTCGGCATGGCGCGCGGCGACACCATCTCAGGACAGGCTTTTGACCCCAAGGACAATCCCACTGGTCGCCGCGTCGTCTCACTCATCGGCGATGCCTCTATCGTCAACGGCGTATCCATGGAAGGGCTGAACAACGCAGGCACACTGAATCGTCAGTTCCTCGTCGTTCTCAACGACAATGGAATGTCCATTTCATCGCCTCAGGGTGCAGTCGCTCAATACTTCGATCGCCTGAGACTTTCACACATTTATTCAGATCTCAAAAAATCTGCCAAGCGTGTTCTCAAGCATGTACCCGGCGGCAACCTCGTCGAAGAAGCCTACCACCGCATGGGCGAAGCCACCAAACACATGATCAACGAGGGTGCATGGTTTGAAAACTTCGGCTTGCTCACCGTGGGTCCCATCGATGGGCATGACCTGCCCGAGTTGATCGAGTTCCTCTCTGAAGCCCGTGAGTTTGATCGCCCCATGGTCTTGCATGTCAAGACGGTCAAAGGCAAAGGCTTTGAGTTTTCTGAACACGATGCAACAACTTTTCACTCTCCCAAACCTTTCCGTGTTGATGGCTGCCGGGTCGAAGTTGAGTCTGGTAGCCGCTCGTTCACAGCTGCTTTTTCAGATGCCATGGCTGATATCATGCAGCGTGATGAAAAAGTCGTTGCTTGCACCGCTGCCATGCCTGATGGCACAGGACTGACCCGCGTGCTCAACGAGTTTCCTGATCGCACATGGGATACCGGTATTTGTGAATCGCACGCCTTGGACATGATGGCAGGCCTTGCCAAAACCGGCATGCGTCCCTTCTTTGCGGTCTATTCGACCTTTGTTCAACGAGCATTTGATCAGGCGTTCCAGGAAGTCGCGCTGCAAGGGTTGGCGGTTAGGCTTTGCCTTGATCGTGCAGGGCTTGTTGGTGGTGATGGTGCTGTGCATCATGGTTTTTGCGATGTTTCAATCCTGCGGGCGTTACCCGATGCGGTGCTTCTGGCAGCAATCGACGAGCCTTCGCTTCAAGCGTCACTCGAGTTCATGCGAACCTGGGATGCAAGCTTGTCGGCGGTGCGATATCCCCGCGACAGTGTTTCAGAACGATTCGCTGATGAGTGCCCGCCCTTTGAGCTTGGCAAGGCTCGGTGCTTGACACCGAATCTGACCGGACTTGATGACAACAAGCCAGTTGATGTTGCGGTGCTTTGCTATGGCACGCCTGCGATTCATGCTGATCTTGCCATTGCGACACTGGCAGATGAATACCGTGTTGCGCTCTATGATGCACGCTTTGTCAAGCCTGTTGACACTGCTTTGATCCGCGCGCTGTTGTCACGCAAAACTCCCATTGTCACCGTCGAAGATCACAGCCTTGTCGGAGGCTTTGGAACCGCAGTCCTCGAAGCGGCTCAGGAAATGAGCCTTGATACCTCTTGCATCCTCCGCGCGGGTCTTCCAGACAACTGGATCTATCAGGACTCACGAACAGATCAACTCCACATGGCTGGCATCGACGCTGCGGGCATCGCCCGAAGCATCCGCCTGGTGACATCACTCTCTGATGGCAAACCCATGCCCAAAATCGAGATCACTCACGCTGGTAAAAAAGCTTCTGCAACTGCGCATCATGATCGTTAATCTCCTGATCTTGTAACTGCTTCTGTCCTGAATCAGCGCGAGCAATCCGTCACATATTTCTGGATATTAATAAAAAGCCGCTGCAGGACTTGCGTGAGTCCTGCAGCAGTGAGGTTGAGTAAAAGAAATTAAGTCGCTATCACAGCGATGCTGATTATGCCCTTCGGCGTCTGGTTGCAATCAAGCCGCCCAAGCCGAGCAGAGCGAGTGACCCGGGTGCAGGAACTTGCATCATGTGCATGGAATCAAGCGTGACCAGGCCCGTATAGGGATTTGCTGTAACCCATGCTGAACCAGTGTTTTCCAGGCTTGTCATACTGAACACAATGCCAGGAAGATCCGCTGTGACTCCATTAATTACCATATACGATGTGCCGTACATGCTTTCAGTAACATCGAAACCCAGTTGATCCCAGATCACGCCATCTACGCCGTAGAAGAAAGATGTGCCAGACGCATCAAAGTCCGGCAATGTGAAAAACGAATCTCCAGCATACCCATTATCGTCAAGCCAGTTGCCAAATGGAGCTGGTCCATCCACATTAAAGAATGCGACATCCAGTGTAACCGTCGTACCATTCAACTTCAGCTTTGTAACATGTTTGTCGTTTACCGTTCTACCATTGACAGAGCCTGGCACAAATATCTTGACTCCCTTTTTTCCATTGGCGGTCGTACGAGATTTTTTAGGTGTCTGACCGTTTATGTTTTTGATGACATTGCCATTGTTTGTAAACTCGGCAGTCACTGTCTCGCCAGGCTTGGCTTTCACATAATGCCAGCCTCCCTTTCCCAACCCGCTGCTTGAAGATCTATTTGGTAGTGGGGACCATGTTGCAGTGCTGTATCCAGACAATACCGCATGAGCCACTGGTGCCTGCGTGACCATTGCCATGAGCAACAGTAAGGCGATACTGGACCGTCGATTGGCGAACTTCTTACTATAGTTACTGATCTTTGCATTATTCATTTCATGCTCCTTTGATGCAAAAATATCTATTGCGCCCTGCATAAACAGGTCGCATCTGTGTGCGTAACACCAAACAGTTTGATGCTCTACCCCACCACTGTGCTTTCTGATCAGCCTCATGGATGATCGTGCTATAACCAATCGCACGAACCGTTTCATGCTCCGCCACAATGCGAAATTATTTCTTTGAATATTTGCACACTATCTAGCGTGCTTTGGAATAGGATGTTGTAATCGTGGAGTTGACATTCGCTCGCTCCCACACCTCCCCCACTTGGAGCACTGATTTGCATCTGATCCTGTTTGATATTGATGGAACGCTCGTCACTGCATGTGGCCTCGGGCTCAAAGCCGTCAAACAAGCTGGCCAAACGCTCTTTGGCACAGGCTTTACAGTTGAAGGCGTGCAGTACGCAGGCAGGATTGATCCGCTAATCTTTCAGGATATTTTGACACACAATCAGCTCGCTCCTGATAACTTTGAGCCTCTGATTAATCAATACCATGAAACTCTCACGAGCTTTCTCCAACAACCTGGAGTGATAGATGCCCTGCCAGGTGTGCGCACTCTCGTCAAGTCGCTTTCAGCGATGGATCATGTCGTGACGGGGCTTCTCACCGGCAATACACCACTTGCAGGACACACCAAACTGCAGGCTTGTGATCTGGACATCAACGATTTTCCCATCAGTGTCTGGGGGATCGACTCGCCACATTACCCGCCACATCGCGACCATCTGCCTCCGGTTGCAATAGAGCGCTGCATTCAGCAAGACAGGATCGGTTCGTCGTTTCAGACCACCATCATTGGCGACACGCCCAGCGATGTGCAGTGTGCCAGCGTCAACCAATGCCGTTCACTTGCAGTCGCAACAGGTTACTACTCTCAAGAAGACCTTTCCCATGCCGATCGTGTTGTTGGCGATCTGTCTGATAACGATGGCATCATTTCCTGGCTGACTGGTACACAATGAATACATCCCTCCAACCCGTAAGTGAGCAAGCCCGAATCGAGTCGCTCGATGTTCTTCGAGGCTTTGCCCTTCTTGGCATCCTGGCGATGAATATCTACTTGATGGGCTTGCCTTTCGCAGCCTATACCAACCCGACCATCATGGGTGAGCCTTTCACAGACGCAAACAAATGGACCTACATCGTTGTCCACATGTTGTTTGATTTGAAGATGATAACCATCTTCGCGATGCTCTTTGGCGCAGGAGCCTTGCTCTATGCTGACAAAGCCATCGAGCGATCAGGGATTTCAGCAGCCCGTTGGCTCTGGCTCCGTCGTATGGGCTGGCTCGCTCTGATTGGACTGCTCCATGCCTATGTCCTGTGGGAAGGCGACATTCTTTTCTCATACGCATTCTGTGGCATATTCGCTCTGTGGTGGCTTCGCCGATTGCCAATCTGGGCATTACTTCTGTTTTCAGTTGTTCTCATCGCAATCAGCCAACTCATGATGCTCTCCTCAGGCTACATAATCTATTTACTTAACAATCCCGCTGGTGTTGAGCAGTTACTCAACTGGGGCATGACTCAACAAGATATCGATACTCTTGCACACGATCTCATGGCGGAGTTCTCACCAACACAAGAGATGCTCGCTGAACAGATCAGCATCCGACAGGGAAGTTATGCTCAAATCCTTCCTGCACGAGCTGGTTTTGCTTTGCAGCTGCAGACTCAAATCCTGATCTTTTTCACCTTCTGGCGTGTCACAGGCACAATGCTCCTGGGTATGGTTTTCTACCGCCTTGGCTTTCTTACGGGTCAACGCTCCAACAAATGGAACTTCGGTCTGGCGATCGCGGGCTATGGCATAGGCGTGCCAATCGTCATCGCAGGCATCCTCTTCAACTCCAGCAACAACTTCGACCCGGTTCAGCTTGCTTTCATTGGTCAGCAGTTCAACAGCATCGGTTCCATTTTCGTAGCATTCGGCCACATCGGGTTTATCGTCTCACTCGTCAACATGGGGTTGTTTCCCTATCTGCGAAAGGCACTGGCTGCTGTGGGTCAGATGGCGCTCACAAACTATCTCCTGCATTCACTCTTTGCGATGATCCTGTTTCAGGGTTGGGGCGTTGCACTTTTCGGCAAACTCTCGCGTCTGGAACTGGAACTGGTCGTCATTGGCATCTGGAGCCTGCAGCTCATTGGCAGCCCCATCTGGCTCTCATATTTTAGATTCGGCCCCGCAGAATGGCTCTGGAGATCACTGACCTACTTCAAACTCCAGCCCATGCGCTTGCAGAGATCACCCTCCACACTCGACTAACCGGTTCTGGCTGGTAGGCTATGGCATCAAGTCACCGTTCCGGAGTTGCACGCCATGACCCAAAGCTACCACGCCCTGACAACCGATCACTACATCAACCAGAAGATCGGCCTGAAAATGGAGCTTGCCCAGTCACGCGAAACCGTGCTGGAACTCTTTGATCGCATCAGCCGTCAGTTCACGAAGATGGACCAGTTTCGCAAGTACAAGGACGAGCTGGCGCTGGAATCGTCAAGCACCATCGATGGCGAATACCTCTGGATGGCTATTCGCTCCAACAGCATCCGCTCTGGCGCTGTTAACCCGGGGCCTTCAACATCAGGCTTTGACTTGCACAAACTCATCCTGCAGGTCGCTCCATATTATCTGAGCATCAGCCCGCTGGATGTTGACTATATTGAGCTGCTCTTTGGCTTTGATCTGGCAGCCAAGAGTAACCACAACGAAATCGTCATGGAAGCCTTGCTCGGCGGCTCACCTCTTGCTGATCTGCACTCCTCTCACATGGATCAATGTGTGGATTGTCAACCCACCATTGGCTTTTCGCTTGAGAATGTCGATCAGACCGAAGCACACTTTGAAATCAAAACCCGCAACAGCAAAAAATCACGCGATGTAGAATACGCCTCGGAATCAAGAGCTGAGCCCATCAGTGTCTATCTCACCGTTCGACGCTATGGCCCGGTTCGGGATATCAAGAATCTTCCTGAGGCCTTTGACACTCTTGCAGCCACAGGCCAGGATCTGGTTGAAACATGCGCGGTCCCTCGCCTGCTCATCCCCTTGCGCGAAACCATCATCAGTTTCGGTGGCTGACCTGAGATGACTCAGTTTGACTTGAACAATCTGCTCCTGCTGACAACAGATATCCAATCGCTGAAAAGCCAACCCACCGGTGAGATCCTGTTCTGGGTCGGCATGCTCATGCTCGCCATGCTTGTTCTGGGCACTCTCGTCATGATGATCCGCAAAAAACTGCTTTCAGGTGCTTCAGGTGAAACCCACGACATCGGCAGCCTCATGGAACACCTCAGAACACAACATCGCCAGGGACTACTTAGCGATGGTGAATATCAGGCTGTCATCTCTGATCTGCGCGATAAAATGATCGCATCCTCCCCTCAATCAAGCGGAAGTAAAACCTTAGCAGCACCTCCAATAGCTGCTCCTGACACCAACAGTTCAGTTCTCAGACACAAGCCCGGCTTTGATCTCACTGGTGACCCCCTCCCCACCCCCCCCACCCCCCCTCCCCCGCCACCCTCAAACTCGAAACCACCCTCAGATAGCCCATAAACCCAGTGGGCATCCAAATCTCAGCTTTGAACTGCTCGAAGTAGAGATATGCACCCTGTCAGCCGATACAATCCCTAAGCCACGCTTGCATTGTGTGAGGACTGTGTGGCATTTGTGAGGTACCCATGGCGAAGAACCCAAGAGATGGAGACAACTCCGGTTCCAAGAGTACTACTGGATCAACCGGAGGATCCGATAGCAGCAGCAGTGGAACAGGAGATGGCGGTTTTCGCGGAAGACGCGTCACCACCTGCTCTTTCTGCGGCAAGTCAAGCAGAGATGTCGGCCCCATGGTCGAAGGCCCCAGCGATGTTTACATCTGCTCGCTCTGCACCGACCTCTGCCAGAACATTTTCAAACAGGAAAAACGCCGATCAACCAAACCCCCGCTGTTTGATGAACTGCCCACCCCCAGACAGGTCAAAGAACATCTGGACCAGTATGTCATTGGCCAGGATCTTGCCAAGCGTGCCCTCGCGGTGGCAACCAGAGGCCATTATCGCAGGCTGCTCCACTCATCTTCTGAGGACAACTCTGTTGAACTCGACAAGTCCAACATCCTTCTTGTCGGTCCAACGGGCTGTGGTAAAACCCTGATCGCGCGCACACTGGCACGCATCCTCAAGGTTCCCTTTGCCATCGGTGATGCCACAACGCTCACCGAAGCTGGGTATGTCGGCGAGGATGTCGAAAACCTGCTGCTCAAGCTGCTTCAAAATGCAGATTACGACCTTGAATCTGCCCAGAGAGGCATCATCTATATTGATGAAATCGACAAGATTGGCAAGACCTCGTCCAATGTTTCCATTACACGCGATGTCTCAGGCGAAGGCGTTCAGCAGTCGCTCTTGAAGATGCTCGAAGGCACCATCGCCAATGTTCCGCCTCAAGGTGGCAGAAAACATCCCGAGCAGCAATATATCCAGATCGACACCTCGCAGATCCTGTTCATCTGTGGCGGCTCGTTCGTTGGTCTTGAAGACATTATTCGCAGACGCATCGGCCACACACGCATCGGCTTTGGTTCGCCAGCAAGCGATGAACAAGCCGAAATCGAGCGTGAAGAGTTGCTCGCGTTGACCACGCCACAGGACGTCATTGAGTACGGCATGATTCCCGAACTCGTCGGCAGAATGCCCATCGTGGCACCGCTCATGCCGCTCTCGCTTGACGCACTGATCAATGTGCTTACTGAGCCTAAGAATGCTCTGATTCGTCAGTATCAGCATCAGTTTGAGTGCGAGGGTGCCAAGCTTTCGTTCACGAAAGAAGCCTTGCACGAAATCGCAGAGCGTGCCCGTTCTCGCAACACCGGTGCTCGCGCTTTGCGAGGCGTTCTCGAAGAGATCATGCTCAATCTCATGTACGATCTGCCAGAACTGGAACACGAAGGCCGCGAGTATCTCATTGATATGGACGCTCTTGAGCGCGAAGTCACACTCGAAGACCTTTTGGTCAAACGCAAGGAAACCGCCTGAGTTCAGGCATGATTTCACCCTTCACACCCCAGCACAACGCTGGGGTTTTTTTATTGGCTGGCTTATTCGCTAGTTCAAATCCAGGCACACGGTTCTTTGTGAAGGCTCAACTCGAACATGCAGCCGAAGACCGGGAACATCGCTGAATCGGCGCACCAATGCAGGCTCAGATGTGAATAAATGCAGGACAGCCTCAGCATCATTTACCGATGACCCCAGTAATGGCGCATGATGCCTGAGCCATCCTTGCACGATCATCAACTGCGCTAGTGCAGCAGATGGATCAGAATCCACAAGGCAGAGTGCATGCACCCGCCCCTTATTGTCCAAAGCCATTTCGATGTCGCTGGCAAATGGACATCTTCCATCCACAAGCGATAAACCATCGACGAGCGATGACAAATCATCCGCATCCTGTCTCAGCTCGGACTCGCTTTGATCGTATGTAGTTGCTGAGTAACTTGGTTCGTCACACGCTTCAGTAAAGAATGAACCATCTGATTCAATCGAGGCATCCGATTCATATTGTGGCTGAAGGTTTGCTTCGTAATACACTTCCTCCGGCGTAACTGCAGGCAGATCAATGTGACATTCTGCAGGAATCTCACCTCGTTGAGCAGTATCCTGAACCAGACGCAACGCTGCGAAAACCGAAAGGTCCGAAGGCCCGCGATACAGCGCCAGTGATGGTCCGCCTGTGATCCGGGCATCACAAAGCATCAAATCGATCTTGCGACCCAGGAACGATTCTGCAGCCTGTTGAATCCGACTACCCGCATGATCCGCCTTTTCTGCTGGCACACCCATGATTGCCAGCGTGATGTCACTCGAACGCACGCATGGAGCTGAACTCATGAGCCGCTTGAGCGTTTGGTATGCTCCAACAATCGCAGTTTCGCTTGCGCCCGTCAGAATTGTCAGCTTTGCATCACTCTCCTGAGCACCCAGTGACGCAATCATCTCGTGCTCATCACCTTCATCGACACGAATCAACCATCGCCGAGTGATTGTGCTGGCCTGCTTGATTGCATCGACGATCGAACGAGCAGTGCCCGAGACTTCTGCGGGCATTTTCCCGATCAAATCCAGTGATGCATGTTGCTGAGATATGCGCAACATCGCGACAGGCTCGTCCAGTGCCATCTCGCGGGCATATTGCCAGACCCATGCAGAAGCCAGAACCGGCAGATGACCAAGAAGCAGGCCACAGATCTGAGGCCGATGAACAACCTGTGTGGTGACAGAAGGCGCGTCCTGCTCATGAAGCTGGGGTTGATCTGGACGATTTGCTTCAGGTCCAGGCACAGTATCATTGAGGAAAAGGTCAGCAAGTGCATCGTAAGGATCATCGGTCTCTTGCGAGATCGGAAATGGGCCTTGGATTCCCAGTATGCTAGTTCCCATCGGTTCCACCGTTGGGTCCATAATCAGTTCTCCTGTTGCCTCTGTGCCATTCGTAGTGGCTTGGCAGGGTGCAAAGGTACCACAAATGCCTCTGTGCTGCCTGGTTCATCGGGCTTCTTCACATCCTGTTTTGGTAGCTCGCCCGGGGGTGTCATGGGCGGGGGCAGCGGGGTCGATTGTTCATGCTTTTCAGGCTCTTCATCTGGCTCATCAGGCGGCAGTGGTGCCAATGGTCGAAACGGCAACTTCTGCACTGGTACTGGCTCAACGGGTGATTGTTTTGATGCTTTGGACAGGTCCACGCCCAGCGTGGTATCAATGGAACTTGTTGTTGAAATCTCGATCGGTGCAGAGACCTGATCGCCAACATAGACACCAGCAATGCTCACGGTGTGATTGATGCCAAATGGTGAAGCAGGGTTTTGCGGGGGGCGAGGTGCAGGATCAGCAGGTTTTTCAGTTGATGGCTTTGGAACTTGCACAGCTTTAGGCATAATCTGCATCGCCCGAGTTCGCTCAACCATCTCACGCGCACGCGCTGAAGCTGAAACACTTGCTTTGGTGGGAATCGAAGCCTGCTTGGCAAGCCTGGCACCAAGGTCCCGCGTGGCATCCTGCCTTGCAAGAACCGTCACCTTGCGTGTGTCAGATTCATCATGCAATGCAGAATGCTTCAAACTTTGTGTCTGATCAAGTCTCCAGCAACGGACCAGCCATTGCGCAAGCCTGGTGTAATCAAACGCTGATGTCGAACGAGGTGCGTGCTGAGTCACGATCTGGCCAATGGATGCAGCCTCTTTGGCAGCGGGATCTCGCCGAATGACCACAGGTGTGACACGCTTTGAAAAATGACGCTTGATCTGGCTCAACATCTCGACGCACAACTCATGCGATTCATCATGCAATGTCGGCAAAATCCAGATCGGGCCAGCCCGCCCCAGCCTGCGACCAAGTGACCGAACGGTATTGACCTGTCGTTCTGCTCCACGCATGGAAAAGAAACCGACTTCGACAGGAATCAGCACATCTGTTGCTGCAGCCAGCGCGTTAAATGCCAGAAGCCCGATCGCGGGCGAACAATCAACCAGGCAGATGTCATATTGATCACGCATGCCTTCAAGAAATCGCGAAAGACGAAACTCGCGATCATTCAAGCCTGCCAGGCCACCCCTTGATGCTTCCAGACCTGCCAGCCTCATGCGACTGGGAGCAAGATCCAGATGTGCATTCACCTGCCACAGCAGTTTCTCAGTGTCAAACGATTCCGGTGCAGGACTGAGCATTGCATCCGCAATATCCTGCTCGATCTGCGACTCTGGAATCCCAAGCCCTGCTGCGCAATGTGACTGCGGATCCAGATCAACCAGCAGCGTACGCCATCCCTGATTCGACAAGATCCCTGCAAGATTGATCGCTGTGGTTGTCTTGCCACAGCCACCTTTTTGATTGATGATGGTGAGAACTCGCACCGGGAACCGTCCTGACAGGCCCTTTGGCCCATTCGCTTGTGTCAATCCCCTCTCAATCGAATTGCCTTGGATGAATTATCGGAGCAGATCGTTTTTATACTCCAGTTTTCCCCATTTTCTTCCCAAGCTGATCTCAAACACCCCCGCTTACGCGCGAATGGCGTCAATTGCCTGGATCAAGTGCTCGGGGTTGGGCTTGTGGATCATGCAGCAGCGCCCCAAGGCTCCTGGAATGATCAGCCTTAGCTCGCCTGATTGCACTTTCTTGTCATCCTGCATCGCAGCCATGATCAAATCCGCAGAATCGAGCCCGGCAATGCGAACAATCAGCCCCGCTTGGATCAGAATATCGCTGATCAGTTGTAAATCCTGCTGATCCAACATGCCCGCACACTCAGCGTAGCTCGCAGCTGCGATCAGCCCCAGTCCCACAGCTTCTCCATGGTGCAATGGCGCATCAGCAGGATCACCCGTCGGGGTCAGGTGTTTTACAGGCTCTATGGCGTGTGCAAATGTATGGCCAAGATTCAACACAGCCCTGCCAGGGTTGTCGCGGGTCGCGTTGAGCTCATGCTCATCAGCAGCGATGACGCTGGCTTTGACAGCTACATTTCGGGCGACCAACTCGCACAAGACTTTGGAATCAAGCTTGAGAATCTGACTCAGGTGCTCGCGGGTCCAACTGAGCAACTCGGGATCATTATGATCAGCACAGAGCAGCCCATGCTTGATGCACTCAGCCAGCCCGGAACGGAAAAAACGCGGGGGAAGAGAGTTCAGCGTGCTGACATCTGCAATGACCGCCTTGGGGTGGTGGAATGAGCCCACCATGTTTTTTAAAAGCGTGCCTCGAGCTGGCAGGTTGATGCCGGTTTTTCCTCCGACAGACGCATCGACCATGGCAAGGAGTGTGGTCGGGCACTGGATGACAGGAATGCCTCGGCGGTAAACCGCAGCAGCAAAGCCAGCCACATCCCCCACTATCCCGCCACCCAGAGCGATGACAACATCGCTGCGCTCAAACCTTGCCTTGGCAAGCTGATCAAGCAGCGACTGGACCGATTCGTACACCTTTTGCGTCTCAGTCGCGTGGAGCTTTACATGCTCAACACGAAAACCCGCAGCCTCGAGCGACTCACTGGCCAGATTTATGCTTGTTTGAGGCAGATTATCGTCCGCGACAAGCAGGGCTGAGCCCTGGATTGCAAGGTTGCTCGCGATTGTGCCCAGATCTGCAAGCAGATTGGTGCCGATGTGAACAACATATGACGCTGAGGGGGTCTGGACCGCGACCTGCTCTGAAATGAGCGGCGTCGGGCTGGAACCTGAATCATTGGGTGGCTGACGATGCATCATTGTTGCATCGGTCAGGTGGGGTCTGAATCCTGACCGAGTCCTGCATGATCGCGCGATGTTTGCTCGCCGGGGCGTTGCCAGTGGACCCGGGACGCTTCGTTCCAGAGGGTTTCAAGATCGTAATGAGCACGAGCATTAGGCTCAAACAGATGGACAATCATGTCGACAAAGTCGGCCAGCAGCCAGACAGCATTATCGTCGGTGCTGGAGCGAAATAGCTCGTAATCAGCATCCTTTGCCATATCCCGGACATGATCCAGTACGCTTTTCATCTGGCGGTCGGAGGTGCCTGTACCGATCACGATGAAATCTGTGATCTGGCTGATCTGCGTGACATCGAGCACCAGCACATCCTCGCACTTGTCATCAGCGAGCAGGCGAGCTGCGTCTATGGCAAGCTGACGGGCCTTGGCGGGGTCCGTGGTCGTGCGTGAGGCAAAGGATTCATGATCCTCTGCTGAGTGGGGTTGATTCATCGGTTTATTGGTCGAGCCTTCCATACAGGCAAGGGTAGGCCCGGATCAGATTGCAGGAACAATCGCAGAGCCGGATTCTGGCATCAGACAGCATGAGAAGATCAGGGTAGACTTGCCCCATGCCTGCAACCGTCGGCCTATTTGTAGAACGAGAGCACGATGCAGATTTTCTGTGGAATCAATGCGATGGCGTTTTAGGCAGGCATCAGCATCTTGAGCTATGCAACTCTGATCGAAATGCGGATCACATCCTTGCAATCGGGACACCGATTCCTGTTCATGCGGGTCATGGCGCCAAGCCGCGCCGGTGGGAACGCAGGCTTGCCCGGATGACGGGGTCGCTGACCACACTTCGGGCACAAACGGTCTGGCAATGGCTGAATCGTGAGCCTGGCGATCTGACTTGTCTTTTTTATGAGCCTGGTCCCATTGTGAGTGATGAGCTTTACACAATCGCAAGGCAATATGCAGGGCGGGTGTATGGGCCTGATGATCGGGCGACGCATCCGATCCGATTGCCTTCGATGTGGACTTTGACTGAACCCATCGACTGGCTGAGGAATGCACCCAAGCCTGATCGATCAGACAAGCCTCTCAAGCTGGCGTGTGTTTCATCGGGCAAGGCGATGATCGCGGGGCATGAGGAACGATTACGGTTCTTTGGTTTATTGAGAGAACGGGGGCTTGGGATTGGGGGCGGGGCGGGGGAGTTCAGGATGTATGGACGAGGGTTGCCGGGCGATCTTGGTTCAAAGGGGCAGGTGATTTCCAAGGGGTCGGTGCTACGGCCTGCGATGTTTACGCTTGCGATTGAAAACTATGCTGAGGGTGATCGATATGTAACGGAGAAGCTGTGGGACCCGCTCTTGTGCTGGAGTGTGCCTTTGTATTATGGCTCGCGGGCAGCGGATGCAATGATTCCATCAGATGCGTTCATTCGGCTGCCTAATCTTGGTCCCAGGGGTGTGGAAGTGGTTGCGGAGGCGATTGCTGATGAAACCAACTGGTCAAGGCGGCTTGATGCCATCGCAGAAGCCAGGACACTTGCCATGAGCAAGCTGAGGCTGACCGAGTGGCTGGCCCGTGATGTGATCGAGGCATAAACGCAATGGGCGAACTGGATGTCATCATTGCGACGCACAATCCCGAGCTAAAGGCTCTGGAGCGAGCGTTTGACAGTGCCAAGAGGTGCGATGAAGTCCAGTGCGTGATCATAGTTGACGATGGATCAGACGAACCTGTACGCGCACAATGTGATGTAACGATTCGTCATGCCAATGCTGGACCATCTGCTGCGAGAAATACCGGGATTGAGCAAACGCAATCTCCGTTTGTGTTGTTTCTGGATGATGATGATGAACTTGTCGAGGAGGGGATCTCAGCTTCACTTGAGCTCATAAAAACACTTGGAGCATGTGCTGGAGTTGGAGCGCGATATGAGATAGATACAGGGAGCAAGCGGTCGCTCAATGAAGTGCCTGCAGAGTGGGCAGGGCGGGTCTTGCCTTGTTCTGGGGATGTGTTTCGTCCGATTCGTTTGTTCAATACAACGGGGATGATCGTGAGCCGACGGGTGCTTGATGCGGGCGTGCGGTTTGATGAAGATTTGCGTATAGGTGAGGATCGTGATTTTCTATGTCGCGTGGGTGCAATGGGAGCAATCTCGGTGTGCCCGCAGGCCGTGGCAGTGGCTGGCAGACGGGCTGATGGCGCAAATCTGACAGCAGCGAACCAGTATGCCCGACGCGTGCGGGATCATCTGGTCCTGCTGGAGCGGCACTGTGATGCTGAGAGTGAGCATCATTTTAAAGCTGCGACAATCTGGCTGATCAATGCGATTGCAAAATCAGGTGCAAATGATGAGAGCTGGCGATTGTTGTTGGAGGCGTGTCAGAAGATGGGGTGGCGTGTACCGATCAAGGCGAGATTGCGTCATGCAAGAGGCAGGCGGGTGTTGCCATGAGTTGCAGCGATGCAAAAACATGCCAGATGGTACTTGGTGTGTGTACATATAACCGAGGGGCTGCAATCAGACGGACGCTTGAGGCTCTGGTTATAGCAAGCCGGGCATGCAAGCATGTAAGCCGAATCGTTGTTGTTGACAATAAAAGCACCGACAACACCGCATGTGTTGTTGATGCGTTTATTTTTGAGCATGGTGATGTTCGGATTGAGCGAATATATGAACCTGTGCCGGGCAAAACCAATGCGATGATTCGGCTGATGGACGAGACGGATGAGCCTGTGATTGCGATGGTGGATGACGATGTGATCATTGACTCTACCTGGGCTTTGTGTATTGTGAAGGTTTTTGCAGAAAACGATGCTGCTGGCGCAGTTGGTGGGCAGATTGAGCTTGATTTTGAAAGCGGGCCAACACGAATTGCTGAGATTTACCGAAGATCGTTTGGCGAGCAGGATTTGGGGAATGAAGGGAGACGGCTGGATGGGTATGGTGAGTTTCTTGTTGGAGCCGCGCTTGCGGTAAGGCGTGAAGCGGTCCTGGCAAGCGGATGGCTGAGTGATCGCGTGCTTGAGTGTCGACGAGGTGCTGTACTTGAAGGGGGCGAAGATGCGGAGTTGACGCTGAGGATTCGAAAAGCGGGATATGGATTGGTGTATGAACCATGTGCAAAAGCAAAGCATTTGATTCCAGCATCGCGACAAAGCAAGGCGTATGTTGCGAGATTAAGACGATCGATTTGTCGAACCGAGCCCATTTTGCGGTGGATCCAGAAGCCGGGGATTGCTGGGGAGATTGATAAGCACGCACGAAGAGCCAGACGACTGATGTATAAGACACTCTTGACTGATCTGAGGCCTTTACGGCGAGGGGTCAGACTTTCAGAACGGCGCGGGCGGGTGGAAGGCTGGCAACGGCTGCGCGAGATGCTCAGTGCTCTGGCGGAACTGAAGGGGGAGAATCATCGGGCTCATGTTTCAGGAGAAGCAGCACGCAATGGGAGAGGGTGATGGCTCGTGTGTTGTCTTCGTTGTCTGATGTTTGATCTTGTGTGACAGTATGGGAAGCTGCGAATCTGATGGCCTGAAGGAATGGATCTTCTTCTGGTTGATCCTGTTCGTGCATCTGATCCTGATTTGGCTCTGGAACGGTGAGATCGGTGGAGACGGTGATGGCGAGCAGACCATCTGGAGAAACAAGGCGCCGGAGTGGTTTGAGATTGTCGATGTCGAGCTGGTTTGTGATGGGGTTGGTGATCGAAATGACTGCGTTGAAGCTGCCATCGATTTCGCCGATGAGCTGTTTGTGGGTGCCTTGCTCATGGGCGACATTGTCAAGGGGATAGCGGAGCATGGAAAAACGGGCAGCCTGCTGATCAGGTTCAAGGGAAACAACAGCACCAGAAGGTCCAACGGCGCGGGAGAATCTACTGGCCATGGCTCCGGTGCCTGCATCGATAATGAGGGTGCGCCAGCCTGGCTTGATGAAACGAGCGACCTGATTTTCAACGGTCAGATCGCCTGGTCCTGAGAGATCCTCAAACTTGCGACTACGAGTGGCACTGATGTGCATCTTCCTGGCGTTTGGAAAAATGACCTGGTATTCCTTGGAGCCTTTGCCTCGCTTGGAGAGAGCCCGGGTCAGTGGTTCGCGTGTTTTTTCGTGATAGCGAACACCCTGAACCTGAATTACTTTACGCAAGGGGAGGAGTTTCCCCGCCAACGCTGCCAAGCTGCTGGTCTGGAGTGGCTGAGTGGTGCCAGATGTACGGGCTTGTTTCATGGTGCAGCCGGGGGGAGGGGATGAAAGAGCATGCGAGGTGCGTGGCTTGTCACAACGGTAACATCCGGATCAGGGCTCTGGGCAGGTCTGATGGGCACCCAGGGTGAAGGCTCATGCTGGTTGGCGATGATCAGGTTGTAGGCTGCGTTGCGGTGGGCATTTGCTGCAAGAGCGGGCGTGTTGCACTGGCCGGAGAGGTGGAGCAGTATGACATGGTTGGCGGGTTTGATCTGATCAATAGCTTGGGAGCATTGTTGATTGGAGAGGTGGCCGCTGCCTCCCATGATTCTGGTTTTAAGAAAGAGGGGGCGATCTGAAGCCATCTGAAGCCTGGGACAGTAGTTTGATTCGATCGCCAGTGCAGAGACGCCTTTGAGCATGGCGACGAGTTCGTCGGTGGCGTGGCCGATGTCTGTTGCAAAGCCAAGATCAGCAGAGGGGAGGCTGCCATCAGATGGATGAATCGAAAAGCGAAAGGCACAGACGCCCAGTTCATCATGGCTTGCGATGGAAACGTCAACGAAGATTGATTGACTGAGTTCAAACTCACAATCAAATGGGAGGGACTGGGTTTTGCCGATGATGCCATTGCGATGGGCGCAGTTTCTGTGTCTCTTGTGCATATGGATCGGGCAGTGCGAGAAGATGCGTTTGAGCGTGGCGGGGTTGCAATGGTCACCATCGAGATGGGTGAGGATCACGCCTTGGATCTGCTCGGGTGTAAGACTTTGCGCTTCAAGTGCTTCACGGGTTTTTCTGATACCAAGCCCTGCGTCAATGAGCCAGGAGCCCTGGTTTTTGATTTTGAGGATAGAGCAGTTGCCACTTGAGCCACTGGCCAGAACACAAAGGGAAGCTGGGCTGATTTGATCGGTCGGTGTGGGATCATCCATGATCGTGGCTTTCAGATTGAGACGGGGAGTTGAAGGATATCAGAACGAAGTTGTTGCAGCACGGGTCAGACTTCCAGGTGTTGGGCATCGATGCTTTCGCCCAAGCCTCTTTTTCGCAGGTTGAGCCATGCTGCCAACATGCGAGGCGGTCTGGAGGCGCCGGGGCAGATGCCTTTTTTGGAAGGTTCGAGCACGAATCGGTGCATCTCTGCAACTGGCGGGCAGTTTTGTGAAAGCTTTGCCAGTTCTGTGATCATGTCATCGCGCTGGAGGCAGAGGCGGAAGACATCCTTGAAGGCTTTGAGTGTGGTGGTGATGTCGGCTCTGCTGATACCTGCGCGTCTCATGCCTACGACATTGATGCCACCAATACGGTTGCGTTCGTCGAGTCTGCAATATGGAGGGATGTCCATGGAGACTGCCAGGCCGCCGGAGAGGAAGGCGCGGGTGCCGATGCGAACAAACTGATGAACTGCGGTAAGCCCTGAGATGGTGACACTATCTTCAATGATGACATGGCCTGAGACTGAACCAGCATTCACGAACAGGACATCATCGCCGAGATGGCAGTCGTGGCCGACATGACAGGTGACCATGAGATAGGCACGATCACCGATGGTGGTGGGCGTGGTGAGGCTGGTCGCAGCATGGATGGTGACATACTCACGGAAGGTACAGCCCTGACCGATTTTAACGCCTGCGGTCGGATCGTCGATGGCGACTTTAAAATCCTGAGGCGGCATACCGATGACAGCACCTGGAAAAAAAGTAGTATCAGCCCCAACCTCAAGCGGGCCTCTCAGATGCACGCGTGCGAGGAGTTTTACACCTGAAGCAAGTGTGACAGGGCCTTCGATGATGCAGCCGGGGCCGACGACGACATCGTCTGCAAGCTGGGATTCATCTGAGACGATTGCGGATGGGTGGATCTGTGGCATACGGCAATGGTAGGTTTACGAGCATGTTGTGTCTCTGTGCAACATTCAGTATAAACTGTGACTGACAAGGAGTGTTTTCAGGCACGGGCCTGTTTTCCCGGTGATCATAAACCGACTGGATCTGCACATGTCTGAGCTGTTTAAGGTGATCGATCTTGGCGTGATGGGCTATGAGCAGGCGTTTGAGGAGCAGCTCAGGCACCATGAGCGTGTGCTTGGGCAGCGAAATGATGGGCATGGGGGAGGGGTGTTGCTTCTGGTTGAGCATCCGCCGGTGATTACGATCAGCAATCGCAAGGGGGCTGGGGAACATCTGCTGGCAAGTGAAGATGGGTTGAAGGCGATGGGGGTGCAGGTGTGCCCAACAAATCGCGGGGGTGACATTACTTATCACGGGCCGGGGCAGTTGGTGGCGTATTTGATCATTGATCTGAACCGGCATCATCTAAAGCTGCATGGGTATATGAGGCTGCTGGAAGAAGCAGTGATCAGAACCTGCCATGCGTTTGGCATCGTTGGCGTGCGAGATTCAGATGCAACAGGGGTTTGGGTGCCTGACGAGGGCGCGTTTGATGATATAACAGGTTCGGCTGCTGCCAAGATATGCGCCATGGGTGTGCGGGTTTCACGCTGGGTGACGATGCATGGTCTGGCGATCAATGTGACGACGAATCTGGAGCATTTTTCGCTGATTGTGCCTTGCGGGCTGCCGGGGCGGGGCGTGACGAGTTTTCAGGCGCAACTGGGCGAAGCCTGTCCGGCGATGGACGAGGTCAAGAAGACACTGGTTTTGATGCTCCAGGATGAAGTTGGGAAGGTATAGCGGTATCTGTGTACCCCCCCGCTGCTGACCCAATCTTGTATTCGCATGAACGGACAGCAATCAAGCTGACATGATCAGTCACGCCATTTTCTTATCGCGATATTGTCTTTAAACTTGATGTGAGTGGATTCTTCGACGGTTTCTCTGTTTCTGCTTGAGAAGACAAAGAGAACCATGCCGCGATCTTTTTTGGTTGAGGTCCAGTTCCATGTCCAGGTTTCGGTGCCATCATCGTTGGGTGTTCTGGTTGTGGGTTGGCCGAGGATGTCTTCAGCTTCGGTGGTTGTCGTCTGGTTCAGATGGACCTGTGAGAAACTCGAAGGCTCAACATACGCACCGGAAAAGGTGGTGCCTTTGGACGAGGTGATCAGACAGCCGGACATGGTGAGCAGCATCGCGGCTGAGGCTGAAGCGAGAAAGGCAAGCTTGACAGTATGTGGCAGATGACGCGGCATGAGTGTTTCTCCAGAAGTGTTCTACGGTGATACCGTGCTATTGGGAATTGGATGACTGAATTTCAGGGAATAATTACTTTTCCAGATACTTTTCCAGTTTCGGCGATGTGAATCAGAGCTGCTCAAAGGTATTTTTAAAAAGGGCTGGAGGCTGAGGGAAGGGTATGGTAGACTGAGAGAAAGAGCGATTGCGGGGCGAAGGGGCTGAAAAAAGGAATCCTGCGATGCCGATCTGCTCCGAACGAACACGAGGCTCATGGGGAGCAAGACCCGGGCTGCGGCAACGGGCTGGGCTTGTGCTGGCCTGTCTGATTGGAGGGCTGAGTGTGTTAGCACAGCCTGCAGCCGCTCAGCATGTGAACTACTTCTGGTCAGTGGTTGAGGGGAGTACGACGCTGCAGCCGGGTGAGAGTGTGACACTGCAGCTTAATGCGCTGCGAACGCCAGGGTTTCCAAAGACGACAAATTATGGAGGTGGCAGGTTCACAGTTCTTATCAATGGCTGGGGCGAATCAGATGCGCTAATAACAAATACGGACGGCACATTTAGTCCAGAAAATCTGGATGATACTCCGAGTAATTATCTAGGTCGTAAACCGTCTGGTTTCTTCAATGGTGGATTTTTTACACCAGGGTACCGTGCTTCACCATTTCAACTCGGATATGAACTTCAGCTAATTAGTCCGAATGTGCAAGAACTTATTAGCAACTTGTCGGACCCGGGCATCAATCATTCTCAAGCTGTTCTATTAAATCCAGGTGACCCTGCAAATCCGGATCATTTTTTTCGTATCAAATATGTTGCAGGAAACTCATTAGGAGTCCGTAATTTTCAATCAGCTTTTACATTTTCATTTGTTAATCGTGGTGGAATCCCTACTCCAGCCACCTTTACAGATGGTTCAATTGAAATAACCGTAGTGCCGAGCAGTTCGGCGGTTTCGCTGCTAGCTTTCAGTGCAGGTGCTCTGTGGAGGCGTAGAAGATGAACTTGAAGATACGGTTCAGTTTGACAATCTGTGCGATAGTGGTTAGCGAGGCTGGTTTATCTCTGCCTGCAGCAGCTCAGCATGTGAACTACTTCTGGTCTGTGGTGGATGGAAACACGACGCTGTTGCCGGGCGAGAGTGTGACGCTGCAGCTTAATGCTGAGAGAGATATGGGAGATTGGTATTTTGGTGGCTCTTTTCAGGTTCTCATGGATGGCTGGGGGGCTGACGATACGATTATCACGAATACGAATGGAACCTTTGGAAGTGAGAATCCTTCAGACACTTTTGAATCTTATCTTGGAAGGAAAGGTCCTAGCAGGCCGCTAAGCAACTCACCTCAAGTTGTGTTATCTTGTTCATCCACACCGAACAAGGAGACTGACCCATGCGAGGACAGGTTCAGCGGCAGCAGGCGATCTTCGTGGCCTTCAACATCGAAGAACGCGTCCCTG
>JAJDCZ010000002.1 GCA_029260555.1 Phycisphaerales bacterium
CCGGTGTTGCTGTAGGCGTTGTTGAAGTCACGGCTCATGGCAGCCAGGACCTTGTCACACCAGCGTTTGATGGGCCGGAGCGGGTGATCTTCAGGGACGCGTTCTTCGATGTTGAAGGCCACGAAGATCGCCTGCTGCCGCTGAACCTGTCCTCGCATGGGTCAGTCTCCTTGTTCGGTGTGGATGAACAAGATAACACAACTTGAGGTGAGTTGCTTAGCGGCCTGCTAGTCATTTTCAATAGGGAGAAAGTCTCGTTTTTTCCCTTGTGCCCAGTCTCTAAAACGAGGCCAGAAGAGCTCGCGAAGAAGGATTTTAATGCACGCAGCGACGGGGATTGCAATCAGCAAGCCATAGACACCCGCCAATGCACCACCTGCGATCGATGCAAAGAGAATGGAAGGCGTATCCATGTCTGTACTTTTGCCCTGAATCAAAGGCGTCAGAACATAGTCATCAAGCGCCTGTACCGCGAAGTAAACCACCACTGGCGCTAAAAGAATCCACCACCAGGTATTCTGAAACACAAAGGCACTGTCATGCAAAGCAAGCAGCCCTATGGAAACAGGAATTCCTAAAAGAGCAACATAAGGCACAATCGAGAGGATGCCCACAATCGGTCCCAGGAGCAGCGGTGCCGGTACGCCGATTATGGCATACAGCACAGTGAATACTGCTGACTGGATGAGCGCAATGGTAATCCGGCCTCGAACAAAGCCCGCGATAACCACATCCATTTTCGCAGCCAACTCCAACGCCTTGCCCTTCTTTCGTTCTGGAATAAGCCCTTCCCAGAACTCAAGCACTTTGCCATAACCCGTTGAAAAGAAGAAAAAAAAGAATGCTGTAAGAAACCCCATGAACGCGATCATGCCTATGGAGGCAAACATGCTGAACGCTGCGCCCACTGCTCCCACACCAGTTCCTACAAATCGCTTGCCAAGGACCGCTGCATTATTCTGAATCCAGACAATCGCAAGGTCGATCATTCGAGCAGCTGTAAATGAATCCGAATCATATTGCTCGGTCAACTCTGTATCTGAAGCTGTGGCCTGAGCATTCTGGTTGTTTTCAATCAAATTAATATAGCGATCGCTGATCCATCGCCAGCCCTTGGGCAAATGGCTGTATGCCTGTTCAGCATCAGTAGTTCTGACAAGCCGGTCAGCCTTGCTGCTGTCTGGAGCACGCTCTGTGGAAGTCTGAAGCAGTATGGTTTTACTGCTCATGTTTTGTAACAGTGAGGCACTTTGTACCGTAGCCACACCGAGCCCAATGGTTGCGGGAACAACGATAAGCAAAACAAACAGTGCAATTAGCGAGCCCGAAGCCATCGGTCTGGTGACCCATGATATTCTGATGACTCGAATTACAACGGGTTCAAGCAGATAGGCCAGCAGCAGTGCCAAAAGAATTGGAATGGTCACAATGCTGATGATATATCCGAGGTAGAGAATCCCCATGACAATCATGATAATAAGAATGTCACGAATGGGCTGTATCTGCCAGAGATGAAGCGCATGCCATGCGGGTTTGGTGTCATCTTTTTTAGAGTTGGTCATGCAAGCCCCTCTGAGTTAGTCCCTAAATATGATATGCACCAGATATTGATATCAAGTTGTCAGCCACCGATCATGACCATGGGATAACCCATCACGATCGTTCCGCCATGGGCAGTAGAATCACCCATCCGTGCTGCGGGCATGTTGCTGATCAAAACAGTTGCCGACCCCTTCATGATAATATCAGGAGGACCAACACAAACACACTGGCAAGTCACAGTAGCTGCAGGCATGTTGCCAATTAGAACGGTCGGTTTGCCAGGCGGCAGGATTGGCCCTCCAACATGAGGCACAACGCCGGTGACCATCGGGCAAACATGCATGTCCATTATTCGTGCAGCAGGAGGCATTCTATACTCCGTAATAATAACTGTTATACATGCTTATGAAGACTCTATATGCTTCAGTATTTCACTGAGCTCTTCATCCCAGGGATCATCGTTAGCAATAAGAGCAGCAGGATAGACATTCTCCTCGTCAAAGCTGACATACTTGCGTATCAATGCGAAATGGTTGTCAGTCTCTGCAACAATCACATCGACATTGCGGTCCAGTGCAAATCCTTTAATACAGGCAGTAAATGTCATCCTTCCAAATATACGATCCGGAGCAGCGTCTTGTGAACCTTGCCAGATTGTCCATGACCCACCGGCTGTAAGATGCAGTGTGAGCTGATTAATGGTTGCTTCGGCTGTCATTTCATCAAACTTGTTTTCAAAGACAGAGACATCCTCATTCTTACCAGTAAATACTGACAAGTACGACAACTCTAACTCGAATGAACCACACGAGACTTTGACTTTAGATTGCCACGGCTCGTTCTCTTCATGCGGATCTTGTGTAAGCGATGGCGTAACTGTAGGGTACCATAGATTATTATAGCCTAACGCAATCTCGCCATCAATATCAGCTGTGGGACGAGTATTAAATAGATCTGAAGCGACATCCATTGGCGTTCGTATTCCAATCTCTATTTCATTCTCTGCAGATTTCTTGGCTGTATTTCCAGCAAGTTCCTCCCTGCTGATGGATATCTCTTTGAGCATCGTATCCAGATACTCATCCTCTGGAGCAAACTCGCATATGTTGCGAATACGGTTGTCGTCTACCTGGGCTTCATCCAGCATAATTATTCCGCGCCTTAATATCTTGGCATTGACAGGCTCGGTGCGGTCTGTTTCTCTTCGCATCTCTTCCGCATGCTGTTTGAACATGTAGACTGCATGGTATTTAGTATCTGCCATTACCTGACTCCTGTATTGACGCCAAATTACAAACTTCTCCAGTCAGATGCATTACTGCCACCACAGCAAATCCCTTATATTCAACCGAAGAAGCCCTTGAAGCTTGCCCATGCTGATAGTTCAAAGCGAACACGAAGAAGTTCAGGACTGTGCGTATGCCCAGAAATATAGATCCCAAACGGGTGTACTGTTTTACCGCTCTGGCTGAAGAATGCGTCGAGCTTCTGCCCATTCTTTGGGTGCTTGCCATAATTTATTAGAAGAAACCACAGTGCCGCTCCAGGTATGAAGGCTTCACGCTCTTGGTCAATAAAATAAGAGAGATTGCCAAGAGTCCCATCAAGACCAACGATATCATCAAAATAGTAATATACGATATTGGTCACGCCGGCACCAAATGCCATCCCGTCACGGTTGTAGTCATCCCACCTATGACCATGCTCTACCCAGATACCCGGGTCTGATATCCACGGATCACAAGCTGCTCGGCCAGCACCATTTTTAAGCAGAGGATCGCCACGATAACCGTCATGGTTACCATAGATGCTTCGCATACCCAGCGAATCCAGTCCATCAAGGATCGCTTTGTTCCACAATGTCTCAGTATTTCCCTGAGAGTTTTTAACATCGTATGTGCTGGAAAAGTCTCCTCCAAATGTTGCCGCCCAGTCGCTACGCATTTTTTTTGATAGCTTCTTTGGATCAGGCATTTTGAAATCCTGTATGGCCTGAACTCGATCGCCAAGAACTCGGCACAGCCTCGCAACCGGCAGTGTTTTAGATCCTGCAGGTGTTATCTGATTGCCAACTTTAAAACGATTTACGAGCGTATCGTAAGGCCATTCATTATAAACATACCTTTTAATGGGATGCACTGTACCTGGAGGTAGATGCCAGTCTCTATCCATTCGATACTGATATCCATCCTTTGTGCTGTTCATAATGGATTTGATGAATCTAAGTTTTGTTGAACTACCAGCACCCTTCTGATCAACTGGAAAATCCAGATAAAGAAATTCATGATTCATCCACAGCTCATAAAGATCCCCCACCTGCAATACTCTGACATCAACACCATCGTTTTTGAGTTTTTTCACTATACATAACAGATTTAGAAAATCTACTGCAACACATGGATCTGGATTAGCCGCACCTGTTGAATCATTACGGTTTTCTGGCGGATAAAACCAGCAACTTGTGCTCTGTATTTGTCGATCAAGCACAGCCTTTTCCCACATGACATGTTGGTAAGTAAATGCTGTCTTTTTGTAAGTAGGCACAGTTACTACGCCGCCTGCTCCATCTGGCATCGTAGTAAATCCATCAACATAGTTGTAACCAGCCAGTTTTTTAGCATAAGAGTTAGAAGCAGTGGCTTTGCCCAGATGCATGAGTTCAAAGTATTCCTGAATGCTGGCCTGCTCCTTTGTTGACAAAGGGTTAGTCGAGAGTAGTGATGGCTGCCGTTGAGCTTCTCTGAGTTCGTGACGCAGTTGATCCCGGGCCTTTTTTACAGGGTGCCTCTGGCTCTCCGGAGGGATATCAGGCCATGCTTCAGGCAAGTGCAAATCTGGAAAGATGACATAGAGTTGATTGGATTTTAGTTTCTTAACAAGATTAGATGGCTTTGCAATAGCATGTCTGATAACCTCTGCACCGTACTTTTCATCACAAAATGCATGGAAGAACTTTTCTGCAGCCGAGCCTTTTCTAGGCTTGTGGCCTTTAGGTGGATAAGAAGCCCCACCTGCTTTGTAATCACATAGCCATACATTTCGTCCGCATATTACGCCGAAATTTCTCTGTGGCTTTTTCCGGTGATAATGCCCCCAGAACCCTACATCAAGCTTCAGCAACTCACTAGGCTGAACCGAGATCGTATTACGATCATCTTTGTCACCCTCGTCATTACCAGCGACATCAACTTGAGCTGTATACACAGGTTTGCTTATGCTGGCTTTCTTTGCTATATCCTCAATGGACCATCCATAGTGCATCCCACTGAGTGGAAGGGCTGAATCAAGGTCCGGTCTATACCAAGAACTATGCTGGTCTTCAACCTCTTGAATCTGACCTTTTTCGTCAATGATTACTTTGACGAGTGGTGCTTTAATTTTGCAAGCCATATTCAATCCTTAGCAATTATATTTCAGCAGCCATAGAACGACTTGAGTGCCTTGATTGTCTTGGAACCCACTATCCCATCAACAGGACCAGAATCAATGAGAGTAGGATCATCACTATCAGCATTGTCTTTGCAAAACTGCTGAAATGCTCTTACGCCGTCTTGCGTAAGTGGTCCATCAATGCCATCAATCGGACCTGGCGAAAACCCAAGTGAGGTTAGCCTCTGCTGGGATCCCCGGATGAGTGCCTTTTTATTGTCCAACACAAGTGGATCGAGTTTTCCAAAGTCCAGTGCAATTTTGATACCTATCTCAGGAAATTCCAACTCGCCACTCTCTGCTCCATTGGGGATGTATTCCTGGAGCACACCCTTGTCATCTGTCTTTTTGTTCTGCTGCTCAAACTTCTCGCCAGATATCCGGCTGTTTACTCTCAGAACATAAGGCTCATTTTTAATGGGTTCCTGATTTGGATCAAGCGCCCGCAGACGAAACAACTCCGGATTTCCCTTGAGCTTATATTTATGCTTCTTCTCAGTAGCTGCTGATTCTTCTTTTTCTTCCCATGGAGGGATGAATAGAATATCGTCTTCGGCAAGCAGGTGTGGATCGGGCCGCTTTTTACGAAGCTCAGCATTTTTCTGGACTTTCCAAACATCATCGTACCAATTTGAATAGCCATATTCAATCGCAACAGTAGCGACCCACTCGCCATCTTGAATCTTGTGCTGAACGCCAACATCTGAGGGCTTCTTTGGCATAAATCACACTCCTCTGATCTTCATGCTTTTGACCATGTCTGGCCAGGTCTATCCGGAAATGTTACCTTGCACTGCCCAGGATCTATCCCGTCAACTCGGGAAAACCCTTTTGAATCAAGAGTCCATTCGGCAACACTGCCGTCAGGAAGTGTGACTTTGTATCGCTCATTTGGAACTGGCTTATTATCCTCATCAACGAGTACGATTTCAATCCAGCTTGTTTTCTCTTTTTCATTATCTTGGTCTTTACTCTTCTTCTTTTCCTGCTCAGCCTTTTTAAATGGCTTGACTTTGATCTTGCCGTATTTACCTTCTTTTATCACAGCCTGCTCAGATTTTATCTTTGCAACTTTTCCGGGATCCGCATCATCAGCCACAAACACCTCTTCTGGGAGAACTGGTTCTTGAGCTGTTCCAGCTGTACCACTTTTTGGATTCATTTCAGATTTCCCTTGTCGCAGGCCTGCACCAAGTTCAGTTAATTTTAACCAAGCCACCTTTAATCTCACACATGCCAGATCCATTTACCGTAATCTTTGTCCCCTTGTGCTCAGCCATTGCAGGCGTCTCTGTAGTCAGGCCTGCAGTGCCTTTGATTTTGACATTCATGGTGGCTTCTAATTCAATATCTTTCATGGCCTTGCAAGATATGCCGCCCGTAGCATCCAGAGCAATATCACCTTTCGTTCCTATTTTAATCCCGCTGGATTCGATTGCAATAAAAGAATCGCCAACTTTAATTGTGATATTATCACTTGCTTCAATGCAAATATTTGTTGCTTTTATATAGAGATCGTCAGCAATCTCAGTAGACTGATTTTTTTTGTAAACTTCAGTAACATCATCATTCACTGTAAGTGATTTTGTTTTTTTAACTAATACCGCATCTTTCCCATCAACCGTCAGGTTACGATCATTTTTTATGTGCTCTTTGTGGTCATTATCAATCAGCTCGTTACGGTCATTTTTTATATGTTCAAACTTATCGTTATCCACAACCAGATGGCGGTCATTAACAACTGTTTCAAATCGATTATTCTTTATCCGCAAATCAATGTTTTTCTCTGCGTGGAGAAATATCTGCTCCTCACCCTTTTTGTCTTCAAAACGAAATTCATTGAAACCACCACCGCCCTTGGATGAGTTGCTTTTCGTCGTTGAGACAGTCTGATTATCTGGAAGAGGATAAGGCGGTTGGCATAATCCATTATACACTCGGCCAGTTATGATGGGGCAATCGGGATCACCTTCCAGAAACTCGACAATAACTTCTTGTCCGATACGCGGGAGACAAATAGCCCCCCACTTCTTGCCAGCCCAGCTTTGTGAAACACGGATCCAGCACGAGCTGTTTTCATCAGCCTTTGAATATCGATCCCAATGAAACTTAACCTTTACCCGGCCATACTCGTCCGTCCAGATTTCCTCACCCTTTTTGCCTACGACAATTGCCGTTTGCGGGCCTTGAATGATCGGCTTGGGAGTCTTTCGTTGTGGACGAATATGAATTTGAGCATCGACTGTTGTGAACGAACATGAATACGAACTGGATTCGCCTCCCTGGCCAGAAATATGAGAGGGGTTTGTCGCGTAGCAAGTTGCTGCCAGGATAAGGTATTTTTTATTTGTTGCAGCTTGTGGATGCTCTTTAAGTGTAAACTGGTGACCTACAGATATTTGTCTCGCTCCAGATGTTGCTGAAACTATTTGTTGGTCGACCCACATTGCAGCAAGACGAACCTTGGCATAAGTTTCACCATCTGATATCTGGTCATACTCCCCTGGGTAATCAAAGATCGCCAGTTCTGGCGCACTGTTTTCAGAAACAATCGTAGCTCGAGACTCCAGTGAGTGCTTTGGTATTTTAAAGTCAAAATCTGTCGTTGTATACGAAGTGGTTTCAACACGGGTCGTGACATCCCAATCAGTAATAAACTCTTCGTCTTCCGTATCTTCATCCGGCGGATGAAAAACTATATCTTCATATCCTGCAGCACACTCATGAGAGTTTGGATCATCAGCAAGCACAAGCATGTGTTTGCCATTTTCATGTGTGAAGTAGAAATAAATCCCCTCTTGCTCCATAAGGCGGCAAACGAAGTTGTAGTCAGTTTCACGATATTGGACGCAATATTCCCATTGCCGATAACTCTGCACGAGACGGTCATCAACATCCGTATGTCCTGCATCGCCGAATACCTGCTTGATGATCTCCGGGACTGTTTTCATTTGGAATATGCGGCAGTTAGAAGTCTGAGTAAGAAACCACATCCAAGGCCGAATAAGAACTCTGAAACTACCAATACGATCCCAAGTATTCATCTCTTCGATTTCAGTCACAAAGCCATTGAAATATCGCTCATCGCCATCTGGGCGTGTGAGTCGAACAGTCATATTTGAGCCGAGAAGTTTTTGTATATCAATAATTGGTTCTTTACTCCCAAACTCAGCTTCCAGAGTAAACATCGTGCTCAGTGCATCATCAAAGGATATTTTCTGCAGAAATAGCTTGTCATCTCCCAGTATGTTATTCGCAGCTAAGATTCTGAATTCATCTGTAAGAGCCATGGCATTGTCCTTTGATCTAACCTATTTTGATCAGGTATTTTGCTATTCCTGTTCAGGATTTAACTTTCGTCAACGCAAAGCATGGATTAAACCAAATATTGGGAGGTAATGGGCACAAACTCTTGAAGAGCTTTGGCATTTCCTTGCGAATTCTCATCATGTAAATCCAATCCGATGTGCCTTGAGTGGACACTCTAGTCAAAAATGCTTTGGGGTCTGTCATCATAGTGAAACCATGGTGATTGTCTCTGAGCTTTGCCTGGGGCCGAACATCCGAGGTGTACATATTTGCCAGCGTGATTGCAACATACTCCTCAAATGTGTCCATCTTCGTTCGAGTGGACGATGCCTGGGCAATTCCCATGGCTTGTCTGATTGCATGAACTATTTCATGAAACAGTATTTCATCCGCTAATGACCCCACTCCTCCCCGACATCTTGGATCAGTCCATGTCCATGGATCGAAGTAAAGAAACGAGGTTGACCCCTTGCCAGTTCCATATTGTTCGTCTCGATTTTTTTTAAAACTGTCATTAGATGAAAAATTGTATTTTAAAAACCCGGTAAATGATGGGCCTGATTCGAGTTGCTTCAAGAACCTTCCACTGGCCGGATGAAGAACTCGCTTCCCTTTTGAAGTGGCATTCCTCCAACTCAGAGGAGCAGCACCTGCATTGCAAAACTTACCTGCACTTCGTGCCTCGTCAGCAGATTTTGAGCGCGGCCTCATGATGACCGACCGTTTGGTTGTCTTGAGTTCTTCAAGCAAATGGTGTCCAACCGGAGAAGCTTTAATCTGATCCAGCAACTTGGTGACGCGCCTGCGCCAGTGTCGCTTTTCTGCCCGATCAGTCGTCAGGAGCAGAAGACACTTGTAAGGACCATATTGGACAGCTTTGTGTGACATTAATTGTACTGATAAGTAAAACTGTTATCCGAAGTGCTGATATGGACTTTCTTGATATCTTCCCCTTCCATCAGCTTGCGGAGAAACTCGCCGCTGATCTCAGGCAGAACGGTATGTGTAAGTATCGAATCAATCATTCGGCCACCGGATTCGAGCTCGGTACATCTGCTGGCAATCAACTCGATCGCTTCATCGTCATATGTAAACGGAACATTGTGATTTTCAGCGATGCGTTTTTCAATACGCCCAAGTTGCAGCTTGATAATCATGCGAATCATGCTGTCATCAAGCGGATAGTACGGAATCGTAACGATACGACCAAGCAGAGCTGCGGGGAAAACTTTGAGCAGCGGTTCTCGCATTGCCTTGGTTAGCCCATCAATATCAGGCATCAACTCGGGATCTTTGCACATGTTCATGATCAGATCACTGCCAACATTTGTCGTCAACAGAATGATCGTGTTCTTGAAATCAATAAGGCGTCCTTCGCCATCTTCCATCAGCCCTTTATCAAAGACCTGGAAGAATATCTCATGTACATCCGAGTGAGCTTTTTCCACTTCGTCAAGCAGAACGATTGAGTAAGGCCTTCTGCGGACAGCTTCGGTGAGTATGCCGCCCTCACCATAACCAACATAACCGGGAGGTGCGCCTTTGAGCGTTGATACGGTATGCGCTTCCTGGAACTCACTCATGTTGATTGTGATGACATTTTGCTCGCCGCCGTAGAGAGCTTCTGCCAGCGTCAATGCGGTTTCGGTTTTTCCAACACCACTGGGACCAGCGAGCATGAATACACCGATGGGTTTGGAAGGATTGTCCAGACCCGCGCGGGCTGTCTGGATGCGTTTGGCGATCGCATCAAGGGCGTGCTGCTGTCCAATGACACGCTGACCAAGAGTTTCACCCAGTTTCAGTACTGACTGAATCTCGTCACTCACCATTCGACCCACAGGTATACCCGTCCAGTCCGCAACGACTGCAGCCACCGCCTGATCATCACAACTTGGCAGGATCAAAGGCGTCTGACCCTGGATCTCTTCAAGCTCATTTTGTAATCCTTTCAACTCCTCAAGAATCGCATTGCGATCATCTTCGCTAAGTATATCTGAGTCTTGCTTTTCAGGTGTATCTTCAACTTGGGCTTCAGTCCTGGAATCAGTGCCTTCAACTTTTTCCGTCCCGCTTGGGCCACGAAGTTTGGCACGAAGTTCCAGAACTTTTACAACAAGATCTTTTTCAGTTTGCCAGTTCTTTTCAAGCTCTACGAGCCTCTCGTGTTCTGATTCAAAGTCGTCTTGAATCTGCGAAAGACGCTCAGTATGCTCTACGCCAACCGCTGATTCTCTGGAAAGGATCTCTTGTTCAGTTTCATATGCCTGAATTTTCTTTCGAGAATCATCGACCTGGGCGGGAACTGCATGTTGTCCGATCGCCACACGGGCACACGCGGTATCAAGCAAGCTGACTGCTTTGTCTGGAAGCTGACGCCCCGGGATATAGCGATGGCTGAGACGCACGGATGATTCGATCGCGTCGTCCATGATCTGAACCTTGTGATGTTTTTCAAACGAGCCTGCGATTTTGCGCATCATCAAGATGCCTCGCTGTTCATCAGGCTCATCGACTTTGACGACTTGGAATCGGCGTGTCAGCGCAGGATCCTTTTCAATATGCTTCTTGTATTCCGCCCATGTCGTCGCAGCGATCGTCCGAAGCGTGCCTCGTGCCAATGCGGGCTTGAGAAGTTGAGCAGCATCACCCGTCCCGGATTGCCCACCAGCCCCGATGAGCGTGTGTGCCTCGTCGATGAACAGCACAATGGGCTCGGGGCTGGACTGGATCTCTTCTATGACCTGCTTGAGGCGGTTTTCAAACTCGCCTTTCATACTCGCACCCGCTTGCAGAGCTGCAACATCCAGTTCCAACAGCCGAACATCTTTCAACGGCGGCGGCACATCGCCCTCAATGATCTTGTGCGCAAAGCCTTCAACGACTGCAGTCTTACCAACACCTGCTTCACCTGTAAGAATGGGATTGTTCTGCCTGCGACGCATGAGGATATCAACGACTTGCCGAGTCTCATCGTCTCGACCAACGATGGCGTCGATTCGACCTTCTCTTGCCTCTTCCGTCAGATCCTTGCAGAACTGGGCGAGTGCTTCCTGCTTACCCATCTGAGCAGGTGCCACGGCTCCGGAAGCTTCGCCGGGTGTTGCTCCGCCTCCAACGCTTGACCCGTCGGTCGCTTTGAGCCTCTCTTCGCATGAGTCTTCGAGAATCTTGCCAAACTGCTCCGTCAGATCGTCTGATCCGATCTTCTCAAACTCTTTGGAGATACGGAACAGCTCATTTTTAAGTGAGCGGGTTTTGAGCATCCCCACAATGAGATGACCCGATCGAATGCTTTGCTCAGAGTACATGAGTGAGCCATACACCCACGCCCGTTCAACGAGTTCCTCAAGATGACTCGACAGATCTGAAATGGAACTGGCTCCTCGGGGGAGCTCATCGAGCGCAGCAGTAATATCCGCAGCCAGCCTTGAGGGATTCAAATCATAATGCTTGATAAGCCTGAGAAGATCCGAATCCTGGAGCTGCAGGATCTGGTGCATCCAGTGGATAATCTCAACATACGGATTGCCTCGCATCTTGCAAAAGACGGTGGCAGCCTCAATCGACTTATAGCAAAGGCTGTTGAGTTTCCCAAAGAGTGCTGCACGGTTAATTTCTGCCATGGTTTGATCTCCGATCTGAATTTCACGCATCCCGGCGTGATGATCGCATTTGGTTAGTTACGAACCTGTGGGTCTCAGATATAAATCATCTGCATCGTGAGTAAGCGGTTTTGATTGCAGCCAGGTTGTCCAGCCCAGCCTTCCAGTGGTTCCCAGTTTGATCTCAGGAACCTCTTCCTTAAAAAGAATAAGCTGAATGTCATACATCAGTTCATCGCTCAGATAGTTCTTTACCCAATCGACAAGCCGATGATGCGCCAAGGCTGTGGGTAAAAGCGATTCATAGCGGGCAAGGTTCATTGGGCCAAGGCGCAGCCGAAAACTTTGCTGACATTCGTAGATTCGTTTGCCTGCGATGACACTTGAACCAAGCGTTCCAGTGTCTCGCGATGCACCGAGCTTGCACTGAGCCTCTTGAGGTATATCCATCCATCGCCCAATAAACTGAACAAGCTCGCAGGACAACTGAAAATAATCAGCGATGATCGCACGAAGCCCCTCAGCATTTTTCGTCGGACAAGCCAGGCGGCCCGAGTAGTGTTGCTTGGCGACATCAGACACCTTGTCGCGATCTCGCATCGCCTCTGTGCCACGCCCGATGACACTGGCGACATAAACTCCAAAGCGGTCTTCCCCGGGTCGATCATGGCTGACTGCGATCTGTGCAGATGCCCACGCTCTGTAAAAAAGCGTGTACATGCGATGATGGAACACATCCATAAACGCAGCGATGGTAGAATCATCATGGTGCAGTTCACGATCGTGCACATACTCCGTGAGATGCAAAGGCATCGGTCCATTTGGTCCAAGCAACCCGAAAAAATACGAATACATGCGATCGGCACCAGACGCTGTCGTGTCATAACGCGCAACCGTCGAGGGTGCAAAGACCAGCGATGGTATCTGGCAGAATCTCGCTGGATCATGCGATGGCCTTTGTGCAAAACCAACTCGAGGCCGATCCATATGGGCGCACTCTAGCCGTCGCACAGCCTGAAAGAAGCTGAATGCGTATGGCTTGTCAGTAAGCCTTGCTCTTAGAGCATCGAGGTCTGGCCCAATCGGGCTGGCCATCTTTTAATCACTCCTCTATCTGTTGAATGAATGCTGGTTTCAGTAAATGAATTCATTGTGACATAACGCGACATGAACTGTTCCAGCACCGCACCGAGCAGGAAAGCTCCCACACCCTCGAATCCCATCTCATCGAATGTAACCTGAACTTCAAGCCCGCGCGCAAATGCAATGGGACCATTGGAAGGAACCCGTCTGGTGATAGGCTTTGATGTTATGGACCGGACGCCTTCGATCTGCTTGCGAATATGCGCCTGTGTGCCGTCGCCATAGAGCCTCAAAAGAGTCCGCAACGCTTCAGCGCCTTGATGGGTCTTTTCATCATCACAAAGTGAATGGTGGTTAAGTGAAAAGTGGCTGATGAGCCTCCATGTCAAATCGCCTTCAGCATGAGAAGCCTGAGGCGCTGTGGGACCAGCAATAACCCGAGTCGCGTTGATTGGTGCATCAGTTTCAAGTGTAAAATCAGTCACACCCGCACCAACAGGCATCTGCAAGGGTAGATCCCGATTGGTACACAATGTGTTAAGCGCCAACTGTCGCAGATCGGGCCTGTACGGAGCATACACCGAATCCACAATGGAAATAAAGACCTCACTTCCAGAATAACTGGAACGCCGACCTCTTCTGCGCTCCTTGGTAGAAAGGACTCGCCCAATGCGATTGACAGCAAAGTAAGCACCGCCAAGCTGCTCAGAATCCTGATCATAATCACTGGCAGAATAGAACGGCCTGAACTCCGTCTCATGATCAACACTGGAACCAAGCCCCGTCACACTCAAAATGCGGTAGACCTCAAAATCCAGAGGCCGGGTTCGATCAGGCACAACATGATATTCAGGATACTTGTCAGTAATGTGGATTCGATCTGCACGCTTTGGAAACAAGTTCACCACCGGTGCACAGTTCAGCGCAAAGTTCTCGTGATCGATCACATTTTCAAGGTCAACATCCTCTTCATCCATGAGCACGATCACATCAACTGAACGAACCGCTCTTTCTTGAAACGCCCCGCTCAGCCCCCCCAGCCCGACAAACATGTACCGCTGAGGAAATGTGAAATACTCATGAAGCAGGCGGTAACCCTGGAAAGACCTTGCATCAAACGGCAGCATGGATTCGTGTTGAGCAAAACCAATCTGCCGCAGCGACTTCTCAGCATCAACAATGTGAGTCCACGGTGCTGGGCGTGTCACAGGCCTGACCAATACCTTGAAGGCATGAGCAAAGAACTGCTCATACAACCTCATGGGTGTCTGCCCCGGCCCTTGCAAATACAACACCAGCTCATCCATGGAAATTTCTGAAAACGGAAGATCACCGAGCGTCTGAAGTCTGATGCGAATAGCAGCTTTGGGTTTGAGCGACTTGGGCAGATCAAGCGAGCCGACATCTCTCGTGTGGTACTCTGCTTCAACAATGGTTACAGGCCAGAGCACAGTGTCGTGACAAGTACGAAACTCGCAGGCGGTTTGCTCGCCGGTGCCGATATTGCTGCGCAAGGAAATATCTCGGGAAATGACATACCCCGTTTCCATGCCGCTGCCTGACGGATCAGGTTCATACTGAACAATGGCCATCGAAGGCGTCTGCGCCAAATAGTGCGGATAGACACTTTCCAGCAAGTTCTGAGTAAACCGTGGAAACTCGCTGTCAAGTTTGAGCTGAACTCGCGAAGCTAAAAACGCAAAGCCTTCCAGCAGACGCTCGACATATGGATCGTTACATTCCAGCCCGTCAAAGCCAAGCCGCCCCGCGATCTTCGGGAACTCCTTGGAGAACTCGCTGGCAGTCTCGCGCAGGTGCTGGAGTTCTTTCTCGTAGATTCGCAGAAACCGCTTATCCACGCCCAGCCTCCTTGAGCGAAATACCACCAGTTTCCAGATCAAGTTCCGTGCGTACAAACAGCGGATCAGGCACAGGCTGGGCCCACATGTCGCCTTGAATTTCAAAAGTAACCGAATGCCCGATAGTCTTGGCTTTGATGCTGAGTGTGTTGGGCAAAATGCGAGGCTCATACCTCAGCACTGCATCTCGAATCTGCCGTTCAATTGCCTGCTCGCTAATACTCGTATTGGTCTGCCCGCAATGATCTGGCACGCCAAAGTTCAGGACCGAATCTCGCACAAGAGGAAACTCGTCCAGTTCGTCGAGCTCACTGCGCGAGTGAGAGTTGAAAAGCCATGTCAGATCACGCAAAACCGCATTGCGAAGCTGACGAACCGTAATCACACGCCGTTCACGACTCTCAATACCCTTGTCCGACTCGTCATCCGTAAGCCGATCCAGCAGACAAGGCTGGAGCCGATCACTGGTGGTCAGCTCAGCCATCGCTTGCGCCCCCACTTTCATCGACCAACTCGGGCGCAGCGCTCTCGGGATGGTCAAAGGTAATACTTCGGATGTCCAGAAGTGCAATGTCATCCTGATCCGTCGCAAACACACGCTGGCCCATGCCAATGTATGCGCCGCCGGGCATTTCTTCCCACTCGGTTTTTCGAGCAAGTCTGACCAGATCATCACTCGAAGATTCTGAGCCTGGATAGCGTGTGGGAATCAGGCCAATCACTGTCCCCCCATTGGTCCACTGGATGTTCGCTGGAAACCAGACCATATCGCGCAGATCCGTAGGCTCCTCGATGGAAACGCTCGCAATGTTGTGCATGGGTGCCCAGTAATAGCGGCCTTCAATGATGACCTCAAGAATCGGTCCCAGCCTCGAATCTGCATCCGTCATCCACTCAAATGGCTGATCGTTAAGCGTCCCTGAAATGGCAGGTGCCTCTTCCAGAGCTTGATTCCGCAATGTCGCAGCGGCATCGTGTTCACCCTTTGCCGTGTGCTGCAGTGCCTGAAGCATCAGCCCAACCCACTGAGCGGGCTCGCCAAAGATCAAAGGCGATCGGTCACCACTGAAAACCTGCAAACGAAGTGCCTCGCAGTTCAATGCTGTTCGACAAACCTGAGCCATCAAAAGGTTCTGTGGATCAAGATCCGCAGCAACATTGAGCTGGGTCATCGCTTTATCCCAGTCACCCATGATGCACATGATCTGAAAAAGAAAGACACGGAGCTTGGCATCTGAAGGCGAGGATCGAACACCCTCGGCAAGAGCCTTGCGTGCTTCATCAAGCTTCCCTTCGCGCAGCAACTGCTCAGCACTCATGATTGTTCCCTCTGTGTTCTCGTATTACAAACAAAGACGATCGACGAGCTTTCACCCGTCGATCGGTACTTATATGGAATTGATTTACATCGCCTTGTTCTGCAGCGTAGACCATGCCGACTGAACCGCCGGACCCGTCTTGCCACCGCCACGAGGATCGGTGGGCGTGTACTCAAGGTGATACTCAGCTGCACGAAGCTCAATCTCTTCGGTGGGAATCAGATCCTCACCCTCAGCAGCACCCGTAGGCCTGCTTGCAGAGATAATTACATCCTTCAGCGTGTACTTCATGAAGACAGTCTTTTCACCCATAGCTCTGCAAAGCTCAATGATGACCTGTGGGATGGGTTTGCCATCACACACACGCAAGAAGATTGTGGGGCTCGCAGCATCAAGCCTTTTCACAATGTGAAAATCGCCAATGTTCACTCGTCCACCAGCATGGGTGCCCTGGGCAGACATGCTGCCGCCTGTCACCTGAGTCACCGAATGGTTGAATGCAAGAACTTCGATCCAGTCATTGTGCTTGTCATCTGTACTGTCGCCTTTGATTCCATCCAACTGAATAAATCCGTCAAAGCCCATGGGGGGTCTCCTTTTCTTTACTACGCTCGAGAATGACGAGCTTGCCTTCCTTCTTCAAAATAGCTGACCTACACCAGCCCAGCGCCGGAATCGCGCCATGCGATCCGTTTGATATACGAGCGGACCAACAATCAGGCTGCGCATCAGGGCACAGCAAAAAACTGAACAACAAACTGGGCAGGACAGCCTTGTCCTTAGCCGCCCTTGGCTGACGGCAGCTTGGAAACCAGCCGCAGCGAAACGGTCAGTCCCTCAAGCTGATAATGAGGTCTCAGGAAGAACTTCGAGGTGTAATACCCCGGATTCCCCTCAACCTCTTCAACCACAACCTCAGCAGCTGCCAGTGGCCTGCGTGCCTTGGCCTCTTCCGTGGCATTGCCCGGATCGGGTTCAACATACTGCATGATCCAGTTGTTCAGCCATTTCTCCATATCTTCGCGTTCCTTGAACGAGCCGATCTTGTCGCGCACCATGCACTTGAGATAGTGTGCAAATCGACAGGTCGAGAAAAGATATGGAAGTCTGGCGCCGAGGTTCGCATTTGCGGTCGCGTCGGGGTCGTCGTACTCGGCGGGATTGTGGAGCGACTGGGCTCCTACAAACACAGCATAGTCTGTATTCTTCCAATGTGAAAGGGGCATGAGACCATTATTTGCAAGTTCTGCCTCGCGACGATCCGTAATTGCGATCTCCGTGGGGCATTTCATGTCCACACCGCCATCATCGGTCGGGAATGTATGCACCGGCAGGCCATCAACCATGCCTCCAGACTCAACGCCTCGGATCCGTGAACACCAGCCATAAAGCTTAAACGCACGGTTAATGTTCACACCCATGGCATACGCAGCGTTCTGCCATGTGTATTTGTTGTGATCCGCACCCTCAGTGTCTTCCTCAAAATCAAACTCTTCAACGGGATTGGTCTTTGAGCCATAAGGAAGCCTCGCCAGGTTTCTGGGCATTGTCAGTCCCAGATAACGGGCATCGTCGCTCTCACGCAAAGAACGCCAGGCTGCATACTCAGGAGTCTGGAAGATCTTGGTCAGATCCCGAGGATTGGAAAGCTCCTGCCAGGTATCCATGTTCATCAGCGTCGGATTTGAAGCTGTGATGAACGGCGCATGGCATGCTGATGCAATCTGTGCCATTCCCGCCAGCAACTCCACATCCTGCGGACTGTGATCAAAGTAATAGTCGCCGATGAGGCAACCATAGGGTTCGCCGCCGGGCGAACCAAACTCTTCCTCGTACATCTTTTTGAACAGCGGACTTTGATCCCAAGCTGTTCCCTTGAACTTCTTCAGCGTCTTGCCAACATCCTTCTTGGAGATGTTGAGCACGCGGATTTTGAGTGTTTCATCCGTTTCGGTATTGTTCACCAGATGATGAAGACCACGCCAAGTGCCTTCCAGCCCCTGGAAATCCGCATGGTGCAAAATTATGTTCACCTGCTCGCTCAGCTTGCGATCAAGCTCCGCGATAATCGACTCAATGGTTTTGATCGCATCGTCTGAAACAATCGCAGTATCTGCAAGAGCCTGCTCAGCCAGCGTCTGGACCGCATTTTCAATCGATTCTTTCTGACGATCACTCTTTGGCTTGAACTCTTTGTTGAGAAGACCTGCAAACGCTGTTGTTTCAACGGTTTGTGTTTGTGCTTGTTGTTGTTCTGGATTCGCATCTGCCATGGGATCAGCCCTCCTCGCCAGAGTCGTTTGTGTTGTCCTCAGCCGCACCCGAAGCCAGCGCCTGCAACAGCGTTGGATCCTTGAGAACCTTGGCGATCAGTTCCTCTGCCCCGGTCTTGCCATCCATGTAGCCCAGCAGATTAGAAAGCTGCGTGCGTGCTGTCAGCAGTTTGTTGAGTGAATCAACCTTCCTGGCAACTGCTGCTGGTGAAAAATCATCCATACTTTCAAATGTCAGATCAACCGCGATGTTCCCTTCGCCCGTCAGCGAGTTGGGAACTGAGAATGCCACTCGAGGCTTGGCTGCCTTGAGCCTTTCATCAAAGTTGTCAACATCGATTTCAAGATACTTGCGATCTGCGACCGGCTCAAGCGCATCTTCGGGCTTACCGGACAAGTCGGCCATCACACCCATCACAAAAGGTAGATTAATGGTCTTCTCAGCACCGTACAGCTCCACATCGTACTCGATCTGAACCCGTGGCGCCCGATTCCGAGCGATGAACTTCTGACTGCTTGCCTTTGCCATAACTTACGCCTCTCTTGGGCTTTGGGACCAGTAAATAACCCCAAGCCATGTTGTATTCAGGTGAACGACGCCTTTGCCCACCTTTATTTTCGCCATTCTCCCCTCAGCAAGGAGCAATCGGCACTCAACGACTTAGCCCGAATCCTGCTCAGAATCCGTGCCACTAATCACCTGCACCTGATGCAAAGCATCAGGCGAAAGATCCCTGATAATGTCTACGAAACTCTTTGAAACCAGCCTTTGGGCTCGTTTGAGCAACAACGGCACAGGACTCGAAGGCTCGTACCTTTCATAATACTTGCAGACCTTGTCCAACGCCAGCAAAACATCCTGAGTCGTGGCAATCTCACCACTGATGCGCTGACCAGCTCCCTCATCTACCCCCTCACCAGCCTGATCTTCACCAGACAAATCTGTCCCACTTGAATAGCCCCGTTTGGCCAGGCACTGCTCAATGACGCCATGAACTTCGGTCAGAACTTTCCGAAACGCACTCAGATCTGCTGCATTCTGGATACCGACATTCTCTGTCAGCATCTGCTCTATCGCCTCGCCATGCTCTACAGACTCAGAAATATAGCGGGCAGCAGACTGAAGATACTCAATATCAGTGTCTTCAAAAGCAGCATCGATCAACGCCATATCTGGTGGCTGCTTATCTTCGCCCCCCTTAAATGTAACCTCGCCGCTGGCAACTTGAATATCACGATATGAAAACCGCCCGATCTGTTTGGAATCGCACAGCGGCATCTCATGAACTCGACTCGCAAACTGAATAGGATCGCCAAAAGTCCCCGGTGCTGCAGCAAGCGCAACCATGGCATTGACGCGCATCGTGGGATCGTTGTCATCCTCAGGATCAAGCTGGGGATGAACATGCTCCCATTGCTTTTCAATTAACCCGCGAAGATACGCCAGACCATCGCACAAACCCTCCGGCCCATGCAACCGAAGCATCGCAACCAGCAAGTTCACAGCCACCCGCAAATCCCGAGTTCGCCCCGTCAGATCAATCGCCAGACTCTTGACCTGACTCCAGTTGGGATCCTCCGCAGGGATGATCTGATCACCAACCTGCTGTTCGGTTTTACCCAGGATCGCCTGCCCCAGCTCGATAAACGCAGGATCGTATTCCAGATCCTCACCACAGGGAGCTTCAGGACTCAGATCCGAAAGCAGATTTTCAACATCGATCACACCCACGCGCTACACACTCCTTCTCTTTTCTACAGGCAAGCGAAGCTTCCGTCGCACCCTGTCAAGATCAAATCATCAATCCTTTTGATTATTTTCATCCGCATTTGACGCCTCCGAACCATTCGTCGCTTTGGCATCTTCCAGCCTTGGCAACTCAGGTTCTGATTCCGGTGCAGGAGCAGGAGCCTCCGGCTCAGCTTGTGGCTCATCTTCTGCAATCGCACAGGTCGCCTGCACCACCGCCAGGAACTCTTCAAACTCCATGTCCTCAGGCATCACTTCGGTCAACAGTTTCACGCGAGGCTCAGCAAGCTCAGCTTCAGTCAGCCCCAACAACTCCAGTTGCTGCATCAAATCTGCCAGCATTCGAATGAAACCATCTGCCTGTGCCTGATCCGTTCTATCAGCAAGGTAACACCTGAATGCCTCGGGATCAAACTCGCCATCGTTCTCATCAAAGTATGCATCCAGTGAGATCGAAAAGACTTCCAGCACAGCATCACTTCGTGAACGACTGACAATCTCCCCGGTCTCTTCATCAACAACCTGCTCACGATACAACGCATTGTAAGTGGCCAGCAACTGACCAACCAAATCACCCGGCAGGCGATTAACCGACACCTGATAATCCGCTGCTCGCGGATTGATCGTCAATGGCTGATCCTTATACATCGCCACACCAGTCAGAATCTGCACCAGCAGGTCATCAAGCGTGGGATCCTTGGGATAAATACTCATCCGCTCCAGATCCTCACGCTGAGCACCGCTCACCGCGGCATCCTGCACCACCTCATCAATGAGTGACTCACGAGGAATCGCTGTCGCAAGCGCCGTCGCCAGATCCGAGCCAAACTCCGCAGACAAATCTCGAACTGCAGGCACTCCACCGATTGGGATCGGTGCAAAGAGCCCTGCATTGCCAGCAATGTTTGCAGCCACAACCGTCAGAACCAGACCCGGAGTTGTCGCCGGATCGACACCAACAATCGTACCCGTCTGCGAAGCAAGACCCGCAGGTGCAATCACAAACAATGCTGCATTTGATGCCACCGCTGAAATGTCAGGCGACACCATCACCAATGCACCACCCGCAATCAGATCCGCACCATCATCTCGGTTCCGAGGCCCGCCGGTCAGATCAAACGCAGCAGACTTTTCTCTCAGAAGAATCTGAATCTTCGGTGCAGTGATCGTCATTCCGCCTCGAGATTGAACATCACCCACCCGCACCGTACCCGCAGCAGTGATCGCAAGATCCCCATTGGCACTGAGCTTGGTGTTCTGACCCATCGTCACAACACCAGAATCAGAAGTAATACTCAGCCCGCCAGTAACTGCAGCAAAGCTCACATTTGAAGCCACCGCTCCCAGCCCGCCACTCGTAAGCAGCACATCGTTCGTCGTATGGATTACTGTGTCTGGTGTCTGCCTTGCAGTCTTGCTGAAGTGAGCCCGATCCGAGTTAAGTGTAAACGAAGCAAGTGGGCTGTCCGTTGTCACTGTTGACCCGCCCACTGTCTTCTCAACCGAACCCACAGAGCCATTGAACGATGCCAGCCCCGTGCCCGTCTCAACGGTCAATGCACCTGGGCCCGCAACATCCCGACTGAATGAAACATCACTGTTGGTCGTTGCCACTGAGACATCTGAACCAACCAGAAGTGACACATACCCATCAAGTGAAATCGTGCCCGCGCCCGCTTTTGCATCAAGGTTATTATTCAGCGTGATCTGACCCTCACCCGCATCAGACGAATAAGTCTGGTTGCCCGTCGTGAACACACGACCAAGCCCAAGCGAGCCGCCCGTCACGCTTAACGATGTCAACTCACTCCCAACTGATCCAACTGAAGCGTTGAGCGCAACCGCTCCCGCAGCTGCCCCTCCATCAGCAGATGCATCAATCGTCAAGGAACGCACGCCCGAAATACTTGACCCAGGCGACATGCTCACCGCACCGCCCGCAAGCGATCCACCCGCAGCATCAGTATCAATCGTTACATCATTACCGAGCACAAACTCGCTGGTGCCAGTCAAATCCACAGCTCCATTGGCTGTGTTCAACTCGGCACCATTCATAACCAGACGAGAAGCTGTAGCTGTCAACGAAGACACACGCGTCGCCGCACCGATCGAATCCCCAAAGGTCGTATCCGCAGCACCAGAGTTCGTCGTAAGTGTGTTGGCACCATTAACTGTATTGCCAAAAGTGATAAAGTCACCAGATCCACCCGCAGTCGCAAAGCTGGAATCCGCACCCAGCAGCACCGGGCCGGAGGCTACAAATGTACCTGCCCCAGAAACTGCAAAGTTACCTGAATAAGTGATCGAAGAACCCGTATACGCCTGGCTCGCAACTGAAGACGCGTTGTTGACAAGAAGCGCCGAAGCTGCTGTTGCGTTGATCACACCGCCAGAACTCAGATCACTGACAATAATGCCACCGATTCTGGCCAGCAAATCCAGCGATGTACCCGAAGTGACATTCGTCGCCTGGACCGTACCGCCATCGACATTCACCAGCGTACCCGCAGTCAGATTCTGAACAGAAACCGCCCCATTGCCGCCAACCAAACTGATCCCTGCACCCGCGCTCATGCTCCTCGCATCAATGCCTGAAGCATTCATCGTCACATCTGAACCCGCAGTCAGATCCATCGCCAGCGATGTGCCAAGTGCAGAAGTCGATGTGAACGCACCACCGGAAGTGATTTGCTGCATCGATCCATCTGCTGTAAATGTCAGACCTTTCGTTGCGGTAAATGTCTGATCGCCCGTCGTTACCACATCACGGAAACTCAGCGTCGCACCTTCAACAGACAGGCTCGCCAGAGCTGTCGCATCACCCAGATCCGCAGGCACCGTGACATCCGCTGCATTGCCTGAACCGGCTTCATCTCTTGCATCCAGACCCAATGCAAACCCGCCATCGACCGTGCCTCCGGTCGCAAAGGTAATCGGCCCCGCAGAGCCTGAAACCGTCGTATTGATCGCCAGATCACCCAGCAGCGTCACCGCAGTCACTCCCGAAAGATCCACAGCCCCGCCTGAAGTATTCAAATCCGCACCCGCAAACGATGCTGTCGCACCCGTTGCAGTAAAGCTCGCCAGAGGCGTCGCTGTACCGATCGTGCCACCAAAGACAAGAGCACCAAGCCCAGCATCAGCCGTCAACCCGCCGGGACCAGCGATCGAACCCGTAAAGCTCACATTGTCGCCCGAAGCTCCCGCAGTTCTCACTGCCAGATCCTTGAATATCGTCCCAAGACCATCAACCAGAATCGCACCCGCAGCGGTACTGACCAGATCATCCTTGAGAGTCGCCTGGCCCGCACCCGCTGATGCTGTATATGACTGTGCACCCGTTGTTCTCACCGAGTTGAGAATCAGATCACCACCCGTCACGCTCACTGATGACAACGCCACCAGCGAACCAATCGGTGATTCAAGTGTCACAGTACCTGCTGTACCCCCTCCGTCAGCTGTGGCATCAATCGATAATGCGAACGCACCATCAATCGTGGAACCCGTAGCGGTGATAACTGAACCTGCATCGGCGCTCCCTCCAGCAGCATCTGTATCAATCGCAACATCTGCCAACAGCGTGATCACAGGCACACCCGTCAAATCTACTTCATCAACGCCTGAAGCATCACCATTAGTGCGAACCGAACCACCCATCGCAAGCGACGCACCCGTCGCTGATAGTCGTGTCAACTCCGCCCCCACCGCCCCAGCATGGCCAAGCGTCAAAGTGCCTGCTGCGCCATCGTTGGAACTGGCATCAAGCACCAGTGCCTGATTCCCTGAGACCGAACCCGTTGTTTCAAACAGGATGCTGCCAGCATCTGTCCCGTTCAACGCATCATCATCGGTATCAACCGTCACATCATTGCCAAGCACAACCACGCTTGAGCCAGTGAAGTCGGCATCTCCTCCGCCATCAATCGAAATCGAACCGCCGAGCGTCACTTGCCCGGAACCTGCATTAACGCGAAGCCCCGCCAGACGCTGCGTCTGACCAATCGGTCCAAGCGAAACTGCGCCATCATTGCCACCAGGTGCCGCTGTCGTATCAATATTCAATACCTGTAGCATGTCGATCGCGCCATTTCCAAACAGCGCATCACCTGCATCCGTACCCGCAAGTGTTTCATCATCGGTATCAATCGTGACATCCGCACCCAACTGGAACATCGAGCCTCCAGAAAGGTCTACATTCCCCCCACCATCAACTGACAGATTGCCATTGAGAACCAGCAAATCACCTGCGTAAGTAATCCTTGTCAGTCTCGTAGTCTGGCCCATCGCTCCAAAGCCCGTCGAGCTGTTTGCCCCAGTACCATCTGCTGTTGTGTCCACATCCAGCGCAAACGCGCCGTTCAAACCACCCGGGCTCACGATGAATACAGGACCAGCATCGGTCGTGCCAGCATCGGTTGCATCCGTATCAATACGCACATCAGAAGCCAGAACGATAGAACTGCTGCCATTGAAGTTGAGTGTCCCGCTGCCATCGGTTGCAATATCGCCCGTCAGCGTCAGTTCCCCGCTGGTAACAGTCAACTTGCCAATCGGAATGGTCTGGCCGATGGCTGGCAGTTGAACCTTGCCCGCGACTCCAGCATCATCATCACTTGTTGCAACGATCAACCCCTCGACCCCTGCAGTGGTCGCATTAATGCTGGTCGTACTGGCAAAGATCACCTCACCCGCATCCACATCACCACCCGTCCCGGAAGTGTCAATTGCAACATCTGCACCAAATGTCACCGCGGTGCTGCCTCGCACAAACACTCCAAAGCCGTCGCCATCGGTTGCATCACCACCATCAGTAAAGATGTTTGCCCCCAGCAACAGCGTCTGCCCCGTAAGGTCCAGCTCTCTCAGTCTGGTTCCCGCACCCACCAACCCTGAGAACGATACCGCTCCACCCGTAGCGCCATCATCATCACTGGCCACAACCGTCAACACCTGCTGACCATCAACCGTGCCTGTAAACACAGCTTCGCCTGCATTTACCGCACCACCAGTTGCAGATGTGTCAATCGTCAAATCAGCCCCCAGCGTGACCGGCGTCGCACCCTGTGCAAAGAAACCAAACCCGCTGCCAGCAGTACCATCTCCACCATCGGTCAAAATATTGCCATTGAGCGTAAGCAAACCAGCAGTCACATCAACCGTCTGTAGCCTCGTGGTCGCTCCAACATTCGTCAGCGTGACATCACCATTGACGCCGCTATTTGCATCGATTGCATTGATGACCAACGCAAACGGCCCATCGACCGTAGTTCCTGCCTCAAACAATACCTCTCCAGCATCCACAGCCGAACCCGCCGTCGAAGTATCAATCGTTACATTCGATCCCAGCGTAACCGCTGCACCCGAACGGAAGAACACACCAAACCCGCTGCCCGCTGTCCCATCTCCACCATCAGTGGAAATATCACCACCAAGAGAGATCGTGCTCGCAGTCACATCAAGTTGACTCAAAGGCACCTGCCCAACCAGAGGCAGCGACACCGCACCGGAACCAGCATTAATCGTCAATCCCTGACTCCCCTGAGCTGCTGCATCAATCCGAACTGCATTTGAGAAATCAATCGCAGTGTTAGTCGATGTCAGCGTGACATCCGTACCAAGCAAAATCGGACTTGTGATCTGATCAACATCAATAGTCGTCGCAGTCACATCGCCATTAAATCCAAATGCCCCGCTGGTAATCGCGCGGAAGGTCGTCACATTGACCTGACCCACAGACCCGGACGCATTGGCTGAGTCCACGACAAAAGTCTGAGCACCAGAAACCGCACTGTTGACAAAGTTGATTATTGCGCCTGTTCCATTATTATCCGAGTCAGTATCAACAGCGACATCGGCTGTGAGATTCGTCGTTGGAAGCAGATTCGTCACAGCACCTGAATCTGTTGTGATGTTACTGCCAAGATTCAGTACGCCTGTGCCTGAAAAATCCACCGCTCCGCCACCGGTCGTAATCGCACCGGCAATGTTGACTGCTCCATCACTATTGAAAGCCACATTACCCGTACCCGTCGTGATCGTGCTGCTAGCTGTCGTCGTGCCGTTTCCAGTCACCGATACACCACCGGTCCCCGCCTCAATCGCTCCGCCCAAAGCAACCGTGCCATTGCTTGTCACAGTCAACCCGCGAACAGGTGTACCTGCTGTTCCCACCGCCCCAAGCGAGACATTGCCAGCCCCAGCTGCAACCGTCAGAGTATTTGTATCCGCAACAGAATCATTGATCGGATCCGTCCAGGTAACCTGACCGCCTGAAGTACCAACAGACAAATCCGCATTCAAAAGTGTTGAACCCGTACTCACCGAAACCGCCCCACCCAGAGTCGTCAACCCAAAGCTAGCTGCTGACGAAAGCTGGAACTGAACCTGACTGGTATTTGCTGTTGTTATCGAAACATTGCCAGTTTCACTGCCCGCTGCAGATGTCGCAATTGCATCGGTGAAAATAATATTGGCAGCAGCACCAGTCGTTGTTGCAGACAACCCACCCAGCACCACCACATCACCAATCGCTCCGCCATAAGACTGACCCAGAGCCGAGTTCGTTGTCAGCGTCTCCTCACCAGCCGTCGTTCCCTGCACATTACCCGTGATAATGATGCCACCATTTGCAGATGTCAGCGTGATATCAGTCGCAAGAATCACGCTGTCATTGATATTGATGCCAGCATCCGCCGTGATATCACTGTTCAGCGTCGTCGTTGCACCAGGGCCATCCAGCGTGATCAATACATCCGCATCGCCCCCAGTCAAAACCTGATTCACCGCAATGCTGCCACCCGCAGCCGGTGCCTGAATCGTCACCGGATCAAGAAATGTCACTGCCGCAGCACTATTAACATTAATCGCATGAGTACCCGCAGCCTTGCCAATGGAAATGCTGCCAAACCCGTTTGCAAACGTTGCAATATCACGATCGCTCAGATCCAGCAAACCATCTGCAGTAGTATCAGATGCAACAGCAATACCAATGTTGATTGCATCGCCATTATTCAATGTCTCAAATGTGATCGTCCCCCCGCCGCTGGTTGTCACAGACGCAGCACCACCCGTCAGATCGATCTCTCGGCCAGTCAAGGCAATATTTCCAGACACCGAAGTCGCACCAATATCAATCAGATCAGCAAACACCGTCACCGAACTCACAGGCGTCACCGATCCAATCAACGAAAGTGTCACAGCACCATCCGTCGCAGCATCTGCATCCGTCGCATCAACCGTAAATGTACCCGTGCCATCAACCGTCGTATTGGCTTCAAAAGTCACCAC
>JAJDCZ010000003.1 GCA_029260555.1 Phycisphaerales bacterium
TTTTCAAGGCGAAAGAGGAGTGTGTTATGAACATGGTACGCCGTACTCTATTCCTGAGTGTTTTGATATTGGTTCCGGGGCTTACTTTGGGAACTTCAGCCAGAGCTCAGTCTGCGCCGACGCTGCACTATTCTTGGGTGGTGATCAGTGGGGATACGGTGCTGGTGCCGGGGGAGAGTGTGGTGCTGGGTCTTCAGGCAGAGTTTACCAATGCTGATGGATATGCAGGCGGAAACTTTACCATCGGGATGGACAACTTTGTAGCGGGTGATGATTCGGTCTGGGTCGCAGGCACGCGAGGTGTTGACAATCTGTCAAACAATGGCGATCAGCAACAAGAAATGTTTACTGACGGGGTGGGACGCATTCCCATCTTCAGAAATAAACCACCCAGCGGAAGTGAACGCTACACGCTTTTGGATAATCAAATTCTTGGAAGAGGACCACATAGTCAGATTGAACATTTCCAGTTTGGTATACCTTTTAGAGATCCAGATCGAAGCAATCCTATTACATTTTTTACAATGGAGTTTTTTGCAGGTGATACGCCTGGCCAGCGAATTTTCAATATGGAACCCAGGTTTGGGGCAGTGTATAGATTCAGCGGGTCTCTCGACATACCTGAGCCAATCGACAAAGTGACAACCGATCCGATCACACTCACAATTGTACCTGCACCTGCACCAGTTGCGATGATGGGATATGCCAGCATTATGCTTCTGAAGCGAAGGAGGAGGGTGTGATGTATATGACACGCCGAATTCTAATTCTGGTTGTATTGGTTTTAGCTCCGGGGCTTACTTTGGGAACTACAGCCAGAGCGCAATGCTTCGTAAACAATGGTGAACAGTCAATCTTCTCATTTGTTGCGCCATTCTCACCCCTACCCCTGCTTGACCGTCCACCACTCCAAGGGCTAGGACAGTTAATACCATTTGCTGCGGGTGGTGCTGTTGGAGATTTTGATAACGATGGTGATCAGGACATCTTCTTTCTCTCCGGTGGCGTTGAACCCGATCGACTCTATATCAATGACGGGTCTGGCAACTTTGTTGATCAGGCACCTGCGTGGGGTGTTGATGATATACACATTGGCATCGGTGTGGCGGTGGGTGATGTGAACAACGACGGATGGCTTGATGTCATCGTCACAAGTTTGAAGGATGTGCAATCTGACCATACAGCTATCCCAGACCATCGACTCTACATAAACAGCGGCAATGGAGCTTTTACCGATCAGGCAGATGCATGGGGTCTGACAAGTGCAAATATAGAGTATGGCTGGAGCCCTGCGTTTGGAGACTTTGATCTTGATGGCGACCTTGATCTGGCCATAGCACAACGATATCCAGCAGAGGATATACAATCACCAATTTGTGTTCAATTTCCAAATGCGAGAGGAGTGACACTTCTTGAGAACATGGGTACTGCATTCCAGGTCCGTCAAGATCTTGTGCCAGATATCAACTGCTGCAGCATTCCAGGGGATGGCAGTAATAGTGCTGTTGGATTTACGCCGCTATTTGTAGACATGGACGGCACGGCAGACGATGGCATATCCGTAGCGCGTGATCGATATCCAGATCTGCTGATGGCAATTGATTTTGGTTTTCCTCGTTTTCTTGTGAATAATGGCACAGTAAATACTATCATGGAACCATTTGAGCAGGCTTCGGGCCAATGCGCAAATAACCAATACTTGTCAAACCTTTCTTGTCAGACAGTCCCAGGGGCAAGTCCCGATGTTGGTGGTTTTACTCCCTCAGGTGGTGGTACGGGTTTTGGGCAGGCGATGGGACAGGCTGTTGCGGATCTGAATCGAGATGGAAATCTGGATTGGATTTATTCAGCTTTTTCTGGAGAAAACCTCTATGTGTGGAAACAGAATACTCCATCAACGACATGTGGCAATTTGCCATTGCCAATTGCTGAATATGAAGAAGTAAGCTGTCAGTGGAAATTGCAAGATGATGTATGGAGTTGGGGTGTGGTTGCCTTTGATGCTGAAAATGATGGCGATGTTGATATCGCTGTTGCCTCGCTGGGTCAAAGGCCGAACAATCCAGGTAAAGACGCACTGTTTATAAATCAATTATCAGACACAGGTGAAACAACTTTTGAACGCTCTGTTTTCACAAGTGATTTTAGAATGCCCGATCCAGGTTTGGGAATTGCAGACTTTGATGCAGACGGCGATGGCGACAGAGATATCATTATTTTCCACTCAAACCCCTGTCTAATGCCATTTGAAGGCTTGCCGTTTACAACCGTGACGCTCTGGAAAAACCTGACTATTGAAAATGCCACGGGTAATGCCAACTGGTTCCGCCTGTTTATAGATACCTGTGGGCTACGGACGCAACGGCTGGCACCCAATGGCATCGGCACACGCGTCGAAGTGACGGTGGATCTTGGTAGTGGACCAGTGACGCTGGTCGACACGATCGATGGCGGCTCAAACTACCTTTCCCAAAGTGAAATGTCCACGCACTTCGGGCTTGGCAGCGCTACGACGATTGATGTGAAGGTGTACTGGGCGAATGGTTCTATAAGCGAGTTTACGGGTTTGGCTGCCAATCAGACATTGAGGCTAAAACGAGCAGATCTCAATGGCGATGGCGCGATCGATGTAAATGATTTTTACGAGTTTGCTACAGCGATGGGCAATCAAGACCCAACAGCCGACTTTGACGGTGATGGAACCATTGATATGACAATTGATACTGCTGCATTCAATGCGGCTTTTACCGCCTGTGGTGGGCCATAATTCTAAGCGGTGGAATACTTATTCATAGATTTTCAGCACGCAGCCGGTGGTTCGCTGGGTGGCTTCTTCTGAGATGGCCTGGACGACGCGGTCGATGGGTGCGGCGCCGAGGTCTCTGGTGATGCCTCGGGCGCGGACGGAGACCGTGTTAGCATCTTGATCTCGTGGGCCGACGACCAGGAGGTAGGGGATCTTCTCGTCAGCAGCCACTTTGATTTTGGCTTGCAGACGATCGCCTGAGGTATCACAGGTGGCGCGGATGCCAGCGCTGATCAGTGTTTCATGGACCTTTTGGGCGTAGTCGTTGGTCTTTTCGCTGACAGCGAGGACGCGTGTCTGCTCGGGGCTGAGCCAGGTGGGGAAGGCACCGGCGAAGTGTTCGATGAGCACGCCTACGAACCGCTCCATAGAGCCGAAGGGGGCGCGGTGGATCATGACGGGGCGATGGGGCTTGTTGTCGGGGCCGATGTAGGAGAGGTCAAAGCGTTCAGGGAGGTTGTAGTCGACCTGCACGGTGCCGAGTTGCCATTCACGGCCGATGACATCACGGACGATGAAGTCGATCTTCGGGCCATAGAAGGCAGCTTCGCCGGGTTCTTCGGAATAGTCCACGCCGAGCATTGCTGCTGCATCTCGACAGGCTGATTCTGCTTTGTCCCAGTTGGCGGGTTCACCTGCGTACTTGTCAGAATCGGGATCGCGCAGGCCTACACGCACACGGAAGTCGTGCATCTGGAGTGTGTCGAAGATGATGTGAACGAGTTCCAGGCAGCCCATGAGTTCGCGGGCAACTTGTTCGGGAGTGCAGAAGAGGTGGGCATCGTCCTGGGTGAAGCCTCTCACGCGGGTCATGCCATTGATTTCGCCGGATTGTTCCCAGCGGTAGACGGTGCCGAACTCTGCAAGGCGAACGGGGAGGTCGCGGTATGAATGCTGTTGGCTGGCGAAGATTTTGATGTGGTGGGGGCAGTTCATGGGCTTGAGCATGTAGCCTTCGATTTCGCCGGTCGCCATCTGGTTGGCAAGTTGGGCACAGGTACAGCCTTCGTCAGCCATGTGCTGGAGATTGTCGCGGGGGATGATGGGCGGGTACTGGCTGTCAGCGTAGTAGGGGAAATGGCCACTGGTTTTGTAGAGTTCGAGCTTGCCGATGTGGGGTGTAAAGACTTCGGAGTAGCCTTGCTTTGAAAGTTGTTCGGAGATGAACTTCTGGAGTTCTTTGCGAACGATGGCACCTTTGGGTGTCCAGAGGATCAATCCCTGGCCGACCGCTTCATCGATATGAAAGAGGTGGAGTTTTTTACCGAGGACGCGGTGATCGCGTGCTTTGGCTTCTTCGAGTTGCTGGAGGTGTTTGTTGAGTTCTTTTTGTGAGAAGAAAGCTGTGCCATAGACGCGCGTGAGGCGATCAGAGTTTTCATCGCCATGCCAGTATGAGCTGGCCAGTGACATCATTTTGAAGGCACCAATTTTGCCGGTGCTGGGCAGGTGCGGACCTCGGCACAGGTCTTCCCAGTTCTTACCGGGGTTGCCGGTGGCATAAAAACTCAGCGAGGTTGAGCCTGCTTCATGGGCGTGCTGGGCGTTGTCCAGTTTGTACTTTGAGCCTTCAGCTTCGAGTTTTTTCATGCCTTCATCGTGAGGCATGTCGTAGCGTGTGAAGGGTCGATTTTCTTTGACGATCGCAGCCATTTCTTTTTCGATGGCATCAAAGTCGCCATCGCGAAGGGGGCGGTCTGTGGGGAAGGCGATGTCGTAGTAAAAGCCGGTGTCCAGAGGCGGGCCATAGACGAGCATGGCTCCGGGGACGATGCGCTGGATGGCTTCAGCCATGACATGGGCTGTGGAATGGCGCAGGAGGAACAGAGCGTCCGGATCGGGTTTTTTGTCGAGGGTGGTCTGGGTGATTATGGCGAGGTGGCAATCGTGATCGAGTGTGGTGTTGATGTCGCTCAGCTGGCCATCGACCTTGCACCCGACAGCGGCCAGAGCCAGCCGGGGGCCTATGGATTCTGCAACGGCAAGGGCAGAAACGGGGTGGTCGAACTCTTTGACAGAACCATCTGGAAGTGTGATGCTGGGCATGGGGGGTGCTTTCGTGAATGAATCTGGAGGCTTATGGGCCAATTGATACGCAAAGTATAGGGGGTATGGTTGACGGCAGGCCCATATGAAGCGACCATGAGTTAGCATAGAGTTGAGTTCAGGATACCAGCGAGGGATTCGTTTTGATCTGTCCGTACTGCAATGCCAACGACGACAAGGTGATAGACAGCCGATCCAGCGACGGAGGCAAGGTTATCCGCCGAAGACGCCAGTGTCTGTCGTGCAAACATCGCTTTACCACCTATGAGCGGGTCGAGCGATCAACCAGGCTCACGGTGATCAAGCGAGATGGCTCGCGAGTGCCGTTCAGCCGGGAGAACATCCTCAGCGGCGTGATGGCAGCCTGTGGCAAGAGGCCGATCTCACAGGACGCCAAGGAACTGCTGGTGGACAATGTCGAGGAAACACTCTTTGCACGCTTTGACCGTGAAGTGCAATCGCAGATCATTGGAGCGTTGGTCATAACCAAGCTTCGGGATCTGGATGAGATTTCGTATATCCGCTTTGCGTGTGAGCATTACCGGTTTGAAACGATCAATGATGTCAAGGAGAAGATCGAGGAACTCATTAGCCGAGTGCGCGATGTAAAAGATCAGCAGGCATTGTTTTAGATGGTGGTTGCAGACATTGTCTCAGTCATGATTTAACGAGCCGCGACCGTGAGGGAGCGTTTGATTTGGATCTTGAAGATGAAGACCACTCCCTCACGGCCGCGGCTCGTTTGGCACGATCTGGCAGATGCATCGCTCTTTGTGTTCTACAGTTAGATTACTCGTGCGGCACCTTGATATCAGGAGTTTTTATTCATGGCAGACAAAGTCTTATCCGATGCTGTTCAGGCTCTTGCGGACCTGCGTGATCGCGGGGTGATCTACGACGGGATGACGGTGATGGTTGGCGGATTTGGCCTGTGTGGCATCCCTGAGCACCTGATTCAGGCTTTGCGCGACACGGGCGTCAAAGAAATTACTTGTGTATCAAACAATGCGGGGGTTGATGACTGGGGGCTGGGGCTTTTGCTTCAGACCCGGCAGATCAAAAAAATGATTTCCAGCTATGTCGGCGAGAACGCGATCTTTGAAAAGCAGTTCATCGAGGGTGATCTGGAGGTTGAGTTCAATCCCCAAGGCACGCTGGCTGAGCGAATCCGCGCAGGGGGGGCGGGGATTCCAGCTTTTTATACTGCCACGGGCTATGGCACACTGGTGGCTGAGGGAAAGGAGACCCGCGAGTTTGATCCGCCTCTGCTTTGTGCAAAGGTCAACGCGGGGACAGCAAGACGCAGGCCTTTTGTTATGGAAACGAGTTTGTATGCGGATCTGGCGTTAATCAAGGCTCACAAGGCGGACCCATTCGGGAATCTGGTGTATCGCAAGACGGCCCGGAACTTTAATCCCATGATGGCGACGGCAGCGGCGTTTGTGGTTGCGGAGGTCGATGAAATGGTGGGAGTTGGGGATCTTGATCCTGAGTGCATTCACACACCGGGCTCTTATGTGCATCGCGTTGTGAATACTGTCAGCGAGAAACGCATCGAACAGCGAACAACCAGATAATTTCAGCGTAATCATATTTCAAGCTGATTGAGTGTATATTGGTGTTATGAAACGAGCGATTGGTCTCATGTTGCTGCTTGTGGGTTTGACGCTGTGTGCGGGCTCGGCTTTTCTTGCCATTCAAGAAATTGGCAGCTTGTATTCGGGGCTTCTTGATGATCCCCTTGCAGATCCTGATGTACCAGAGAAAGAGCGCAAGGATCGGATTCTTGTCCGGCTCATTCCCGGGGCTGTGGGTGTGCCTGTCTTGCTGGTGGGTACGGTGATGCTCAAAACCTCGCGGATTAAAAAACGCGCACGCCGACGCTGAGCCTCTATACTGGGGCATGGCACTTACAAGAGAACAGATCACCAAACGGGCCGCAGCTGAGCTGCAAGATGGGTACATTGTCAACCTCGGTATCGGCATGCCCACGCTTGTTGCCAACCATATTCCCGAGGGCATGGATGTCTGGCTTCAGTCAGAGAACGGGCTGCTGGGCATCGGCCCATTTCCCACCGAAGACGAGATCGATGCAGACCTGATCAACGCGGGCAAGCAGACCATCACCGCTCGGCCTGGAGCCAGCTATTTCTCGTCGGCAGAATCGTTTGAGATGATCCGGGGCGGCCACATCGACATGTGCATCCTGGGAGCAATGGAAGTGAGTCAGGAAGGTGACATCGCCAACTGGATGATCCCCGGCAAGATGGTCAAAGGCATGGGTGGAGCGATGGATCTGGTTGCGGGGGTGCGGAAGGTCATCGTCACCATGGACCACTGCAACAAAAAAGGCCAGACCAAGATCGTTACAGAGTGCTCGCTGCCACTCACGGGCAAAAACTGCATCGATCAGATCATCACGGATCTGTGTGTGCTGAAGATGGATAACCAGAAGAAGCGTTTTGTGCTGACGGAACTGGCTCCCGGCGTATCTGCTGAGGAAGTGGTTGAAAAGACTGGCGCTGAGATCATCGTCGGGGATGATGTCCGGGAAGTGGCGGTCTGAGTCTGGCGACGGGTTGCCTTGTATATCAGGAATGAGTTGCAGGCGGGTTTTCGGTGCCACATTCCGGGCAGGTGATGGTGGGGGCGGGAGTAGTGGGGATGCCTGTCAAGTCGTAGCTGCACTTTTGACAAAAGCCTGGCTTGCTGGGGATCTTGCGTATTCGTCTGGCCCAGAAAAACATGGCTGCGCTGATGGGCAGTTGCCAGCTAACAACTGCTACCACAAAGCTGAGGAGTAATGCGAGTCCTTCGCTCTGGATATACCAGGGGCCATGCGTTCCTTTTTCAAATGTGTACGCAAGATACAGCGAAGCTGATGCTGCAAAGACCACCGAAGCAGTTGTCAACCTGGAACGCGTCATGATCCACAGGACACATGCTGTGGCAATCGATGGGAGAACCCATTGGCCGACGATAAAAAACGAAATATCAGAGCTGCCCAACAGTTGGCGGCCAAAGTTCATGGCCAGTGCTGCGTAAAGGGGCCATGCCATGCACAATGCGATGATGCTGAAAACACGAAGGCGTGTCAGCCTGCGAGCGTGTTTGAGCAGGAGCAGTGTTGTGAGGAGAAAAACCGCTGCGGGAATCGCATATATGAGCAGGAACTGAATGATCGCGACAGGTGCGTACATGGCAGGCTGTCGGATCAGCCACCATCACCAGCGTTGTCGCTGGCGGTTTCTTCAGCCTCGTCTTGAGCGGGCTCGCCTGCTGGCAGCTGGTTTGTGGCAGGTGGATCTTCAGCTGTTACCTGAGCGGCATTGCGGTTCAGTGCCCGGTCGATAGCTGCGGTGATTTCTTGAGCGATATCAATCTCATAAGGTTCGTCGGGTACGCTGCCTTCATCAGAAGCGGCCCGTACATTTTCAATAAACTTGTCAAGTTCTTCCCGTGAGATGGATTCCTTGAAATTCCAAGCGCGATTGTTCACGGTGATGCTCATGCCGACGGTGACATCCTCACCATCGCCGGGCTGTTTGAGCAATGGCTGGAGCACTTCATCAATCTTTGCTTCAGCAATCTTGTCTTCGTACATGCCCCGTGTAAATCTCTGAAGTTGTTGCTCAGCGTCAGCCTTTTCTTCATCGTTCATATCCGAAGAGTCAACATAATGGCTTTTTAGTGCCTGGACTGTTCCCATGAGAATCAATGGACTCTCAGCCAGTTCCTGTGCCACTTCGGCAAGTTCTTCCAGGGAGACATTGCCAGCTTTGAACTCGTCCGCCAGCGCATCAATCTCAACGATGATCTGCGTTTTTTGATCCTCTGACAACTGTGAATCGTCAATCAGGCTGGTCATGACTTTACGCATGCCTTCAGCGGTCCAGCCCTTCCAGTGTGTGTATGTGTAGATGCTGCCGACCAGAAACAGGATGAGCAGAACCGCCAGCGTACTCAGACATCCAACGAGAAATGAGCCACGCATGTGAACCGTGCGGCGGGCTGCTGGTGTGGCAGGGGATAGTGTGGGGAGTGGGGTGGGAGGTGGGGAAGGGGGGGGGGCGATCATGGTTTGATTCCTCATGTGGGCTTCTTGAAAGTGCATCGAAAAGTATATCAGTGGATGCAAGATAGGTGCTGCTTTTGATTATTGGCCAAAGCGCAGGGTTTATTTCACTTGTGTGCAGTTTCTATCTGGTTTCTGTTACTGGGAGCCATGCCTGTCAGGGAACAAGAATCAAAAAAGGATTCAAAAAAACTGCTCCATGACTGATGCAACGCAGGAATTGTCAGCGACAACCCCAAGCCTATGCTGAATCTGGCATGACTATGCAGATGATTGACACCGCGAGCATGAACGGGAGAGACGATGGCACAAATCTGGTTTGATGCACACCTGGATCTGGCATATCTGGCTGAAACGGGGCGGGACATGCATGTTGAGCCTGCTCAGAGTCGAGGTCGCTATCAGCCTGCAGCGGTGACGCTGTCGAGTTTGCAAGAAGGACAGGTTTGTGCCTGCCTGGGGACCATTTTTACCGAAGCCATCGAAGACATATCAGCCCCCGATGCTGAGACCGGGCAGTTTGCCTATCCGATGGGGGATGCGAGCGCAGCACATGTCTGTGGCATGCGTCAACTCAAGCTCTACCAGGCCTGGGAGCAGGCGGGGTTGATCAAGCTTATGAAACCTCGCGGACAGGAGCTGCTGGATTCAGATGCAAGCTGTCTTCAACTCGGCGTGTTGATGGAATGTGCTGATCCCATCGTCGATCCCAGCGAGCTTGAACAATGGGTCAAGGGCGGCGTCATCGCTATTGGGCTGGCATGGTGGCATCAGGGACGCTACGCAGGGGGCAATGGGGTCAAAACGGGTCTTACCAGCCTCGGGCGTGAGCTTGTTCACGCGATGGATGAGCAAGGCGTGGTGCATGATGCATCGCACCTCTGTCAGCAATCCATCGAAGATCTGTTCAGCGAAACAGACAAGTCAGTTGTTGCGACGCATTCCAACAGCCGAGCGTTGATGGATCAGGATCTGCCCAGGCACCTGGCGGATGAGTCAATCCTGGAAATCGGCAAGCGGGGCGGCATTGTGGGGCTCAATCTCTATAGCCGATTTTTGATGACCAGCTACAAAACCAATAGCCGAGCTTCGATCAACGATTGTGTCAGACATATTGAGCATGTGTGCTCCATCATGGAGCGGCGCACCGGCGTCGGGCTGGGCAGCGATATGGATGGCGGTCTGACCGCCCGCGACCTGCCTGAAGGCATCAACCTGCCTCGGGATCTGAACCAGATTGCTGATGCCCTGCTTGCCAGCGGCTGGTCAGAGCAGGAAGTCCAAGGCTTTGCCTGGGGCAACTGGGCAACATTCTGGAACCACCAGAACTGAATAATCTGCATCCGCTTGCATGGCTGGGTCACTCCCTAAAGTCTCCCATGCCAGACAAGTGTGAGCATGACCAATCTGAGGATCCGGGGCAAAGCGCCCGCGAGGCTCTACCAGCCTGGGGCAGTGAATCTGTCGATCAGAGGATTGGTCGTTTGCACACAACAGCAAGGCAGCTGCATGCGGTGCCCGGGGTCTATCTGATGAAGGACCATCAAGGCACGGTGCTTTATGTTGGCAAAGCATCCCGGCTTTGCGATCGAGTGGGTAGTTATTTCATTCCCTCAGCCCAGCTCGGGCCTGCCAAGCAGCCCATGCTCAAACTGATTCACGAGTTTGATGTCATCGAGTGTCAAGGCGAGTGGGAAGCTTTGCTCACGGAGAATCGGCTTATCAAGGACATCAGGCCTCGCTTTAACGCGATGCTCATGGACGACAAGACCTACCCCTACCTTGTCGTGACGACGCGTGATGAGTTTCCACGCATTCTGGTGACTCGTCAGCCCGGCGACCCGGCGTTCAAGGGTGCTCGTGTCTTTGGGCCTTTCACTGCGGTGGGGGCGTTGCGAGATGCGGTTCAACACCTTCAGCGGGTCTTCAAGTTCAGAACCTGTAGCCTTGATATTGTCGAAGACGATCCGAAAAACCGTTTTTTCCGCCCCTGCCTGCTTCATGCCATTGGTTTGTGTACCGCACCATGCGCAGCTCGGATCAATCGTGAAGACTATCGCCAGGACATCAACCGGTTTGTGCGCTTTGTGGGTTCTAAACGCAGCGTGATGCTCCGTGAGATGCAAGCTGAGATGCTCCTGGCGTCAAAGGAACAACGCTTTGAAGCAGCTGCGACACTTCGAGATCAGATCCGTGCTGTGGAAAAACTGGATCAGCGGGCTTCTACCAGTGACAACTGGCAACCCGAAGCCGAGTTGTCGTATGTTGACCCATCCAAAGCCATGGCGAGTTTGCAAAGAACGCTTGGTGTGGACGAGCCCATTCGGTGCATCGAAGGCATCGACATCGCCCATCTGCAAGGCGATGAAACCGTGGGTTCAAAGGTTTGTTTTGTTGATGGCAAACCTTTCAAGAACGAGTATCGACGCTATCGCATCCGCACGGTGCCCGGGGGTAATGATGATTATGCGTCTATCCGCGAAGTCGTGAGTCGGCGTTATCGCGAAGCGGGCGATGGGCTGGAGATCTACCCGCAGGTGATTCTTATTGATGGCGGTCTGGGCCAGCTTCATGCTGCTCTGGAAGCCTTTGACCAGCTGGATGTCAAACCCCCCATGGTTATTGCGCTGGCGAAAAAGCAGGAACTGATTTACACTCAGGATCGCTCAGAGCCGATTCGTCTGGGGCGCGAGAACCTGGGCCTGAAACTCTGCCAACAGATCCGCGATGAAGCCCACCGCTTCGCCCAGCACTACCACCACATCCTCAGGCGAAAGAAAACACTTGGGGAGTAGGGCACTCGCCCCCCCGTTTGCACAATCAAGGTATTCCAAGTATGCTGCAAACATGAAACAATGGGAAGTAGAGTGCACAGACAAAGAAACAGGTTTGGATAGATTAAAAATCATCCAAGCTAATACTGAAAAGGAAGCGGCCAAACAAGCACAGGCTCAAGGATTAATTGTTCGAGGTGTTTATGAGAAAAGTGAATTTGAGGACATTGCTAAACAAAAAACAACCGCCGATACAAGCAATAGCAACACTAGTGCCTGCTCTCAAGACACTGGCTTAAAAACTCTTCATATTGTTGGTGCCATTCTGATAGCCCTAGGTCTTGCATCTGCCATTCTGGCCATCTTTTGGGAGACATCTTTTGACATTGATGAAACATCAAGCACTCAAATACTAAACTATGTCCGGCTTCTGAAGTTTCAACTCTTCTTGGGGATACTCTCAGGCCCCTTACTCATCTCAGGCGTATGTACATGCTCTATGGCAACGCTCGGAAAAAGTATGCAGCGGACGCTTGCCACGAAGTAAAGTAAAGTAGACGAGTGATTCTAAACTTATGAGTCAATTATAAACTTGGCGGAAAAGTCATAGTGTTTTCATACCCATAATTAAGATGGTGAGTCGTGATGATATTTGGTATTGGACTAAGTAACAGGCTGACAACAAATTTATTTCCCTACATAAGATATAATCGCATCTTGGACTGTCGAGCTGCTCGCCCAGCCACGATCTGTAATCGCTACATAAGACGAACTGTAAGTATGAGTTGCAGGTACTGGTTGCCCGCCGAATGAGATAAAATAATTGTTCCCCCACAAGAGTGCGTCAGATATGTCTTTATTGTGACTTGACACGGGAGTCCGCTGCAGTTGTTCGAGCCATCCTTGGGAAGTAAGCTGTGGTTTCCCGATTGTGTTGTTATACCGAAGTGGAGGTTTGAAGACCTGGCCACTTTGATTTCTAATAAATCTTATAGCATCAGGTGTATTTTGTACAAATAGACGAATTTGCCACACGGCCGAGTCGAAGTCATGCAAATCATCAGGTCGAATAAGTGTTGAATTCACCAAGTATCTATTTTTGCCAACATGATGGAGCCGATCAAGGAATGTCTGCGTAGATGTATCAACATGGAAATCAATCACACTAATAGCTTTGCAAGCTTCGCATAAATCTATGATATTATGGCTGAAACTTCGTAAGGATCTTTTATTTGTCCCGATCATACTGTTGATATCATTACGATGATACAAGAGTATGCCTTTTAGGTATTTTTCAATCGCGTGTAAACTGTGCCAGAAAAACTGGTCTCGCAATCCGATTCGATAGTCGCTTCTTGCGGCTACATACTCATGATCTGCGTTCTCAAGAAATTGCTCTTTCGCTATCGAATTCAATGCCAGATCACAATCAGAGATTTGATTATTTTGATTACTTGACACTATAAAAGTTCCTCGTCGAGTGCCGGGCATATGACTTTTCGTTGGCACGATTCGGACAGCCCTGTGCTTAACTATAAGCCGGGTGTTGGGAGTCACAGCTCTTCGAACAGCGATTCGTCTTCAGGCGGGTCGATGGGTGTTTGGCCGATATCGGTTGCGATGGCGCGGGGTTCATTGGGTGTGAGGCTTTGATCTGCCAGGCTCAGGCACCAGGCTGGGCCGCGAACTGTCAGATCCAGAATCTTGACTCGTGTGATCTTGTTGTTGTGGCCTTTGAGGGGCTTGATCTCAGCCCAGGGCACGCTCATGGGGCGAGCACCTATCCATGCGAAGAAATGCCAGATCTGAAGATGGAGATAGTTGCTGTCGACTGTAATCGTGACACAGCCACCCAGGTTGAGAACTCCAAAGTTCAGTGACTGAAACCGTTTGGTTACCGCATCAGGTTCTGGGGGTTGAGCGGGGAACCGATCAGCGAGGATGTTCCAGCGCGAGTTAACCGCAGCTCGGAGTATAAACCATATCACCGCAAAGTTGACCAGCAGCGAAGCCAGGGCAATGAGGATAATGATGATGATCTTGGTGGTTGGCATCGTCAGTGTTTCTTTGGGACAAGGGGCACTCGATTCCAGCCTGTCAGGCTCAGATGACTAACTCTCTGCAAGCACCGCCCGGTAACGGCTGAGCAACTTGGATCTGGTGATCAGACCCGTGGGTCGTGTGGGATCAAATCGGTCCATCAGACACAGGCTGGCGACATCGTTGGCTGCGAACTTGTCCATCACGGTGTCCAGCTGTTCATCGGGCGAGATGGTGGGCAGGTCTGTTCGCATCAGCTCCGCGACCAGAAGCAGCGGGATGGCTTCGCGGTCGATCAATGCCGTACGCAGGTCCGACCCTGTGACAAGCCCCATGTAGGCTCCCTGCTGATCCACCACCACAAAGTCAGGCACACTCTGGTAGGCATGTAGCGATATGAGCTTGCTCAATGGATCCGATGGATAGATCGGCTCGGATGTCAAAGGCGTCAAGCCTACTGTTGTCACAGGAATTCGTCTCAAGAGCGTCAGATCATGGGCCGAGCCGACCATCAGCCCCGCTCGGCGAAGCTTGGCGGTGTAGATCGAATCTCGATCGATCAGTTGAGCGACGACGGTCGCAACGACAGCTGCCAGCATGATGGGCAAGACGACATATACATTGCGCGTCATCTCGAACAGGATCAATATGGCAGTCAGCGGTGCGTGTGTTGCTGCTGCTACGACCGCAGCCATGCCCACCAGCGCATATGAAGCGGGGCTTGCGCCTTCAGGGATCAGACCAAAGTGATTCAATAGTGAACCAAACATGGCGCCAATGGTTGCGCCGATGAACAGGCTTGGGGCAAAGACACCTCCAGACCCTCCGGATCCCAGCGTGAAAACCGTTGCCAGAATATGAAACACCAGCATGATCGCCAGCAGCCAGATGACATCCGCCAGCCCATTGCCCGAAGCGAGGTAGCTGTCGGGGTTAAGCAGATGATGGATCAGGCCATAGCCATTACCGAAGAATGGCGGGATGTCTGTGACCTCGCCACCAACATTGGCCCAGCGTGCAATCAGCACAAATGCTGTGCCAAGGATGCCGATTCCGATGGCTCCGGTTACGGGTTTGAGCATGGGATGGATACGCCATGCATCGTAAAAATCTTCAAAGAACAAAAGCACACGGCTGAATGCAACCGCGAGCGGGCCACAGATCGCACCCAGTATCAGAAACGAAGGCAGCTCCTGAGGCAAAAACCGATACGCATGAAGCGCCTGCTGAACTGTAAAGATTGCTTCGTTTTCCCCCAGGAGCGATTGCGTCGCGACTGCTGAAAAAACAGATGCGACCACCACAGGGGTAAAGGTTTTGAGTGAAAAATCTCGCAGGAGGATCTCGAGAACAAAAAACACACCGGCGATGGGCGCATTAAAGATTGAACTGATGCCCGCAGCGGCGCCGCACCCCACCAGCGTGCTCATCTGTTCACGGTTCAGGCGCAGCTTTTGTCCGAGCACAGATCCCGCGACGGATCCGATCTGAATAATTGGGCCTTCGGTTCCGGCTGAGCCGCCAGAACCCACCGTCAGTACAGATGCGAGAATCTTGATTACACCGACTCGAAGCGGAATCTTTCCGCCTCGATCTATGAGCGCTCGCATAACCTGAGGCACGCCATGCCCCCGGGCTTCGCTGGCAAAGAGCTGAATGAATACCCCCGCAAGACCCAGACCCACCATCGGAAACACAATCAGAAGCCACACAGGGGTGGCCATCATCCGAGCGTGGACCAGCCCTTCAGTCAGATTCAGGAGTTCGGCAAACCCCACAGCACCAAAGCCCGTAATCGTGCCTACCAGCGAGCCGAGGATAATCAGATACCAGTCACGCCCCAGCCCCAGCTTCAGCGACATTCGGTTGACCAGATTGCGCACCGATTCGATCATCGAAAGAACAGACTCCGCTTCTACACGCTCTGCGGGCAGGAGGGCATGATACCACCAACAATCGCGCAGGCTTTTGGCTACGGCGATCCAAGTGAGTGACAGAACCCGGTTATGAACCAGTCAGCACTTGTTATTGGTCACCCCGCTGCCAGCACATCGTCAGGCTCACGCACGATCAGATCATCAATCTTCGGTGCGTCCTTCAATGGGCGACCCGCTTCGTCGGTTAAGGCCTTGCCATCGTCAGTGCGAATAATTGCGATGGGATATTTTCGATCGTGAGCTTCAAGTTCACTGATCAGCCGCTCGCGCACCGCTTCTTCAAGCTCGGTCCACTTGCCTCGGCCTCGGCATTTGGGGAACTTGCTGCAACCCAGCCAGGGGCCACGCACGCCACTTCGCAAATTCAAAGGCGATTCACAGATCGGACAAGGCAGATCCGTCACCAGCGCTGGTCTGGATGGTGCTTTGATGTGTCCATGCTTGTCCAGGTTCAGGATCAATCCCGATTTCGGGTCTTCACCATCTTCTAACAGCGTGGTCAAAAATGGACCAAATCGCCCATTCTTGCGGATCATGGGACGGCCTGTATTTGGGCAGACCACCCGTGTGATCTCAGGCCCCGCAGGCTTGCCATCGCGATCACATGGACAGGCGTAATCACAATCTGGATACCGTGAGCAACTCAAAAATCTGCCGTTGCGACCAAACCGATACACCAGTCCTGCATCACATTTGGCACACCGATATTCATCAGGTGCAGGGGTGATTTCAGCTTTGGCGTGCAGGAGATTCTCATGGGCTTTTTCAAGATCGCTGGCAAAGGGGCCATAGAACCGCTCGAGCATCTCAACCCAATCCAGATGATCCTCTTCGATCTTGTCAAGCTCGTTTTCCATCTGCCGGGTATAGCCAATATCAAGAATCTGAGGAAAGGCTTCGACAAGTTTGTCCGTAACCACCATTCCCAGATCCGTGGCATAAAAGCGTCGATCGATCTGCTCAGCATAGTTTCGGCTCTGGATCACCTGGATGATCGAAGCGTAAGTGCTGGGTCTGCCGATGCCTTCGCTCTCGAGCGTTTTGATCAGTGATGCTTCGGTATACCTTGCTGGTGGTGTTGTGAAACGCTGGTTGACCGCAGCTGCAAATGGACTGGTCTGGTCACCCTCGTTCAATGCTGGCAGGGTTTGCGTATCACTCGGAGGCACACCAGCTACCTTGTAAAAGCCATCAAACGCCAACATGCGACCCGTAAGCCTGAATGTTGCCAGGCGAGCGGTGTCTCGGCCGCCCTGGATCAGCATGGTGGTTGAATCCCACTGTGCCTGGGTCATCTGGCAGGCGATGAAGCGTTCCCAGATCAGGCTGTAGAGTTTGAGTTGGTCACCCTTGAGTGAGCTTTTGATTGCTTTGGGATCAAACCGCAGCGCGGTGGGGCGGATGGCTTCGTGTGCTTCCTGTGCAGCTTTGTTTGAGCTGGAGTAAAAGTTGGGCTTGTCAGGGAGATACGCGCTGCCAAAAGACTGGCTGATGTAATCGCGCGCCATGGAAAGGGCTTCGCCGGAGATGTGCGTCGAATCAGTACGCATGTAGGTGATCAAGCCCACAGGGCCTTCACCGGGGATTTCGATGCCTTCGTAAAGCTGTTGTGCAGCGCGCATGGTGCGCTGGGCACCAAAGCCAAGTCTGGTCGAGGCAGCCTGCTGGAGCGTGCTGGTAATGTAAGGCGGCGGCGGCTTGGCCTTGGTCCGCTTCGTCGAGATCGAAGTGATCTTGTAAGGCGTCTGCGGGTCCATTGTCCCCGATACAGTACGCCGATGGGCAGAAAGTCCCTTGCCCTTTTCATCATGGGTCGAGTCAATGTTAATGTCGTCCAAGCCGATGAGCTGAGCGACTTCCTTGATCTGGCTGGTGATGTCTGTGCCGGGTTCAGTGGTGTTGCTGAGCCTGGGGTCGAACTTATCTCCAGCGATTTCGATCAGCTCTGCTCTGAACGCTTTGTGGTCACTGAGCCACTGGTTTTGTGATTTGAGTGTCGGACTGTTGCCCTTGTCATCTTTTTTCTGCAGCAGGGAAGACCAATCCGGCATCAGCGTGCGAGCATTTGCAATCGAGTTGCAGAAACAGGCATTGATCTGCCAGTATTCCTCAGGTAAAAAAGCGCGGATTTCGCGTTCTTTTTCCACCACGAGACGAACCGCAACCGATTGCACACGACCGGCACTCAACCCGCGGGCAACCTTCTTCCAGAGCAGTGGCGAGACCTGATACCCCACTATGCGATCAAGGATGCGCCGTGCCTGCTGGGCGTTGACTTTGTCGGTATCAATGGTGTGCGGATTTGCAAAGGCGCGCTGGATCTCGTTCTTGGTGATGGCTGTGAAGACCACGCGCTTGGCCTGTTCGGGCTTGATACCCAGTTCCTGGGCTAAGTGCCAGGCAATGGCTTCCCCCTCACGGTCAAGGTCAGTTGCGAACCAGACTTCGCCGCCTTCACTGAGTGCGTCCTTGGCAGCGCGTTTGAGATCACGGACCACCGCATCCTTGCCATCAAGAACTTCATAGGTTGGTTTGAACCCATGCTCCAGATCAACGCCGGGCACCGGGTCTTTTCGCCCGCCCTTGCTGGGAAGATCTCGCACATGCCCCACACTGGCCAGCACCACATATTCCGGCCCAAGGTACTTGTTGATGGTCTTGGCTTTGGAAGGCGATTCGACAATCACCAGACTCTTGCCCTTGGCCTGACCAGCACGATACCCCAGCCCCGTGCCTTTCTTGCGGGTGGTCTTTTTCCCAGCAGCCTTCTTGGCTGTCTTTTTGTTTGACTTCTTTGCGACCTTCTTGGCCATCATATTCCCCGCAGTGTTCCCAGCTTCTATCTATATAAAGAAAGACACAGAACGATCAAGTAAGACCCCAATCGGCCCCTGTCAAGCACGCCCACCAAGTGGTCGCTCTTCTTATTGCTCGGCTCACCCGGTTCTGAAGATCAAAAAACCAGATACTCAGTCATCAGGGCTGTCACCTTGGCCGCAAATCCTAACCAGTTGATTTGCAATGGTTTGTGCTGGATTATCAGCATCTTCCCACGGGCAGGAAACCCGTAAACTTTCTGGTCGAATGCTGAGCCTGCGGATCCAGGTTCGTTGATTTTTTGCAAATCGCCGAGTCTGGATCTTGATCTGTTCAATGGCTTCATCCACTGAAATATGACCCGCAAGCGCAGGAATTACCTGTTTGTACCCCAACGCTTCAGCAGCCTGCCCCGCCAGGACTCCCTGGTTCATCAGAACCCGAACCTCGTCAATCAGCCCCAGTTGAACCATCTGCTTCACGCGCGCGTTGATCCGTGGATTGATCTCCTGGCTTTGCCAGTCCAGCCAGATGAGCACCCGATCCGTGCGCACAACCCGGTCCCATTGCTTTTGATGCTCGGAGATCGGTTTTCCGGTCTGTTCGTGCACTTCAATCGCCCGGATGGTCCGCCTGCGGTCATTCTGGTGCAGCAGGGCAGCTTTTTCTGGATCAATCCGGCACAACCAGGTACGCAACTCTTCATTGGACAGCTCAGAGAGCTTTGCTCGCAGCTGGGGGTTTGGCTCTGGGCCTTCAAACAGGCCATCAAGAAAGGCTTTGGCATACAGGTGTGTGCCACCCACCACGATCGGGATCTGTCCCCGGCTTTGAATATCTGTAACAGCAGCTTCAGCTAGTACAAGCCAGTCGTTGACGGTAAACGCCTCGCCGGGGTCCACAATATCGATCAGCCAGTGCTTAATCCCGCCTTGTTCTTCCTGCGAAGGTTTGGCGGTGCCAATGTCCATGTGTCTGTAGATCTGAAAAGCATCAGCGGAGATGATTTCTGCACCGGCATAGCCCATGGCTGTGAGGGTTCGAGCAAGTTTGAGCGCCAGTGAGGTTTTGCCGCCTGCGGTTGGGCCGACGATGACCGGGATGGGTAGTTTTTGAGCAGCGGGTTTGTGAGAGCCTGAGTGAGTCACGAAGGACTGTATGAGCCTGTAGCTGGGAAAAAGCAGCGTTCTGGTGATGGCAGATCGGGTGAAAATGAGGGAAATGGAGGTTGTGCGGGGGAATTGGGGGCCGGGCGGGGGGGTGGCCGATACTCTGTGTTGAGATGAGTACTTCAAGGAAATCGCTGCGCGCGGGCGAAGCTCAGGCAGAAGGGGCTGCTGGGCTGGTGTTGTTGCGCTGGATCGTGTGGACAGTCTCGCTGGCGGGGTGGCTGTTCGTAGTGGCGAGTTTGATCAGCTTTAATGCTGGCGATCCACCGACGCATGTGGTGTATCCAGCCAATGAGTCGATCGCCAACTGGTGTGGACCAGCGGGTGCTGCGGTTGCGTATTACCTGGCCCGACTGCTGGGAGCGGGTGCGTGGGTGTTGATGCTGGGATGGGCGATTCACCTGGTGGTGACACTATCGGGGCGGCGGGTGAGGTTTGTGGTGGTGCGGGCTGTGGGTTTGTTGATGGCCGCTGCGGGTCTGGGTGGGTTTCAGGCGATAGTGATGCCTCAATCGGGTTTGTTGTCTGGTTTGACAGGCGGATTGGCGGGGGGTGTTTTGAGCGCAGAACTGGTCACGCGGTTTGCAACTTTCGGGTCGATGCTGTGGCTTGGGCTTTTGATTGGCATAGGGCTGATTGTGGCGCTGGATCGCTGGCTCTGGATGGGGCCGATGGCGATTGTGCGTGCGCTGAGTCCCGCGGCCCAAAGAGCAGGCTCAACAACCGCGACCACAGCCAAGGCGACCGGGAGCCTGATCGGTGCCTTGGCAACGATGGTCAAGAACAAGGCGCCTGTTGCAATTCGGCTGGATGATCTGGAAGATGATGAAGACCTTAAAGCGGTGAAAAAAGGCAAGAAGACCAAGAAGCGTGTTCGCATTGAGCTTGAACCAATAGATGAGATGGCTGGCGGGCTGGGTGGCGGGGAGGCTTTTGATCCTGGTGAGGAAATGAAAGTCCAAGAAGATGAAGTGCTCGAGTGCAAGGTGGATGAGGAAGAAGAAGACGAGGATGAGCTTCCTGGAGCACCACAGGTCTTTGACAAGGATGCACTGAGAGAAAAGATCGCCAAGCTTCCGGTGCGATTTACCAATCTGGACAAGCAGGTCGCGACGGAAGACAACTTGCGTGATCTGCAGAATGTTGCGGAACTCAAGGGGTACAAGTTTCCGGGGCTGGATCTGCTTGAAGAGCCAGAGTCAAACTTCAGCGAGACACTGGAAGCCCAGGTGCGCGAGCAGGCTGAGGCATTGGAGTTTGCCTTGCAGCAATATCGCATCGAAGGCGAAGTTGTGGGGATTGAATCCGGACCTGTGATCACGCTTTACCATGTGCGTCTGGCACCGGGGACAAAGGTCGCCAAGTTGACAGCTGTGGCAAATGATATTGCCCGGTCACTTAAAGCGGTGAACTTGCGGATTGTGTCAAACATGGTGGGCCGGGACACGGTGGGGGTGGAGGTTCCGAACCCGACAAAGGAAAAGGTGAGGCTCAAGGAGCTTATGAGCAACACCGAATCCTTCGGGAAGATGAAGCTGCCGATGTTTTTGGGCAAGGATGCATCGGGTGAGCCTTTGATTGCAGATCTGACCAAGATGCCTCACATGTTGATTGCTGGCACGACGGGCAGCGGCAAGAGCGTGTGCATGAACACGATCATCATGTCGTTTTTGTACACGAAAAAGCCCAACGAGCTGAAGCTGGTGCTGGTGGATCCCAAGATGGTGGAGATGAGCCAGTTCAAGTCGATTCCGCATCTGATGTGTCCGGTGGTGACGGAGATGCCCAAGGCTGCGGCGATTTTAGAGTGGGCGATGGGGAAGATGGACGAGCGGTACGAGCTGCTTGCTGAGGCGGGTTGCCGGGATATTGCCGGGTATAACAAGCTGAGCTGGGAAGAACTCAAAGAACGATTTGAGCCTGCCAGTGAAGCTGAGGAAGCGAGCATTCCGCGTCGACTGCCTTACATGGTGTTCATTATTGATGAGCTTGCGGATTTGATGATGACGACCAAGGAGGTCGAAGCATCGATCATTCGTATTGCCCAGAAGGCTCGTGCGGTGGGGATTCATTTGATTCTGGCGACGCAAAGGCCACAGGCGAATGTGGTGACAGGGTTGATCAAGAGCAACATGCCTTGTCGTGTTGCATTCAAGGTGGCATCGGGGATGGATAGTCGAATCGTGCTGGATCAGAAGGGTGGCGAGCTGCTTCTGGGTCAGGGCGACATGTTGTATCTGTCGCCTGAGAGTCACAAGTTGATTCGGTGTCAGGGCACGCTGGTGGATGACAAGGAAATTCGCCGGGTTGTACGGTTTGTTAAAGACATTGCAGGGCCCAGCTTTGAAAGGCAGCTGATTCAGCTTCGCAGCGGCGATGATGATGAAGAAAGGCTGATTGAATCTGAAAACAACTCATCAGCGAGTCTGGCTGCGGCTCAGGAAGATCCGCTGTTTGATCGAGCGGTAGAGATCGTGCTCGAGTCCAAACGAGGCTCGGTGAGTCTGCTTCAGCGCAGGCTTGCGATTGGTTACACGCGGGCAAGTCGGCTGATTGATCTGATGGGTATCGCGGGGATCATCGGCGAGCACAAGGGATCGGTGGCTCGACAGGTGCAGATTACACCCGAGGAATGGGAAGCCATGAAGGCTCTTGCAGAGGAAGAATCCCAAGCCAATCAACAAGGCGAACTCTTTGATGGGGCTGAGGGCAATGAGGCAGGTGAAGCTGTCGTTGAAGAGGGCGAGGGAGAATCGCCGCCTTGGGAAGAAGAGGATGTAACAGAGGAAGAAGGGGGTGATGAGGATGAATCTGAGGTTATTGATGAGGAAGAGGAATGTGAGATCGAAGATGAGGATGACGAGGCGTATGAGGTAGAAGAAGCAGATCCAGAGGCTGAGTATGAAGAAGATGAGTACGACGAGGATGGTGATGAGGATGAGGGGGAGGAAGAAGAGTTTAAGGAGCTTGATGAAGCCGAAGAAGAGTCTGAAGACGAAGAGTTGATTGACGGGGATGAGGCTGAGCCTGAAGACGACAGCGAGTTTGAGTCTGGCGATGATGAGCCTGAGATTCGGACTCCGGGGGGTTCTCGCGCAAACGCTCACTAAACAAGGCTTTGCAGCAAATTGCAGGAATTGTTTTGAAATACAGTGGAGCGAATCCGGAAGACAACTCGCGGGTGTGATTGGCCGATATGTCTGAACACCTTGTGCTGAGGCGTCTGAGAAAAAAACGAACTGTGTCATCCTGCAGGGGGTGGTGTGGGTATATGTTCTTAGAGAAGATCAGGTGCTCGGCGAGTCGAGTCACGAACTGGATAGTGAAAGGAAGATTATGAGGATACTGCATCGTACACGCACCGCAGTTGCGGGCATTGCGCTGATTCTGGCATCGGCGGGCTCAGCGTTTGCTGATCTGCCAGCTGCTTTTGGGCGGGCACCAGCAGATGCACAGTTTGTTGTTTCAATAGGGGATGTCTCAGCGTTTTATCAGAACATTCAGGATCTGATTGCGGTGCTGGATCTGCCAGAAGGCGAAGTTGATCTGAGCATGGTTCAGATGGTGCTGGATTCGCCGCTGTTGAACCCGGCGGGGTCGATTGCGATCGTCAAGCCAGCGGGTGATGATGATCTCTTTGATGATCATGGCGTGATCGCCATTTTGCCCATCTCCCAGGCAGGTACAGACATGATTGCCCAGGCTGTGCAGGATCAGGGCGAGGGTGACACCATCGCATTTGATACGGGACAGTTTGAGCTTTTTGTGAAGGATCTGGGCGGCGGGTTTGCAGCAGCCTCTCCGTATCGGGAAGTTGTTGACGCGTTTGAAGCTGGTGCGGGTGGTCATGCAGCTCTGATGGGTTCATCGTGTCTGACGGTGTGCGAACAGAGCGATCTGAGCCTCTACTTCAGCCAAGGTGCGATGCAGCAACTCATGAGCCAGGGCAGCGATCAGATTGCAGAGCAGGCTGAGGTTGCTGCGATGATGGGCGCGGATATGGGCGGCCAGATCGAACTTGTCGAGCAGTCATTTACGATGGCATCTGAGTCGATACTTGCAGGGGCATTTGGGCTGACACTGGGGCGTGATGGTGTTTCTCTGGACTTTGCAACACAGTTTGAGGAAGGTTCGGAGTTTGCAAATGCTCTGATGATGCAAGGCAACTCGACGGGGTTGATGAATCATCTGCCAGCATCGCAGTATCTCTTCGCGATTGCAACAGACTCGTCTGCCAACGGATTCAAGAAGGTGTTCGAGGATCTTTTCAAGGATGAAATGGACGATCAGTTTGGCATGCACAAGTTGATGAACATGGAGCAGGCGCAAGGCGTAGCGATCACTGTGGGCGTGCCTGCGGGCGGCATCATGGGCGGGGTTCTGACCAATACGACAGCGTATTTCCGTACAGATGATGCAGATCAGTTTGCAGATGCCATGGCTGATGGCCTGAGGGAAGTCTCAAATAACGAACAGTTTGAAATCGACTTTGAGTATGAAGCTGGTGTTGAAACGGTTGATGGTGCATCGGTGGATGCATGGTCAATAGGTGTGCCTGTTGACGATTCAAATCCCATGGCGATGCAGATGCAGCAGGCGATGGCGATGATGTTTGGTCCTGCGGGCAAGCCTTCGGGGTATATCGCCCGGACCGATCAGGGAGCTGTCATCACCTATTCCAAGAGCAAAGACCTGCTGAACCGGGCTGTGTCAGCTGCAATAGAAGGTGAGGGACTCGCAGATGACGAGCAGATGGCAATGGTTGCCAACCGACTGCCTGACAATCGCGTTTTCGAAGGCTACATGAATGTCAAGACGATCCTGGATCAGGTCTTGCCCTTTGCCTCGATGATGATGGGACCTATTGATGTTGATCTGCCCGAAAACATGGCACCCGTGGGTCTTGGAGCATCCCAGGGCGAAGGCGGGATTCATCTGAGGCTCGTGGTGCCATCAGATGTGCTGTTTGCAGCGACTCAGATTGCCAACCACTTTGCTGGGCAGGCAGAAGATTTTGAAGAAGATGAAGAAACTCCTGAAGAAGGGTCTAGACAGCCACGCTTCTAGTTGCTATACTGGGCCCAACAACCAGCCCCCCCCCTGCGGGCCCATGTGCTTTTAGCCTTGGGCCCGCTCTTTTTTTGCTTTGCTATGCTGAACGATGGGCTGAGTGACGGGTCAGCTCAGATCGAGGGTCGATAAACACTGCGATTGGACAGCGACAAGGCATGTTGCATCAAGAAGCACAGTTTGTTTGGCGTTTCGCAGGTTCAAGGTCACTTGAACTGGACAAGCCTCGCATCATGGCGGTTCTAAACGCCACCACGGACAGCTTTTATGCCCAAAGCCGGTGTCTGGATGTTAATCAGGCATTGGAATGGGCTTATCGGGCGGCGGGGGGAGGGGGGGGAGGGGGGGAGGGGGCTGACATGCTTGATGTTGGAGGTGAATCCACAAGACCCGGAGCACACCCTGTTTCAGAAGCTGAGCAAATCCGTCGCGTTGTGCCTGTGATTCGGGCGATTCGCGAGTTGTCTGGTCCGATCTGCACGATTCCGATCAGTGTGGATACCACGCAGTGCAGGGTTGCCAGAGAGGCACTGGATGCGGGGGCGGATGTGATTAATGATGTTTCAGGCGGGCTTGATGATCCTGAGATGCTGGGTTTGATTGCAGAGCGAGGCGCGGGGGTGATTTTGATGCATCGGTTGGTTGTGCCTGAGCAGGACCGCTATAGCGATGCGTATGCCCAGGCGCCTGAGTATGGCGGTGATGTGACGGGTGCGGTGGGGAAGTGGCTCAAAGAGGCTGTAGAACGGGCGTTATGTGCGGGGGTCAAGCGTGAGTCCATGGTTCTGGACCCGGGTCTGGGGTTTGGCAAGGGTGTTGAGGACAACTTTCGTTTGATAGAGCAGACGGGTCGATTAGTGGAGCTTGGGTATCCGATTTTGAGTGCATTGAGTCGAAAGAGCTTTGTGGGGCGTGCAATGGATGAGAGCGCGCCACCGGAGCCACGGGACAGGCTGAGTGGGACGCTTGGGCTCAGTGTGATGCATTATCTGGCGGGGGCGTCGATTTTTCGTGTGCATGATGTTGCAGCTCATCGAGGGGCGTTGGATGCAGTTTGGCGGGTTTGTGGAGGTTTTTGCAGGCAACAGGGTGAAACCTGAGGGGGGAGTTGAGGCATCTGATTATTTTGATGGTTGAATCAATCCCGAAAGCGAATAGGATGCGTAAGGTAAGATCCCGATACGGTGTGTCCAGTTGGGCCACCCGGTTGATCAGATAGCGGGCAAGGAAGCAGGTGCAAACGATGGCCAGCGATAATGTAATCGAGTTTACCGACGCGAACTTCCAGCAGGAGGTTCTGCAATCAGAAGTTCCGGTACTGGTTGATTTCTGGGCTGAGTGGTGCATGCCTTGCCGAATGCTGGCACCGACGATTGACGAGATTGCCAGCGAGTTTGAAGGCAAAGCCAAAATCGGCAAGCTTGATACGGATGCCAATCGTGAAATTGCTATCAAGTATGACATCAGTGCGATTCCGACAGTGATGCTTTTCAAAGACGGAGAGCTTGAACAGCGGTTTGTGGGTTTGACACCCAAGGATGATCTTGCAGCGGCGCTGAATGCAGCATCTGGTGCGGATGCCTGACTTTCCTAACTGCTGATTTGCGAGAGCGAGATGTCACAGGACAATATCAGTCTGGTGGGTGAGGGGAGTCGGATCCGATGTGCTGCGGTGGGCGTTGGCCGAATGGGCCGACACCATGCACGGGTGTACAGCGATCTGCCTGAGTGTGAGCTGGTTGGCGTGGTTGATGACAACGCTGACACCGCGCGTGAGGTCGCCGAACGCCATGATTGTGATGTTTTCCCCAATGTCGAAGCGTTGACCGAAGCGGGCATTGACGCTGCCAGCATCGCGGTGCCGACCACAGAGCATGGCAGGATGGCTGAGCCACTGCTCAAAAAGCAGGTTGCCTGTCTGATTGAAAAGCCGCTTGCAGGCTCACCAGAATCTGCCAGGAGGATTAAGGATCTGGCTCAGGACCACGCTGCGATTTTGATGGTGGGGCACATTGAGCGATTCAATCCGATCATGCGGGCGCTTCAGCTTGCGACCAATGACGGCATCGAAATCGTGCCTCGATTCATGGAAGTTCACCGCGTCAGTCCCATGACCTTCCGGTCGGTGGATATCGGCGTGGTGATGGACATGATGATCCATGATCTTGATGTGGTACTGATGCTCATGGGTGGCAAGGAGCCTGATGAAGTGCAGGCTTCGGGGGTGGCGGTGGTGACGGATCATGAGGATGTCTGTAATGCCAGACTCACCTGGTATACACCCCAAGGGCGATGTGTTGCCAATGTGACCGGAAGCCGGCTGGCACTAAAAACTGAGCGGGTGACGCGCATCACAGGCGAGAATGCCTATATCAAGATCGACTACGCAGCCAGGAAAGGCACGATCATCCGCAGGCTTGCCAATGAAATTCAGATGCACGAGGTTCGTGAGCAGATCCGTGCGGGATCAGACCTGACGAATCTTGACTGGTCTGAGCTTGTCAACATCGAGTCGCTGGAGATTGACGACGCTGAGCCCATCGTCATGGAGATCAAATCATTTCTGGATTCCGTGCGTACTGGAACCAGGCCCAAAATCGATGCTGAGGCTGGGCTTGCCAATGTCGCCACTGCTCAGCGGATCATCGAGGCGATTCATGCCTGACCTGCAAACGCTTGGCAACGATGCACCCAGCGTTGCTTTTGGCAAAATTCCAGATGGTGTGTATGGGAGTGGGGGTGACTTGGGCTGTTTGTTTGCGATAGACTATAAGAGATCGGTTTGTCGTGGATGGCATCCGATTCGTTCTCATAAGCATGGAAGCTCTGACCTCGTGCTCAGGCGATAAGCAAGAATATCATGGACAGTAAACCACAGATTCCCGTGACCGGTTCCGATACATCTGCTTCTGGTGATGCCACTGGAAGCGATATTGACCAGGTTGATGACAAGATGCAGGCAGAGATTGATGCTGCCATGGGCGATATGAAAGCCGCGATGGCTGGGCATGATGAGCCTGCCAAGGCGCCAAAGAAGATCCATGGTCCTCGCGAGATCAAAGGCGGGCGCGAGCATCGTGCAGGCACGGTCGTTTCGGTTGGTCTCAACGATGTGTTTGTCGAGTTCGGGCCTAAGGAACTGGGCGTGGTTGAACGCAACCAATGGAAAGATGGTGCTGAGCCTCCAGCGGTGGGTAAAGAACTTGAAGTTGTGGTTCAACGATTTGATGCTGGGGAATCGATTTTCATCTGTGCATTGCCTGGAGCGGTGCAAAAGGCTGACTGGGAGCTTCTTGAAGCTGGGCAGACTGTTGAGGCGCGGGTCACGGGCGTCAACAAAGGCGGGCTCGAGCTTGAGATTGCAAGCCATCGGGCCTTCATGCCTGCGGGGCAGGTGTCGCTTGATCACATTACTGATCTTTCGGTCTTTGTAGGCGAAAAGATGGTCTGCCAGATTCAGCGGATGGACAGGCGCGGCGGCGGCAACATCGTGCTGTCCAGACGCAATATCCTGGCTGAGGAACGCAAAAAGAAGGCTGAGGAACTCAAGCAGACGCTTCAGGAAGGTCAGACCATCGAAGGCACGGTGCGAAAGATCATGCCCTTCGGCGCGTTTATTGATCTGGGAGGCATTGACGGCCTGGTGCATGCGTCTGATCTTTCGCACGACCGCATTGGTCATGGCGAAAAGGCGATTGAAAAGCACATCAAAGAAGGCGAGCATGTCAAGGTGCAGGTGCTCAAACTCGACTGGGATAACAACCGGATCTCGCTTGGCATCAAACAGCTTCAGGAAGACCCCTTCCAGACAGCCTTGTCTGAGATCGTCGAGGGTGCTGAGTTGACTGGCCGGGTTTCTAACATTGCAGACTTTGGCGCGTTCATTGAGCTTTCCAAAGGCATCGAGGGATTGGTGCATATTTCAGAGCTTGATTACAAACGGGTGAATACGCCTGGGGATGTGGTCAAGGTCGATGAAGTGGTGCGCGTAAAGGTGCTTAAGATTGATACAGAGTCGCGAAGAATCAGCCTGAGCATCAAAGCCTTGAAAGAAGCACCCGCAGCTCCCGCAGGCAAAGGGCGAGGCAGAGGCCGGGGTGGTAAAGGCGAAGCCGATACACGCACAGCTGAGGAAATTCTCAAGGAAACCCCCGCACAGCGCAGACTTCGTGAAAAAGCCAAACAAAATGCCAAATCCAGCAGCTTGGGCAGCGGCGGCCTCGGCGATATCGGTGGCATGGGCCTGGGTGACCTGAAGCTCTAAAACGATTCGCAATCAGACCTGTCTGTCTTCTAATAAACGAAACGCACGGATAGAGCCGTGCGTTTTTTTACGCGCTGGCTCGGAGTTCGCGCTCTGATTTAGGATTGTCCACGGCGGATTGCTGAGAGTATTGACAAACTACTTGACAGAGCGCTGCCGGCAGTGTAATGTAGCCAAGGCTACATTGGTGGTCTATCTTCTTGTAATTGAGTGACTGAGGAATCAGCTATGGCATCAGCTGCCAATACAAATGCAGAGCAAGGCGCACCTCGCGGGGGTATCACTGCTGATACAAGTGACTATCCAAGGCCAGAGGCCTCGCTTGAGGATGTGCATCGTTCAGTCGGGGTGGCACAACGATCGTGGTGGAGGCGTTTGTTTGCCTTTGCAGGGCCAGCGTACATGGTTTCGGTGGGATACATGGACCCGGGCAACTGGGCGACGGATCTTGAGGGAGGGGCGAGGTTCGGGTATCGACTGATCTGGGTGCTGTTGATGAGCAACATGATGGCGGTGCTTTTGCAGGCACTGTCAGCAAGGCTCGGTCTGGTGACGGGACGCGATCTGGCTCAGGCTTGCCGGGATAATTATCCAAGGCCTATTAGCTGGGTGCTCTTTGTGCTGTGCGAATTCGCAATTGGCGCAATGGATCTGGCAGAACTCTTGGGCACAGCCATCGGGTTGAATCTGCTCTTTGGAATCCCGCTGGAATGGGCGGTGCTGATTACGGGATTTGATGTGTTGATTCTGCTTGGGTTGCAAAGGCTGGGCATTCGCAAGATGGAAGCGTTCATCCTGGGTCTTGTTTTTACCATCGGCGCGTGCTTTATTATCGAGATTTTTCTTTCAAAGCCATCATGGTCGGGGGTTGCATCGGGGTTTGCGCCAAAGCCTTTGCGTGATGGTCAGCTTTATATTGCGATTGGAATGCTCGGGGCTACGGTGATGCCTCACAATCTGTATCTGCATTCATCACTTGTCCAGACGAGAAACATTGAGCGCACACAAAAGGGCATCAAGCGGGCGTGTCGATATAACCTGATCGATACGATTGTGGCGTTGAACGCAGCGTTCTTTGTCAATGCTGCGATTTTGATTCTTGCAGCGGCAGCCTTCTGGAAACGCGACATTGTAGTAAACGAGCTTCAGCAGGCACACAGCCTTTTGACGGATCTCCTGGGTACAAACATCGCGCCAGCAGCGTTTGCTATTGCGCTTCTTTGTGCGGGCCAGTCTTCCACGCTGACGGGGACCATTGCAGGTCAGATCACGATGGAAGGTTTTTTGAGATTCAAGATGAGGCCCTGGCTGCGCCGGTTGATCACGAGACTGGTTGCCATTGTGCCTGCGATGGCGGTGATCTGGGTGATGGGTGACAACGGGTCGTACCGCCTGTTGATTTTGAGTCAGGTGATTTTGAGTCTTCAGCTGCCTTTTGCGGTGGTGCCTCTGATTCGCTTTACATCCAGCAGCCAGAAGATGGGGCCGTTTGCGAATCGCAAATGGGTGAAGGTGTTGGCGTGGACGATTGCCAGCGTTATCATCATCTTGAATGTACTGCTGGTGTTTCAGGAGATCAGCGCCTGGACCAAAGCAGCTGGCGAGTATGGCTGGCTGGTGCTGACGGGTACGATTCCGATCGCGGGTCTGCTCGCACTCTTGCTGGGCTGGATGATACTTCGGCGTGACAAAGTTGGCGGTGATGATCCTGCATCGCATGTTGAAGGCGTGATCGAGCGAGCGACCCAGGTTCTGAATCCTCTTGAACGCATCGGCGTGGCACTTGAAGCAAGGTCTACGGATTCAACAATGCTCGCCCAGGCACTGGCGCTGGCCCAGTTCCATCAAGCCGAGTTGTTGATCATCCATGTTGTCGAAGGCGTAGGCGGGCAGTGGTATGGTCAACAGACGGGCGATCTGGAATCTCGCGAGGATCATCGCTATATGACGGACCTGCTTGAGAAACTCAAGGCAACGACCAAAGACACGCCCATCAAAAACATCTCAGCAGTGCTGGGCTATGGAGGCGTTGCCAGCGAACTGGTTCGCATTTCCCAGGAGCAAAAGCTGGATCTACTTGTCGTGGGCGGGCATGGTCATCGCGGGTTGGCAGATATCCTGCATGGCCAGACGATTCCCACAGTTCGCCACGGGCTCAAGATTCCCGTATTTGCGGTCAGACAGCCCGATGAGTAAGGCTCAGTGCATGCAGATCAGGAAACGGGATAGAACGAATCGAGAACTTCCTGCCATTGCTGTTGGTTTGAGATTGCGATGAACTGTTTTTTGACCTGCTGAGCATCGGGATGGTGAGCTGAAAATTGAATGGCGAACTTGCGCATGTTTCGGCCGGTGAGATTTTCAGGGTTGCGGCTCTTGGTGTTGGCAGCCAGGGCCAGAGCAAAATGATCTTCCAGCACCTGCCTTTGCTGGACAAGGGTGGGTGGGGTAGGTGATTTGCCAGCCAGCAGGTCATGAGCCTGGCGAAAGATCCACGGGTTGCCGATGCAGCCTCGCGCGACGCTGGCACCGGTCACACCGGTGTAGTGCATCATGTTGAAGATGTCCTGGGCAGTCCAGATATCACCGGAGCCGAAGATGAGGCGTCCGGGTCGGTCGTTGACGATTTTTTTGAGCAGATCCCACCGGCTTGGGCCGACATATTTCTGTTGGACCGTGCGGGCATGGACGGTGGCCCAGGCATAACCCATGTCAAAGGCTGCATCAAGAATCTGATCAAACGCCTGTGCTGCAGCGGGCGAGTCATCGTATGCCCTTCGGATCTTGAGGCTCGTAACGATCGAAGCAGGCAACGCTTCACGCACCGCTTCCAGTAGACGAATCGCACCTTTGGGCTGGGTCAGCCAGTGCCCCCCCCGGGCTTTTCGGGCGATTTTTTTTACGGGACACGCCAGATTGATGTCAACAACCTGAAAGGTCGGTACATCTGCATTGAGTACGGGCTGGGCGTTTGCAGCACTGTCAGGGCAGTTCAAAGCCCTTTGACTCTTGTCGTGTGAAAGATTCCCAGCATAGGCCTGTCTGCGATAGTCCTTGTCAGTTCGGCATCCTTGCTCGATGAGCTTCACAGCTGCTGTAGCCATCTCACAAGGCTCAGAACCCATGATCTGGCCTGCGATGGGGGTGTCTTCCTCTGCACCGGGCACATTGTTATGGATTTCACCCAGATCAGCTTTGGCAAATCCTTTGCCACCAGCCAGGAGGGTGCGATCGAGCAGGGCTTCGGTGACGCACATGGGGCAGCCATGCCTGCGGGCGATGATGCGCATGGCAGGATCAGAGTACCCCGCCAACCCAGCCTGAAAAAAGGGGGCATCAAACCCGGGGACCAGTTGTGGGATACGCTGATCGATGCCCGAGGGGCCATGTTTCTGGACGATCTGCTCCACGATGCGTCTGGGGTCGCAAAGCTCCAGACCCGGCGCGATGGCAGGCGAAGGTTTCGTGGCGTTGTTGCCAGCACAGCTCATAGATGCGACTATAGGATCACCATGATGAAATGCTTGACGAACAGAAATACGCGTGACCTTGCCAGAAGACTTGCCTCTGCTGTTCTCGTAACAGTTGGGATGATGGTGGGGGGAGGAGTCGTGGGGGGGGCTGGGGGCTGTGCGCAACAACATGCTGCTGATGTGGATTATGCCAGGGCGTATCCCCAGCAGGTGACGCTGGGGCCGACGCTTGATATCCAGGTGTTCGGCAGAGCCACGACGATCGAGCTGACCAACGCGACGGCTCGAGAGTTTGGGCCTTCGACGATCTGGCTCAATGCCTTGTATGCCATGCCGATTGAAAGTCTTGAGATTGGTGAGAGTCTGACGCTGCCTCTTGCAGGTTTTCGCAATGAGTTCAATGAAACGATCCGTGCAGGTGGATTTTTTGCAACACGCAGACCAGATCGGCTCGTTCTGGTCCAGATTGAGGAAGATGCGTCGCCAGGCACGATGCTGGGCATGATCGTTGTTGCGAGTGATGCCAAATAATCCGAGCGGTTTTTAATAGTCATTTCACGATCAGGATTTCGTCCAGAGCTTTGCGTTTGATGTCAGGCACGGTGCAATCTGCTGCGGGATAGCCCACGGGGATCAGCAGATAGGGCTTTTCGTGCACATTTCTGCCTAAAAGTTCCCTGAGAAAACCCATGGGGCTGGGTGTGTGGGTGAGTGTGACCAGACCTGCGTGGTGGGCAGCTGCCAGAAGAAAGCCCGTGGCGATGCCTACGGACTCTCCGGGGTAGTAGACTTTTTTGCCATCATCGGTCTTGTTCAGGCGGAAGACGATGATGAGCCAGGGTGCGAGTTCGAGGAAGGGTTTGTCGGGGGTTGTTTCAAAGGGTTCGAGGTCTTTGAGCCATTCCTGCCCAGCACGGCGGGAGTAGAACTCGCGCTCTTCGTGCTCAGCAGCGTCCCGTATGAGTTTTTTAGTCTCAGGATCTTGCACAGCGACAAAGCGCCATGGCTGTTTGTTGGCGCCTGAAGGGGCTGTGGCTGCAGCAGCGATGATGGATTCAATGGTCTTCTGGCTGACGGGTCGATCAGAAAACTCGCGGACGGTGCGTCTTTTTTGCATGATCTGGCAAAATCTGCAGCAGCAGCCTGGGTTTCAAGATCCGGCTGATAGTAATCGAGTGGGATTCGAGAGTGTGACATACGAAAAGCTCCTCAACGGCTGGGGTTGAGTGTACCGCTTGATGGAATGCGTGCAGCAGAGCGAGGGTTCGTGCCGATATGGTAAGTATGGGTCCAAGGACGCTTATGGTGATGGCTGCGCTGATTCTTGCTGTGTGTATACCGGCATTTGCGCAGCAGGATGAAGCAAAGGCCGGGCGGACAGCTTTTTCGCGTCGAGTTATGGCAAGCTTTGACTTTGAAGATGCACCTCTGGACCCTGGTGGCGTGCCAAGGCTTTGGGTGCGTGCCCAGCATGATTCACGGGTGCCTCGGATCAGGCCCGGGTTTCCCATCTGGAACCTGGCAATGCTTGATGACAAGGTTGCTCATACTGGTGAGGGCTCGGTGCGGCTGCCCACGCGAGGCGGGTCTACCAGCTTGCTTCTGGATCCGGGGACGATACCTACCTTTGCACAGGCAGACTATCGCGTCAGTGTCTATGTGCGCACAGCGGGGCTCAAGTATGCTCGAGCGAGTTTGATTGTGCAGGTGCTGGATTCCAGCGCAGAGCCGATCTCAGGCTTCAGATTTCAGAGCAAGCAGGTACGCACACAGGGGCACTGGGTGGAGTTGGCGGTTCAGATTCCTGGTGGTGATACTCAGGCTGCATATCTTCAGGTGGATCTTGTGTTGCTTCAGCCCATCGCGCAGGATTTTGCTGTGGCTCATGAGCCTCACCGTGTGATGCTTGAGGATGTCAGTGGGGCAGCGTGGTTTGATGATCTTCAGATTGTGCTTGAGCCTCGCGTAGAGCTGACCACGGGTGAGCCAGGCGAGGTGGTGTTGTATCCACAGCTGCCGAAGTTTGATGTCAAGGTCCATGACATGTCTGGTCGGCCGATGGATATCAGGCTGAGCGTTATTGATGCGGGTGGACTCGAGGTTGCGACACATCAAGTGAGCAGGACGAGGTCGCGGGGTTCGTTGAGCTGGAAGCCTGAGCTTAAAAAGTTTGGATGGTACGAGGCCAGGTTGACACTCATGGACAAGGGGCAGGTGGTGGGAGGGACGCAGACCCCCTTTGTCTGGCTGAATGACAGCTCACAAGATGCTGAAAAATCAGATCCGGGTACAACAACAGATACCGATTCTGAGTTGAGTCTGCGACCACAATCTCAAGATGAGCGTCGATTGGAAGCGATCATCACCGAGTTGCATCCCGAGTTGAATCCTGCGGTTGACAAGCTGCTGGCACACAGCAGGATCGGTGCGGTCACGATTCCAATCTGGGACCAAAGTCTTGATCAGAGCCAGGTGGCTGAGCGGATCAGGCAGATTCAGCAGGTTTCCAGAGCGTTGGTCGATGCCTGGCGCGATGTGACCTTTGTCCTGGGTAGATTGCCTGCGGACCTTGCTTACAAAGCCAATGCTGATCCCCGCGATCCTGGCAGCGTGTTTCTCAGTGCTGATGAACTCTGGAAGCCATACCTGTATGACATCATCGATCGCTTTGGTCAGCGAGTCGTACGCTGGAGGCTGGGGCAGATCGAGGATGTGATTGATCCCGCAGGGATCGATGCAAAGGTGCAGGCGGTTTCGTCAGCTCTGGCGCCGCTTGTGCCGGGTCCGCTTGTGTCGGTCTCCATGAGCGATGAGCAACTGCTCAATGCACAGAGCATTCCCGAGTCGATCAAAGGCATGAGTGTGCTGATGCAAAAGGATGCACCGGCTGAGAAAATCACTCAGATTCTTAATCAATGGAACCAGCTCAACGCAGCGAGATCTGAGCCAGCCGACCTGGTGGTTGCGCTTCATGCCAGCCGGGATTCGGGTGTGCCTGCAAAGCTGGTTCAGCAGATGGTTTTGTTCTGGAAGGCGCTGGGTTCTGAACTGGAGAGCCGACCTGCAGACCGTGTGGAGCTGTTGCCAAGGCTCGGGTTGATTGATCCGTGGTATTGGAAGGGGGAGAAGCATCCCAGGCTTGTGCCCACGCCTGCGGTGGGCGCCTGGCGGGCGACGATTGATCGACTGGCAGATCGGCGGGTGGTGGCAGAGCTTGCAATTGCTCCGGGTGTGCGCGCCTTTGTGCTGGGGCCTGTGCCTTGGGTTTCTTCTGATCGAGGCGGCGTGATCGTGGCATGGAACGAATCAGCCTTACCTGAAGATGCAGTGCTCAGAGCGTTCATGGGTTCTGATCCGATTCGGGTGCTTGATCTGTTTGGCAATGAAATGCCGGTGAAACTGGTGGACACAGCAGCTCTGGTCCTGGCAGGGATTGAGCCTCCGCTTCGATCTACTTCAAATGAATCGCCATCACTTGAGATACCGATTCCTGCTGAGCCCATCTTCATCGAAGGCATCGATGTGGCTCTTATGAAGTTCATGGCATCTCTCAGCGTGAGTCCTTCGTTTATTCAAAAAACTGACGAACTGCATCAGATTCAACTGGTGATGGACAATCCCTGGCCTGCAGCGCTGGATGGGGAGGTTTATATTGCAGCACCGGGCGGGTTCAAGCCTGATGGCACGCGGGATCGAAGCTGGAGTTTTCGGCCGCGACTGATGAGTGTGCAGATTGAGCCTGGCGACTCGCTGAGCATACCTATAGAGATGGTGGTTGCGCTCGCTGCAGAGTCTGGGCCTCAGATGATGGTGTTGGATGCAGATATTCAGACGGATCGTTTCTATAAGGATGTTCGCTTGCGGACCCGGTTTGAAGTGGGGCTTGATTATCTGGATGTGAGCGTGACGCCTCAGGTGGGGCCAGGCAAGGATGGTCCTGATGTGGTGCTGGATGTTCGTGTCACCAACAAGGGCAACCAGGTGGTTACGCTACAGATTCATGCCAGTGCCCCGGGCTTGCCCAGATCCAAGGCATCGATCGGTGAGCTTGTGCCAGGCGCAACGGTGGTGCGTAAACTTCGCTTCCCAGGCGGGGCTGATATCATGCGTCATCGGCGCGTGATGGTGAGCGTGACAGACATTGATATCAATGGCAGAGTAAACACCGCTGTCGTGATACCCTGACGGGAGCAGTTTATTTTTTCACGCCTAACACGCAGACCGAGTAGATGCCATCGACCATGTCGCAATCTCTGCCAAGCTCGTCGACCACACCAAGGATGCGCAGTGGTGAGCGGGTAAGGAGTGCTTTGAACTGTCGGGTGTTGTAGCAGCGCAGGGGGTAGGTCGAGTCGATGTGCTGGGTGCTTGTGGGTCTGGTGATGGTGAGATGACTGAAGGCGTGTTCCTGGCGGGCGCGTTTTTCAGCGGGTGTTTCTGGTGGCACAAACTGGACAATCTGATGGACATGCACGCGGCCTCGCTGAGCGTGCCAGGTGTCTTCCACAGGCCAGTGCCAGTCGTACTGACTGAAGGAAACGCCCACGGCGTAGACGCCACCCGTTGTCAGCACGCGGGTGATCTGCTCAAAATGGTTGAGCATCGCCTTGTCTGATTCTAGATGGCGAATTGAGTTGATGGTATTGAATGCAAAGTCCACGCTGTTGTGGGACATCTTGCTGGCAAAGCTGGTCATATCTGCACAGAAGATGCGTGCTGAACCAGTGCCGGTTCGATTGCGGATAGGCGCAATGCTTTTTTGTGCGTAGCTTGTCATGGGTTTGCTGAGATCAAAGCCGACGACAGAGATGCCTCGGTTAAGGGCAACGCGCAGGTAGCGACCCGTGCCACAGGCAGGTTCGAGCCAGACAGGGCGTTTGTGAGCCTTGGTGGTGCAGAATCGCAGCGCGGTGGTTTCCAGGCCATCGACTTCGCGGGCGGTACCCGGCGTGTGGAGGATGTCATAGATGGAAGGAATCTCGTAAAAGTCGGTCTGTCGCTGCATCGAGCCAAGCGTAGGCCCGTGTGCTTTGGATCACTCCTGGTCAGAATCAGAAGGCTCAACTGAGGAATCAAGCTGACTGATCCATGTGATCGCATTTCTGATTGATTCGGGTCTTTGCCAGGGAATGAAATGGTTTTCCCCCGTAAGCACATCGACCTTCAGAGCTGGGACATGAGCAAGGTGCTGACGCATGTAATCAACATTGGCGACGGGTACGAGTTGATCGCGGTCGCCATGGATGATCGCGACGGGGCAGCGGATATTGCTGAGAACAGCTTGGAGCAGTTGTGTTTGTTCAGGGGCGGCCATGATTTCCTGGTTCGAGTGCTCAAGAGCCTGTGGGAGTAGCAGCCCCGCGCCCGGCAAGGCACCCAGATGATTGAACCAGCGGGGTTTTTCAAGTGCAGGACTCAGGCTGCCCGCCACGATCACGATGCCTGAGATGCGATCGGGATAAACCGCAGCGGCGCGAGCAACGATCGGTCCGCCCAGCGAGTGCCCCACAAGAATCGGCCAGCGCCCGTTTTTTTTGACCAGCAATGGCTCGAGGGCTTGTGCCTGGGCCTGGAACGAGACAAGCGTTTTATAGGGTAAGGAACTGCCAAACCCTGGTCGATCTATGGCGACATGCTCAAAGCCTGCGATGGGATCGCTGAGAAACGCTGCGTAATCTGCTGCGGACCCGGGTGTTCCATGGACATAGATCACACGCGGGCTGGTGTCATCTCCACTGTGAAGATAGGAAATACTCAGGTTCTGGGTGGTGGAATAGCTGAGGCGTTCGAGGTTTTGTGTGGAGGCTGATGAGTAGTCATAGCTGGCAGTGCAGCCTGTAAGAGCAGAGACTGCCAATACGGAAACGGGTGCGCCGTGGCGCAGGCATGATTGGATAGAGCGAAGTCGGGACATGATGTATTGCAAACAACTCGTGATGCAAACCTATTCCGAGTTTGTGTTCACAATTACTCTTCGCTGTTTTCGCTGGGTTTTTTCTTGGGCTTGGAAATGGTGACGATTTGAATGATCAAGCCCAGGCTGGCCAGCGAGAGCCAGATGATGAGCCAGACAAGCACATCCTGTTCGAGGTACTTGTTCCAAGGCATGTTGTAGCGGTAACTCAGCCAGATCGTGTTCGGGAGCATGATGCCAGAGCCTGCCAGCGCTGTGACGCCTGCGGATGCCCGTTCAGGCATGATGATGCCCATGAGCAGGCCCAGTGCCAGTCCTGCCAGCGTGGCGCCGCCGATGGTCAGGCGGTGGATCGGAGGCTGACGATCCCAGGCATTCTGGATTTCATCGCCAAGAGCCTTCCCAAAAGCCTGCACGCGTTGCGTCACTCCGGGTCCAGCGTCAGGCTTGGGTTTGTCACCTGGCTTGTCGACATTCTGATCAGGATCGCCGGGTTGAAACTGAGACGGGAGCTCCTGATCAGTGGGGGGGTCTGATTCGGAAGGTGATTCGGGGGTGTTCTCAGGTTTTTCAGGTGGTGCCTCTTCGGGTGCGGGTTGTGTTTGAGCTGCGGGCAACAGGAGAGAGCTTGTGCGCACAACACCAGGCAGGAACTGCTCACTCAGCTCCAGAGCTGGCATCATGGCGATGGGCTCTCCTGAAGCGGGGCTGGTTGAATCAGGTGATTCCAATGGCGCAACCTGGAGATAGGCGACGGTGCTCAGTGCTGCCAGTGCCCCGAGGACACAGGCAGAGGATGTGGCGATGACGATGCGAAACAGCGTGACTGCCAGCACCAGGCCGAACAAGCCCCCAGCACCAAGGCCGATGTAAGGTGAAGGAATCGAGAAAATCTCGATCACGCCCGTCAAAGGCACCAGTGCGTAGCCCATGGCGCCCCCAACCCCAAAGCCTACAAGCGCGAAAATCGGTTTGATCACCGAACGCCCCGCCAGCCAGAGCACGATTCCGATAAGTACGCCAAGCGCAGCTGCCATGTGGACCTGCAAAGGCAGATCTTGCATCGCTGTGATCAGTTGGTCAGCAGAAGTCAATGGCGGTGGGGTAAGAGGCATCATGAATCATCCAGCAGAGGTCCTACTCTATGGTTCGGATCGGCATTCGGACTGTTTCGTGTTCAGTCATCAGAACAAGTCGCGTTTATCACGCCAACGAACGATACTATTTCAACAGATTATCCCTCAAAGGTCCGGTAACACATGGCCAAGAAAAAGAAATCAACAACGACACCCCGGAAAAAGCCCTCGACGAAAAAACCAGTTTCCAGGCAGGCTCCTGAGGAGGTCGAAAACACACTTGGTCCACTTCGCAAAGGCATTGATCGAGTGGATAGCCGGCTGGTGAAACTTCTCAATGAGCGAGCGAAGCTTGTCGAGCAGATCGGATCGATCAAGCGTAAGCAAGGCACGCCTGTCTACGCACCCCATCGCGAAGCTCAGGTGCTTGACCGGGCGATCAAGGCCAATCAGGGGCCTTTGCCTGATCGTGCGATCGAAGGCGTATACCGCGAACTGATGAGCGGCTCGTTTGCCATCGAACAACCTATGCGCATCGGCTATCTTGGTCCTGCAGGCTCGTTCAGCCATGTTGCAGCGGTCAAGCAGTTTGGCTCATCGGTCGAGTTTGACGACCTGCGGACCATCGAAGGCGTTTTCACCGAGGTGCGAAGGGGGCATGTGGATCATGGACTGGTGCCGATTGAAAACTCCACCGGAGGCGGGATTGTCGAGACGCTGGATGCTTTTCTGGCATGGGGTGGGGGGGTCACGATCTATGCGGAGCTGCAGATTGAGGTGCATCATGCGATGCTCGCCAACTGTGAGCCTGCATCGATCAAGCGGATTCATTCCAAGCCTGAGGTCTTTGCGCAGTGTCGAAAATGGCTGACAACGCAATATCCCAAGGCTGAGCTTGTGCCAGCAGCCAGTTCCAGCCAGGCTGTCAAATCCGCAGCTGAGGAGTATCGAACAGCTGAGTCGATCGGAGCGATTCCGACCTCAGCTGCGATTGGTTCATCACTCGCTGGCGAGATCTATGGCCTGCGTGAGCTTTTTGCCAAGATCGAAGACAACCCCAGCAACATCACACGCTTTTTCATCATCTCCCGCCAGCATGCACAGGTTACGGGTGAAGACAAGACCTCCATCATGTTCAAGACGGCTGACAAACCTGGTGCTCTGGTCGCAGTTCTTTTGGTGTTTGAACGGGCAGGGGTCAACCTTACCCACATTGACAAAAGACCCAGCGGCCGATCCAACTGGGAATATACTTTTTTTGTTGATGCTCAAGGACACAAACAAGATACGAATATGATTGGGGCAATTGAAGAAATTAGCCATCATTGCCGCGAGGTGACGGTGTTGGGGAGCTATCCCCGGTCAAGACGAATTCTGTGATGAGCCGATAGATATTGCGATTTGACCGACTGGAACCTTGCCAAGGTGGGGTGCGAACGGTTAGACTGAGTGAGCGCATCGGCAGAGAGGTTCTGGCGATGGGTAGAGCAGAGAGAAGGTCGGCCCCCGCATGCTGATCTTTGCTGTACCGGAACGCGACTGACAGTTGAGCAAACAGAGCCGCTGGTGTAGCCTATCGGGGTTTCCGTTTCGTTTCGCTTCGCTTGACAGCGTATGTGAAAGATGACGGGATCGGCAAAGCCAGCACAATGTGCCCGGACGGGTGGAGGTGTTCCTGAACGCAGGACACACCGATCGGGTGTAAAAAATCACCGGAGCAAAGATTCAGTTCATGCAGGACAAGCTGAATCATGAGGCCGGGCACAGTACACGGATTGATTGACGAAACAGGAGTTGCTGATGAATCATGCAAGAGGCGGGTATCGTCCTTTCGTTCGCCAGGGTAATGTGGGGAATCGTTCCCGATCGCTGGCTGCGGATCTGATTCGAGGTGCGGGTGTCGAAGCAGTCAGAACGCCGAGTTCGCTGGTTTCGTCAGCTGGCGCAATTGGAACCAGGCAGGCGATTGAAGCACTTGAACAACGCAAGTTGCTGTTCTCTTTGACCATCACCCCCAGTGATGTCGGTGCTGATGGCATCGGCCAGGTACCCGCATTCTTTGGATACACCATCCCCTACCTGTTCCCCAGCGTCGAGGCGGGTGATGCCACACAGGATCCCACCGTCGTTCTTGAGAACTTTGATGACGAGGCAGACACCGGAGCTCTCAACAGCCCCACGACCTTCCTCGAATCCACGATCCGTCTTCAGCACAATATTCTGCCTGCATCCAGAATCCAGATTGATCCCCAGATCGTCAATGGCGTGCCTTCGCAGAACGAAAACTGGCTTGAGGTTCTCTTTCAGAGTGGCGATTTCATCCAGTTCAACAACCAGGGCAGTGGCGGCATGGTCACTTTCCAAATGGAAGTCGATGATCTGGATGGCGATGGTATAGGCTTCGATGTTTTTAACACTACGCTTGAGGCAATTGGCTTTGATGGACTTGGAAATCAGGTCGTCATCCATTCTGAAACTGGTGCTGAGCTGGCAAATCGTTTTGCTGGGGGCAACGCAGGAACCGGGCAGTTCACATTCACGCTTCCCAATGATGTTGTTCAACAGCGTGGCCCCGTCTTTACAGATATTCGTTTCCGTAGCAATGGCGGGCTGGCAGACTTTGCCATTGACAATGTTCAGACCACCCATAACCCCGTGATTTTTGCAGACATTGTTGAGAGTCGAATCTTTGGTGCTGAAGCTGTTTTCTCAGGTCCTGTTGGTGCGTCGATCCAGTTCCTGGATCTCTATGGAAACGATCTGACACAGACCATCGGAATGGGTATCCCTGAAGGCTCACAATCAGGCCTGACAGGTGTCGACCCGGATGACGACGGCATCCCCAACTTCAACGATGGCATCGGGCAGATCATCATCCGTAACGCAGACTCGCGTACATCACTCACGATGTGGGGCGGCACCATAGTCTCCTTTGCGCAGGATGCGCCAGCTGATGCGGACTTTGTCCAGGGTAACTTTGCGTATATTCGCTCTGAAGCTGTTGCGGGTCAGTTTGATGACTTTGAAGCTGCAGGCTTTGGGTATGTCGGGTTTGCTGATGGTCAGGGTGCCGTTGAAACCGTTGGCCTGCCTCAGGCTGGCGGAGCGGTGATCATCGGAGCGCCTGCGGACCTTGTCCGTGATCGTTCCAGTGCTGTCACATATAATGCTGCGGGTTTTTCTCCCAACATGAACCCGGCATTTCCCGTTGCGACCAATGGCTTTACCGAAGCGGGTCAGGGTTTACTGATTGAAGGCAGCTCGTTTGGCACGCTGAGCATCAATGGCGCGTTGCATGGTTCAACGCGGTTTACAGGCTCGGTGGATCGCATCATTGTCGGTTCTCTGGTTGGATCAATCGCTGTCAATGGCGATCTGGGTTCGCTGGTGGTGGCGACGGATGCTGGATTGTGGGAGATTGATGTCGATGCGAACAATGTATCGAATATCGATGTGCTCACGGTTAATAACACGGCTGCGGAGTTGACCGTTGGTCGCACCGTGGGTGAGATATTTGTTGGCGGGCGATCGCTGATGGATGTGACGGTGGTTGGTGATCTGAATGATCCCAATGCCAGGCCGCCCCGCGAGGTTCTGCGTTATATCGAACGCGAGCGGATTCTGGCGATTGATCCGGGTATTGACAATGGTATCGAGATTGTCCTTCAGGCTATGCTCAACAACACCAATGTGGCAGGCATCAATGGGATCGATGGCACCTTCGTGACCACAGCAGGAGCCAGTCTTGGTCAGCCAACGCTTTTCGGAGGTTCGCTGTTCCGCAATGATTCAATCCTGAGTTCCGAGTTCGTCGGTTCCATCTCGTCAAGCGTGCAGATTTTCGGCAATCTCGGCGCACAGGATCCGGTTAATACTTCTGAGGACCCCTCGGATATCTTCGCTTTTGCGGTGGATGGTTCACGCACGGTTAATGTGCAACTTGATACCAATATCGAAGCTCGCATCGTCGATGTTGACGGACGAACCCTTGCGGCCATGCAGGCCCCCAGGCGAGCCAATGACACGCTCCCGTTTGCATTCAAGTTTGATGCTCCAGCACCCGGCGTGTATTACCTGGTCCTTTCAGAAAACACCAATGGCAACGAAGATATCAACGCCACCTATGCGGTCACCATGACGGGCCTGGCACCAACGGTGCTTGGTGCATACAGAACAGGTGCGGGCTTTGGTGTGGCGGACTTCCCGGATGATGCTGCAACCATCAATGTGCTTTCAGGTGCAGTGGGTCAGCTTCGCATCGGCTCCGGGCTGATCGGATCAGATGGCGGCGAAACAGATCCCACCAGCTTCGTGAACTCAAATGAAGATGACCTCGGTTCGCTGCTGACATGGCGTGCTGCTGCGGTTAATGTGCCTGGCAATCTTTATGACATCACAACAGGCTCGGATATCAACACAGGATCAAACCGTGGTCAGGTTTCTATTCCTGTTCAGGTCTTTGTAGGAGGCAACTTCGGTCAACTTCACACAGGCATGTCCCCACAGGCAGATGGCGGCAGCACAGGTACTGCCAATCCCTCAGGTCTGGAAGGCGATGTCTCAGACTTCACGCTCAATGTTGGCGGCTCGATCGCGGTGCTCGATATCCGAGGCGGCATCGGCATCTCTCAAGATGGCGATACCAACCCGCCACCAGCAGCACTTCGCAACCTCCCTGTTATCATTAGTACCGGTCTTAATGGTGGCGATGGCAACATCGGACTGATCAATGTCGGTTCACACATCCTGGCAAGTGAGTTCAAACTCCAGACCCCTGCAGGCTCGACCATCGGCGGAATCCTCGTCAGTCAGTTCGTGCAGGATGTCGCTGGCGACTTCTTTGGCATTCAGGGCAATGACATCAGCATCTTTACAGGGAGCGGGTCTGACATCCGTTTTGTCGATTTCACTCAGATTGATGGCCCAGCCAATGTCAATGCAACTCTCCCAATCATCGGTGGTCAGACCCTTGAAATCATCGATGATAGTGGCGGCAAGGTATTCATTGATGTCGTCGGGGGCGCGACGGGTGTAACCTTTGGCCAGGTGCGTGTTCTTCCCATTGATGGCTCACAAGGTGTTGCGATCGGACAGATCGTGATGAACGATATCTCAGGCACCCGCTTGAACATCCGCTCTGAAGGCACCAATGGCGTCGTCTCCATCGGGCGAATTATCATTAACAACTCTGACCGAAGCTCCTCGATCCGCTTTGAAGGTGAAGGCGAGATTGATGTCTGGCGCATCGAACAGTTCGCTGGCGGTGCTCTGGAACGCATCGAAAACCTCACACCCAATGGCGATATCGTTGCAATCGATGTGCTCGGTGTTGACCGCGTGCTCATCGCCAGCGGCAGTCTGGGATCGACTGAGCTTCCCGCATGGGGACCCAAGTTCATTGGTCCACACCTGGGACTGGCCAGCGGACTGGATGCGACCGTCGGTGGGGCACTTGGTATTGATGCAACCACTGTCGAACAGGCTTGGGCTGGGGGCATCTTCGCTCCCGTTGAACGAGCAGCTGCTGGGCCTGTTCCCTTCCTTGATGACATGGGAAGCCCGTTTGATGGCTATCTCAATGGCTTGGTCGTACGCACTGGCAATATCTTTGAAGTTCGTGCTGGCGGATCCATCGGTGATGTGATCCTGCAGGGCGGTGACATCACTAATATCGAAGCCAACTCTGATGGTCAGCTCCGCTTTGGATTCTTCGATGGCATCACCGGGTCGATCTACGCCAACAACATCCAGTTCGTTGAAGTTGGCGAGGGACTGATCGGGCTTGATGATTCGCCGATGGCTCGGGCGGGCATCTTTGCCAACGATGACATTCGCAATGTCGTGGGCTTCAACACGCCTGGCGCGTTTATTTCTGGTGCTGTTGTTGCAGCCAACAATATCCCCGGCGAGGCCAACGCGGTATATGTCAGCGGTTACGACGGTGCCCGGGCTGAAACCTTCGAGTTCATCGCAGACGAACTTGATGGCGTGGGTCGGGTTGAGCTTGAAGGGGGCGGAGATTTTATTGATCTCTACCTTGCGGGCAGTTTCCTTGATGACTTCTGGAACTCCAATGCGTCCGTCATTGACACCGGCGCGTTCCTGGGTGAGGTCTTCAATCTGACGGGTCGCAATGCAGACCTGTTCCGTTCTGTTGTTTCTGGAGCCAGGATTCGGAATATCAATCTTCAAGATGGTTTCTTTGATGCATCCCAGCTTCGCACTTCAAGCAACATTGATGCTGTGACAGCGATGGGCTATCGAAACTCCACGCTGACGGGCGGTAATCTTGAGTTCCGTCGCAACCAGATTGTTGTTAATCAGGATCTCGTCTCGTTGACCACCATCGGCGATGCTGGTGATATCAGTGACCTGTTCATTGATGTCCGAGGCAATGTGACCGATCGTATCACAGGTAGAAATATCACCCGCGTCAGCATCAATGTCGATAACAATATCGCGTTGGTTCAGGCCTTTGATAACATGCGAGGTTCTGAAGTCGTTGCCGGTTCGTTGAATCAGTTGACGGTCGATCAGAAACTACAATCTTCGAGCTTTACTCTCTCGGGTCGAATCAATCAGGTGACGGTTGGTGATCGCATCTCCAACACCAGCTTTGAAGTCACTGGGCCCGATGGTTCCATCGGCACAATTGTCGCTCAAAACCTCCTCAGCGGCTCGATCACAGCAAGCGGTGCGATCGAGCGCCTCGAATCACTTGCGGGCGATATCGATGCGACAATCACCACCACCACTGCGCTGGGCTCGGTCAATCAGATCATCGCAGCGCGTGATTTGAACATTACTACGGATATCAGCCAGGGGCTTACCAGCCTCATCGCAGGAAGGCACATCGGCTCGATCAATGAGCCACGCGTTATCCTCGTTCGTGGCAATCTGGAATCCGTCGATGCCTCCAGCGGACAGATCTACTCAGACATTCGTGTTGGTGAAGCCATCACAGGTACGATCGCTATCGGTCAGGTGGTCTCCAAGCCCACCAATGATCTTGTCAGCACCGGTTCCATCACCGCCTTTGGACCGATTTCTTTCATTGATATTGAAGGCGATTTCAACGGCGACATCATCAGCTACACCGGCGGGATCGACAAGGTCACCATCACCAACGGTTCGTTCCTCCCCGACAATCTCATCGCAGCATACGACGGCGATATCAACTCCATCGTGATCACCAATGGTCATCTCCTGGGCAATATTCACGCGGATTATTCGCTGAACAGCCTGCGGGTGGTTGGTTCAGCCAATGGCGTGTTCGGCGACATCGGTATCAACCAGAATCTCAAGAACACCACAGCTGTCGATGGCATGCGAAATCAACTGCCGCCGGGCATCCTGGCTGCTACAGGCGTGCAGGGACCAACCATCTCAGCAAGGTTTAACATCGGTTCCATCGAAGTAACCAATGGCTCAATCTTCGAGTCGGCCATCTACGCAGGCAGAGCGATTGGCACCATATCGGTCAATGGCAATATCAGTAACGATGGTCAAAGCACAGGCCTGATTTCCAACCTCGGCTCGGTTATTGCTGCAGGGTCTTTCATTGATACAGTCACGGTTACGGGCTTTGTCATCAACGCAGCGATTGTTTCTGGGGTGGCTGATCTTGGTGCAGATGGCAGAGCTGGTGGCATTGGCGTCAATGCTGACACCATGCAGGCTGGTTCCATCAACAAGGTCAGCATCGGTGGCGCAGGCGTCAGTGTCTATGTCGTCGCTGGTATTACATCTGGCAATGACGGGCTGTATCAGACTTCAGATGATCAGGCAGCTCTGGGGCTTTCCACAATCGGTAGCGTCTCGACTGGCTCGGCTTCAAATGTCTTTGCGATCGCAGATACTTCCATCGGAGCGACCAGTTCAGGCATCGTCCGTGGTGGCACGGGTCGTCCTGTCAATGATTCGCAGGTGCTCAAGACCGAAACCACAGGCACAGCTATCGCAAATGGCGTTGCAACACCATTTGCGATCAATGGCAACTCGGGTACGATCACGATTACTGGCCCTGGCACTGCTCGCCTTGACGCAGCCAACAACAGGATCACGCTGCAAGCCACGACTGGTGCAACCAATGTCACCATCAACTCAACCAGTGGCGTATTCAATGACTTTAACATCGTCTCCTTTGATGATGCCTCCATCGGTACGCTTCAGATCAACACCAGCCTCAGCGGCGATTCGGATATCGTCATCGATGGCAACGCCAATGCCATCTTCATGGGCAACCACACAGGCACCGGCGACATCCGCATCGGAGGCACGCTCGGCTCGCTCATCACTGGCGCGTTCACAGGCGGCTTTGTCAACGCTCGCATCCTCAGCTCGGCAAGCATCAACGGCAACTTCGGTGTTGTCAATCAAATCGGCGAAGCTGAAATCCATGCACGGGTTATCACTTCCATCAAAATCACAGGCAACAACTCCGGTTTGATCGATGCCCAGCAAAGCATCGAATCGCTGGCGGTCACGGGTGATCTTGCTCTGGCACGCGTTCGTGCAGGAGATACGATTGGTTCGATCACTGCTGCAGCTGCCAGCCAGAGCTGGATATCAGCACGCGACACCATTACAAGCTTCACTGTTGCAGGTGACTTCTTCGACTCGATCCTGCTCGTCGGCGGTGATCTTGGAAGCGATGGCGCCTTTGGTGGCACCGGCGATAACGCAGATACTGCAACCACAGGTTTCCTTGGTTCAGTCATGATTGGTGGCGGCTTTGGCGAGTCAGACATCATCGCAGGCTCGCTCCGAGGCAACGACAAGTTCTTCGGCACTGGCGATGACATCGCTTCTGAAGGCAGAAGCACCATCGATTCAATCACCATCGGGACAAACAATGTTGGTTCCAGCTTCGGCTCAGAGTCCTACCGCATCTCCAGCACCGGAACCCTTGGAACGCTTCTGATCGGTGGCAACCCCGGCAGAAACCAGGGTAACTTTGCTATTGAAGACAAGACTGATCTTGGATATCAGCCTCTGCCCATCCAGATCGTTGATGTGACTGTGAAAGAAAGTGCTCAGCGCTACACCGCAACGCTCTTCTTCAATCAGCCTATCGATGCCAGCACCCTTGGCTCTGCATTGCAGGTGCGTGAACTTCGCAGCATAGGCGATGTCACCATCCGCCTCATGTCAGGCCTGGATTACACACTGACTTACAACTCTGCACTGAACGCAGCTGAAATCCTCTTCAACTCCAGCGTTACTTCTGCAGATCTCCCGCTTCTTACCGGCGTTCCCACTGCGGGCGTGTATCGCTTTGATCTTGACCAGAACATTATTAGGGCAGCATTAGTCAATGCTCGCCTTGATGGCAACAACGACGGGCTGGTCACAAGTGGCGACAACTTCCGTGGCAGGAACATCGTCGGCGATGCTGGTGACAGGCTTACTTCCTCATCGGTCACTATCAACGATGCCTTCACCAACCAGCCCATCACCATCGACTTCTTCTCACCCATCAATCTGGATGTCGTGCTTGATTCAAGCCAGACTCCCGATGGTGTGCTTGATCCCAATCAGACATTTACCGTTAGAGGGTCCATAGGCGATCATCCTGACCATGATGTCAATATCTTCAAGTTTGCCAGCGATGTCGATGTCTACAGCCTCACCCTTCAAGCTGGTCAAATCCTTCGGCTTGGCAAGATGGAAGGCGGAGCCTTGCTCGCCTTCCGCGAAATCCTTGATGCCGATGGCAATATACTGCATCTTCAAGGCACTGGCGGAGAAACGGGTTTAACAACTCGCTTGCCAAGTGTTCTGCCTGAAACCAATGAAATCACTTCTGAAGATGTGATCCTTGTAAAGCAGACCGGCACCTACTACATCGCTGTGAGTAATGCTCCGGGTGCTTCAACACTTTCCTCGATCGTCAATATCGCACCCGTCCCCGGTGGCCTGGGTGACTACTCCTTCACCGTTGAAGTCTTCGACGATGGAAACACCGGCTTTGCTGCTGGTTCAGATGCTGGCAATGGCGATGTTATCGTCAATGCACCCAGTTCGATTGACTTCTCAGGGCTGGATCGCATCTTTGGCACCGCTGACGATATTTCCACGCTCAACATCGGCCAGTTCAGTTTCACGCTCAACGCTGGTGCTGATGGCATCAAGGGATCCATTGACGATGTTATCACGGGTGATAACGGTCAAGGCATCACCTCATCTCGCACCGCGGGTTCAACACTTACTTCAACGGTGCAAAGCTCCATCGGACCGGCAGCCTCTGCTGGTGTGCCTACCACCATCTTCGCTGATGCCGATGTCTACCACCTCAACAATGGTTCAACCATCAAACCCGGGACACGCATGCGTGCCACCGTCAAGCTTCTTGAGCTTGGTTCTGACATCGGCAGCCGATCACAGGACAACCAGTTGATCGATCAGTCCGGTAATGTTCAGTTCGCGCTCTTTGACACAACCAATGCCACTGGCGTTTCGGATGCTTCACTCATCTTCGCACCGTCAGACTTCTCGCCCAACGGCTCAACGCCCGGCATCATCGCTGACAACGGCACCACAAGCTATGGCTATGACGCCAACGGCGAGTTCTTCATCGACTTCCTCGTGCCTGCAAACTCTGCTGGTGCAGATGGCTCGTTTGGCACCGCTGATGACATTGCAGGCTCATTCGCCTTCTATCTCCAGGGTGCCTTCCGCAGCGATTACATCCTTGAAATCGTCACCTCCTCCCAAGGCATCTTCACTCCCGTCAGCCAGAATATCTTCATCGAAACCAGAGGCGGCACCGTCGACTGGCTCGAAGCTGGCGGACGCACCACTTCCATACCAGGCTTCACCACTCAGGGACTGGGATTCTCAGGCGAGTTCAACAATCAGCCTGTTGATCAGTATGTCGTTTCACAACTGGTTACCAACCTGCAAAATGCCTTCGATCTGCTTGGCGTGAATGTCACCATCTCGACAAATGTTTCAGACTTTGAGTTTGAGCCATTCTCCACCGTCTTCCTCTCAGACAGCGATGATCCCATCAACTCGCTGCTCGATCCCGTGGGTGGCACCGGTGCCAACCAGCGCTTCGGCTACTCTGAGCACTCTGACCCCTTCAACACTGATCTCAACGACGAAGCGGTCGTCTTCATGGACTCACTCTCCCTGCTTGGCTTCACGCCCAGTCAGGCTGATGTGGATCTCTTCTCGCAATCGCTTACCGCAGCTGTCGGCAGACGCGTCGGCGAGCTCATGGGCCTGCGTCTGACCAATGGCGGCAACACGCTGACCGATCCCTTTGATATCACCGCTGCCAACAGTGTCGTTGATGTACCTTCAGCCTCAGATCAGTTCAGCTATCCCACACTCGATAACCTGCTCTCAGGTCGATTCGATTCCATCGGCGACACCGACTTCTTCCTGGGTTCACAAAACAGCGGCTCGCTGCTCGACCAGTTCCTGGCAAACAACTGATCCGGTCAGAACCCTAAAATCCCAACCCCACTCAGCCCGGCTTAACACCGGGCTGTTTTTTCTATGCCACAGTCAGGATTCACTCACCGATCAATAAAGATGCCATGCAGGCTCGATTGCTCGGGGTGTTCATCATTTCGGGTTCCAGTTGAGACTGCCGAGTTGTTGGCGATGCCTGGCCGCCCCGCAGGGTAGATATCTGCATCCTGCCCCAGATCAATCAGCGCGCTAAAGGAATACACACCCGAGTCTGCATGGTACACATCCTGGCCGCTCGTCCCGAGCGTTGTGCCACCCGCGATATGCGTGTCCGTGCCATCAAGATCAATCAGCAGGGCCAGTGCCTGTTGAGAAGCGGCTCCCTGTCCAAGCCCGTCACACCGATACACATCGTTACCAGCACGGTCGATCAGCATTCCGATGCACTGATCCCATGTCCCCGCCTGGCTGGCTGCGGTCATGGACCAGTACACATCGTCCCCAGCATCATCGACCAGTATCCCGATCGCCTGATGGGCTGCAAACGCCTGTCCATATCGATTGCCCATATACAAGTCGCGTCCCGCAGCATCGTGCATGATCCCCATCCCGAAGTAGTACCCACCAGCCTGTGAAAACTCGCCTGCTTCATAGCGATCATCGCCACTCATGTCATAGATCGCCCCCAGCCCGCCCGCAGCATACCCGCGGATGCCATAACCGAACCCCTGGCTCATGCCCACGAATACGCCGGGTGTGCCATAGACCGAGCCGAAGTTTGGCCCGTTGGCTTTGTAAATGTCGTTTCCACGCCCATCAATGATCATGCCCAGCCCGCGAGGGCCACCCACACCCTGCACCAGTTTCTCACCCAGATACTCATCGCTCCCAGCTTTGTCGATGATCAGGCCGCAGCCATAGAACCCCGTTCCCATTGCCCAGCCGCTGTCTGGCCCAAGGTTTTCATACCGGTCGTTGCCTGCTTCGTCGATCAGTACACCGATGCCAAACAGCCCTGCTCCGATGCTGAACTGTTTGGTACACCTGTAGGTATCGTTGCCTTGCTTGTCGATCAGGATGGACAGGCCAAACACCCCCGTTGCAGGCCCGGCAAACGCCGCGTTTGATTCATGAATGTCGTCGCCCGCCAGATCAATCACCACTCGATCCCGGATGCCGTTCACAGCGTCAAACACGCTTTTGTTATCGCTATAGCTATACACATCGTCGCCGCCGACATCCTTGACCTTGGCAATGCGTGTCATGTCATACTGGTTTGAGCCAGAACCGCCTATGACAATCAGCCCGCCTGGTGTTTGTGCATAGGCCAGAATGTCGCCCTGTACGGCCTGTCTCACAGCCTCAGGTACATCTTCAACAGGCGTATTCCATTGCTCAGGTGCAGGCGTGAGCTGGTCCAGATCATCTAGTACAGAATCAAACCGTGCCAGATCCCACGCCAGCCTCCACCATGCAAAGTCCATCGAAGCCTGGATTACGCGGATGCTGTCAGTCGCATTTTCGTCATAGATATAGACCGAATCACAGAGGGTGCTCACCAGTTGAGCAGCGTGGTTCCAGAGCCCCTCCTGGACCTGCCTGCTCTTGAATCGTTCCTCGCGCTGGGCAGCTTGGGAAGCAAACCCCACAGCACTCCAACCAAGATCCTCAGGCGTCTCGATATCAAGAACCTGACGAATCAGCACATTGACATCTTCAAGTTGACCCGACGCTGCTGCTTTGACAAGGGTGTTGATCTCAGCTTCAATGGCATCCAGAGCCATCGGCTTGCGAAAAGCTCGCACCACCGAAGACAACGAGTTTGGATCAAGTGCATCCGCCTGCGTCTGCTGAAGATGTCTGAGCAGTGCCTTGAGCCCGCCTTGAGCATCAAGAACGCCGAGTTCTTTCGCGTCGCGGTCAATCATGGCTGCAAACTCGCCATCTGGAACCGCTGCGATCACCCGGTCTCCAAGTCCGCGTCTGATGGTGCCTGTCCAGGTATCCTTGTTGGCAACTTCGATCACCACCTGCGTTTCAGGCGATTGTTCATCCACATGCCCGCCAGCCGGGACAGATGCGCCGCCATCAGCATCCTCTGCTCGCTTGTATCCAAGACCCACCCGCTCGCCCACCGTCAACCTGTCAACAATCCCCTTGAACCGCTCCGCTGAATCCACCACCAGCCGATGCTCATCATCAAAGACACCATCTGCATACAGCGCCATCAGCGTGTCGCCTCGCTTGATACCCGATGTCGATTCAAACCCCGTCCCACCCAGAGGCCCGGGATAAATCCACCCCACAACCACCCCATTGCCCGCTGAAGTATCTCTCACAGAAAGCCCCACAAACGGCGTTTCCGTCAAAGGCCTCTCCGGCGGCCCTGCCCACACTCCAGCCTTATACACCGCAACATGTCCCGCCCCCCCCGCCCCCCCCGCTAAACCAGCAATCAGCATCAACGAACAAGCAGTGCGACAGAACATCAAACAATCCTCCTGCAATATGTCCAGCTCACTGGCCGGTCATTTGACCGTCACACAGCCCGAGCCTGAGCTGATCGATCCGATGCGATACACCGTCTGATCCATGCGCTCGAGCCGTCGGCTCACCGAATCTGCAAAGCTGGGTCGAACAATCAATACATACCCGATGCCCATGTTGAAGACCTTCCACATCTCCGCTTCATCAATCCCGCCTTGCTCCTGTAAAAACCTGAACACACCAGGCACTTTCCAGGCACTTTTCTTAATCTTCGCATCAACCGAGTTCCCCAGCACCCGCGACAGATTCGATGCCAGCCCGCCTCCGGTAATATGCGCCATCCCCGACACAACCTTCTTCACACGGTAAGCCCGCAAGAGATTCACGATCGGATCAGCATACAGCTTCGTAGGCGTGAGCAGCACCTGCCCAAGAGTTCGCTGGGCATCAAGCTCCTCATAGACCTTCCCCAGCTTCAAACTGGCATGATCAACCACCCGCCTCACCAGCGAATAGCCATTGGAATGAACCCCTGACGAGGCAAGCCCCAGCACCACATCACCGGGTTGAACACGCATCGGGTCCGTCGCCCGGTGCAGCTCAACCACACCCACCGAAAACCCCGCCAGATCAAACTCCCCAGCGGGATACACATCGGGCATCTCTGCTGTCTCGCCCCCCAGAAGCGCACATCCCGATTCCCGACAAGCCCCAGCGATCCCCGAAACGATCTGACTCAACATCGCCTGGTCAACCCGCGGAATCGCAACATAATCCAGAAAAAACAAAGGCTCAGCCCCCTGCACAACCAGGTCATTGACACACATCGCGACCAGATCGACTCCGATGGTCGAATAGTCATCAAGCGTCGATGCCAGCTTGAGCTTCGTGCCTACACCATCCGTGCAGGCCACCAGCACGGGATCGCGGTAGTTGCGTTGAAAGAGCTTTTCGTTGTAATCCAGCCGAAAAAGCCCCGCAAATCCCCCCGGATTGGAAATAACCCGTGGGCCGAAGGTCCGCCTCATCATTGAGCCGATCGAGCTTGCAAACGCATCACCCGCCTGAATATCCACGCCTGAATCGGCGTAGGTGAGTTTCTTTTTCCGTTTGGCCATGTCAACAGGATAGCCTCTGCAGGTGTGCAGTTGCCGGGTGCAGCAGACACATCTACCATGATCTGCGCCAGAGCAAGAATGCCCCGGCTTATCCTCTCACAAAAAAGGGGCTGTTATGTCTTCCCACTTGTTTACATCCGAATCCGTCTCAATGGGGCATCCTGACAAGGTTGCTGACCAGATCTCTGATGCCATCCTCGATGCACTGCTCCAGCAGGATCCCAACTCCCGCGTAGCGGTAGAAACCATGGTTTCTACGGGCATGGCCATCGTCGCAGGCGAAGTGACCACACAGGCTTATGTCGAAATCCCTGAAATCGTCCGGGCCACCATCCGCGAAATCGGCTATATCTCCGGCGATCTTCGCTTTGATGCGGACTCATGCTCGGTCATGTCCACGATCAACCGCCAGTCTGTTGATATCGCCCGAGGCGTCGATCGCGAGGGTGCAGGAGATCAGGGCATGATGTTCGGCTTTGCTTGCCGCGAAACCCCCGAACTCATGCCTTTGCCCATCCAGCTCGCCCACAGACTGGTCGAAATGCAGGCTCATGTTCGCCGCGAAAGCATTGTCCCGGGCCTGCGCCCAGATGCCAAAAGCCAGATCACCGTCGAATACGACAACGGCAAACCCGTCCGCGTCGATACCGTCGTCCTCTCCACTCAACACGACAGTTCATGGAACGAACGCCAGGAACAACTGGGCAGAGATGTCATTCAGCACATCATCAAACCCGTCCTTGGCGAGTGGTACAACCCCGGCATCACCATGCATGTCAATCCCACAGGTCGATTTGAAATCGGTGGCCCCCACGGCGACTGCGGCCTCACGGGCCGAAAAATCATCGTCGATACCTATGGCGGCAGAGGACACCACGGCGGCGGAGCTTTCTCAGGCAAAGACCCCACCAAGGTCGATCGCTCCGCAGCCTACATGGCTCGACACATCGCCAAAAACATCGTCGCAGCCGACCTTGCCGATGTGTGCGAGGTTCAACTCTCCTACGCCATCGGCGTCGCAGAACCCACCAGCGTCTACCTGGATTGCCAGGACACCGCTCGCGTTGATGAAGAAAAACTCTCAAACGCTGTTCGCGAAGTCTTTACCCTCACTCCCCGTGGCATCATCGAATCACTCGGCCTCCGCAAACCCATCTATGGCCCAACCGCCCGTCACGGCCACTTCGGCAGGGCACCCCAGGGCGACATGTTCACATGGGAACGCACCGACAAGGCCGATGCCCTCAAACAAGCCTTGAAATAAAACCACACTTTACATTTCACAAATGCCGCGCCCGCAAGGACGCGGTTTTTAATTGAGAGGTAAATATTTAGCAAATAGACCTGTACAACCCGCGATCACGAATATACCCAAGCACACGCTCATCCACTATCTCGCCCAGTGCCTTGGTATCGTCTTGGTCCAGCATCGTGCGAATATCTGTTGCGACAGCTGTAACAATCGGCGTCTTTACGATCGCATTCTCCCACATGCTGAGCTGGTGATCTGACCACACGCCAAGCTCGCGCATCATGCTCATGAACAACTCGCTTGAATCAAAAGGCTCGCGCAGCTGAACCGCCAGTTCGGCATTTTCAAGAATCTTATCATAAAGACGCCATCGGTGAAACGCTACAGCCTGATCAGACCCGATTAGCAAAAACACCTTCTTTTGCCCCACGATCTGTCTCACTCGCTGAATCGTGTCCGCCGAATAGCTGGGTTGGTCTACCTGCACCCGCGTGAGTTCCTCATCCCACACCTTCGCCCGAGGTACATCCCCAATCGCAAGCTCCAGCATCGCCACGCGATCCGCATCACTGGCAACAGGGCCGGATTGTTTATGAGGCGATCTCGCTGCAGGAACAAACACAAGCAATAAATGTCCGCAGCCCGGGTGTTGCGTTTCAAGTTCATCACGAGCTGCAGCTGCACACCGAACATGTCCAACATGAGGCGGATCAAAAGTTCCACCAAAGATCACCACCCCTCCTTCCACAGCCTCGCCACAAAATAACTCTGGCGTTTCAGACTCTGGAGATTCAGATTGAGTGAGTTCTTGAACCGTATCAATCAGCCGTCGTCGAGCTGCTCTCAGCCCAGCACTTGTCTGGCTTGCCAGCCTGATCATCGCCCGGATCAGCCCGGGCTTGCTTACAAGATCAATCAACACTCGACCTGCATCCGTCCTTCCATCAGGCTTGATCCAACCCACCACCGGCTCGGGTAATGTCTGGTCAAAGGGGTCGCTGATGCCTCGGATCACACGCCAGCGAAGTCCACGCTCTTCACACGCAGCTGCAAACGCATGGGATTCAGTATCCACCAGCATCGCGCCGGTCTGCTCGTGCAGCTCAGCTTTGGCAGTGGGGGTCAGGATCGGCGCATCAACCCCCGCGATGGTAACACCCCTTGAGCTGGCGTTGTAGCGTTTGCCATCAGAAGCAACCACCTCGCTGATCGCCGGTGCAAGCTCAGCAAGTTCCACCAGACCGCCAGCAACACCAAACAATATCACAGCCAGAGTGTTACTCGCGTGCTTGCAAACCGCACGCTTCACAGCGTCCACCCCCGGACCACTCACTACAACGCGAATCTGCACATGCAAACGGATATCGTTCAACGCCTTGCGGGCAGCTTTGGCTTCGATGCCAAGCGGGCACACCACCAGAATCGTGTTTGATTGTTCGTGAGCCACGCTATGAGCGTAGGTTCAGTATGACGGATTCAGCGCCTTGACCTGAAAGCTCAAAAATCCGGATCGACCATCATCAGCTGTTGGCCGAGCTGTTCATCAGCAGGGTCGAGCCTCATCGCTTCGATGTCCAGCTCCGGGAATCTCTGATACACCTCGTCAGCCTTGAGCCTGGCAGCGATCGTCTCCCCATAGAGCGTACACACCGAATACCGCGCTCCCTCAGTCCCCGCATGGATCTTCACCAGATACTCACGCCCCACAAGTTGGCCAATCAGATCGTGATCTGGAGCTGCCTCCGTTGCAATCTGGTCATACCGATTCAGAAGCCGATCTCCAGGCACAGGATTCAAAACCGCAGGCCCCAGCTGATCCGCTTGGGAGCCCGCTGGTTTCAGATGCACCGCAACCATCGCAAGCCACAATCCACCCGCCAGCACAAAGGCAAACCGCACTGCAGGCATATGTGCCAGCCTGGTCAACACCGATCCCGATTCATTCGTTGAACTCATACCCAGTCAATCGACTATTCCAGCCTGAATCTGAACACCCCCCTCTTACATCCCCGCACACATCAAAACACCACGCGATAAGCATTTTCGGACTCAAAGATCGCATGCTGAGGTTCTGCATAATGCTTTGAGTTTCATCCCAAACTCAGTATCCCTATCCCACAGACCCACCAATCAAGACTTTCCTTTTGGAACCACCCTCTCACCTTGTCGCGTTGATAATTCGTTGACTACAATGGTCGCACGCTCAAGAGCAGCTTCTGCTGTGAGCCTCAGGCCCCGTCGTCTAGCCAGGTTAGGACACCAGGTTTTCATCCTGGTAACACGAGTTCGAATCTCGTCGGGGTCATTAGCGAATCATTGCGGTTCGCTCACGCACGACTCAGTGACCATGCTGAGCAGTGCAAAAATAAGGCAGATTCCAGCGAAGGGCCGATTCTTACACATCGGCCTGCGCCTTTGCGCGCACTTTTCCCATGCACACCCCACCAACCCATCCCGTTCAGGTGTTCCAGAGTCTCAGTCAGATCAATCAACTGGCTGAAACTCTCGCTCAAGGCAACCACGCTCTGGCTGTCGGCGGCGCTGGTTCATCTACAGCCCTCATCACCGGTGCTCTGGCCCAACTGCTCTCACGCACCATCATCCTCGTCGTAGCCCACCTTGATGATGTCGACCAGGCTCAGGCAGAACTGGCTTCCTGCTCTGTACAGACGCTCAGCTTGCCCGCTCTGGAAGTTCTCCCCGGCGAATCACAAGCAAGCCCCATCCTCATTGCTGAACGCCTCCACGCCATGAAACTGGCCACCACGCTCGATCCAGATCAGTCGCGCATCGTCATCTGCTCCATTCAATCACTCATGCAGAGTTTGCCGCCGTTGAATCAGCTGGATCAGCTGTGCTGTACGCTGACGCTTGGCCAGACGATCGACCCTCGCAAACTCTTGAACTGGCTTGGTGCAGCTGGGTATCACCGTGTAGACACCATTGAAGAGCCCGGCGATCTTGCTGTTCGAGGCGGGATCATTGACATCTTCCCCGCAGCAGCCACCAACGCCTCAGACTCAGGTTCCACCGCAGGCATCCCTCTCCGCCTTGATTTCTTCGATGATGAGCTCGAATCCATCCACGAAATCGACCTGGACACCATGGGCTCAGATCGCATCATCAATCGCGTTGACCTCATCACCGCAGACCTGCAACATGCTCAAGGCCTTGCTACCAACTCAAGTACAGGCGACGACCCCCTCTGCTTTCTGGATCTACTCCCTGCTGGTTGCATCTCCATCCTGGCAGACACACCCGAAGTTGTCGAGCAAGGTCGAGGCTACTACCAAAGGCTTACCGATTCCAAAGGCGTTCTGGGACCACCCGCAGTCTTCAAAAAACTTCAACAGCGTTTTGCAGCTCATGCCGAGATCAACCACTACGCGACAGGCTCGACATTCGCCAATCAAAAAGCCATCGAGCTTCCCATTGTGCCCCTGCTCGATCTGCCTGAAGATGTCGCATCGTCATACCGCAAGCTGACCGAACTCGTTGATGCCCAGAACACCGTCTGCATCACCTGCCAGAACCAGGGCGAACTGCAACGCCACACCGAGCTTCTGGCTGCCCACGCGCCTTCAGTCAAAACAACAACCATGTCCTGCTTCGTTAATCGAGGCTTCATCATCAAGACCGATCGTTCCACGACCATCCTGCCTTACCACGAGCTTTTACATCGCTACGAAACCCGCCGCCGAACCTCGCGAGGCATCCGCTCTGCCCGCGCCATGGATACCTTCCTTGATCTCGAGCCCGGCGACTATGTCGTCCACGCAGATCATGGCATCGCCCTGTACGAAGGGCTTTCAACCATGCGCCGCACTCGCAAGGACACAGCTGTACCAACCATCGCTGAAGCACGCAAGGGTAAACGCAAATCCCAAGGCCCCATCGAAGAGTTCCTCTCGCTCAAGTTCTCAGGCAAATCCCGCCTCCATGTCCCCGCTGCTCAAATCGACAAGGTCCAGAAATATGTCGGAGGCTTCAAAGGCAAACCTCCCCTCTCCGTCCTCGGCAGCAAAAAATGGCAATCACAGAAAAACCGCGTCAGCGAATCCGTCCGCGATCTGGCAAGCGAACTGCTCCGCGTCCGCGCTGCCCGTCAGCATCTGCCCGGCATCCGCTACCCCGCTGACACCCTCTGGCAAAAAGAGTTCGAAGCAGAGTTCCCCTATCAGGAAACCGAAGATCAACTCGCATCCATGGCTGAGATCAAACGCGACATGCAATCGCCCAGACCCATGGACCGCCTGCTCTGTGGCGATGTCGGCTTTGGCAAAACCGAACTCGCCATTCGTGCTGCATTCAAAGTCTGCGAGTCAGGCAGGCAAGTCGCAGTGCTCGTCCCCACAACAGTCCTGGCAGAACAACACGCCCAGACTTTCTCCCAGCGATTTGCAGACTACCCCTTCAAAGTCAAAGCAATCTCGCGCTTCAAAACAACCAAACAGATCAACGAAGTTCTCGAAGCTCTCAAAAAAGGTCATGTTGATCTCATCATCGGCACCCATCGCCTGCTCTCCAAAGATGTCCACTTTGCAGACCTGGGCCTTGTCGTCATTGATGAAGAACAGCGCTTCGGCGTTGAGCACAAGGAAAAACTCCTTCAGATGCGTCTGGCTGCCGATGTGCTCACACTCAGCGCCACGCCCATCCCCCGCACGCTTCACATGTCCATGCTGGGCTTGCGTGATATCTCAAGCCTCACCACCGCGCCGCTTGATCGCCAGTCTGTCGTCACCGAGGTGATCCCCTACAACCCCAAACGCATTGCCCAGGCAATCGCTCGTGAGCACGCCCGCCAGGGGCAGGTTTATTTTGTTCACAATCGCGTCTACAACATTAAATCAATCGCAGACGAGGTCCAGAAACTTGCTCCCGATGCTCGCATCGTCATAGGCCATGGCCAGATGCCCCCCCGTGAACTCGAACAGGTCATGCTCACATTCATGCAGCGAAAAGCTGACATCCTCGTCGCGACCACCATCATCGAATCAGGCATCGACAATCCCACCGCCAACACCATGTTCATCATGGATGCTGACCGCTTTGGTCTGGCAGACCTGCACCAGCTCAGAGGCCGCGTCGGTCGCCACCGCCATCGGGCGTATTGCTATCTGCTCCTGCCTCTGGATCGAGCCTCAGGCGAAAAAGCCAAACGAAGACTCAAAGCCATGGAACAATACTCCATGCTCGGCGCAGGATTCAAAATCGCCATGCGCGATCTGGAAATCCGCGGTGCTGGCAACCTGCTGGGCACAGAACAGTCAGGCCACATCGCAACCGTAGGCTATGAAATGTATTGCCGGCTCCTTGATGAAGCTGTCAACGATCTTAATAACGAACCCAAAGCTCGCGTCGCGTCCAGCATCACCATTGATATTAACATGGTCGGTATCATTCCCAAAGCCTACATCCCCTCAGATGCCCGCCGCCTTGAAGCCTACCGCCGCATCGCTTGTGCCTCTGATGAAAAACAGCTCAGTGCTGTTCGCCAGGATCTTACCCAGGCGTATAGCGAACCTCCCAGTGCAGCCCAGCGTCTGCTCGAGCTGGCTGAGCTTCGCATCGCAGCCATCGCACTGGGTATTACTTCCATTACCATTCGAGAAAACCGTGATGTCGTTTTCCGCACCGCAAAGCCTCAAATCATCGCTGACCGCCTCAAAGAAAGCCAAGGCACCGTTCGCATCCTAGCCCCATCCTCCGCCCCCTCAACCCCCGCAAAAAACAGCACCACCCAAGCCACACCCAACACCATCCCCAGCGAAGTCTACTTCCGCCCACCCCCAGCCTACCTCCAGCCCGACACACTCCTCACCGTCCTCAGACACAGACTCATGAATAAGCTGTGACAGAAGGTGTGGTCATGCTTCCGCCTTGATTGAGTCAGAGTTTATACACGGTTCAATAAAAAATGTGAGTGAATTAGACCCCCGTCACCGCTATTCCAACTGCTGAGCTCTACAGCTTGAGCCATAATTTATGACCATGAAATAAGAGTATTGTATGCACAATACCCACCAATAAAAAATGCTGAGTATGAGCCAATAATAAGTAGAATTGAAATGATATTGAAGAAATAAAAAATTTCTTTTTTATCCGACGAGGCAACATATGCGGAACAATAGTTCGACCCAGTACTCAGTGTGGCACACAATACGCCTATGATATAAGCAAACATGGCATTGGCTATGCCGGATACTTCGGAAGAGTTCACACTGACAAGATGACCAAGAAAAGCAAGGATAGCCACTGCAGCACCTCCATTAATCATAATGGCAGCTCTCATTGCAACTTGTCCAGAATTGATCGTTGCTCTAACACCTTCTTTCTGAAAGTCCCATTTAGCTATATTTACGGCAAGAATAGTTTCATGTCGAAATTTCAAGTATAATTGTTGGTCCTTGTCCGATTCTATAGCATCAGTTTCCTGTTCGTCTAGAAAATTTTCTAAAGAACGAATATGTACAAAACTCTTTCCTTCTTCACGCAACTTAATCAGAGCATCTCGGAGCATGTTCAAAGATTTATTTTCTTCCATTCGTATCTTTCTGGTTTAGAAGATTAAATATGACCTGATATTATACAATTAGCAATGGCATGATAATGGCCGGAAAACCGACTGGTGGCATTCTCACACCCGCTTCAGTGAGGGCATGGTGTTTACTTCTGCCAATGAATACGAACGCAACCATACGAATAGTTTATCCGATGAACCCATGTGCCACAAGTCCGCGAAAGAGAAATCAACGGCCTTGAGAGGTGGGTGGCCTGTCCATGCCGTCTTTGGCGTGGCTATGGTGTTGTTCATTACCGATGCAGTCGCCTGCAACTATGAGAGCAGCGTAAGCGACGAAACCATATACCACCTGCCGTTTAGCCAACCAATAACATTGAAAGCGAATCAGATGATGAATGAAGCTGAGCAACTCTCTCAAGCGTGGCAAACGAACTGCAGGATTAACCGGCTCCTGGTCGAAACGGTCAGCGCTGACGGGTGGTTATGCACACTTTCAAAGCGGGGCGGTCGTGGCGTGGCTGGCGAGTTTGCGCACATGCACAATGTTCGTCTTTCACATCTCCAGAAGCGAGCAAAGGACTTGTCAGTCGATGTGCCCAAGCTTGATCCCAGCTCCCAGCCAGACAAGGGTAAGATCCTTGCAGCGTTTGACGCATCTGATTCAGCAATAGAGGCTCTCCTCTTGGGAGTTCTTGAGAATGAGCCCAAGCGACGAGGTTTTCGCAAGGGGATATTTACAACATTGAGCTACTTTATTGCACACGAAGCCCATCATCGTGGCCGAATCTTGCTGACACTGAAAGTCAGCGGCGAAACGCTCGATCGAAACATGCAAATGAATATCTGGGGCTGGGATCAACTTTGAGCTATTTCAAATTGTCATAGATTGCCAAGCCCTGATTCTGAGGGTGCCACTACTCGCCGTTTTCGGCGCAGTAGTGTCTTAGCAGACAAATGAAGACACTACTGCGCTGCTACGCATCGAGTAGTAGTACTTAGGCGACAGATGCAGGCTCAACCTTGAGCCCATCCATCTACAAAGCCGCCTCAGCCACTTCCCGCACCTTGGTCACAACCTCAACCCCGCCCTTGCCCTTCGCACTCCGCTTGCGCAGCAGCCCCCGGTATTCCCCATACGCCTGAGGGTGTGACTTGTGGTCGCTGACCCGGTCCTTCACCGCATCAAACCCGCCCCGGTTCAACAGCTCGTCGAGCCGATCCTTGTTGAACGGATTTGGATGCATCTCATCAGAATAATCCATCAGGTCAACCAAAAGCCACATCACCCCGCCCGGTGCCAGCAAGCGATGAATCTCAGCAACCACCGCTGCCGGGTCTGCAACATGGTCCAGACAGTTTTCAATCACCACGATGTCGGCAAACCCGCTGGGCAAGTTAATCGCCTCGCCCGGACTGGCAATATATGTCACCTGCTTGGCAGCCTTGGGAAGCAAACCCTCCGCGGTATACCCATCAGCAATCGGGTCCACAGCCACAGCTCGCAGCCAGCGCGCTTCAGAAATAGACGGGTAAGGCCCCGCGCCAATCTCAACTGCTGAGCTTTTCCTGGTCCACGCCTTAAACGCTTTTTCATCAAGCCCCATGAAGACCTGAAGTTCTTTGATCCGGTCGCGTTGCCAGCCGCCATAGGTTTCTTCAAATGGCCCGGGAAACCCCTTCACCTTCTCAGGAGTCTTGACCACTTCAACCCAGTACGAAAGCTCATTGCGATATTTAATCGTTGATTCACAATCTTCTTGTCCATTGGGCCAGATCGCCTTGCCATCAATCCCGCCCCGCCAGATCGATGTCACGCCTTGTTTAGCCTGCGATGCTGACCCAATATCCGACCCGCCAGCACTGACGAGCTGCTCAAGCCGCTCCAGCCTGGTGTTGACATCCATAAGCGCCGGGCGGAAAAGCCGATACAGTGCATGTTTGATTCGACCTTTGATCGTGTACAGATTCATCGTGTCCATCTCCGCATGGTGTTCCAAAGCCGCTCCACTTGGCTTATACTAGCGATTGCCCCCGCTTTAGGCCCATGATCCTGCCAAAGATCATCATTGCCCAATGCCCAAAAGGATCAAACCATGCCCCGATCAATCCTGGACGACGAACTGGCAGAGCTCAAAAAAATGCTCGTGGACGAAGCCTCCGCCTCTGTCTCCATGCTCGAGGCTGCTCTCCCCGCCCTGTTCAACCGAGATATCGCCGCTGCCAAAGGCGTACGAAAACGCGATGACCACATCGATGCTCTGGAAATCGCCATCGAAAGTCGCTGCTTCTCAGCTATGACTCTTCAACAGCCTGTCGCCCGCGATTTTCGCTTCATCGCCTTCGTTCTCAAAGTCAATGGCGATATCGAACGCATCGCAGACCACGCCTGCTCCGTCGCAAAGATGGCTGTCGCCCTTGCTGATCAACCCCCCTTTGACTGGCCCACCGCCCTGACAGAACTTGGCCAGCGTGTCCCCGCCATGTGCCATCGCATGCTCCGCGCCATGATCGACGAAGATGAAGCTGCAGCCCGAGCGGTCCTCTTAGGCGACAAAACCATCGATGCCTTGAATAAGCAACTCTTCGAAGACGCCATCACATTAATGGAAACCCTGCCAGACTTTCACCGCGCAGGCACCCATCTCGTGCGCACAGGTCGCGAATTGGAACGCATCGGCGACCTCGCCAGCAACATCGCTGAAGATGTCGTCTACCTCGCCACAGGCAACATCATCCGCCACGAAGCAAAGCTTAATAAAAACACCTGAACACATTCATCTCGGATGGTGCATGTGCTCAGGACACCCGATTCAAAAAAGCCTCGCACTGATCAAAAAGTCAATGCGAGGCCAGGATAGTAGAAGCGGTTTTATTCAGACCATATCTCGGGTCTTTATCGACGACGGCGGATCATCAATCCGGTCATACCCATGAGCATCGTTGCTGAGCCTGGTGCAGGAATCGAGTTGATGGTGAGGTTGTCGATGATGATGCGTGGAGCTGTAAACTCGGTGCCAAGAGTTGCAAACAGCTGCAACGAGTCAAACGCTGTACCACCAACTGAGAGCGTTGCAATCGCACCATTGTCGCGGCCACCAAGATTCGATATTACAAAAGAATCCGCACTGACAACCGTCCCATTAAGTGAAGCTTCAAGGTGATACTCAATGCCGCCCCACACGCCATTTTCCATGTAGCCCAGTTCAATCGACGCCGAGTCAGCAAGCTGATCAAGCTGCATGGTCACTGTCGAAATGGGACCCAGAGAAAGATTGTCACCCGGCACATACGCCCGTCCAAAGGTCAGCACATTGTTTCGGCTGCCAAATGTCGGGAACGCATCAAAGAAGAAGGTCGCTCTTTCAACAAGGACCTCGTTGCCAAGCGAGTCAAACCCTGCTCCGCCCGCGACGAATCGATTGCCGTCGGGAAAGACACCATCAACGCTGTTGACCTGTGTGTAGGTCACGCCATTGTAGTGAAAATCACCAGCTCCGAGTGTACCTTCAAACAGATCGTCATAGTTGCTCACGGTTACATCCGCAAACGCCGAAGCGCCCAACATTGCAACAACTCCGATACTGACATATTTCATGTTCACCACATTGTCTCCCTTGCTATAAAAAATGTAGCCACAAGCTACATATACACATTTGAGCATTCCTGCTCCTAACGAATAGACTCTTCCTTGGGAAGTAACTCATGTTTCATCATCACCGTTGTAGGCATCGGTGGAAACGCCATCCTGATCCGATACAACTCGTACTCACCGGGATTTAATCCAATCCGATCAAAGATTGAGCGTGTAAGGTCGTGGTGCCCCGATAAATCCGGCGACTGCGCCAGCGTTAACCCCCGCCCAAGCCTGGTAATCGTGTCACTTACAGAGAGCACATCAGAATCGTTGAACGCAACAGCTGAGGCAATATCTGAGAACACTCGCAGCTCGCGCTCAACCTCGCCGAACAAACCCGCCCGTACATACAAATCAAAGTGAAGCATCTCTGCAGGAATGCGAACTGCTGTTCCAAAGTGTGCAATCTTGTCAGCAGGCGTCGCATGCGTGGGGGCGATATTACGAAGCAGCTCGCCCGTCACCAGTGTCCGCTGCCCTTGTAAGCCGACCTCTGAGGACAAGAACTCGTCTTGCATCATGCCATCGTGCGTTTTTGAACGCGTCAATGCAGGCATCGGGTCCGAGCAATACTCAGGGAGCACCGGCACGCCGTTGTGCGCACTGGCTGCCTGGGGATCAATCGCGACGCGCTGCATCGCAGTTTCATGCTCGACATCATCGTTAAGCGCGACCGACTGGTTCACCACCCATCGCACATCAGATCGTGTTTGACGATACCCCATCAACCCGCGGATCTGCGCCATATGAAAATGATCTTCACGATCATCTGATGGCATCAAAATACACATCGCCATCAACACCCGGCAATGTGCCCCCCATGTAAAACTGTTGCCCGCAAACGAATGCTGACGCCAACGCTCCTCAGAATGCGCATCCTTCACAGAGTTTGACGACTCGATCAGAATGTCAAACTCAGCCTTGCTCGCAGCATGGGTATCTATCAATGACTGAAATCGCTGCCCCGCCTGACGCACTGCCTCGATAAGCCCGTCATCAATCCCACATGATTCAGCAGCCTGTATCCAGACACTGATGCTCCTGGATGAAGGCATGTGCTTGGCAGCTATAAACGGATCCTCTGCATACGCAACCTTGATCAACTGCCACGCGAGCTTGCGATGAATCCCAAAGGCCTCTGATACAGCAGACACCGCCTTGGACCCGGGACACTTCGCCTCAATGATTTGGCAATAGGCCTCCCGGGCGATACGAATCGCCTCGACCGTGTCCGCCTGGAACTGATCATTCCCCCTGGCTTCAGGATGCTTTGTCTCACTCATGCAAATGAGTATACAGAAACCGCAGCCCGTTTCAATAGTTGTTTCAGAAACATTTACAGAAATTAATTGCCTTGGCCACTCTACAACCCCCCTTATTGGGTATTTTTGCGAGAGACACTTTTATCGGACGCTTCAGCTGCAGCAAAACTGACCCGGAAACAGTGTGAACTGCACCGGGTAGCCTTCACTCGATTCGCTCCAAATGAGCGATAGCTACGCTCTGGCCAACATGATTTTCCTCTACGCTGTCAATATCTGATATGCTGGCTGCAAGGTTCAGTTCATATCAGCATTCTGTCAGGCAACTCTCTTGGGAACATCATGGGCACCATCGAAAAGCAATGCGTTATCTGTGGCAAATCCTGTGCTGGGCAACCGCGCATCAAGGACAACCAGGGCCGCTATATTCACAAAGCCTGCACTAAAAAAACCCCAGCCAAAGCACCTGTGCCTGCTGAACCCGAGGTCGAACAAATCAACCTTGGTCAGGATGACGACCTTGAGATGGCAACCTTCCTCGAGGATCTCCCTTCAACTTCTGACACCGATCAAGCAGCCTGCCCCAGTTGTGGCCAGCCCATGATCGCAGGCACCCTCATCTGCGTTTCCTGTGGCTACAACACGCAGACAGGCAAAGGCAAAAAAACCAAATCCATCAAAGCCCAAAAACTAAAACAAGGCTCCAACCTCGGTGTCCAAGCTGGCAAGTTGGCTATGGCACCCTTCCTCCCCATCATCGGTGCAGTCATCGGCGGCGCAGTTGGAGCAGCCGTCTGGGCTGCCGTCGCTCACTTCACTGGCTATGAAATCGGCATCCTCGCTTCCGGTGTAGGAGCCGTCTGTGGCATCGGTGCTGTCATCGGTGCCGGTGGCAACGGCACTGTATGGTCCGGTTCCGTCGCTGTCATCGTCGCCCTCCTCTCCATCATCGCTGGAAAAGCCATAGTTAACTCCATCTATGTAGAGCGCCTTCAGGAATTGCAAATGCAGATACAGGCTGGCATTGATAGTGACTACACGGTTGACGATGTCACCGATGAAGATGCCCTGTGGAGCCTGGCAGATATCATCATCACTGAGCGTGTTGACAGCGGCAAATCAGTCAAATGGCCCGACCCCAGAATGACAATCGAAGAAGCCGAATGGCCAAATGACTACTCCGAGCGAATTATCCAGCTTACTCAAAAACGATGGAACGCAATGGATGAAGACGAACAACTCGCCTTACGCCAAACCCGTGTCGATGAGTTTCGTAAAGCTGCCGGAGAGTTCAACAACTTGATCGATGAAGAAATGGAAATCAGCACCAACTTCATGGACAACCTCTCCATATACGATGGCCTCTGGGCATTCCTCGCCCTCGGCGCCGCATGGCAGATCGGCTACGGCGGCACCGAGGATTAAACCGGGTTTCTCACAGCTTGAGTCCATAGCCTTTAGCAGAGACCCATGATGGCAACCCAACCACCCGTGTGCCACGCACAGCGAGTCTTCGAGTCGTGCGTGCTTTACCGTAATTAACTTTACGACCCCCATGTCTCATGCAGCAACCATCGAACAAACACACTCAGCCCAGCATGCCCGACTCGAAGACTCGCTGGCCAGGGTGCACAAAACATGGCTTCCGTCCGAATCATCCAAAGAATTTCGCCTCGCTTGGACCTTTTTCGATTGATCCACGGACATCTATGCAATGCCCGCAGAAAAGATCTCCATCGTCAAAATAAAATGAGAAGGTTCCATCATGGCTGACTGTGATGGACTCGAGCGTCAGAGCCTCAACGAACTTTTTCTTCGATATTGGTTTTTGGCCATCATCAAGCCAGTAATTATTCAGAGTGTCCAGAAGTTTGTCAGCAGCACACGCAGCCATCCGTCGTTCCCAGGTCTTCTGTGCTCTACGGAGGGTTTTGGCATGCATAAGCGAGTCCATGGGTTTATTGGTTACATCTTTTTCATTAAGTGTGATGTAAACTGATTGGTTGTTCCATGTGGTCTTACCATCAAATGTATGAAAAGCCCGATCAAGTTTGAATGACCCAAGTTTACTGTCCACAAAAGTGACGGGTTTTTTAAGCTCTTTCACAACCCGGCTCAGTTCGGTGCTTTTATCCTTGCCGATATACTTGACAAGAAGTGCATGGGGCTTACCTGTCACATTATCTTTGGCGATCCTTGCTCGGAACCGTACAATATTCCAAGTTTTCATCGTTTTCTGCATCTGTGTAATTGTGCGTGTTGTCGCTTTCTTGATTACATCACATTCACAAACCTGCACAGGGCCATCACCACGCTGCCAGGCGATCAAGGGAATGACAAGCGTCCCACTTCTCAGTCCGTAAATATCATGACGATGCACTATGCGAACATGGATAACACCAAGAAGATCTTCCAGTGGCTGCTTCTGAAGCTTCTTGAACAAATCTGCTTCGCGTTTCCGAGCCTTTGCACAATAATCTTTTTTACTTGCCACAAAACACCTTAATCGTTAGGTTGTGTGATTCAAGACTTGTGCACCTATTTCCTAACCCGCCTCAACCCCAAATGCCGCTTCGACCAGTTGCTCAGCTGTCGCATCTGCGCCCAGCAGCACCCCCGCCTGCTCAATCCGTCGCCTGGCATCAGATTCCTGTTGCCCCAGTGAGATCAGCACGCCCACGGCATCCTGCTGCTGTGGCGAGAGCGATGAGCCAGCTTTGATTTCTACATGCCCACCTGTCATGGTTGCTTCCAGTGCATATGCATCGACCTTGCCATGAAGTTCTGCGATGATCGTCTCCGCCAGCCTCTTGCCGATCTCGGGCAGCCCCACCAGCGCCTTGGCATCGCGAGCCACGATCCACGCTGCCAGCACCGCTGGAGGCTCAACCAGTGCCTTGAGTGCCTTCCGTGCCCCCACACCCTTCACCGTCGTAAAAAGCTCGAAAAATGCACGATCCGATTCGCTCTGAAAACCGATCAGCCTCGGAATCATCGTTGATCCTTGCCCGTGCGTCTCAAAGTAGTGCAGCGTGTGCAGCGTAATCTCCCCGCCCCCCCTCGCCCCCCCCGCCCCCCCCACGCCCCCCGCCCCTCCATTCTCCGCCTCAAGCTCTCGCCCCACATAGCTCGGCAGCATCACCTGATAGCTCACACCCGCGCCCTCAACGCGAATCTCCGCAGCCCGCTCAGCTACATGCTCCAAAATGCCATGAACTCGTAAAATCATGCCTGTAGTAAACCATATCCCGCCCGATCCTGCACCATCAAACCACTTTTCACCATTCCAGGCTCAGTCTTGGCGCCCAACACGCCGATAACCAATCTGCCATGACTCTCAACAAAACCCAGCTCAAACCCCGCGTCGTTGTCTCCGCCAGCAATCTGCCCGAATCAGCACAAGCCCGGCGTGCACAGCGCGTCCTGCTGATCGGCACACTCAAAACCCTGCCTCAGCTGCGCCAGATGCTCGCGACCGACCCCAATTCTTCCAAGCCCGCAGCCTGCATCCTCGTTCGCGATCCCGCGAATAACCCCGTCTCGCCTCAATCCTGCAAAAACGCTGTCGCTGACATTCCCAATCTCTGCAGCGCCCTCAATGTTGATCTTGCCTTGCTCTGTCTCCCTCCGCATGCTCAAACGGAACGCACTCGCGCCCTCATCATGCTCGCTGAGCTGGGAATCGTGCACAAAACCGTCACACCCATCGACGATTTGCTCGATTTACGCACCAATGAGCCGGAAACATCTGTCAGCACGCCATCTTCGGTCGTGCGCATCGAACCATCCGGCGCCAGTTTGATTGATCTGGCAGCCCTGATCGGCCGCGATCCTCACCAACTGGATACCACTGCTGTTTCACGCATTCTCACCAGCAAGCGCGTACTCATCACCGGCGCAGGTGGCTCCATAGGCTCAGAGCTCACACGCATCGTCGCAAGTTTCAATCCCGAATCTATCACACTCATGGAACGATCAGAAAACGCTCTGTTTGAGATCGACCGCTGGCTCAGCACCCACGCTGCCAATATCACACGAAACGCCATCATGCACGATGTTGTTGATGAAGCGGGCACGCTGGAGCATTTGCAGAAAATCAAGCCTCATGTCGTGTTCCATGCTGCTGCTCACAAGCATGTGCCTCTGATGGAACAACACCCCATCCATGCGATCAAAAACAATGTCTTTGGCACACGATCCATCGCGGAAGCCTCGTTTGCAGTGGGCGTTGAGCGCTTCGTGATGATCTCCACGGATAAAGCGGTCAATCCCACCTCGATCATGGGCGCCACCAAACGCCTGGCTGAACGCTTTGTCCAGTCCCTGAATGTTCGCGCTCAGGCCCGGCAAAGCAACAGCTGCTTTTCTATGGTCCGCTTTGGCAATGTACTGGGCTCAGCGTGTAGCGTGTTGCCCATCTGGACCGCTCAGCTCGCTGAAGGCGGCCCCATCACCATCACCGACCAGCGCATGACGCGCTATTTCATGACCATCAACGAAGCTGCAACCCTCGTTATCCAGTCCGCAGCTTTGAGTGATACCGATCCCGCCCAGGCGCAGGTCTTTGTGCTGGACATGGGTGAGCCGTTGCAGATCCTGGATCTGGCACAAAGGCTTATCCAGATGCATGGCTCAGAACCCGTCATCCGCACCAATCCGGACGCTGGCCCTGCCAAATCCAATGCAGAAATCGTCTTCACAGGCATTCGGCCCGGTGAAAAGCTCCACGAATCCCTTTCGTATGACATCGAGCAACTCGAACCCACCGATCATCCGGGCATTCGCGCCTGGCAGGGGGCTGCGGACGGGTCGTTTGACCCCGATGTCATGCTCAGGGCACTTTCTGCTCTCAAAGCCAACGATGACAAGGATCGCGTGTGGCAGGTTCTGGCTGATCACCTGGGTTCGACCATCTGAACGATCCGGTAATCTGCAAGAATGTGCTGAAAATACGCAATAACAGGAATCTGATAGGATGTTCTGTTTCCAGAGGGGCTTGATTCATGGAAAGTGCGCGTCAGAATCTGACGATTCAGGAGTTGAACACAGTCCCCCAGTTCGATCGGAGGCATCCGATGATTCAGCAGACGGTTGACTCAGTTATGACCGAAAAACAACGCATCCTGTCCGAAACATCGCAGGCCAAGACCGACGCAGAGGAAGTTCTGCGCGTGCTCATCGATTCCAGGTACAAATCTGAACGATATTTAGCCCAGGCCAGTCGGCACGATGCCCTTAAGCAGGTGACGGGCCGCTCGTCCATGGATAACGCCATCGCATCGACCCAGCGCATGATCGAAACCCTCGAACGCGTCATGCAGGAGATTCAGCACGATCTGGGTGATGAAGACCTCGCCCTTCTGGCTGACGATTGAGCCTGCCTGACGGCTAAGAAGTTCCGCTGCTGATAAACCACCCAATATCCATAATTGACCAACCCCTGAGTCTGACGACCGGGGTGGCGGTGTCATTTGGCGTGCATGGTTGTGCATGAGACGCACCAGTTGCTACTGTGTGTGCATGAATAAATGTGTAATCCAGGTCAAAAAATTGTGTTTCAGGGCGCGGGTGCCTCAACCCAAGTCGGATCTGGCTGCAGGCATGGATCTGTCTGCCTTGCTTGAAGAGGACGAGACGGTTGTGCTTGAGCCTGGGCAGATCAAACTCATCCCTACGGGGATAGCTGTGTCGATTGCTGAGGGGTATGAGGGGCAGGTCAGGCCTCGCTCGGGGCTGGCGTGCAAGCATGGGGTGACGGTGGTGAATGCACCGGGGACCATTGATGCAGACTATCGAGGCGAGATTCGTGTGGGGCTGATCAATCTTGGGTCCGAGCCGTTTGAGCTGACCAGCGCGATGCGCATTGCCCAGCTCGTGATCGCACCAGTTGCAAGCGCGCAGGTCGCGGTTGTCGATGAACTGGACGAGACTATACGAGGTGCTGATGGCTTTGGTTCAACGGGCCTGAAATAGAAGAGAATCCTGTCAGCGATAGCCAAGCGTTGGATAGTGCAAGGCTTAGTGATTTGGGCACAAAGTTCTTCACAGAATCTTGACATTCAAAGGGCGATCGTGGAGAACTCTTTTTTTTTGGCGCAACTGTTTGAGTACCAAGGCTGAGCGTGAAGTGTGTGTTTATTCTTGTGGATTGGGTGCTTGCCAAGTGCGATGAGATGTCTTAGATTGTGTCCAGCTCGCCAAGGATGAGGCGGGCACGACCGAACAAGAAACATGATCAGGTTTGAGTGTTCTTGCAGAATGAACAATCAAGAAAAGCCTGGTTCAAATCGCGTCGGATGGATGCATTTCTGGCATCCTGAGCATGCCAAGGCGTGAGCCTTGAAAAGCCCGGCGACTCTGAACGCAGAAGATGCGCCAAAGCTGAGCGATCAGCCTGGTTGTGGTGTGCCTGTATCGCGGTTCGGTCTCAAGTGCGAATGGAATCTCGTAACAGTATGTGTTTGTGTTGCTGATGACTGCTGGACTTGGAGCAACAGGTCTGGATGGGCGGTCAGTGCGCTTGGAGTGAGCGCAGAAATGGATGCGGGATGGATAAACGCATGGTTCTGGATATGGAACTTCAACTGGATCATCAGGCAGCTTGGCAGAGGCAGCCGAATCTACCCGGACGCACGCTTGATGCCAAGCCTGCAGCGGTAGGCTTAAAAGAGCGTGATCAGCATAAAAAGATTCAGAATCAGCATGAGCTGAGTCGGCACGAGCGTGCTGATTCCACAGTTCAAAGCGTGCAGGCACCAGCAATGATTCCGGTTATTGATCAACTGCGACAGTGTATTGGTCAAGACCAGTATCGACGGTACTTTGGTCGTCAGGCGCAAGTGGCGGTGCGGAAAAACTCGCTGGAGATTACCACCGAGAGCGCTTTTCTGGCAGATCTGATCGATCGGCGTTTTGGAAGCCAGATCAAAGGGGTTGCTGGACGCGATCTGCGGGTGGTGTATCGGGTCAAAGAGCCAAAGCAGAGCGTTGGCAAGCCAAATCGTGTTGTCCATGCTTTTAAAAAGCCTGAGCTGCAGCGAGGTCAACTGGCAGGTTCTGCTCAGCATCGACGAAAACTGGCTGATCTTGAAGACTTTGTAGTGGGTGGATCCAATCGGATCGCATACGCAGCAGCAGTGCGGCTGGCCGATCCCTGCGATTGCAGCGCGGGCACAGCACTTCTGATCCATGGCCCAAGCGGGATGGGCAAGACGCACCTGCTCCAGGGTATTGCACAGCGTTTCAAAACACTCAAGCCTTCAGCGACGGTGCGATATGTCTCAGCAGAAGCGTTCATGAACGACTATGTCCGTGCCATTCGCACAAACACGATGGATGCATTTCGCAAGCGTTATCGCAAGATTGATCTGCTTTGTATCGATGATGTTCACTTTTTGGCCAACAAGGTGGGCACACAGAGCGAACTGTTGCACACCTTTGATGAACTTGATTTGAGTGGCGCTCGGGTGGCACTGGTTTGTGATGAACATCCGAGGGATTTCAAGCGGTTCTCCAAGTCGTTGATTTCAAGGTTTCTGGCGGGGATGGTGGCCAGTGTCGAGCCTGTGGATGAGCCTTTGTGCAGGCAGCTCATCAGGAATCTGGCAGCCCGGCGCGGGTTGATGCTTGATGGGCCCGCTGTGGAAGTGGTCGCACGCGTGTGTCAGGAGACCGCTGAGCTTTCGGTGCGTGTGATCGAGGGGACGCTGACAAGGCTGCAGGCAGCCCATCGCCTGCTGGACAGGAAAGTGGACGGGCAGTGTGGAACCCCAGCTGAGACTCATGTTGGAGCTGTGATTGATGCAGTTGATACAGCCAGGGCTTTTGGAGTTGGCACAGCGCGTCGGGTCGCGCATCGCCCGCTGCGACCTGTAGAGGTGGTCGAGTGTGTGTGTGGCGAGCTGGGCGTGGGCAGGCATGATGTACTGGGGCGGTCCCGGCATGCCCGTGTGGTGGCTGCCAGAGCCTTGAGCGCAATGCTCTTGCGTGAACTGACAACGATGAGCTATCCGGAAATCGCAGGTGCATTGGGGCGGAGCAACCATTCCACAGCTGTCTCAGCAAGCAAACGCATGTGCAGTTTGATTGAGCAAGGAGCGAGTCTTCGGGCAGAGCCGGGCCAGGTGCCACGAGGGTATCGCGAGCTTGCTGATCGGGTCCGAAGCAGACTTGGTCGCCAGGCAATGCAAGTGTGAGAGCTGCGATGGGCGTAGCATTGGGCTATGGCTCATGCGCGGTCTGTGGTTGTGCTGATGGTCTTGTCATGCATCCTTGCGTGGACGCAGAGTACCCATGCGCTGCATGGTTCTCCATTGAACGATGATGAACGAATTATCAGGCTGGTGGTGGAGGGGCTGACACCGACGCCTGATGGCAGACATGAAGCCGTCTTTTCGATGTTGCGATCACTGCATGATCCAGCACTTCGCCCGGTTTTTTCCAGGCTTTCAGCTTCGGCAGACCCAACGCTTCGTGTGCACGGAATTCTGGGGCTCGCTGAACTTTCAAACATTGAGGGAGACGGGGAAGGCGTGGGGGGAATGGGTGAGGTAAGGGGGGAAGGGGGGGGAGGGGGGGTGGATCTGGTCTTGGTGCGTCGACTCCAGAGCGAACAGGAACAGGCTGATGTGTTGCGTCAAGCCATGATGCTGAACCTGATTTCAAGCGAGCAGATCGCCCAGGTCACGCGCTGGTCTGATGTTTCGCCCATGATTGACCTGTTATTGATGAACAGGCTTGTACAACGCGAGCAGATGGTTCCTTTTGAAGCGTTTGCCCACTATCTGGACAGCTCGGATCTGCTGGTGAGTGCGACGGCGGGCTTGTCGTATCTGAATGCACTTGACCAGAAGGGCGAGCTTGCTGCGGATTTGTTTGCGACAAAGAGCGATGAAGGTGATGGTGATAAAGAGGTGAATGGGAGTGGCGGGGGAACCAGTGAGCAGGATCGGCTGATTGCAAAGGCACTGAAACGAATCCACGAGGCGATTGCCAGGGAAGATGCGGGTTGGGCTGGGCGGGTGTCGATGCTCCTGTCAACGATCCAGGCAAGTCAGATGAGCTGGGCACAAACGATTGTGGAGCGATGCCTGATCGTCGTCGGGTCAAAGGAACAAACCAGATTCGATCAGGCAATCCGGATCCAGGTGCTTGAGACCATGTTGTTGTATTGGCCTGAGCTGGATACAACGCAAGAGTCATGGCTGGCTGCGATTGGTGAAGCTGAGTCAGAAGTCCAGAAGTACCGGCTGGGCATGACGCTGCTGGAGGTGATGGGCGAATCAGCGCGAGCAGAGCATGATGATGCTGCATTTTTGCCCAGTTGGTTGACTGCGGTGCTATTGGTGAGTGAGCATGATCTGCTGCAAGCGGTCGGCCGAGTGGCGGTTGTAAAGAGTGATGCTGAGGGGGGTATTGAGCAATTGCATCAGGCGGTTGGGCAGCTTCTGGACACGGGGTATGCATCGATCTTTTTTTGGGCTGTGGAGTTTGGCAGGGCCTGTGGGCGGGCGGATCTGGTAGAGATGGCTGCTCGTCGCTGCCTGGGGCTGGGGGAAGTGATTGCTGAGGCAGATGGGCAAGAAGAAGCAGAGCGGATCGCTGAAGCAGGCAAGCGGGCGGTGATGGTGCTTTGTGAGATTGATTCGGGTACTTTGGAGAGGCTTCTGGATGAGGCGATTCAGGGCAAGAAAGAGACGGGTTTGAGGTTGATTCTGGCGGGATTGTTCAGATCGGGTACGGTGTGTGCATCTTTGGTGAAGGATCGGGAGATGCCCACACCCTTTGCCAAGGCCATGGCGGACCTGTTGGTCGCAAGATGGAGTGATCAGCTCAGTGAGGATGATCTGGACCGGCTTGAGATGATTGCGATGGGGGTGGGTCAGGTGCCGTTCGTCAGAAGGGTGCAGGCTGGATGGCTGATTGTGCGTGAGAGGGATCAGATTCCCAATGTGCTTGCGCGTTTTGGTCGATGAGTGGTTGAGTCTGGTGTTCGGTGTGCATGACGCGTAAAAAAGGGTGAGATGGGCATGGGTCAGATGCAGTTGCCATTGAGTCGGCCTGATATAACCGAGGTCGAGCGCGAGCTTGTCGATCAGGTGCTTCAGTCGGGTCGGTTGTCGATGGGTCCAATGCAGGAGCTTTTTGAATCTCAGGTGGCTCGAGAGGCTGGGTGCACGAATGCGGTTGCAGTGTCATCAGGCACAGCCGGGCTGCACCTGCTGTTGCGTGCGCTTGGGATTGGGCCTGGCGATGAGGTGGTGACGACACCATTTTCGTTCGTGGCATCAGCCAATGCGATTTTGTATGTTGGTGCCAGGCCAGTGTTTGTGGATATTGAGCCCAAAAGTCTGAATATGGATCCTGGGCTGGTTGAAAATGCGGTGACGGACAAGACCAAGGCGATTCTGGCTGTGGAAGCGTTTGGCAACCCCGTCCATATGGATGTCTATGCAGCGATTGCTGCCCGGAACGAGATTCCGCTGATCGAGGATTGTTGCGAAGCGCTGGGGACGAGGCTGGGCGTCAGGCGTTGCGGCTCATTTGGCCGGGCAGGAGTGTTTGGGTTTTATCCAAACAAGCAAATTACAACGGGTGAGGGGGGGATGATTGTGACCGATGACGACCGGCTGGCAAAAAGATGCCGATCATTGCGGAATCAGGGGCGGGCGGAGCAGGAAATGGAGCTGAGGGAATCCAGCTCGGTGCCTTGGCTGCATCATGAGAGGTTGGGGTACAACTATCGTCTCAGTGAAATCGCAGCAGCCATGGGTGTGGGGCAGATGCAACGACTCACACGCATGATGGAAAAACGGCAGACGGTTGCAGGAATGTATCTGGAGCGGCTTGCAGGGCACCCCAAACTCGTGGTGCCGACGATTGAAGAATCGGTCGACATGAGCTGGTTTGTGTTTGTGGTGCGCCTGGTGACGGACTTTTCGCGTCAGGAACGGGACCGTGTGTTGCAGGGAATGCGCAATCATGATATTGGATGTGCGGATTACTTCCCGTGTATTCATTTGATGCCATTTTATCGGGAAATGTTTGGATATGGAGAGGGGTCGTTTCCGATTGCAGAGTCGGTGAGCGGGCGAACGATTGCGTTGCCGTTTTTCAATGATCTTGCTGAGGATGATGTTGATATTATCTGTCAGACGCTGGATTTGATGCTGACACGAGAGGGATTCAGCCGCTGAATGGGGGTTTTTTGTGAGTGTGTGTGGGGTGGTGTGCTTGCCTGTGGAGGCTAGGGGGCTACAGTAGTCGCTCTGATTGGAGTTAGCAGATATGCCTTATGAATGTGCATTTAGTGGCAAGAAGACAACCTTTGGCAAGCAGCGGACTTACCGCGGGCAGAAGATTTCCAAGGGTGGCTTTGGCCTGAAGTCAACTGGTATCACGCGCCGGACCTTCCGCCCCAACCTGCAGAAGGTGAATGCGGTGATCGATGGCAAGCCTGTCAAGATTCTGGCATCGACGCGGGCGATCCGCTCGGGGTTGGTGATCAAACCTCTCAAGAGGAAGTATGGGTATACCAGAGATCAGAAGAACGCTGCGCAGGACTGAGCAGGCTCAAAGCTGACTGAATGTGAAGAGATTGCAAGGCTCCGGACAATGTTCCGGAGTTTTTTTGCGCATTTATGCAGGATTGTGCAGCCACGGCGGTTGGGTGTACAATCATATTGATATGAAGTGCGATTTGTGTGGCCAACCTGCGACCATTCAGGAGATTACCGTCAAGAACGGTGCGGTGGTTGAGCGGAACTTGTGCGAATCGTGCGCTCAGAAGGAAAAGATGGGTGGGGCGTCGCCGGTGCCTCCGATTAATGAGGCGATTCTCAAGCATTTGATGAGTCAAGGTGCCAAGATTCCGATGCCGGGCGAGATGGAAGACGAGGCTGACAAGCCAACGGTGAGTACGAATGTTTCGTCGGTTCGTTGTCCGATGTGTTCGATGACGCTGGGGATGTTTAAAAATGGAGGTCTTCTGGGTTGTGCATCGTGTTATGAGGCGCTTGGGGATCAGATCGGGCCGATAATTGCCAGGGCACAGGAAGGGGCGACGCACCATGTGGGGAAGATTCCCAGGCGTGCGTTACGGTCATCGCGGATGAGCAGCTCTTCAGATGAAATGGGGGGAGCCGCTGCGAGCCGGGCATTGGAGTATGCCAAGAGGCTCAGCCATCTGGAACAGCAGCTTTCAGAAGCAGTGCGGACCGAGCAATATGAACTGGCAGCGGAACTTCGCGACGAGCTTTCGCAGATGCGCCTGGATGCGGGTGAAGTGCTGGGGGAGATGGAAGGGGATGCTGAAGGGGGATTGAGCAATGGAGCGGGTTTGGGGCCAGATGTGGGGCCAGATGTGGGACTGGATGAATCATGAATGATCCCTTGCCAGATCCCTGGTTGTCGCTTCTGGATGTGGATCGTCCGGTGGAGTGGCTTTGTGCGACTGGGCCTGATGCAGATGTGGTGCTTTCATCGCGGGTGAGGCTTGCGAGGAACCTGACGGGATTCTCGTTTGTGCCTCGGGCTGATGCTCATCAAAAGCAGCGCGTGCTGGATTTGTGTCGATCCCGGATTCTGGCTGCGGAACTGGCACCCTCGATTGCATGGATTGATCTGCGCGAGATCGATCAGCAGGAACGCAAGCTGCTGGTAGAAAGGCAGCTGATATCGCGTCAACATGCGCGAGGGAAGTTGTCCAATGGATCCGGCGGGCTGACAGAACCCAGAGCGGTTGCGATCGCGATGCCTGAGCAGAGACTTTCGATCATGGTCAATGAGGAAGATCATCTGCGGATTCAGGTGATTCGATCGGGGCTGAACCTGGCAGCAGCGATGGGTGAGGCAGACCGGGTTGATGATCTGCTCGAAGAGGGGCTGGACTTTGCATATTCGCCTCGGTTCGGGTATCTGACCGCTTGCCCGACAAATGTCGGCACGGGCATACGGATGTCTGCGATGCTGCACCTGCCGGGGTTGAGGCTGACCGGTGAAATTGAGCGAGTTCAACGAGCTGCATGTGATATGTGTCTGGCGGTGCGCGGGCTTTATGGCGAGGGGTCAGAAGCAGCGGGCGATCTGTATCAGATTTCAAATCAGACCACACTTGGCAAAACTGAACGGGTGATCATGCATCAACTGGCGCAGCGGATTCTGCCAGAGATTGTGCGGTATGAGCGGGCAGCCAGGCACACGCTTGTGACCAAGCGCAGGCTTGAGGTTGAGGATACGGTGCATCGTGCGATGGGTATGTTGCGATCTTCCAGGCAGCTTTCAGTTGCAGAAGTGATGCAGTTTTTGAGTCATGCCAGGCTTGGGGTCTTGCTGGGCTTGATTGAAGATGTGCCTGAGCAGGCGATCAATCGGCTGTGGCTATTGGCTCAGCCCGGGCATCTTCAGCAAGTGTGCAACAAGGTGATGAGTCAGGATGAGCGTAAGGCAGCGCGGGCATCTTTTGTGCGAACCAGCCTTGGATGTGGGTGAGTGTGAAGGATGACGATGCAACCTGAAACAGAGGGTGGCAGGGGCGTGCGGGATGAAGGGGCAAGGGGGAAGGAAGTTTTTGTCTGGCCTCCAAAAGAGCCTGAATCTGCAGAGGATTCAGCAAATTCTTCAGCGTCAAATCAAGCGAAAAAACAAGAACGAGCACAAACTGAAAATCAGCGGGTTGTTTTGCGTGGCAGGGATGGTGGGGGGGATGAGCCCTGGTTTGTGCAAGTTGAGCGTGCGTGGCTTGGGTATTCGTGTGAGCCTTGGAAGGTGCGTGTGGGGCGAAGTGGGTGGGAAGCTGACAGATCGAGTTGTGTTGGGGGCTGGGTTTATTGTCCTGGGTGTGGGCAGAGTGTGGGGGAGCATGAGGTGATGCATGATGAGAAGCGTGGGAGGCTTGCGTGTAGTGGTTGTAGCGGCGTGAAACTGCCTTGGGATCGTGTGGTTCGGCTGGGTGAGTATGAGGGTGTTTTGGGGGGTGCGATTCGTGATCTGAAGTTTTCAGGGATGCGTCAGCTGGGGTTTGAGCTTGGGGGGCTGCTGGGCTTGCGGATTGGCCAGGCGATGGCTGATGCGGGGGTTGGCGGGCGGTCCGTGGGTGTGGTTCCGATGCCGATTTCGCTGAGGCGGAGGCTGAGTCGGGGAATTGATCATGGGCTGGCGCTGGCTCGCGGGGTGAGGCGTGAGACGGGGTTGGAGCTTGTTGGAGCTTTGGAAAGGGAGCATCGACCCTCGCAGACGCATGTGCCCAGGGGCAAAAGGCGGGCGAATGTCGCTGGTTCGATATCAGTGCGGCAGCAACACGGGCTGAGGCCCGAATCGATCATCCTGATGATTGATGATGTGATGACGACGGGGTCGACGATGCGGGCTGCATGCGGGGCACTGAGAGCATCAGGGCTTGGTGTGGAGATATGGGCGTGTGTTTGTGGGGTCGCCAATGATCGTGGGCGGTGTGGTGGGGGAGGTGGGGGGTAGAAGATGGGGTTGATGTGGGAAAAAGGGGGGACGATGAAGTTTTTTGATGGGTGGAAGCTTGACTGTCTGGGGGTGGTGTCTACACTAGGCGTTGCCCGATCCGGGCGATTTCGAGTCGGCTCATTGCTGCATGTAATGGGCCGATCGGCATCTTTGGCAAGTGAACAGTTGGATGACCAACGAGAGCGTACAGTTCTGGCAGCGGTTGCACCCGCGTCCTTGAGCAAGGACAGTCAGAACTGATATAAAATCGCTCTTTGAGGTCACAGCCCTCAAATTTTACACCCCGTGCAAAGGTCATTTATGGCTTTGGGGTATTGAACAATCGTTGACCGAGGGGTTGACGAGTCATTAACTTTGTTGATGGCAAAGACCGGCTCTGGCACTTCTTTTTCCTGGAAGTGTCAGGGTAACGCCGGACAACACTTCTATTGTAGATGAACATTATCAGGATTGATCGAAAGATTGGGAATGATGGTGAAATCAACGAACAAAATTGAAGAGTTTGATCCTGGCTCAGACTGAACGCTGGCGGCATGGCTAAAGCATGCAAGTTGAACGAGAACCCACCTTCGGGTGGGGGACAGTGGCGAAAGGGCGAGGAATATGATTGAACGTGCCCCGAGGTGGGGGATAGGTCAGAGAAATCTGGCGTAATACCCCATGTCCTCTACGGAGAAAAGGTTTACTGCCTTGGGAGCGGCAATCATCCTATCAGGTAGTTGGTGAGGTAAAGGCTCACCAAGCCAAAGACGGGTAGCGGGTGTGAGAGCATGACCCGCCGCATCGGGACTGAGACACTGCCCGGACTCCTACGGGAGGCTGCAGCGACGAATCTTCCGCAATGGGCGAAAGCCTGACGGAGCAATGCCGCGTGTGGGACGAATCGCCTATGGCGTGTAAACCACTGTCAGGGAATAGAAACAATGATCATTCCCAAAGGAAGGGCCGGCTAATTCAGTGCCAGCAGCCGCGGTAATACTGAAGGCCCGAGCGTTAGTCGGAATCACTGGGCTTAAAGGGTGCGTAGGCGGATTGACAAGCATCATGTGAAAGCCCCCGGCTCAACCGGGGAACTGCGTGGTGAACTGTCAGTCTTGAGGCAGGTAGGGGCAGATGGAACTGTCGGTGGAGCGGTGAAATGCGTAGATATCGACGGGAACGCCAATGGCGAAGGCAATCTGCTGGGCCTGTTCTGACGCTGAGGCACGAAAGCGTGGGTAGCGAACGGGATTAGATACCCCGGTAGTCCACGCCGTAAACAATGTACACTAGATCGGAGGATCTCTGACGGTTTTCCGGTCGAAGTAAAAACGTTAAGTGTACCGCCTGGGGAGTACGGTCGCAAGGCTAAAACTCAAAGGAATTGACGGGGGCTCACACAAGCGGTGGAGCATGTTGCTTAATTCGAGGCAACGCGAAGAACCTTACCTGGGTTTGACATGTATGGATTAGCTCGGTGAAAGTCGAGTGACACTTTTAAGTGGAACATACACAGGTGCTGCATGGCTGTCGTCAGCTCGTGCTGTGAAGTGTCGGGTTAAGTCCCTTAACGAGCGCAACCCCTATCGTTAGTTACTAACATGTTATGATGAGTACTTTAGCGAGACTGCCGGTGTCAAACCGGAGGAAGGTGGGGATGACGTCAAGTCCTCATGGCCCTTATGTCCAGGGTGGCAAACGTGCTACAATGGCGTGTACAGAGCGATGCGATATCGCAAGATGGAGCAAATCGCAAAAAGCACGCCCCAGTTCGGATTGCAGGCTGCAACTCGCCTGCATGAAGTTGGAATCGCTAGTAATCGCAGATCAGCCACGCTGCGGTGAATGTGTTCCTGAGCCTTGTACACACCGCCCGTCACGTCATGGAAGCCGGGAGCGCCCGAAGTCGCCGCGATTCAGCGGTGCCTACGGCGAGATCGGTGACTGGGACGAAGTCGTAACAAGGTAGCCGTAGGAGAACCTGCGGCTGGATCACCTCCTTTCTAAGGGATTTCCTTAGACTCATGTCAATGTTTATTGCTGGCCATCTTTATTGATGGGTAGGTGGAGTGATCCACGCATGTGCATGTCAGTGCTATCTCGTCTGCCATCTGGTGGATAAATACTCGGTAACGAGTGTTGAATCGGTCATCCAACTGTTCACAGGCCCAAGATGCCTGTCCAGACATTATTGTCTGGCATGCAAATATACTTTGCTTTCAAGAACCCGCGCTCGTCGCGGGTTTTTTTATTGCATGAGTCTCTGCCAATCTTCAGGCATGGTTACGCCATGCTGGGCTACAAGTGTCGCCTGGTTTGGCTTGCTCTTTGGGTCCAAGTATAAGATCAGGATCCAAGCGGTGAGAGATTCGTGCTCCGAGGCGAACAGAAAATCAAAACTTTGCAGATTGGCATTTTTTTATTTGCAGAGTCTGTGTCATGATAAATGAGTGATTTCACGCAGAAGACGGATGTGGACAAGCGTTTCTTCTTGGGTGAGTGAAGAGTATTGAAAATTTCTACGATGCCCATTGCACGATTGTGAAGTGATCAGGGGTCATGATCCTGTATTATGGGTCATCTTTTGGGCTGGGGTGCAAGAGTCATTGCATTTGATACCGATATGCTAATGGTTATGCGATATGCGATGATCATGGCGGGCGGTGCTGGGACAAGACTCTGGCCTTTGAGCAGGCAGAATAAACCCAAGCAGCTTTTGCGGTTTATTCAAAGACCTGGTGTTTCCTCAGCACAATCGCTGCTTGAACTTGCAGCAGCGAGGCTCGATGGACTGGTTCCTGAAGATCGCAGACTTATTTGCACAGGCGAGCGGTATCGAAATGCGATCCGGGAATCGCTGCCTGCGTTTACTGATCAGCGCATTTTGGGCGAGCCTGAGGGCAGAGATACGGTGAACGCGGTTGGTTTGACAGCTGCGGTTCTTGCCAAAGATGATCCTGATGCCATCTTCGCGGTTTTGACTGCGGATCAGATCATTGAGCCTGTAGATGTGTTTCAGGAGCGGGTCGATGTGGGCTTTACGCTGGTTGAAGAAGATCCGTCGCGCTTTGTGACCTTTGCCATCACGCCAACATTTGCTGCGACAGGGTACGGGTATGTCAGGCAGGCAGACTCGATTGCAAGTTCATCGGGGCGTTGGGGAGAGGGTGTGGCGTATGGGGTGGCGGAGTTTGTTGAGAAGCCTCCGCTTGAAAAGGCAGAGCAGTATTTGGCCAGCGGCGACTATGGCTGGAACGCGGGCATGTTTGTTTTTCATGCGGGCACTTTTTTGTCTTGTCTGGAACGCTTCAAACCTGAGATCTACAAGGGGCTGATGAAGATTCAGGCTGCATGGGGAACAGCGGACCAGCAGCGTGTGCTTGGTGAGGTGTATCGCACGCTTGAGAAGGTGAGTGTGGATTATGCGGTGATGGAGCCTGCATCTGGTGATGAACAGGTGTCGATAGCCATGGTAAAGATGCCCGTGAGCTGGCTTGATGTGGGTTCATGGCCCAGTTATTGCCAGACGATGGAGCCTGATGCTGAAGGCAACCATCTGGTGGGCGCAGGCGAACAGGTGGTGGTGGATAGTTCTGGGAATCTGGTGTTTGGCGATGTGCAGGGGCATACGACAGCACTATTGGGTGTGGAAGGGATGATTGTGGTGCATACAGCTGATGCGACGCTGGTGATGCCTATGGATCGTGCGCAGGATCTCAAGAGTTTGCACTCACTGGTCAATGAGAAGCTGCAATAGCGATGCGATATCTGACGATTGATCTTGGTGACCAGCGGACGGGGCTTGCTGTTGGCGATGATGACATGAACATCGCATGTCCGGTGGGTTTGATCGAGATTCCGACAGGGGAGGATGAGGGGCGGGCGCTTTTAAATCAGATTAAGCGGGCGATTGATGAGCATCTGGATTCTGCTGATGAGCTTGTGGTGGGGTTGCCTTTGAATATGGATGGCACAGAAGGTGGCCGGGCAAAGATTGTGCGCGAGTTTGCTGTGCGACTTGAGGAAACAACGGGGCGAGTGGTGCATTTTCAAGATGAAAGGCTGACCAGTGTTGAGGCGAACTGGTCGATGTCGCAGACGGGCATGACCCATCGAGAAAAAAAGAATCGACGCGATGCGATGGCAGCAGCAGCGATTTTGCGAGATTTCCTGTCTCACAAGAAGATGTAAATATTGTGTGCTGTCATTTTGAAGTGCGCATGAAAAAGCCCCCGGGTGGGGGCTGGTGTGTTTTTGAAGTTTGATGATGTGGGTCAGCCTTGCTTTTCGGGGGCGACGGTAGACAGGACGAGAGAAGTGTCGATTTTGACCTCATTGGCGAACTTCTTTTTCTTGGAGATGACGGGGTGTTCGACCTTGTAGTCGCTTAGAAGGACGCTGTATTTGGCGCGAATCGCGAGCAGGTCGCCTTGGGCGACTTTTTCGGTGCTGGCACTTTGGGTGCGGAAGCTGAGTGTGGCGTTGGGGATGGTTTTTTTGTTGGTGACGCCATGGATTGTGAACTCGCCGACGAGAGTTGCGGAGTAGGTTTTAAAGCCCTCGCCTTCTTTTGCGAGTTTCTGGTCTTTGACTTCGAGGATTTTGAAGATGATGTAGGGGTTTTTCTTTGCGTTGAGCCACTCGCGTTTGGTGAGGTGCTTGTTGCGGGTTTTGTTGCCGGTGTCGATGGAGTTAACGGGCAAGTGCCATTCGCCAGCGATGAGGCGATCATCTGCTCGGACAACAGCGTAGCCGATGGTGCGGTTGGAGTTGCCTTCGATGGTTTCGACGGGTGCTTTGGAAACGAAGTGCATTTGGGTGTCACGGTCAGCAAGGGCGTGGAAGACGGTGCCAAGAGAGGCTTGGTCTTTTGGGACGAGCAGGGATTTGCCGCTTTCAGCGTGCTGGACGAAGCCTTGGGGTGCGGGTGGTGGACCTTTGTGTTTTTTCTTGTTTCGATTGCCATACTGTGCTGATGCAGTGGAAGCGATCAGGAGTGAGAGGGCTGCGGCCATGATCAGACGAGAGTTGAAATGCATGATTGTGGGTTCTCCATTTCTCAATAACCAAAGATGAAAACAGATTCAGCCGTGTGCTGAGTCTGGTGTATCAACGAGATGGGAGGGGAGATTATTCCGAATCATTTTTGTGATGTGATTTTCTTTTGGACCATCCGATGGGCTGGATGGCCAGGAGTGCGACGAGCAGGGCAGGGCCTGCTACGGTCATGAGTGAGACCGCCTCGGCATTTGCAGCGGGGGAGGGCAAGAGGCCGAAAGTGAAGCGGTTGTCGAGTTTTTGTACTTCGCCCAGATCGTCGTTCAGGCCGGTATCACTAAAGAGATCAGAAAGACCGGAATCGGCCTGCTGGGTGAGTTCTTCGGTGGGAAAGCGTGTCAGAGCCTTGCGCCCAGTGGCGGTCCATAACATGAACGCCTGGAGTGAAATGAACAGACAGCAAACAACAATGACACTTCGTATAATTCGGACCATGGTGTACCTCGCGAGTATTGGTTCTGCTGGAATCAACAACCCCGCGTAAGGCGTTGTTCCTTATTGTAAAGAATATTTTTCAAGGATGAGTTTTTCATGTATGCAAATCATTCAGGCAATGTTCGATGCAGATGCAGAATCGGCACCTTCCTGCTGGCGGGGTTTCTGGCGGGGGGGGGGGGTCAATCTGCGCTGGCACAGGATGAATCTGTCAGCCAGGTGAAGAGCGAGGATGCCAGTCAGGCAGAGATAACTGCTGGTGAGTTGCTTGCATTGATTGAGCACGACGGGCAGAATGTGGAGCAGTTTGACGGGTCGATACAGTTTGTGCGTACCTTTTCCATTGAAGGCGATATCCAGGAGCGGCGGGGTCGTGTGTTTTTCGGCAAGGGTCGGGGGGCTCGAATTCGTGATCAAGAGGAACGGGCGGATGCGTATGCGGTGCGGTTTCATGAGCTGAGGGTGGGCGATCGTGTGGAGCCTGAGTTCAAGGCCTATGCGTTTGATGGGCAGTGGGTGGTTGAGAAGCTGCCAGAGGAACGGATGTTTCGGAAGGTTCAGTTGGCGCCGCCTTGGGAGCAGTTTGATCCGCTTGCAGATGGGCAGAGGCCACTACTGATCCCGATGGGCGTGAAGAAGGATCAGGTGTTGGCACGGTTTGTTGCAACGGAGCTGCCCGCTACAGAAGGGCTTGATGAGAAGCTTCAGCCTTATGCAGAAAAGGCTCGGCATTTGAAGCTGGTACCAAAGCCTGGGTATCAGGATGAAGATGGATATGAGGAGATTCATTTGTGGGTCAGGCCTGATGAGCAAGGGCAGATGCTGCCCTGGATCGTGTGGGCGGTTGATTCGGTGGGCGATGAGAGCTTTGTGCGGATCATCGGGTTGCGAGTGAATGAGCAGGCGCAGATTCCTGATGATGTTTTTGATATGAGCACGCCCGGCGAGGGCTGGGATGTGCAGATTTCGCCGATGAAGGTGCTGGAGGATGCGGATCAATAGATGGAATTGTTCCAAAGAGTGCATGTGGGAAAAGGAGCGGGTTTGTGAGCCAGAGAGCCTATGGGTTGGTTGCAGTTCTGCTGGGGTGGCTGTGTGTGGGCATGGTTGCATCGAGTCAGCCCGTTGTTCAGGTTGAAAAGGGGGATGGTGGTGGGAATGGGGGGCGAGAGGGTGTTTCACCTGCGGTGAAGGCGTTGATTTCAGCTGAGTATCTGACTGAGGAGGAGAGGAAGGATCTGCGTGTTTTTTATGGGCTGGCAACAGATGAGGATCTGGATACTCCCAGGCGGCGCGCGACCGATGCCTTGATCCGAGGCGATTATTTTAATCGTGTATTTGATGAGACGGAAGTGATGCCGGAGAGTCGGGCACGGGCGCTCATAGAGCGAGGCGAGCCAGAACTGGGGCTCAAAGTATTGGCTGGTGTGAGCAGTCTTGAGGGGATTCGCTGGCGGGCGCGGGCACTTGAGATGCTGGGGCGGTTTGATGAAGCAAACGCAGCACTTGAGCCACTGGTTAATCAACTGATAAACAGGAAACTGACGGATTCTGGAGAGCTTGCAAGCGCAGTGCAGGGGTTGATTATTCGTACGCGCGTGCGTCAGCAGGAGATGACGGGCGGGGCAGATTTTCGCACGCTATTGTCGCTCTTGACCAAAGCCAGATCCGAGTTGAACCAGCTGGACTGGCGAGTCGCGCTTGCAGAAGCTGAGCTTTTGTATTCCAAAGACAACAGAAAGCAGGCCCGGGATGCTGCGATGGATGTGCTAAGGCTCAATCCACGGTGCGCTAAAGCAATGGTGCTCATAGGTCAGATCGCGGTGGACGGGTTTGATTTTGATTCTGCCAGCGTGATTGTTCGTCAACTGGATGAACTTGCAGAAGGTTCAGCAGAGGGTGCGATGATTTTGGCGCGGGGCAGGCTTCGCCAGAAGGATGCTGTGGATGCCAGGGGGATTATTGATCTGGCACTGGAGAGACAGCCACAACATCGCGGTCTTTTGGCGCTCCAGGCAGCTGCGGTTGCAGCGGGGCACAACTATGAAGAAGCTGATGCACTGCTGGGTAGGTTTGATGAGCTTTCGCCGGGTTCAGCGCTGGGGTATTTGCAGGTGGGGTTGACATTGAGTGAAGCTCGGCAATATGAGCGGGCTGAGGAGTATTTGCGAGAGGCGATCCAGAGGCAGCCGCTGGTTTCTGAGCCTCGCGTTGAGCTTGGTTTGATGTTATTGCAGGCAGGGCGGAGTGATGAAGCGCTCACCATGTTGACTAGCGCCAATGAGTTGGACCCGTTTAATGTGCGGGTGGACAACAGCTTGAAGTTGGCGCGGGAGCTGGCAAGTTATGCCACTGCCAGCAGTGAGCACTTTGTGATTCGTTATCAGCCGGGAGTGCAAGGCGTGCTGGCTGAGGAAATGCCTGAGATTCTTGAGCGGATTTACGATCGTGTGACAGGGTTAGAGGGGATTGATCATGAGCCAGAGCGGGTGACGCAGATCGAGTTGATGCCTGATCATGCGTGGTTCAGCGTGCGGATTACGGGGATGCCTGCGATCCATACGATGGCTGCATCAACGGGGCCTGTGATTGCGATGGAGTTTCCACGGGCGGGGCCTGGGCAGTTGGTGGGTGAGTATGACTGGGCGCGTGTGGTTCAGCATGAGTACACACACACGGTGACGCTGAGCCGAACGAAGAACCGGATTCCACATTGGTATACAGAGGCTGCCGCAGTGGTGATGGAAGATGCGCCACGAGATTATGTCTCGTGCCAGGCGCTTGCAAAAGCGGCTGGGGAAGGGACGCTGTTTGATCTGGAAGAGATCAACATCGCATTTGTCAGACCCAGATTGCCTGGCGATCGGTCCAAGGCATATGCACAAGGGTCGTGGATGTATGAGTTTATTACAAGCAGGTGGGGATCAAGGGCGAATCTTGATCTGATGGATCTGTACGCCCAAGGGGTTGATGAAGCATCTGCAATGCAGCGCGTTCTGGGGCTTGAATCAGAAGCGTTTTTGCAGGCGTTTACCAGCTGGGCAAAGGGGCAGATTCGTGAATGGGGACTGGGCACGCCTGAGGGGGAAAAGCCAGTGTCCGAGTTGATGCTGGAGATGTTTGAGTTGACCCAGGAAGATTGGGACGAACTTTCAGCGAGCGAAAGACCTGTGCCATCGGTAGAGCAGCTGGCTGAGCTTTTGGCGAATCATCCCGAGCACCCCGGTGTTTTGAGCTGGGCAGTTCGGTGGACACTTCAAGAGCAATCGGGCGTACCTGATGAGAGCATGATTGAACTTCTCAAGCGGTATGCCAAGGCTCGGCCTGTGGACCCCTTGCCGCACCAGATGCTGCTGAGAATCTATCTGGATCAAGAGCGGGCGGGGCAGCCGATTGCTGATGCAGGGACGATCATTGAGCATCTGTTATTTCTGGATGCTCGGGAGCAGCATTCTGCAGCCTATGCCGTTGAACTGGCTCGGCGTTATGCTGCGATGGGTGAATATCACAAAGCGATGGACAAAGCAAAACGCGCGACACACATTGCGCCGCTTGATGCAGATTATCGCGAGCTGGCAGCTCGGATTGCAATACGGATGGGAGATTTTGCACAAGCACAGCGGCAACTTGCAGCACTGGCGCGGATTGAGCCTGATCGTGAAGTTCACAAGCGCCGACTGGATGCGATCAATCGCATGATTGACGGCCAGTAAACTTGCTCAGGAATCGAGTGCTTGATTGGGATTTTCGTTGGTGGGCCAGCTGGTCCAGGTTGTATATCGCTGACGCAGATCTGCGGTGATCTGATCAGCTGAGAGCGTGGTGTCTTCGTAGTGGATGATGGGCATAAATGAGAGTTTGCTATTGCTGAACTTGGCGTAGCTGCGCCAGGCGGGGTCGACTTGAGGTGTGTTTGTGATGATGACGGGGAGTATGGGTGCGTGGGTGAGTTTGATGAGTAGACCTACGCCGCTGAGGAAAGGCATGATCTGCTCGGGGGGGCGTTCGATGCCACCTTCGGGGAAGATGCCGAGCACGCCTCCGGATTTGAGGTGTCGAAGCGCCTGGCGTGCTGCGATGTGGTCGCGGCCAAAGCGGTTGACGATGATGACTCTGGACCAGTTCCAGAAGCGATTAAGGATGGGAACTTTCATGTCCGCAGCCATCATCCAGCGGATCTCAAAGGGACAGCACGCCTGGATGAGCATGGGATCAATGCCTGAGGTGTGATTGGCGATGATGATGAGCGAGCCGGGATTGCGCTGGGCGGGGATCTCATGTTCGCCTTGAGCCTGCAATCGATGCATGAGCCTGGAAAGGAGCTGCGAAGCCCGGAAGACCACGCCTGTATCGAAATCGCCACGAGGGTTGTCCATGATCCAATGCGACAGCAATGCCCAAAAAGACAGCAAGACCGCAATCAGGATGGTCAGGAGGAGCCAGCTCAAGAGGATATGTTAGCGTCTACAAAGTCTTTGGCTACTCGTTTGGGTTGGCATGGGGGGATCTGGTGCGATAGGATGATGTTCGTGTCTGATTTATGGGCCAATCAAAGAGCGTTAAACTTGCGGGCTGCAGCTCCTCTGGCGGTCAGGATGCGTCCCGGGAAGATCGAAGATGTTGCTGGGCAGGAGCATATCCTGGGCGAGGGCAAGCTGTTGTGGCGCATGCTGCGCGCTGATGCGATGACATCGCTGATTTTCCATGGCCCGCCCGGCACGGGCAAGACCACACTTGCCGAACTGATCGCGCGCTACACAAAACGACATTTCATTGAGCAGAATGCTGCAGCTGTGGGTGTCAAACGCATCCGGGAGATATCCCAGGAAGCAACCCAGAGGCTGGAGATTTCGGGGCGTCGGACCATTCTGTTTCTGGACGAGATTCATCGTTTTTCAAAGAGTCAGCAGGATGTCCTGCTTGAAGATGTTGAAAAGGGTGTGCTGACGCTGATCGGTGCGACGACGGAGAACCCGCTGTTTGCATGCAATGCAGCATTGGTGAGTCGCAGCACGCTGTTTCGGCTGGAGCCTTTGTCTATTGATGAAGTGGTGGGAGTGCTCAAGCGGGCGATTGCTGATGAGAAAGATGGGTATGGTTCGCTGAGTTTGCAGGTTTCTGATGAAGCGTTGAGGCTATGGGCTATCAAGTGTGATGGAGATGCCAGGCGGGCGCTCAGTGCTCTTGAGATCGCGGTGCTGTCGACACCAGTGTCTGAACAGGAGCAGGGGGAGAACTACACGATAGAGATTGACATTGAAGCTGCGCGACAGAGCATTCAGCAGAAGGCAGCGGTGTATGCAGGGGCGGGCGATGAGCATTACGACACCATCAGCGCCATGATCAAGTCGGTGCGAGGTTCAGACCCCGATGCTGCGGTGTACTGGATTGCGAGGATGATTGATGCAGGTGAGGACCCCCGGTTTATTGCCCGCCGACTTGCGATCCTAGCGAGCGAAGATATCGGGAATGCGGACCCGCGATCAATGTTGATTGCTCAGGCTGCGTGGGAGCTGGTCGAGAGGATTGGATTGCCCGAAGCCCGGATCACGCTTAGTCAGGCTGCGATTTATCTGGCGATGGCACCCAAATCCAACGCTTCATACATGGCTATTGAGAGGGCGCTGGACGATGTGCGATCAGGACGCACGGTGCCTGTGCCTGTACATCTCAAGGACAAGAACGCATCGCCGCCTTCACCTGGCGGGAACAAGCCAGGTGCCGGGTACCAATATGCTCATGCAAATGCCGGAGCGATCGGCTTGCAGGATTATCTGGGTGTGGATCGTGTTTACTACGAGCCAACTGACCAAGGGCTTGAGGTTCATATTGGTGAAAGGCTCAGGGAAATCCGCAAGCTGCGCCAAGCGTATAAAGAAGATGTCAAGCAATGAATCTGGATTCAGAGCATGAAAAAAAGGCGTTGCGGAAGCAAAGCCTGGAAAAGCAAAAGGGCATCGCACCAGATCAGATGCGAGCGTGGTCTGAGCGGTGGTGCGAGCGGTTTCTTAGCTGGTTGGGTGATGGTGTGGGTGTGGATGGGTGGATGATGGTGTATTTGCCGATGGCGGGGGAAGTGGATTTATCAGCTGCGATGGTGAGGTGTGTGGAGCGGGGTATTGGCGTGTGTGTGCCTCGGATTGACTGGGAGAAGCGGGAGTTGATGCCGATTCGAGTGCCAGAGGAAGATGTTGTAGCGGTTTTTTCCACACATGATTCAGAAGTGAGGGGGGTTGTGGGGGGGGGCGGGAGGGGGGCCGGGAGGGGGGTTCGCCAGCCGCCTGTGGATGGAATGTCGATATCTGGTGAGGAATTGGATGGAGTGGTGGTGCCTGGGGTGGCGTTTGATGCTGCTGGGGGGCGATTAGGGCGGGGTGGGGGATTTTATGACCGTTTTTTGTCTCAACTTGGGGCTAAGGTCTGGACGGTGGGGGCAACTTTTGAGACGATGTTGGTTGATCGTGTGCCTTGTGAGTCTCACGATGTGCTGATGAGTCATGTATTGACGGAAAAGCGTTTGATTGTGTGCAGGTCAGAGTCAGGATCGTAAAGATTTGCAACAAAGAGCGTTGTTTCTCAGCGTGGATGGAAGTTCAGCACGGTTTGATCCAGCCAGGTGCATAAACGAACGCGAAGATGAAGTGACAGGAGCCTCGGCATGTCCCTACCCAGTCAGTCAGCACGATCAATGACAGGTTCAAGAGCCAGTGTGTCTCGAAAAAGGAGCAGGCCCAGAATCATCGGGGGAGTTCTGGTGGTCGCAGCAGTGATCGTGCTGGCAACGATCTGGTACACGATGTCAGGCTCAGATGCGGACAAGGCTGTTTCTCTCACTGACGGGCAGAATGAACAGGCCAATACAACGACCAAGGCTGGGCTGACAGCTTTGGATCAAGAGCCTGGAACACTGATGGCTGAGCCTCTGAATGATGGCGGGACAGGTGGGGATCAACGAGACGGGTTTGGTGGAGAAGGAACTTTTAATCCTGATGGTTCACGGGAAGTTTCATCGTCTGATTTGCCTGAGGTTGAGCCTGCTGATGCGATGGATCCTTTGGGCAAGGCGATTGATGATGCGGTGCAGGGTGAAGGTGGTGGGCGAGATATGAGTGAGCCTCTGGTTGTTGAGCCTGATGGTGTGCCTGCATCATCTGAGATGGACTTCCCCGCAGAGGGCCGCAGCGGAGAGAAAGATGCTGGGGGGCGTGGTTTGACGGGGTCGATGGCATTGGCGACGGCGGACGAGGCGATGAAAGCGGGTGATCTGGTGATGGCGCGGAAGGTGTTGTCACGGGTGGTGCTTGATGGCAGGGCCAGTGCTGCGGAGCGTGCGGTGGCGCGTGAGCGTGCAGCTCAGATCAATCAGGAGCTGGTGTTTTCATCCAAGGTTGACAAGCAAGACCCGTTGAGTGAGATTTACACGATTCAGTCTGGCGATTCGCTGCAGCGGATTGTTGCCAGGAGTGGGCTGGCGGTAGACTGGAGGCTGATTCAGCGTGTGAATGGCATTGCCAATCCGAATCTGATCAAGGTGGGTCAGAAGCTGAAGCTGATTCATGGGCCTTTCCATGTGATCGTGAACAAGGGTGCGTATCGACTGGATCTGTTTTCCGGATCTCCCGGCGAGCCTGAATCGTGGATATATATCCGTTCGTATACAGTGGGACTTGGCAAGGGCGACAGCACGCCCAGCGGCAGTTATGTTGTCAAGCAGGATTCCAAGCTCACCAATCCATATTGGGTGAATCCGAGGACGGGCGAGAGATTCCAGGCAGACGACCCCATGAATCCGATTGGAGAGCGCTGGGTTGGTATCAAGGGTGTGGGAGAATCAGCGGGGAATGTGGGCTATGGGCTGCATGGGACCATCGATCCATCGAGCATCGGGAATCAGGAATCCATGGGGTGTGTGAGGCTTTTGCCTGACGATATCGAGCAGGTGTACGAGTTTTTGGTCGAGCAGGTGAGCATCGTGCAGATTGTGGAGTGACGAGTGGGGTTTAAGGCGATTCTGCATGGTTTTTTGAGCGGTTTTGCGGCTAAACCTGCCTAGAATCACCCAGCAGAAGATCTGCCTTTCGCGTGCATGCGAAAGCGGGTTGAAAATTGTTTTCATCGAGCTGCGTGATTGATCATCTGGCGCGGTTTTGGTGTTCTTTGCTGGCGATGGATCATAAAGAAAACAGGCAGGTGCTGATGAGCCAGAAATCCGGATCTGAGGGATCGGTGACGAGTAACAACCACGACTACGGCGAGGACCAGATCAAGGTGCTCGAAGGGCTCGAGGCGGTTCGCAAGCGGCCCGGGATGTACATCGGAGGCACAGGGATCAACGCGCTGCACCATCTGGTGTATGAGACGGTTGATAACTCCATAGATGAAGCGATGGCGGGGTTTGCATCGACGGTGATCGTGACGATCCAGGCAGACGGATCGTGCTGTGTTGTGGATGATGGGCGGGGCATCCCTGTAGGGCCAATGAAGCACGAGAACCCGTCGCTCAACGGCAAGCCTGCGGTCGAGGTGGTGATGACCACGCTTCATGCTGGGGGCAAGTTTGGCGAAGAAGGCTCAGCGTATAAAGTTTCGGGCGGGCTTCACGGGGTGGGTGTTTCATGTGTCAATGCGCTCTCGGAGTTTCTCGAGTGCGAGGTTTACCGTGATGGCAAGGTGTATTTGATTGGTTTTGAGAGGGGTGTGCTGACTCGGCCTCTCGAAGAGATCGGGCCTATCCCTGAAGGTGCAACGCGCACCACCGGGACCATGATTACATTTCGACCTGATCCTGAAGTTTTCCCTGAAACGGATTTTGTGTATCAGACGCTGGTCAACAGGTTAAGGGAGCTTTCATATCTGAATCCGGGCACGATTATTCGGCTGGTTGATGAACGAGATGTGAGTCAGGGCAAGCCCAAGGCAGAGGTTTTTAAAGCTGAGCAGGGTTTGCCGGAATATATCGAACACCTGATGACGGGCAAGACAGCACTGTGTTCGCTGGTGTATCTCAGGAAGAACAAGCCTGAGGAGCATCTGATTTGCGAAGTGGCGCTGCAATACCACGATGGATACAACGAGAAGCTGCTGACCTTTGCCAACAATATCAACAATGTTGATGGCGGCACGCATGGCCAGGGATTCAAGGTTTCGCTGACCAGAACGCTCAATGGCTATGCTCGCAAGCAAGGCCTTATCAAAGAGAAAGACCCCACACCGACGGGGGAGGATCTGCGTGAGGGGTTGATTGCGATTGTCTCGGTCAAGCTTCCTGAGCCGGCGTTTAACAATCAGCCCAAGGAAAAGCTGTTGAACCCAGAGATTGAGAGCTTTGTGTCCCAGTCCCTTTCAGAGGCTCTTGATACATGGCTTGAAGAGCATCCTGCTGAAGCCAAGAAGTTGTGCCTGAAGGGTGTGATTGCAGCGCAGGCTCGTGAAGCAGCCAGGCGGGCGCGTGAGTTGACGCGTCGAAAGACTGCGCTTGATTCAGGTTCGATGCCTCACAAGCTGCGTGATTGTCAGACCAAGGATGTGGAGAAGTCAGAGCTTTTCATCGTGGAAGGTGATTCAGCGGGCGGGTCTGCGACGCAGGGGCGGGATGTGCAGACGCAGGCGATTTTGCCTTTGCGAGGCAAGCTGTTGAATGTTGAAAAAGCACGGATTGACAAGGTTTTATCGTTTGAAGGCATCCGCACGCTGATCGGCGCGTTACGCTGTGGTATCGGGGCGGAACTTGACATGTCCAAGCTGCGTTACGGCAAGGTTGTGATCATGACCGACGCCGATGTGGATGGTTCGCATATTCGTACACTTTTGCTGACATTCTTTTTCCGTCAGATGCCTGATCTGGTGCGTGAGGGTCGAATATATGTTGCCCAGCCGCCGTTGTATCAGCTTAGCCGGGGCAAGAAGAGTCGATACATTCTCAATGAGCGGGCGTTGAGTGATGAACTCGTAACGCTGGGTCTTGCGGATGCGAGGCTATTGATTCGTGATGTCAGTTGTATTGATGATGAGCAGGTGGATGGTTTTTACGAAGAGCCGAAGGTTGAAAGAACGCTGGAGGGCGAAGAGCTTGAAAGGGCGATTCGTTTGCTGGAGCGGATGCAGGAGCTTCTGATTATTTCAGAGCGGCGTGGTCTGAAGTTTACAGACCTACTTGAAGCAAGGCATGACGATCCGGAAAAGCAAAATGATGATGAGCCGGGCCGACTGCCTACGCACAGGATCGACTGGCAGGCGGGTGAGGCAATGGCCTGGTCTGAGCAGCAGGCGCTGGAGTTGATTTCTGATCGTGGGCTTGGGTTTGGTGATACGACTGATGAAGAAGACGAAGCTGCCCGGGGAGACAGGCCGATTGCGCGCCTGCGTGAACTTCATGAGAATCGAGAGCTTGAGAAGATTTTTGTTGATCTGAGCAAGCTTGGGCTGATGATCGAAGATTACACGCTGGTGCAGGAAGAATCTGTAACGGGTGAGAAGCTGCCTTCGCGTTTTGCCTGGCAACTTTTGTCAAACACATCCAGCGAGGATGAGCAAGAGGGAGAAGTTCAAGGCAAGGTGGTGGAGGTTCCCAACCTGCCCGGGATTCTCAGTTCATTGCAGGATCTGGGTCGGCGGGGGCTTGAAATCAAACGGTTCAAGGGGCTGGGCGAGATGGATGCTGAGCAGCTCTGGGAAACCACGATGGACCATAGTGTGCGTGTTTTGATGCGAGTGAGCTGGGATATGGCGGGCGAGGCAGATTCGTTGTTCTCGGTGTTGATGGGTGAAGCGGTCGAGCCTCGCCGAAAGTTCATTGAAGAACATGCTCTTGAGGTTAAGAATCTGGATGTTTGATTGTTGTTATAGGGCGGTCATTGGGTTTATGCTGAGTATGCTGGCACATTCGGCGCAATCGGCACAGATAGCTTTTAGATTAGGTAATCATTCCCCTGTACTTGCGGGCTGAGGAGCCAATCAGACGACGATACTCATTGTAGTATTGAGCATGAGCGCATCGGTTGTCGATTGGAGCACCAGCACAATGTCCAGTTTTTCCGGTAAGTCAAAGTCTGAGGTATCGCGACCGAATACTGGGCGGATTAACACTCTTGGACTCAACTCACGCGAACTCAACCAGGTTATGGATGAGATGGACGCTGCGGGCAAGGGAGCTTCACCCGAACGCAACTTTGTTCGCTGGTCGTTTCGAAAAACATCAGTCATATTTGAAGTTACCCAGCCTGGCGGGACCAAAGCCAAGCTTCTTGTTCCGGTCCGCAATATATCCTGTGGCGGAATGAGCATTCTCCATAGCGCTTATATGCACACTGGGACAAGCTGCGTGCTTTATATTCCCTCGCCGGAAAATGAGTATCATGGCGTGAGAGGGTTTGTTACGCGGTGCAGGCATGTCAAAGGCACGATTCACGAGCTTGGCATTCAGTTTTCCGAGCCTATCAACGCACGCGACTTTGTGGAACTTGATGAATTCTCAGACTGCTTTTCGCTTGAGAAGGTTGATCCTCAGGAACTTGAGGGCCGAATCCTGATCGTGGATGACTCAGAGATGGATCTGAAGCTGGCCAAGCATTATCTCAGGGATACGAACCTGCGTATTTCGGCGTATTCAGACCCAATCGAGGCACTTGATGTTGCAGAGGAAGGCGTTGATCTGATCCTGCTTGATTATGACATGCCTGAGATGAACGGCCATGAGTGGATCACAAAGATTCGAGAGAACGGGATTCAGACCGGGGTCATTATGGTGACCTCAGATACCAGCACTCTGACCCGTCAGCATCTGGCCAGTGTGCAGGCCAACGCGTTTCTTGCCAAGCCTATTACACAAGAGATCCTGCTTCGGGCGATCGCAGAGTTCTTGATGGTGGGGATGGCGACAGGGCCGATGAAGTCGACCCTGGATGATGATGATCCCAACAGGTCACTAGTGCCGAGTTTCATCAAGCATTGTCGTTCATATGCAAAGAGGCTTCATGAAGCGGTCAAGCGAGAGGACAATGATGCTGTGCGATCGATATCGCTTCAGATTCGAGGAGCTGCGCCTGCTGTGGGGTTTACTCAGCTTGCTACTCAGGCGGAACTTACTCTCAAGACGATTACCGCAAGCATGAGCGTGTCGGAATCGATCTGTGAGATTAAAGGTCTGATCGCACTTCTTGAACGCGTTAAGGATTGATAGCAAAGCCCCGTGCTATCCTGATTGACAGCAGGTTGATCAGGGTTGATCGGGGATGAGCCTTTGAAACAGATCCATGAATCCATCGGAAAGGCACTTGGGCAGACTGTTGAGCGGTCTGAGCCGATGGCTGGGGGGTGTGTCGGGCAGGTGTATCTGATCCGCCTGAGCGATGGTCAACAGGTGGTTGCCAAGGTTGATGTATCTGATCGCGCCATGCTGGGGGTCGAGGCGCAGATGCTGAAGTATCTGGCAAAGTGGTCAGCTTTGCCAGTGCCGAGCGTTGTGTATGAGAGTGATCAACTGCTGGTGATGAGTTACATGCAGGGCTCGACGGGGTTTGTTTCAGATGGTGCCCAGGTACATGCTGCGGAGTTGCTGGCGCAACTGCACAATATGAGAGCGGATCAATATGGTCTGGATTTTGACACGCTCATCGGGGGGCTCAATCAGCCCAACGGGTGGTCAGATTCATGGCATGAGTTTTTCGGTCAACAGCGACTTGTAGAGATGGCTCAGCAGGCGCTTGCCCATGGCCAGATTGATCAAAGGTTATTTGACAGGGTTCGCACGCTTGCGGATCACCTGGTGGACTGGATTGATGAGCCTCAGCCTCCGGGTTTGATCCATGGCGATGTCTGGTCGGGTAATGTTCTCAGTGACCAGAGCAGGGTGACGGGATTGATCGATCCCGCGATTTATTATGCAGACCCAGAGATTGAACTGGCGTTTGTGACTCTTTTCTCGTGCTTTGGAGAGCCTTTTTTTCACAGGTATCATCAGATTCGACCAATTCGTGGGGGATTTTTCAAAATTCGAAGGGATCTTTACAACTTGTATCCATTGCTGGTGCATGCCCGACTCTTTGGTGGAGGCTATGTCCAGCAGGTGCAGCAGATTGCGGACCATTTTATAGCTAATAAAAACCGCGTCAGAGACCTGTAGTTTGGGTTTTTCAGGGCATGGCGTGTGAAGATCGGGTGTCATTGGCTCGATAGTTTTCATAGTCAGCTGTCGCAGCAGGCTTCATGTTGTGAACAGAATGGTATGAAATATTCCATCACAAGGGTTTGATTTGGAACCCTTTGTGGGAGTGAACGAGCGATGCGGATCATGCTGGGCATGATATTGAGAACGCTATACCCAATTCTATTGGCAATGGTTCTGCTTGCGCTTTTGTGGCCTGTGGTGTCAGAGCCTGAGCCTGCGGGAGCTTTGCCTGTTCAGGGATTGCTGGTGGGTTTGATCTTTGTCAGCGTGTATGTATTGAGCCTGCAGGCAGCGATAGAATCAATGGTGCTCAAGCCGATTCGTCGCGTTCGTCAGATGCTGCGGGACCTTAAATCTGGTGACAGCGTGAGTGTTTCTGATTTGAAATTGCCAGGCGAGTTTCGGCATCTTGCATCGATGCTCAAAGTCACGATCGGCGAGTTGTATATATCCCGGCATGAACTGGCCCGACTCAGGGAATCGCTGGAAAACCAGGTGCATGATCAGACGCGCCAGCTACGCGTCAGCAACGCCAAGTTGCAGAACATCTTTGAATCAGCCAGCGATGCCATTCTTGTTGTTGATCCATATCAAAGCACGGTGCTCAAAGCCAATCCTCGCGCAGAACAGTTGTTGGGGGGCATTATCGTTGAGCTGGGTGGTTGCACGCTATCTCATCTGTGTCAGGATGTGAGTGAGCTTGAATCATTGATCAAGATGGTGATTGGCGATGGCAAGAATCAGGTTTGCGAGTTTTGTTTTACTGATGCGAGTGGGCAGCCTCTGGAAACCCAGATCTCGGCATCGCTGATTGAGTACGACAGCCATGCGTGTGTGATGATGCTCATTCGTGACATATCATCTCAACATAACTTTGAGCGAGCTTTGCGTACGGCGATGACAGCAACAGCGGACAAGACCGGGATGGATTTTTTCGAAGTGCTTTCCAAGAGCATTTCACAGATTCTGGATGTGAAATATGTACTCATCGGCGAAGTTGTTGAGGAGAAAAAGGACCGCATTCGCTCATTGGCTTTCTGTGTCGATGGAAAAATGGATGATGAAATAGAGTATGAGTTGAAATCCTCGCCTTGTGAACTTGCTGTAAAGGGAGACGGTCCATGTGTGTTTGCCGAGGGTGTCAGTGAGTGTTTTCCTGATGATCCGATGCTCAAGACGCTGGGGATTGAATCATATTTGGGCATTGCTGTGCATGATGGTTTTGATGAACTGGAGGGGCTTATTACGCTGTTTGACGACAAACCTCTGGTGAACCCCGAGTTTGCGAGCATGCTGGTGAGCATGTTCTCAAAGCGTATTGGTGCTGAGATGGAGCGCCGCCGGGTTGATCTGGAAAGTGAGACATTCACTCAGGAGCTTCTGGAGATCAAGAATCAACAGCACGCACAGACAATGGAGCTTGCAGAGGCTGCTGACGAGCTTGAGTGGGCACGCCAGCAGGCAGAATCTGCAAACAGGGCCAAGAGTGAGTTTCTGGCCAACATGAGCCATGAGATTCGCACGCCGATGACAGCGATTCTAGGATATGCCGAGCTGCTCAAAACCGACGAAGAGATAATTAACTGCCCGGATCGTCAGCTCGAGACGGTGGACACGATTCTTCGAAATGGTGAGCACCTTCTCACGATTATCAATGACATTCTGGACATATCCAAGCTGGATGCTGATTGCATGACCATCGAGAATATCTCGACTGATCCAGTTCAAGTTGTGCGTGATGTTGAAACTCTCATGAGGGGCCGATGCAAGGAAAAAGGCATCACACTGACGACCGAGTTTCAGTTGCCACTGCCCAGCGCGATTGTGTCTGATCCGACGCGACTCCGTCAGATTCTGGTTAATCTGTTGGGTAATGCGATCAAGTTTACGGATGCTGGCAGTGTTACGGTCAAAGTCTCTCATAGAGGGCCAACAAACAAGAGTTGTTTGTGCATTGATGTGATTGACACCGGCATTGGGATGAACGAGGAACAACTGGGGCGGCTGTTCCATGCATTCGTGCAGGCAGATACATCGACCACACGAAAGTTCGGAGGCACGGGTCTGGGCTTGACGATCTCCAAACGCTTGAGCGAGTTACTCGGTGGAGAACTGGCTGTGGTTAGCACGCTGGGCGAAGGCAGCTGTTTTACCGCGACGATTGCTGCTGGGGATATCAGCCAAGTGAGGATGATTGAATCCGAAGCTGATCTGGCACCGCTTCCCAAGATCGAGCCCGCTCCCCAACTAAGCCCACAGGACGAAGTCAGTCTTGATGACCTGCGGATTCTGCTGGCTGAGGATGGCCCGGACAATCAGAGACTGATCAGCTTTCATCTCAAAAAAGCAGGTGCTTCAGTTACGATTGCAGAGAATGGCCAGATCGCCTGCGATATGGTGCAGGCGGCCTTGCAGCAATGCGAGCCATTTGATGTGATTCTGATGGACATGCAGATGCCGGTCCTGGGTGGATACGAAGCATCGGGCAAGCTGCGTCGGCTGGGCATAGGCGTGCCGATTATTGCCTTGACGGCCCATGCCATGGCTGGTGATCGCGAGAAGTGCATCCTGGCAGGGTGTGATGATTACCTGACCAAGCCCATCAATCGCGTTGAGCTGGTGAAAGCCTGTCGAGACTGGGCCGATCATGTGCGAGGAGACGCTGCATAGTGAGCGGGGACCATGCCTGTCTGGGGACTTGGCAGGAGAAATAAAAGTGTGGAGGAGGGGGGTAAACGCATCCTTGTGCTGAACGCGAAGGGGAAAAGGGCGACTGACGGGATTCGAACCCGCGACCCCCTGGATCACAACCAGGTACTCTAACCAACTGAGCTACAATCGCCATCTATGGCTGATGCGAGGATCAGCCGTGCAACAATAACGCACCTAAGGGGGTTGGGTCAATATTCTCATGGCATAAGCCGTATACTTTGGTGGTTTTAGTCGATAAACAGGCTAGGATTCTGACCCATTGTTTACGACAACTTGAGGTATTTAGAGAGGATTCAATATGAGTAGCACCACTCTGCAGCCGCTGAACTTGTCACCCGAACGCACGAGGACGAACCTCTGCCCCGCGGAACTCATCGAGCGTGCTATCAAAGCAGGCGAGGGTGTTCTGGCTGATAATGGAGCTTTGATGTGTCTGACGGGTGCTCGATCTGGCCGATCCCCCAAGGACAAATACCTTGAGGACACCCCTCTGGTTCACGAAAAGATCTGGTGGGGCAAGGTCAATCAGCCGACTGATGCGACCAGGTTCGAGTTTGTCGAGCGAATTGCGACCGAACACCTCAACAGCCGGGATGAGTTGTTTGTTTTTGAAGGCTTCAGCGGGGCAGACCCCAAATATCGCCTGGGTGTGCAGGTCATTACCGAACTTGCCTGGCACAGTCTGTTTGCCCGCACACTTTTTATTCCCCAAGGCTCAGCAGCTGCGGGAGGCTCGACGGACTGGAACCACGACTGGACCATCATCAACGCAGGCACACGCAACCTGACCGAAGCTGAGCAGGCTGAGCTGGGTGTCTCATCCCCCACCATCATTGTGCAGTCCATGGACCGCAAGAAGGTGGTCATCCTCGGCACCGAATACTCCGGCGAGATCAAGAAGAGCATCTTCTATGCCATGAACTATGACATGCCTGAGGTCGATGTCTTCCCCATGCACTGTTCATGCAATGTCGCCAGCGATGATCCATCCAATGTTGCGCTCTTTTTTGGCCTGTCCGGCACGGGCAAGACCACGCTTAGCGCTGATCCTGATCGCAGTCTGATCGGCGACGATGAGCATGGCTGGTCGGCTGATGGCGTGTTCAACTTTGAGGGCGGTTGTTATGCCAAGTGCATCAAGCTCTCGCCTGAGGGTGAGCCTCAGATCTGGGATGCGATCAAGTTTGGTTCATGCCTGGAGAACATGGTTCTGGATTCCAACCGTGTGCCTGATTTTGACGATGGCTCGATCACCGAGAACACCCGCGTGACCTATCCGGTGGATTTCATTCCCGGCGCGGTGATTCCTTCGATCGCAGGTCATCCAAAGAATGTGATCTTTTTGACAGCCGATGCCTTTGGCGTGATGCCTCCGGTTTCCAGATTGACACCCGAGCAGGCGTCATATTACTTCATCAATGGCTATACATCCAAGCTTGCAGGGACCGAGGCGGGTGTGACCGAGCCTCAGCCCAACTTCAGCCCCTGCTTTGGCGGGCCTTTCATGCCTCGTCCGCCAGCAGAGTATGCCCAGATGCTGGCTGATCGGATCAAGGCGCACGATGCTCATGTGTGGCTTTTGAACACGGGCTGGACAGGCGGGCCGTATGGCACAGGCGAGCGTTTTAGCCTGAGATACACGCGCGCGATGGTTACCGCGATCCTCGATGGCTCGCTTGCTGGTGCGACATTTACACATGACGATTTCTTTGGGCTGGAGCTTCCTGATGCAGTGGCGAATGTGCCTGGTGAGGTGCTCAACCCGCGTAACACCTGGAGCGACAAAGCTGCCTACGACGCACAGGCGTCGAAGTTGGCGGGCATGTTCCGAAAGAACGATGAAACCTTTGATATGTCCGATGCAGTGCGTGCTGCAGGGCCAAAGGGTTAAACTCAAGGCATCATTATTGGTTTGATGATTGAGAATGACCTTTTTCAATGGCTAAGCAGTAATGGACGACGAGGGGTTAGTGAGCCCGCCGTCGTCTGTTATATATCACATTGTTTATATTGTAAACAGACACCATTCAGGCGTGAGCACTACACAGATGCGAAAAATGAGAGTGGTCTTATGAGCGTGTTACCAAAGGAGTGATATCGGACTCGCCGAAGCCTCACGACTCTGCCAGACGGATCTGGGCTAGATGATAATGTACGAAATGAAGGTGGCAAGCAGAGGAATGAATTGCATGGTTATCTCGTAAAGTCTCTTTCATTTTTGATGAGGAAGTTATGAGCATAATGAGCAAATCGTGTAAGTCTGCCCAGGGCATATCAATCATGGCAGTGCTGGCAGCCAGTACTTGTGCACAGGCGGACATCATCCTGGACATCGGCACCTTTGATGCACCTGAGACGATTGCCCGGGGATGGCCAGGCACGCTGAACCAGTGGGGCGGAGACAAGGTCACAATCGTTGGTTCGGAAAGCGGCATTGCACCTCGCACAGGCTCTGGTATGCTCCGATTTGATTATGGTGGTTCACGGGCCAGCCGTTATTCGTCCAGCGACCTGTATCAGACAATAGATGTCACCAGCTACGCCAGTGAAATCGCATCGGGTACGCTGACCGCAACCGCGTCGTATTGGGTCAATCGTATTGCTGGCGACAGTCAAACCGATACGCAGTTCGGCGTTGGAATTCGAGCATTTGATGGTTCGCCTACACAGTTTCCTCGTATGGTCTCGAACAACTTTCTGGATATGGCACGAAACTACTTTCAGAGTGATGCTGACATTTCCACATGGGAGCAGTTGTCCGTCAGTATGATGATCCCACAGAACACAGATTTTATTTCGGTCTGGATTGCGCCACAGGAAAATGTCTTTAACGATCGCAGGGGGACTGAGTTTGATGGTCATTTTGCTGACGATGTTGCTGTCAGCTTCTCTGTAGTGCCTACTCCGGGTTCGTTTGCAATCCTCAGTGTAGCTTCAGTAGCGTGTTTTCGCCGAAGACGAAGAGCGTAATGTAACGAAGCTCTTTTCTGTATTTCTATAGGGCTCTGCTTTCGAGCGAGCCTTTTTTATTCCGGGATCAATAGTGTGACAGTGTTGAGTTGACCATCCTGTTTTAGAAACCCACAGCCTGGCCATCACTGCGCTGATCGCTGGCTGCGAGATATCCATCATCAAGTCGATAGATGCACTGTCCCCGGCCATGGGAAACGGTCCGTCTTTCAGAAATGGTCAAATCGTGTCCCATGTCGCGGAGTTTGTCGTAAGTGCGTTGATCAAAGCCAGGCTCAATGATAACTTTTTTACCAGTTGTGACCTGATACCGAGGAGCATCAAGGGCGGCTTGGGGATTCTGGCGGTAGTCAGCGAGTCTGATGAGCACCTGGGCGTGCCCCTGAGGCTGCATGAAGCCTCCCATGACGCCAAAGCTCATCACGGGTTCGTCGTTGCCATCACTACCAGCTCTGGTGACGAATGCGGGGATGATGGTGTGGTAGGGTCGCTTGCCTGGTCCAGCCTGATTGGGATGTCCTTGTTCAAGCGTGAAACAACAGCCTCGGTTTTGCAGCGCGATGCCCGTCCCGGGCACGACCATGCCGGAGCCAAAGCCTGTGTAGTTGCTCTGGATATATGAGATCATGTTGCCTTGATCATCAGCAGCGGTGAGGTAGATGGTGCCTCCGGGTTTTGGTGTGCCGTGGTCAAAATCCTGAGCATGGTCAAGTTGAATCATCTGTGCGCGCTGAGCCAGATACGCATCATCAAGCAGTGATTCGACGGTGATATCCATGGTGTCAGAGTCAGCAATGTAGCGGTGGGCATCTGCAAAGGCGAGCTTCATGGTCTCGATCTGAATGTGCAAGAACTCGGGTGAATCGACAGCCCACTGGGTGATATCAAAGTTTTTGAGAATGCCCAGAGCGATCAGCGCAGCAAGCCCCTGGCCGTTGGGCGGGATTTCGTGCAGATTAAAGCCGTGGTATTCGACAGCAATGGGTCGAACCCAGTCAGCCTGATGATTTTCAAGATCACTTTTGGCAAGCCATCCACCCTGGGCTTGCGAGGCTTCGTGGATGCGGTCAGCAAGATTGCCCTGATAAAAAGATCGGCCTTCGGTCTGGGCGATTTCTTCGAGGGTGTTGCCATGGTTGGGAAGTTTGAAAAGCTCGCCGGGCTTGGGGGCTTTGCCATTGGCTGTGAAGGTGTCTTGCCAGGCCTGAAACTTTGAGCCTGTGAATCTTCTGGCGGTCAGATTCCAGTAGTACGCGGTCTGAGGCGAAAGCAGATAGCCATTTCGTGCATAGTTGATCGCAGGCTGTGCCAGCGTGGTCATGGGCAGTGAGCCATATTCCTGCGCGAGTGTGACCCATGCTGAGACTGCGCCGGGCGTGGTGACGCCTTGCCAGCCGTAGTAGGGAATGCGGTCTTGTCCCTCCAGAGCAGAAAGGTCAAAGGCCATGGGTGCCCGGCCTGAAGCATTCAGACCATGCAGCCCGCCACCGGTCCAGACCAGTGCAAAGGCATCAGCACCGATGCCGTTGCTTGTAGGCTCAACCACCGTGAGAGCCATGGCAGTGGCAATCGCAGCATCAATGGCGTTGCCTCCTCGCTTGAGCATTTCAAGCCCAGCCTGTGCTGCCAGAGGCTGACTGGTAGCGACGCAGTTCCTTGCATACACAGGCATGCGTTGAGATGGATATGGGTAGTTGTCGGGATATGAGTCGTTGTAAGGCAGTTCCATGCTCAAAGTGTACCAACACTTGCCCAGATAGTGGCATAACCCCCAATACAAAGGGGGGCTCAACCTGATCTCAGCTGTAGTTCTTGTGTCAGTCAGGGATCATGAGTGTTGTCAATCGGGGTTTTTGGATTGTTTGATCGCAACCTGGCCTTGCTCGCTCTTGCGGAAAAGACGATTGGCGGACAGATCAAGCCTGAGTCTGGGTTTACTCTTGTCGTATTTGCCTGTGACCCAGCCATCGTTGAGCATGGCTTCCAGTGCCTGCAGATGACTGAACAAGGCCGTCGTTTGCAGCGTGGGCTCGGTTTCAGGCGAGATTGAACTCTGGATGAGCGCAACCAGTTCCTTGGCATCGGCAGTTTTTTTCAGCACATCGTGAATCAGCTTGTATGACCCCGCCATGGGAAGCACGATGGGACCTCGGCGATAGCAAGGCACGGGATCAATCCGACCCTCGATCAACTTGGCGACCTTGTCTTTTTTGGCACCCAGCAGATTGAGCTTGTACACATTGTATTTCGTGATCTGGTAATCATCCTCTGCTGAATCGCCATCACCATCGCCTGTAAACTTGTCGATCAGCTTTTTGGATGCACCGATGTCAAAGGCTCCGAAGCTGACCTTGGCAACATCATCAGTGGTGAAACCACCCTGAGCCAGCCAGCGCCATGCCTGGGCGGGTGAAAGTTTCAAGCCAGCTTCGTCAGCGATGTTAGAGCAATATTCCTGAAGGTCGGTGAAGCGGCCGTTGGCAGCGTACCAGAACTGGGCAAAGCGGATGTGCTGTTGAATGCTTGTGCGGGTGTTGGTGTCGTAGCGATTTTTGACCCATTTGGCGCTGAGGTTGCCCCGTTCAAGTTCGAGAATGGCGTAGGCAACTTCACGGGCTGAGCCATGCGTGAGTGTCAAACCCGCAGCCAGGATGGGATCAGCAAATCCCGCAGCCTCTCCACAGAGAAACCAGTTTTCCCCCACCAGACGGCTAGCAAGCTGGGACCAGTTTTTGCATGAGCGGACTTCCTCGGTCGGCGTGGCACCATCGAGCAGGCTGGCGATTTCTGACTGTTCTGTAAGAGCACGATCATATAGCTCTGCGGGTTCAAGCCCTTGCTCTTTGTAATACTGCGAGGGGCAGACCAGCCCGACACTGGCGCGGGATGGACCCAATGGGATGAACCACACCCAGCCCCAGGGCAGAGAACGAACTTGCACCCGTGTGCCTCCGATGCCGATTTTGACAGCCCAGGTCGCATTGTCCCAGTAGCGCCACATGGCAATGTTGCGAAGCTCAGTCGGTGCGTTCATTTCCACACCCAGAGAGCGGCGGATCAGGCCGGCATGTCCGGTGCCATCGATGTAATAGCGCCCGGTTACAGTTTGCCCCGAGTCGAGCACGACGCCTGTGATGCGGTCACCCTCATGGAGAACCTCGCCGACGAGCTGCTGCTGACGAACCTCAGCGCCCATGCTGATAGCGTGGTCCAGTAGGATCTTGTCATAGCGCCCGCGTTCGACTTGAAAAGCGGTGTGTTTGCGCTGGCCTGTGAAACTGGCGGGTCGAGGCTCATCAACGAAAGATTCAGCGGGATAAAAATCAAAGTCCCAGGCCTCATCGTCCTGTCCCCATGTATACGAAGCACCAAGCTTAATGGGGAAATCAGCTTTCTCGACAGCATCCCACACGCCCATTTCATCAAGAATCTGTGAGATGACGGGCAGCTGACTTTCACCAACATGCTCGCGAGGAAAAGTTTCTTTTTCGAGAATGAGAACTTTCAGATCAGGGTTGTACTTGAGGAGCAGCGTGGCAACGGTGGTGCCCGCGGGGCCGCCGCCGAGGATTACGACATCGTGCTGAGTGCTTTGGTCTTTCATGGCATGTCCATCATAGAGATCATTCTCAATAAAAGGTTGGATTTTGCTTTAATAGCACGAAGCCAGTTCACACCGAACTGCTCAAGAATCATCGGCTGAGACACATGTGATTTTTAATGTAACTCGAAGACTTTTTCGGACTTTCTACTCTGATCGACGATATGAAATCGAACCGTCAGCACAATCACAAGGCACAAGGGACTTTTAGGAAAAGTGCAAACATGGGTATCGGTTTGATCGTATGGACTCAAAAGATTTAAAACGATTATCCCAGTAAAGCAAGATATCAGCTGGCAGATCGTTGAGCCTTGGTAAGATTCATGCAGAGCCGGATTCGATGTGAGTTGCTGGTATGCTTTGGGTTGCTTGATTTGTTGGCAGCAAGGGAATGAGAATGACGGACCAGAACAACGCCTCTTTCTTGACAAACTCAGAGCATCTTGCCTGGCGCGCGGTGCAGGTCCTTGTCTGGCTTGTGGGGTTGACGATCTTTTTTTCGCTTCTGATTCGGCCGCAGCTGGGGCTTCACTTGTTCTGGAATATTCTCATCCCGGTGGCGCCGGCGCTTCTGGTCTTTGCGCCGGGGGTGTGGCGCAATGTCTGTCCTCTGGGTTCGACAGCTCTCGTGCCAAAGCATCTGGACCATAAACCACGCCGAATGATGTCTATTAAAACCCAGGGGATTTTTTCTCTGGTCGGTGTGAGCCTGCTGCTGCTCATTGTTCCATTTCGGCATGTGGCTCTTGATACCAGCGGGTTCGCAACCGCAGCGGTATTGGCAGCGTCGGGCCTTGTTGCGATCGGGCTTTGCCGGGTCTTTGAATGGAAAAGCGCCTGGTGCTCTGGTCTGTGCCCGGTGCATCCCGTAGAAAAGCTCTATGGCATGCGTCCCGGTGTGACGCCGAAAAACGCGCACTGTCATGAGTGCCATCGATGCGTTCGGATTTGCCCTGATTCCACGATTGGCATGACACCCCTGCTTTCACTGGGCACCAATCTTCACCTTCTGGCGGGGACCATCATGGCTGGGGGCTTTGTGGGTTTCATCTGGGGATGGTTCCAGGTGCCTGACTACCCCATTACACAAGGCTGGCAACATCTGGGGCTGGCGTATGGTTTGCCTCTGGGCGGGCTTGTGGTGTCGTTGACACTGTTCCTCTTGCTCAAACGCCATCTTGCGCCAGAGCATCACACAAGGCTGCTCCGTGTATTCGCAGCTGCGGCGGTGGCGTGCTATTACTGGTATCGCCTGCCCGGGCTGGTTGGCTATGGTGCAATCCCCGGCGATGGCATGCTCCTTGATCTGACCAGCACACTCCCGGAATGGTCCGTCGCTGCGAGCCGGGTGTTGACGACGCTCCTGTTCTTCTGGTGGATCGTTGTAAAGAAGAATGGCCGGCGCAGCTGGACCAGACGGCCGCCCTATGCAAGAGAGTTTGCTGTCCAACCCGGTGAGGGAGCCAGTGTCTCACTCACCTGCAGCGTGGGTGGGCTGGCTGGCGCAAAGGGTTGACGATCGCCTGCACACAATGATTCAGCACCCACAGGGGAATGCGGGCAGGTGGTGTGAGTGGGGGATGGGTGGGGGTAGGGGGGTGAGCCCAGTCTTTGTGGATGGAAGCTGCGGGACATTCCTATGAGGTTCAGCTAAGATAGATCGTCCCAGCTCGCGGTTCTCAATCGCTTTGAGGTACTCGCGTGTAGCTGCAGGTGAATGAGCAGATGACCGAATCAAACAAAACACGAATACATTTCGTAGGCGGCAACTGGAAGATGAACACCACCCACGACTCAGCGGTGGATCTGGCTGCCCAAGTGGGTGAAAAAACCTCAATTCCAGGCGTGCGGGTGGCGGTTTTCCCCCCATTTCCATATCTGATCGGGGTTGGAGCAGAGCTTGGCGAGGTGCTTCTGGGTGCGCAGGATGTCTACCACCAGTCAAATGGTGCCTATACAGGTGAGGTCTCAATCGAGATGCTCAAGGATTGTGGCGTATCAGTCGTGCTGGCGGGCCACTCTGAGCGAAGGCATGTCATCGGTGAGAGCGATGAACTGATCAACAAAAAGGTCGCAGTAGTGCTGAATGCGGATCTGATGTGCGTGCTTTGCATTGGGGAAACGCTTGAGCAGAGGCATGCAGGGATGACCAACCTGATCAATGAGCAGCAGCTTCGGGCGGGGCTGGCAGGGGTGACCGATGAGCAGATGGCCCGCGTTGTGATTGCATATGAACCTGTCTGGGCTATCGGAACTGGCAAAACTGCAACGCCCGCGGATGCCCAGGAGGCTCATAATTACATCCGAGGCGTGCTCAAAGCGATGTTTAACGCTGAGATTGCTCAGGCCACAGTGATTCAATATGGTGGCTCGGTCAAGCCTGTAAATGCTGTGGAGCTCTTTGGTCAGCCAGATATTGATGGCGGATTGATTGGCGGAGCCTCACTCAATGCTGATGATTTTGGTCAGATCGTTGCTGCTGCAGCTCAGGTCTGAAACGATCAAGAGCAAAAACCAAGTCCTAACCCTGAGCCTAGACTAGGAACCCTTGAAAAATCCCGTATCGGCGAAGGCAGCTGATTAGGTCGCGAGGGTTCGGGAGTTCTGCAATCATGTTTCTCACGCTCGGTTTATCAAACATTGTCATCGGCCTCCTGATGGTTCTGTTTCTCATCTGCTCGGTGGTACTGATTCTTGTCGTGCTTATTCAAAGGCCACAGGGTGGCGGGCTCAGCGGAGCCTTCGGCTCAGGTGCCGGTTCAGGGCAGACCGCATTCGGTGCTCGCACTGGAGATGCACTCACCATCGCCACCATCATCATCTTCGTCGTCTGGCTGGCTGGCGCGGTGACAATGAAGTTTGTGCTTGATCCCAATGCACTGGCTTCAGCACCAGCAGCAGAGCAGCAGACAGAAGAAACCAACTCGCCTGATTCTCAGGACAACACACAGACTTTACCTGCTGACAACGAAAACCCACTTGGAGTGCAGACCCCGGACCCGGCTCAGACCGATCCTGCACAAGACCCGGACAGCACCGAGGGCGATACGAATCTTCCCGCTCAAGACGAGCCCGCAGCACCTGCTGATGAACCCGCAGCACCTGCTGATGAACCCTCAGCACTGGAAACGAACCCCGCGGGTTCAGATGGTGGTGGGACAGCACCCGACCCCGGTCGAGGTGGTTTGTGAGCGCCAGGTTTGAGTACATGGGCAGAGGGCGTGCTTGATGTTATCCATGACGGGCTTTGGTCAGGCATCGTTGCAGGGCGGGTCAGCCCGGTTTGATGTCGAGATTCGATCGCTCAACAACAAGTATCTCAAGGTGCTGATCAAGCTTCCCGACGAGTTTCAGTCGTTAGAAGCCGAGCTTGATGCGCGTGTGCGCAAGCACCTGAGCCGGGGAACGGTGACTCTTAAAGCTGCGTGTACCAAATCCAGCGCCGCTGCAACGCTGAATGTGAACCACGAATCTCTGGATCACTATGTCAAGCAGATCCGTCAGTCAGAGTCTGTTGCTTCTGGCGACATTACGCTGGACATTGCATCGCTCCTGGGCTTGCCGGGCGTGCTGGTGGTTCCTGATGATGCACTGGACAGGCTTGATCAAGCGCGCCAGGCATTCTTTGAGTTGACCGATCAGGCATGTGCGGGTCTGATCGCGATGCGGCAGACTGAAGGCCTCGCTCTTGTTACAGAGCTTCTGGATCTTAAAAATCTCATCACCGAGCGTCTTGCATTGATCGAGCAGCGGTCGCCTCTGGTGGTGCAGGAATACGAGCAGAGGCTCCAGAGTCGAATCAAAACGCTGCTTGAAGCTGCAGAAATTCCCGTTGAGCCGATGGATGTGATCCGTGAAATCGCGGTTTACGCAGAACGCACTGACATCAACGAGGAAGTCTCCAGACTTAAAGGCCACATCGAACAGTTCACCGAAATGGTCACCGCTCAAGACCGTAAACCCATCGGTCGAACGCTGGACTTTCTGGCGCAGGAGATGCTCCGCGAAGCCAACACCATCGCCAGCAAGTCGTCAGATGCTCAGACTTCCCGGGCGGTGGTTGAGGTCAAGGGGGCGATCGACCGCATCAAGGAACAAGTCCAGAATGTCGAGTGATCGCAGTTGATACTGCGGACCTGTTCTATGCAACGCTTAATCTGAAACCATGCACAGGGACATTACCCGCGGAGTCTGCTCACAAGCCCTTGCTGTTTGACCTGCACGCCTTTGAGAATGCTTGCCAGAGCTTCGCGGTTTGGCGAATGGTCCAGTGCCAAGGCCATGGCGATTTTCTCATCGGTGACAAGCTCTGCCAGCGACATGTTGAATGATCTCATGCCTTCAGCAGAACTGGTGCCGATGATCGAAGGCAGGTCTTCATCGTAACCTTCGCGGATTTTTTCACGCACGGTAGTATTGTTGATCAGGATCTCAGTGACAGGCACGATGCCCGCGCCCGATGATTCCAGCGCGGGCAGGAGTTTTTGTGCCAGGACTGCTTTGAGACATGCTGAGAGTGAACTCCGAATAAAATCGCGTTCCTGCTGGGGGAAAAACTCGAGCATTCGACCAAAGGACTGCATGACATCCGCAGTGTGAAGCGTGGCAAAGACCAGATGCCCGGTTTCAGCAGCCTGAATGGCTGCCAGCACGGTTTCATGATCGCGCATTTCGCCGATGAAAATCACATCAGGATCTTCGCGCACGACGGATCGCAACGCAGTGCGAAAATCATCAACATCAATACCGATTTCCCGTTGAGAGATAATGGAAACTTTGGGGAAAAACTGATATTCGACGGGGTCTTCAATGGTGACGATGTTGGTTGAGCGCGTTGAGTTGACCTGATCGACCATCGCAGCCAGCGTGGTGCTTTTGCCCGAGCCTGTGGTGCCTACGACCAGGATAAGGCCTTCGGTTGTCTGGGTGACAAGCTTGGAATAGATCTCGGGAAGATGGAGTTGATCATAACTTGGGATGATCGCATTAACGCGCCGGATGGCAGCATGCGTGTGGCTGCCCGAACTGAAAAGGTTGATGCGAAACCGATCACCTTCGGGCAGATGCCAGGACATGTCCAGATGGCGATTTTTGATATAGCGTTGTTTTTGATCTTCGTTGAGAATGGCATCAAAGAGGTGGTCAGCTTCTTCTTCAGAGATGGGATCAGCTTGAGCAGCTTTGAGCAGCCCGTTTATGCGAAAGGTGGGAGGAATACCGACTTTGATGTGCAGATCCGATGCCTGGAGTTTGCACATGGCTTGAAGAAGTCTATGAATGGTGAGACTGCCAGTAATCATGGATGGCTCCTCAATCTGATATCATATCATACACGAACATCCTGAGTTGAACGAGACAATGAGCCAAGAATCCATATCGAAAGTTCAAATGCTGGCGCAGATTGGCTATGGAGATGATCTGGCAAGGGCTGATGCTTTGCTTTGTCAACATGGGCTGACCAATCCCCGCAAGGTCAATATCAACCTGAGCAAGCTGGACGCGGTTACAAAAGTGATCCAGGATAACTTTGTGCTGGTCTGCAGCCGGGGTGATTGCCAGAAGAGCGCCAAGGAGCACAATGACCCAAAGCTGCTGGCTCTTGCATCAGAACCTGAGTTCTGCATTATTTGCAGAGGCTCGCGGAATCAATCAGCTGTTGATCACATGATTCAGGCTTGTCAGGCAGCAGACATCGCCAGGCTCTGCGTTGTGGGAGGATCACCCACGACGCGTCAATCGTTTCAAATGCTCGTTGCAGATCGAATAAGCCTTCGATTAGTCCCGGGCAACATGTCGCGTACAGCACAGCAGGCCTCAGCAGATATTCGCTGGGCAGATCTGGTCATGATCTGGGGTGCAACACAACTTGGGCACAAAGTCTCATCTTTGTATACGGGTAAAAGCGTCGTTTCGTTTGCCAAAAGAAGCATCGGTGTGCTGGCTGATGAAGTGACCAGGGCTGCGGGCAATCGTACTTAACGAGCTGTGACTGAAAAGGGAATGTTTTTTTCTTAACGAGCCACGACCGTGAGGGAGTGTTCTTCAAAATCACTCGAGACTGCGCATGAATCTCCTCATCGCAACCCATATTCCTTGAGCTTTCGGTACAGCGTTCGCTCACCAATCCCCAGCAGTTTGGCAGCCTGCTCACGATTGCCCCCCGTCAGACGCAGAGTCTCGCGAATCGCCCGTTTTTCAATCTGCTCCAGACTGGTTCCAGCCAGCGAGCCTCCGCCTGGCCCGATGCTCTGAAGCTCGTCGCCTTCATCACTGATGCGCACATCTTCGGGTATATGCCTGATATCAAGGACAAGCTGACCCTTGTCATCACGCTCGTCACCCATCGCTGACACAACCATGTTCTGCACAACATTCAAGAGCCTGCGCACATTTCCGGGCCAGTCGTAGCTGGTCAGACGCATCAAGGCAGCATCCGTAATCTCAGGCACCGCTTCGCCGGGCAACAACTCGCTGGAATACTTTGCAACCGCGTGCCTGACAATGCGCGGGATATCCTCTCGGCGATCACGCAAAGGCGGCAAATGCACCAGCGCACCATTTATCCTGAAAAACAGATCTTCGCGAAATATACCTGAATTAATCAACTTGTCCAGAACATGGTTCGTCGCACTGACCAGCCGAACATCGGTCTTGCGAGGCTCATTGGAACCCAGACGAACCACCTCGCCAGTTTCCAGCACACGCAACAGCTTGGCCTGCATGGCCAAAGGCATGTCACCGATCTCGTCTAGGAAAAGCGTTCCGCCGTCAGCGTATTCAAACACACCTTGCCTGTCTTTCTCAGCTCCCGTAAACGCCCCCCGCGTGTGTCCGAAGAGTTGATCCTCAAGCAGTGTTTCAGCTTCCGCAGCACAGTTGATAGCAACAAATCGTTTGTCAGCTCTTGGGCTGTTGTCATGAACCGCACGGGCGATCAGCTCTTTGCCTGTGCCGCTTTCTCCGGTCACGAGTACGGGCAATCTGGAAGCCGATACCGTCTTGACGGTTCTCAAAACCCGCCTCATCACCTCTGAGCCTGCGATGATGCCTTCAAATCCACTGTGCTGTACCAGCTCGTCCAGAGGCCCGGTTGCTTCATGACGCAACAGAACCGTCTCCGCTGCCCGGTTGACAAGATTCCGAAACACCTCCAGATCCAGAGGCTTTTCAATGAAGTCGTATGCACCCTCTTTAAATGCAGCACGAGCAGTGGCTACATCGCCATGAGCGGTGACCATGATCGTTTCGGCGCTCGGCTGAAGGCTGCGGGCTGCACGCAGCACTGCGATGCCAGCATCTGCACCATCAGGAGCGATGGTGTAGCTTTGAAATGTTTGTCCCGCAGTTTCAGGCATGCGCAGATCGGTGATGATGATGTCAAACAAGCCTCCAGTCAACTCCTGCATGGCACTTTCCACATTGTGGACCATGGTGCATACATGCCCGGGCTTTTTAAGCGCGTCAGCCATGACATCAGCGTGGTCGATATCATCCTCGACAATCAACACCTGAGCAGCCAGTTTCTCGGTATGCTTTGCCATGATCCACAGTGTAGCTCAACAAATCAGCTTTGCATCGCCATAAAGAACTCACCAGTCCAGCGTTGACCGCCATGCCAGGGTGAGCTGATCGACTTGAAGAGAAGTGTTGCCCGATGCTGAGCGGATCTCCAAAACGCCCGAATCGGTGGTTGTACCCAGATCAAGCAGGTTGATGCCCGGGATGGATTCCAGTGCGTTCCTGGCACCGGGTTCGATTTCAAGCAGGTATGAGCCGGGCCTTTGCCCAAACTCGAATGCAGTTTCATCACGAATCGACTCGGGCATTTCAATGCTGGCGCCGATGGGCTGGGTACTGGTGGACCCGGCGATGAGCATTTCTGCCAGCGTACAGAGTAGGCCGCCATCAGAGACATCGTGACACGATCGAACCAGACCAAGGCTGATCGCTCTGGCAACGCATTGAGCCTGCAAGTTGCACTGGATCAGATCAACCTCAGGCATGGCTGACTGATGATCCTCAAAGAATCCAAAGAGCCGGGCATAGTGTGAGCCTCCGAGTTTGTGGAGGTTTTCGTGTGACGAATCGCCTGCTGGCTGAACCAGAATGAGCAAATTGGCTGCGGATTTGATATCTGAAGTGACAATCTTTACAAGATCCTGCACGATACCGATGCCTGTGATGAGCAAAGTGGGGGGTATGCGAATGGTTTGACCATCGTCTTTGGTGAACTGGTTGTTGAGCGAGTCCTTGCCCGAAACAAAAGGCGTGCGATAGACCATCGCTGCGTCATAACACCCCTCACAAGCGCGAACGAGCGATGCCAGATTTGCAGGATCATCACAACTGGGCCAGCAGAAGTTGTCGAGAATGGCAATCCGTGCAGGATCAGCGCCAACGCAAACGAGATTGCGCACACATTCGTCGATGCCTGAAAGAGCTGCCTGATAGGGGTCGCCACCGATAGTGGGATCGCCGATGCCGGTTGCCAGGCCGCTGGCGATTGCCAGTCCACGGCCAGTGCCGGGGTTGGGCTCAACAACAGCAGCATCTGAAGGCCCGATCCCGCGCGGACCAACCAGAGGCTTGATCACGGTGTTGCCTTGTACCTCGTGGTCGTACTGCTGAATAATCCAGTGCTTGGAAGCAATATCAGGATCAGCCAGCAGCCTCAACAACGCCTCATTCAGCGTGGTTTTTTGATTTGAATCCTTACGAGCCGCGACCGTAAGAGAGCGGTCTTCAGGGCGGTCAATCAGGTTGTCAGCTCGTCTTTCGTGCCCGGCGAGGCACATCTCTTGCCAATGTGCCTTTCGCGTGGGCGTAGGGATGCCATCATGCAGAAAGCTCATGGGCAGACAGCCAACCTGATGGTTCTGATAGTTCAAGATGAGTTGACAATCGGGCGTGCCAAAGGTTCCAAGGTCTGCCATCTGAACATGCTCAACATCACAGATATCCTGCAAAGCCGGGATGTTTTTTTCAGGTACTGCCAGCACCATGCGTTCCTGAGCTTCGCTGATCCAGATTTCCGTATAGCTCAACCCTTCGTACTTGAGTGGAGCCTTGTCCAGATGGACCATGGCGCCGATGGTTTCCCCCATCTCGCCCACCGCGCTGGAAAACCCTCCCGCGCCACAATCGGTCACGGAAGAAAACAAAGGGCCGCCTTGGGCATCGCGTGCTTTCAAGATGGCATCCAGCACGCGTTTTTCCTCGATGGCGTTGCCGATCTGGACAGCGTGGGAGAACTCGTCAGCATGGGAGTCGGTCAGCTCAGCACTGGAAAAGGTGGCGCCATGAATGCCATCGCGTCCGGTTGAGCCTCCCAGAGCGATGATGTGATCACCCGGGTTGGCATCGCCCGCGATGAGATTGCTTGGAAGCGTACCGATGCAGCCACAGAAGACCAGCGGATTGCCTACGAATCGTTCATCAAACGCAACCGCGCCATTGACAGTGGGGATGCCCATGCGATTGCCATAATCTCGCACGCCTGCGACCACCTGCTCGAGTGTGTGCCTTGGGTGGATGCACCCCGCGGGTACATCAGCAATGTCAGGCGGTGCTACGCAGAACACATTGGTTGATGCGATGGGTTTGGCGACCAGCCCGGTGCCCATGATGTCGCGGATGCAGCCTCCGATGCCGGTGGCAGCTCCGCCATAGGGATCAAGCGCAGAGGGATGGTTATGGGTTTCGACCTTGATGCAGACGCTCAGCTCATCGTCAAAGGCGATGATCCCCGCGTTATCGACAAACACAGACTGGGTCCAGTCAACACCATCTGTGATCAACTCGTGCGTAGCTGCAGCGACGGTCGAGCGCAGCAGATTATTTATGGTGATCGAGCCATCAGGGTTGACCGTGTGCCCGGGGCGATCAGTCCAATCGATCGCATCGTGGAAGCTGTTATCCTGCGTGTAAAGGATCGTGCTTTTGAGGGTTTTGTGGACGCAGTGCTCAGACCATGTCTGAGCGAGCGTTTCAAGCTCGATGTCGGTGGGTTCTCGGCCCAGATCCTGGAAAAAATCGCGGATGGTTCGCATTTCGTCAAGACTGAGAAAAAGGTGCCCATCACGGCTGAGGACAGCCAGCTGTTCATCATCCAAATCACGAATCTGAATCTGGCCCAGTTGAAACTCGGTTGCCTGTCCTTCAGGCAGCGCGTCGGGCAGATAGGGGTGATCGTGGATAGCGTGGATGATGGGGTTGGCCAGCACGCTCTGGGCCAGCAAGTCAGCCTGAGCTCGTGAAATGCCGACCAGATCAAAGCGGGTCGCGGTGCGGACTTGTACCTTTATACCTGTCAGATTGTGTATGGCACTTGCGACAGATTGAGCTGCGGGATCCATCACGCCGGGCAGGGGATGGATTTCAATCACATGGGCTGTTTCTCTGGCAGGCGTTGAACCCACATTCACAAGCTCTGTAACCGGATCGGCCAGAAGTTCAGTGCCGATGCGATCAAGATGCTGATCATTCAGAGGTCCATCAATGAGATATATCCGGGCAGAGGCTGCTTCTGCCACCTTGATGCCAAGCGATTGTGCCTCAGCAATCAGAGAGCGAGCATGCGGGTCGAAAAGGGAGGGTTTGAACCGAACCTCAAAGCGATGGACCGCACTGGCTGTTGTGGTGGGTGGTGGTGGGGTTGGGTGGGGGGGCATGAGCTATGGTAGCGTTCGAGGCACAGTGACATCGGGGCGTATAGTCCAGACGATGTGCAAATCAACGACAGACAAACCCGTGGTGACTCTTTATACAGACGGTGCCTGCTCGGGCAATCCCGGGCCGGGCGGCTGGGCTTACATCCTCAAACACAAGCTAAGCAACACACAGCGCAAGGCTTCTGGTGCTGAACTGCTCACCACCAACAATCGCATGGAACTGATGGCGGTGATCCAGGGGATCAGCGTTCTGACCCGTCCCAGTGTGATCGAACTTTATTCAGACTCAAAGTATGTGCTCAAGGGTCTTGAGGAATGGATGTCAGCCTGGAAAAAGCGAGGCTGGAAGACCGCGGGGAAAAAGCCTGTCAAGAACCGGGATCTCTGGATGAAGCTCGATGAGCTGGCAGGTGGTCATCAGGTCCGCTTTCACTGGGTCAAAGGGCACAATGATGACCCAGAAAACGAGCGCTGCGATGAGATGGCTGTGGCAGCTCGTGAAGCGCTGGTTTTAGAGGGTCCAGCGTAAAGAATCAGAGGGACTTGGGTTGGGGGGATGGGGGGGGGTGGAAGGGGGTGGAAGGGGGTGGGAGGGGGTGGGAGGGGGGTGGGAAGGGGGTGGGAGGGGGGGTTCCGAGAACTGTTGTCCCATAACGGGGGTAAACGCGCCAGTCGTTACAGTCGGCACAGGCCTTGGATCTGGTTCAGGCTCGCATGTCAATCCATCGTCGGGGCTGACCGATGACGCAGTAGGCATGAGACCGGTACACGCCGGATTGCTGTGCCAGGAGGCGTATTGGTGGACTTACAAGCGATACTCAAAGCTGCGATGGAGCGGGATTCATCGGATATCCATCTGATCCCGGGTCATCCACCAATGGTGCGTGTGTGCCAGGTGATGACGCCTTTGGACTTCCCTTCCATTACGCCTGAATCTTCGCAGGCGATGTTCAATGAAATGGCATCTGAGGGTGCAGTCAAGATCTTCCAGGATCAGCAGGATGCAGACTTTTCGTTTGAATGTCCCGGGCTTGCTCGTTATCGGGTCAATGCACATTGTCAGCGAGGAACCATCGGGCTGGCATTAAGAGTGATCAAGACCAAGGTGCCGCCATTGTCGGACCTGAATCTACCTGAGGTGATCGCTCGATTGACCTATCTGCCTCGAGGCCTGGTGCTGGTGACGGGCGATACGGGATCGGGCAAGACCACCACGCTGGCTGCGATGATCCAGGCGATGAATCAGCGATATCGCAAACACATCATCACGCTGGAAGACCCAACAGAATATGTGCTTGTCTCAGACAAGTGCGTGATTGAACAGCGAGAGCTGGGTCAGGACATGCCCACCTTTGCATCTGCGCTGAAGCACGCTTTGCGTCAGGACCCGGACATTATCCTCGTGGGTGAGATGCGGGATCTTGAGACAACCGCGCTTGCTATCACAGCTGCGGAAACGGGTCATCTTGTGCTCTCGACACTTCACACGATCAACGCATCGCAGACGGTTGAGCGCATTATCGACATGTACCCCGCCAGTCAGCAGAACCAGATCCGTTCCATGCTTGCAGACACACTTCAGGCGGTGATATCTCAGACGCTGTTCAGCCGTATTGATCGCATGGGCATGGTGCCTGCGATCGAGACCCTGCTGGCAACACCTGCGGTGCGAAACCTCATCCGTGAGAATCGCACCTTCGAGATTCCCAATGTGATCGAGACCAACCGGGCTATTGGAATGTGCTCTTTGGATACTTCGATTGCTGAACTCTACTTCAACGGCCTGATCTCAAAGGAAGATGCCATCGCCCAGGCTGCGTATCCCGACAAGCTTGAACGCCAACTTGTAGCCTGACCGTAAGAGAGGCCAATGTCTAACTATCGCTATCAAGTTCGTTCTTCCTCGGGTCAGACACAGGTCGGCGTTGTTTCGGCAGAAAGCATTGCCAGCGCTGCGACCATCCTGCGCAATCAGGGTGCCCATGTCATTTCGATCGCGCCGATGCAGGGTGTCGCAACAGGATCCATGCTGACCAAGCTGCGCGAGCTCAACTCGGGCAAGCCCAGCCAGAAGCATGTGCTGGATTTTACCACCCAGCTGGCGGTGATGATCCGTGCTGGCATCAACCTGCGAGCTGCACTTGAAGGCATCGCTGAGCAGACTGAGCATCCTCAGTTCAAGAAGATCATCCTGGGGATCAAGACCGATGTGGAATCCGGCAAGCAGTTTTCTGAAGCCATCACAAAGCACACCAGGCTGTTCAGCTCGCTGTATGTGAACATGGTCAAAGCCTCGGAGATGTCAGGCTCGTTCGCAGAGATGCTGGATCGGGTTGCCAAGCATATCGGCCAGGAAATTGAAACCAAAAAAATGGTCATTGGCGCAGCGATCTATCCCGCCATGATCGGCACCATGGCGGTGGTGGTAACGATCTTCCTGTTGACCTTTGTGCTGCCTCGGTTCTATACGATTTTCAAGGGCAAGGAAGACATCCTGCCTTGGGCAACCAAGTTTCTGATGGGGTTGAGCAAGTTCTTCGTGAGCAGCTGGCCGATGATTCTGGCCGGGGTCGCTCTTGTGGTGGGGCTGGGTTATGCGGTCGTGCGTACGGAGCTTGGTGGATGGTGGGTGGACCGGATGAAGCTCACGCTGCCTGTGGTGAAGAACATGTTCCGTGCGCTATATATCAGCAGGTCACTTCAGACGATGGGTCAGCTGATTAATGCGGGTGTGCCCATGCTGGACACGCTGGCGATCACAGGCGAGATTTCGGGCAATCGTTTGTATCGGACGATGTGGCGTGGTGTGTATTCATCGGTGAAGCAGGGTCGGAAGATCGCCTCGCCGCTGTCGAGAACGAATCTGTTGCCTCGGGCGGTGGTTCAGATGATCAGTGCAGGCGAGGAATCAGGCAAGCTGGGCGAGGTGCTTGACGAGATCTCGGACTATTACCAGCACCAGCTCAAAGACCGGATCAAGATGGTAACTGCCATGATTGAGCCCATCATGATCATCATTATGGGTGCAATCGTTGGATTCATAGCGATGGCGATCATACTTCCGATCTTCAAGATGAGTTCGCTTGTGAAGTAGCCGAAGTCACTCCGGGAAAACACAGTGAACCGCTACAGGCTATGAGCCGGGGTTGCTGTGCCTGCAAGGGAGCGGGGAGTCCGGACATGACTAATGCGTTGCGTATTCACCAACCTGTTCAAAGCCATCGCCCCAGGGTTCATCGCCACCGGGGCGGCTTTACGCTGATCGAAACTGCGATCGCTGCGCTCATTATCGGCATCGGTGTGATCGCGATGATCGAGGCTCAGCAGACCTTTCTTCGAAGTAACAGCTGGTCCAGCCATGTTGCCACCGCGACATACCTGGCCAACGAAATCCGCGAAGCAACACGAGGCCTGCCCAAGCATGACGCAGTGTCAGGCTTATATGAAGATCCCAACGGATCGGGCGATCTGATCGGCTGGGGTACAGAGCCCGGCGAAGTGTCGTTTCGCGATCTGGATGACCTTGACGACTTTGACAACATGCTCTTTGGCGCAGGAGGAGAGTTCTCCGGCCCCGTTGATGCTGCGGGAAACATCATTCCCGATGTGCTCGCAGACGGAACCGTGATCATCGATGATGACGGCAACCCGGTGCCTCTGGCTGGATGGACACAGCATGTGACAGTGGTCAGGCTTGATCCATTCAACTATTCGATCGAGTTCGATGACGGCGACGATGACGACGATCATGACGGCGACTATGACGACGACGGTGATGACGACGACGACGACCATGGCGACGATGATGATCACGGCGATGATGATGATGATGACGACGATCATAATGATCACGGCGATGACGATGATGACGATGATGACGACCATGGCGATGATGGTGATGACGACGATCACAACGATCACGGCGATGATGATGATGACGACGATCACAACGATCATGGCGATGACGACGACGACGGCGACCATGATGATGACGACGATGGGGATCACGACGGCGATGGCGACGGCGATGACGATGATGACGACGGTGATCACGACGACGATGATTACTATGGAATGGGCGTTCAGTGGTATCCACTGAGAGTGACGGTTGTGGTTTCCTATCAGGGGCCTTATGACACCTCGCCTCAAGAGGTTGCCAGTGTCTCATGGATCGTGCCATGAAACAGAGAGTTTGCGTAAGCGTATTGGAGGAATCGGAAGCAGCAGGGGAGAAATCATCCATGGCAGGATTGACGAGGCAATCGGAAAAACGCAGGCAGCTGGCAAGGACCAGCGCAGTCTGGTTGCAACATGCACCTGGATCAAGAAAGGGTGTGACCAGCGTACTTGCGATGATGCTGTTGATCCTCTTCGGGTCACTGGCAGCAGCCATGGCGATCGTGACGCAAGGCAACCTGCGTACCGCAGGGAGTCATTTGAATGTCATGCATGCCATCGGTGCTGCAGAATCGGGTCTTGAGCTTGCCAAGCACAGGCTTGACGAATCAGCTTCACGATTCGTCGTTGAAAAAGGCATCGTCGACAGCGATTTTGGTTGGGCACTCTGGCAGGGCAATCTGGATAGTGCTGATGGGCAGGTCCAGGTTCTGCCGCCATTGTCTGGCTACGACGAGTATTCCACACCTACGGGCATTGCAGAAGCTCTGGCCAGCTATCACGCTGCGGATGTCAACACCATCCCATGGGGCGGACTGACCTCGCCCGTGATTGGTCCGGCACCTGCGGGCACAGATCTGACAGAGTACAAATCTGTGGGTTGGGTCTTTACACCCGCAATTGCAATCTATGACAATTCCACCACGGATGTCCCGCCTGTCGCGTTTCAGATTACCTATGCACCTCTGGCCAACGGCACAGATATCCGCATGATCGTGACAGGAATCTACACCAGCAACGACCACAACCAGAAACCAATTAAGCGAATGGTGATGGAGGACATGCGCATTGCCAAACGGGTCAACTATGCCATTCTAGGGCCAAGCCGAATCATGGTTGGGAAAAATGTAACCGTGGAAGGCGACATCGGCGCCAGATACGACGATATTGATCAGGAAACGGGCTACCCGCTTATTGTGCGATCCGATTTCTATGGCCTGAACTCCGAACTTGACGCAAAGCTTGACCTGTTTTACACCGAGCTGGATGATCATGATGTCGATGGTGACAATCGCCTTCGCCTGGGTCATCAAGTCGAGTCAGCAGGTCTGCCAGACCCCCTGGACGACAACTACCAGAATGATCCCTTCCGCGATGCAACCCATGATGGCTATGTCGATGAGTTTGATATCTTCATCAATCAGTTCGATGCCAACCTTGACGGTCGCTTGACACTCTCGTCAGAACTCACCGCTGGAACGCCCGCACAGGGCATGAGCGCTGAGTTCGTCGCTGATGATGGCAGCCCCCTTGATGATGATCTGGCAAGGCTAATCGATTCAGCTCACCCCGATCGAAACAACAATGGAGTCTACGGGTTTACCGACATCAACAACAACGGCATCTGGGACCCAGGCTCTGAAACACTCAACGACTACGACGACACTCAGAGCATCTACAGGGACCATGTACTGGGGTATCGCGATGGATTTATTGATGCCAAAGATCTCTATGGCAAGCTGACGGGCAGGATCGCCTTTGAAGTCACCGAGTCGGCACTGTTTGCAGCTCAACCTGATTACATGGATCAGATCGCAGGCTCGATTCAGTACGGAAAATACGCCTCACCGCTCTACTTTGCAGCAAACAATGCCAGCTTGCCCGAAGTGACCAGCGAGAGCTTTACATCAACGCATAACGCACTGATGGCAGGTGCTGATGGCGCCGGGTTTGATCAGCAGGTGGCTGACAACCTGGGCATCTCGCTGAGTGATCTGGTTTCTTATGAGGAAACAGGTGTCGATTCTGATCTGCCTCGCTATTACAGGCTTGATCCTGATGCTGACGAGGATGGGCTTCCTGACAACTGGCAGACCGCCTACTTTGAAAAAATGCCCTTTGCAAGCCCCAACTTTGTGGACTGGTACTACAGACCCGTTTACGAAAACATGGTCTTCAAGGATGTGCAGATTCCTACAGGAACCAACGCGCTCTTCATCAACTGCACCTTTGCAGGCGTGACTTATGTGCGCACCAGCGCAGACAACCATCATCCGCTCTGGACGCTCTATGGCAAACTGGCACTGAGCACAGCGATTGAAAAACCCGTACTTACTCCAGTTCGCATCCGTTACGGCGATGACGCAGGCGAAATCTCATATCCTGCGATGCTGCCTTCGACTGCGGTGCCACCCGAGCAGATGATTCTGATGGCAAACTCCACGCCGCTTGACAAAGCCGATGTCTCTGCTGATGAAGCGGGCACTATTACCAACTTTGATGATCTGCCCGAGCCGTTGATCATCGCTGGCAAACGCATCACTGATTCCAAACTCTTTTCCAACAACCTGCGCTTCCACGACTGCCTGTTTGTTGGATCGATCGTCAGCGACAAACCGGATCTGTATACCCATGTGCGAAACAAAATGCAGTTCACAGGCAAGACGCGTTTCCTTACTGAGCATCCCGACGAACCAAACAGTGTCGCGTTGAATCCTGATCCTGAGGATCTGCAGGAGATCGCAAAAAGCTCCATGATGCTGCCTAACTATTCGGTTGATGTCGGCTCGTTCAACAGCCCCAATGAGCAGGACATCAGGCTTCACGGCGTCGTGATCGCAGGTATCGTCGATGTGCGAGGAAACTTCTCGATCAACGGCACGCTCCTGCTCACCTATGACCCGGTCATTGGCGAAGATTCGCTCGAAGACCACATGGGCAACCCCATCGGAAATCCCGCTCTTTACAATGTCTCACTCGGATACTTCGGTCCCGATGATGGCGATCAGGAATCGCTCAACCCATACGATCTGCCCATCGTGGATGGCCAGGTCATCGTGGGGTGGGATCTTGATGGCGATGGCCTGGCGGATCTGGAGCCCGACGAAACACCCACCCAGGAACAACTCGATGCTGGCGCAGTGGTCGTGCCTTTCCATGGCTTTGGGCGCATCTCGATCACTTATGACCCGGATATTCCCCTGCCCGATGGGCTGATGCTCCCCGTTCGCGCAAAGCATCTTGCTCACACATACAAGGAGGGTCGACCATGAACCGCACCCCAGCCCGATCACGCAGACATGGCTTTACGCTTATGGAACTGCTCATCGCGATGGCACTGAGTGTGTCGTTGCTTACCGCAGCAATGGCCGCGCTTGATGCATCATTTGACAGCTATCGGTACACCAGCGAGTCAGCTTCCACCCATGTGGTTTCACGCGTCGTCATGCACCGCATGCTTGCACTGATCCGCACTGGCGATGAGTTTGGGCCTTACCCGATGGATGTGCTTGATGCCAACGAAAACCCGCTTCAGTCTGATTATGTTGAGTTTGTCTCACTCAATGACGAAGCCAACGACCTCCAGCAAATCACACGCATCGAACGAAGAGATGCGCCAACCGGGTCCACTTCGCCATACGAACTCTGGTACATTCTCACAACCATAGAAGATGGCAGCATCAACTCTACTGAGGAAAGGCCACTCATGAAAGGCATCATTGATGCCGTCTTTACTCTGGAATATGACCGGGGACCAAGACTCCGCCGCGCTACCATCGACCTGACCATCGAGTCAAGCCCTGATGCTGCAGCTATCGAAATCAATGGCGATATTGTGCCTCGCACCATCAGGCTTGTGGCATCTGCAACCCCCAGACGAATCGACTAAAAACCGTATTACTCAGGCTGATAGCCCACCCGCGCGATGATCATCTGGTCATCAGCGGGTGGGTTTCTTTGTAATTTTCTTCGACGCAGTTTTTTTACGGGTTGGTCTTGGTGCATTCAATGCTGATTCATACGAATTGATGAACTTGTCGACAGTCATTTTTTTGACCATCTGGCCGATGACATTCAGCGCCAGATCATCCAGCTTCTTGAACCGCAAGCAGGATTTGCCCATATCCAGCTTCTTGCCCGTTTTGGCCCATGCCTTTTCAAACCAGGCGAGATCATCTGCGTCTGTATAGAGACAGAACATGTACAATGCCATGTGGTTTTTCTGCGAGGCAATGTTCATAAAAGGCAATGGCTGCTTTGGATTGCAGTGATATCCCGCGGGGTACACACTGTGAGGCACGCAATAACCGATCATGCCAGAAGCCATCGTTTCAACCACCCGCTCGTCGAGATTATCCAGGACGATCTGCCTGAGCGTCTGGATTGCTTCTCGTCGATCAACTGGCAACTCTTCTAGATATGCATTGACAGTTTTGGCATCGCTTTGCATGAGCAGACCTTGTTCAATCCATATTGACTTGGCAGGTCAGTGTGTTCAGCCGCCGCCACCGGGTCGATCACTGCGAACGGGCTTGCCGCCGACAACTGCGGTGACAGGCTGTTTGCCAAAGCCATCGAGTTTGCTGATACCTGTGTCCATGTTGAGCGAGACATAACGCCTGCCTTTGACGGTGCGGGCGTTCTGGAGTCGCGATGGCCAGAAGGGATAGCCATTGATGTTCCGGTGGATGTAATCAGGTGCTTTGACGATGATGCTGCCTTGGAAATAGCGTATTGAAGCTGCATCGCCACCATTGTCTTCCCACTGCTCAGGCTCGACGAGTGTGGTGAGCAGATCGATGATTTCCTGGGCTTTATCTTGCCGGTTCAGCGTTTCGTTTTCGTTATTTTGCTGATCGTTGCGGAACGGGCTTCGGCCGCCGCCGCCACCGCCCTGGTTTGACTGAAGAACAGACTGCAGATCAATATCCGGCACTTCGTCGTATGTCGGAATTTCAAACAGGAGATCGCTGATGTCGTAAATCTCCAGGCGAGTTCGGCGATTGAGCCTTTCCTTGGGGCCAACCTCAAGCTCACCCCAGGGGGTCAGCTGCCAAGTATTGGCTGTGGGATCGCCAAAATCAGACTTTGCTTTGGCAAGAACCATCTCGATCACAGTGAGCACCGGCTTGTTGCGAACCTTCAGCGTAATCTGCTCGTCCTTGTCCATCCCGATTCCGGTCCGCTCGTCGATCCAGAGCGGAATGATCTCTGCGCCGGAATACTCGGTCAGAAAGGTCATGATGTCTTCAAGACGCTGCTCGGTGAACTCAACATCAAGTCGCCGCGTCAAAAGCCCCAGCGTCCTTCGCATCGCAGCATAATCCTGCTCCATCTGCGCCGAAGCGGATGTATTGGCCATGGGTGTCACTGAAGAAAGCGGGCTCAGTGTCAGCGTTGCAGCCAAGGCACACGCTGATATCAGTCTGGCTGTGGAACCTGTCAAATACTTCATGTCCATGGTCTCCATTTCGTTTTTGCATGACCCGTGCCAATCAGGGGATCTTTCGATCGACTCACCCATGCTCACCCATGATTATCCTGACTCGGCAGGCCCAATCTACCCATCGTCCGGGTTGCCTGCACTTATTCATCCGTGTCGCTGCCATCGGTTCTTGTTTGGTATTGTACTGAATAACACCTGAGCAAGCCCGCGAAAAGTGTGTTTTGGACCCATTGCATGTTCGGGTTATGGCCGATTCCTTGCTCATCGTTCACCAAACCCTGTACCTGTTCAGACTCCGACCCCGAATAATAGTTCCATCGCCCATATCTCTCATCGGCCAACCAAAGCCCTGCGTCGATCTTCAGCGGATCTCAGCTCACTATATAAATATCCCTGATCTTAATGTCTGTGTCCAAAGTCAGCTCAAAACAGGGCCGATACACCACGCACATCAGCACGATTGTCTCGTCTGATGCGTTCCTGCTAGACACAAACCAAGCCCAAGCCCAATCCCAAGGCTCAAACACAACTCAAAGAAACAAACACGGGCAATTATGCCCAAAAACTGTCCTGCGCCAACATGACGCACTCTGACCCCATTTTCTCACAAAAAGGAATCAAGATCATGACCACATTCACAAACTCAGGTACATTTACATCACCCTTCGGATATGGCTACACACCCTGGAACAACTTCAATAACTCGCCTTGGAACGGCTTTGGCTCATTTAGCCCCAGCAACTTCTCAGGCTTTAGCTCCACCCCGTGGAATGGCTTTGACTCATTCAGCCCCAGCAACTTCTCCGGTCACAACTCCACCCCCTGGAACGGCTTTGGCTCATACAGCCCCAGCAACTTCTCCGGTCACAACTCCACCCCCTGGAACGGCTTTGGCTCATTCAGCCCCAGCAACTTCTCAGGTCACAACTCCACCCCCTGGAACGGCTTTGGCTCATTCAGCCCCAGCAACTTCTCAGGCTTCAGCTCCACCCCATGGAATGGCTTTGGCTCATTCAACCCCAACAGCTTCTCAGGCTTCAGCTCTACCCCCTGGAATGGCTTTGGTCCTTTCACCGGTGGCAACTTCACTGGCTTTGGTGGCGTTCCCTTTTCGACAGCTGGCAACACCAGCGTAAATGGCAACACCGTCTCTAATCCCACCAGCACCACGACTGGTACTCCCACCAGTGTTCCCAGCACCAACTCGGCTCATGGCATGCACTCTTCGGACTTCTCTGGCGCACAGTTCGCATCCCCCTTCGCCTCAGTCTTTGGTTTCACCCCATGGCAGGCATCCCCCTTCGGCTTCGTGCCCAACTATGGCTTTGCCCCTACTTCTCAGGTGAGTGGCTGCTGCTCCAGCGCAGGCCCCATCAGCCTCAACCGCGAAGTCGCCTGATCGATCAAACAACCTGAACTAAAAAGATACTCGGTTGGAACCCGTTTCCAGCCGAGCTTTTTTAATTGATGGCATTTAACGAGCCGCGACCGTGAGGGAGCGATTGGCTAGTGCTGAGAACTCGAAGATCGCATCCACACGATCGCTACGATCCGAGTTCTGAACCCGATGCTGTCGTCAGACAGGACAGGAACTGCACTCATGCCTAAGGCACAATCTTCAACACACGACCCGTCTTGTGATCAAGGATGTAAAGCTCACCCTCTTGATCTCGCGCAAAGCTTGATATTGCCAACTGAGTCCCCGAATCCCCAAACCCCGCTCCGAGTTCTCGCGTGTGTTCAACCACATCGTCAGCCTTGCCGTTTTTAAGCTTGAACGACCAGATCGACCCCATCATGAAATCCGCAAAGATGTACCGATTCTCAAGTGATGGGATTTTGGACCCTTCATAAAAATACCCCCCGGTGACCGATCCCCCTCCTGTCATGCGAGATTGCCGATATGCCCACACAGGCTCCACCAGATTCGCAGGCACTTTTCCCTCAAACTTGGATAGTTTGAATCGCTCTTTGGCTTCCATGATGTTCCAGCCAAAGTTCTGGCCCCCCTTGCTGTCAGCCTCGATCAGATCGATTTCTTCAAAACGATTCTGCCCTACATCGCCGATCCACATGCGTCCCCTGGAATCGAAGTTGAACTTCCACGGATTACGCAAGCCATACGCCCAGATTTCGCCTCGCTTGCCTTGTTGACCAGCAAACGGGTTGTCCTCTGGAATGGCATATGCAAGCCCCTGGTCAGGCGTGCTGCTGATGTCTATTCGTAAAATGGTAGCCAGCAGAGTATTTGTATTTTGCCCATGGGAATGCGGGTCGTTTGCTGCACCACCATCGCCCAGCCCGATGTAAAGCATGCCATCAGGTCCAATCTCCAGATGCCCCCCGTCATGGTTGCCATAAGGCTGATCCACCGTCAAAAGCACCTGCTCTGAGTCGTTCTCAATCTCATAAGGCGTGGTAATAGTAAACCTTGATACATGCGTCGTGCCTCCGGTCCCCGTGTAGTTCAGATACACAAAGTGATTCTCAGAAAAGTTCGGGTCCAGTGCCATACCCAGAAGCCCCTGCTCCCAGTTCTTGGAAGTAAAGTTTGACTTGTCAGCCACAAACGCCGGCTTATCAAGGAGCTTGTTGTCCTCAATCACCCGTATTCGCCCCACTTGCTCAACAACATAAAACCGACTCTTGTGCGTAGGGTCCTGGACCATCGAAACTGGTTTTTTGAGCCCCTTTACCCACACCTGAGTCTGCTGAGCCAGCGACTGCTGACAGAAACCCAAAGCCAGGCATACGACCATGATTGCTGATCTTTTCATGCCAAGAGCTTATCCAGCAGATTGATTCGTCGCTTCAAGCCCGCCCTCCTATACTTTTCTTGTGGATACAACTGCATCGACCAGCACGCTCGGCCGAAACATTCAGACACAAGTGCCGATCCAGATACCACCCCTCACGCCTGCTCGCAAGCAAGCGCCCATCACCATCCGCACCATCCGCAAGATGGTGTCGGCTGATAAACCCTTTGCATGTCTGACTGCATACGACGCCACCACCGCCCGCTGGCTTGAAAGAGCAGGGGTTCACCTTCTGCTCGTGGGTGATACCGCAGCTGAGGTCATTCTGGGGTATGAACGCACCATCGACATGCCTCTGGACATCGCCATCGCTCTCACCGCTGCGGTCAAACGCGGTGCTCCGAGTACGATGGTTATGGCTGACATGCCTTTCATGAGCTATCAGGCGGATCCCGCCCAGGCCATGATCAACGCCGGTCGGTTCATGACCCAAGGCAAAGCTGACATCGTCAAACTTGAAGCGGATGAAACCCTGGCACCGCTGGTCGATCGTCTCACACGAGCGGGCGTTCCCATCTGTGGCCATGTCGGATCCAAGCCTCAGCAGGCAGCTCTCTCGGGAGGCTACACCTCGGCCGGCCGACATGCCCAACAGGCTGCCCAGATCATCAAAGATGCGATCGCTCTTGAAAAAGCAGGCGCTGTCATGTTGCTCGTTGAAGCGGTCCCCTCAATTGTCACGCAGAAGATCATCCAGAACACCAGCGTGCCTTTGATCGGCATCGGCGCCGGGGATGCCTGTCATGGGCAGATTCTTGTTCTTCAGGATCTCGTGGGCATGACCGACCAGCCACCAAGATTCGCCCAACCTCTGGCAAGCCTTGGCCCGGAACTGGCCCGTGCGGCCAACCAGTGGGTCTCGCGCGTGGGATCAAAAACCGCCACCCAGGAGTTGTATCCCATGACACCGGAACAACAACAGGATTTTGAACGGATACTCGATCAGCACGATCAATCCAACTGATCAGGCAATCACCCGGTTTTAATAATCAATGAGGTGAACAATGGGATCGGCTTTGCAGTAAAACCGATAAATCAGTGCTTGCGCGACAACCTGGGTGAAACGCGCCAACGCTGAACCCCATTGAATACACCCGGAGGCTTCCCTCCCACCACCCGCAGGAGGCTGGTATGCGACGATTTGTATCGTATGGACCCGCAATGGTCGTCATGGCCATGGTGCTCGCTGTTCTGGTTGCTGTCCCTGCCATGGTCAGACGCGCCAGCTACGCCCAAACCTCAGCCCAAATCCTTTTGGCCAGGCAGACTATCCAGGAAGATGACATCCTGTTGCGCATCAACCAGGCTGTGCAGGCCATCGCAACCTCTGTCCGCCCCTCGGTCGTGCATATTGAAATTAGTGCAGGCAACGGCTTTCGCGTGGGCACTGGCGCTGGCTGGGTCTACGACAATCAGGGTCACCTTATTACCAACGCCCATGTTGTTCGCGGCGCCAAGCGAATCAATATCCAGTTCGCTGATGGCAGAATCTCCAAAGCCTCCGTCGTTGGCATTGACAACTTTACCGACATCGCGGTCCTGAAAGTTTCCGATATTCAGGGGCTCTTCCCAGCCTCTCGCGCGACGGGTCTCACACCCAGGCAAGGCGAACGCGTCTTCGCCTTTGGCTCACCCTTTGGGTTCAAGTTCTCCATGTCCGAAGGGATTATCTCAGGCCTGGGCCGCGATCCCGCCACCGCGATTGGCAACGCTGGGTTTACCAACTTCATCCAGACCGATGCTGCTGTCAACCCCGGCAACTCCGGAGGCCCCATCGTCAATGTCCAAAGCCAGGTCATTGCCATGAGTGTCGCCATTGCCACAGGCCGTGACAATCAAGGCTCAAACGAAGGCCAGTCCGCAGGCATCGGCTTTGCCATCCCCCTTGCCACCATCGAATCCGTCGTCAAACAGATCATCTCCAAAGGCAGAGTTTCTCGAGGCTTCCTTGGCATCACCTACAGCTCTCGCGCTGCATCCATCGAAGATGATTCAGGCTTTCTTGGCGTTGGACTCGAAGTCAACACCGTCACCGACAACGGCCCCGCAGACAAAGCAGGACTCAAACCCGGAGATGTAATCTCCAGCATCGCAGGCCAACCCCTGCAAAGCGTCGAAGTTCTCCGTTCTGTCGTAGGCCCGGCCTCCCCAGGCGAGAATATTCCCCTCCGCATTTGGCGTGATGGTCAGTTCATGGATATGCAGGTCACACTCGGAGAGTTTCCAAGACCTCTGCTCATCGAACAATCGCTCATGCGCTTCGGCGTGCAGATCGGAGAAACCAGCGAAGGCAATGTGCTCATCAACACCTTCCGCTGGAGTTCTGCCTGGAAGGCAGGCTTCAGGCCCGGTCAGCGAATCGTCCGGATTGACGATCACCCCGTCAACACCGCCCAGAATGCCTTTACTCTCCTGGCACAGGCGGATCTTCTTGAAGGTCAATCTGTCCCAGTCAGTATCATCAATAGCGAGGGCGAAGCATTGGTATTCAAGCTCAAGCTCACCGAATAGCTCTCAGCTGAACTCGCACAACTGTTCCCATGCGAGGCACCGTCTTTGTATTGGCAATCCACACTGGTTCTTCAATTGACGCTTCAGGATTCATGGGCTGACCAAACGCCACCACTTCATTGCCAAAGGTGTGCAGCCCCACAATCGTCCCCGCACCATCAGCATCATAAAACTCCACTCCCCCCCGCTCAACAAACCGCGAACCCGCAAAGACCCACCGGGCATCTTCAATCTGCCCTTGCCCATCCTCCCGGTCAACATGCGTAATCCACTGGCTGATCGGCATCTGGATTTGTTGCCCCTCTGAATCCTCATAGGCTACAAAAACATCAAGCCCGTCACCCGATGCAGGCACCGCTTTGAGTTCATCATTCTCATCAAAGTAAAACCGCCCCGGTACCCCCGCCTTGAGCCCCAGCATCAAAATCGCAGCATGAATTTGCGAAGGATTTGCCCGTGTCATGACCAGTGTTTCATGCTCGCGCGTATCCGGCGCACAAACAAGAACCTCCAGAAAAACATGAGGCGCCAGCGGATTATGCACATCCACAGGCACGACCCCCGCAAACTCGACAATGCCTCGATCCCGATCAATCCATACATCCTCAAAAACCCTGACCAGCCCCCCACCCCCAGCATCTTCATTACGAGCCGCGACCGTGAGGGAGCGGTCTTTGTCTTGACCTGCTTTTCCCTTTTCCCCACTGTCATGGATCGCAGAGGACTGGTCTTGCAAGTTTCCAGTTGTATCAACTTGCTCATTCTGAGGCTGCAGCATCTGTTTATGACCAGATTCTTCAGAAACCTGCTTTTGACAACCAGCGAATATCACACAAGCAACAAGCACCAGCACTAACTGAAACAAGAATCGCACCAGACCAGCGTTTTGTTGCTTGTTCATGCATCACCCTCCTGGCTGACCAGTTCAATAAAGCGTTCGCCTCGCAGTTCGTAGTTTTTAAACTGATCCCATGATGCACACCCCGGACTGAGAAGCACCACATCCCGAGCCTTTGCTGCTGCCCTTGCATGCTCTGCTGCAACCTTCAGCGTACCACACCCATCAGCCCCCTCGGATTGTTTAACAATCGCTTGTTGTGTATCGCCAATGGCATACAGCTTCACATGCTTGCCAGCAGCCTTGCAGATGCTGGAAAGGTCTACTCCCTTGTCGTAGCCGCCGACGATGACATGGATGGTGCCCTGAGTTGTTGGTCTGAGTGCATCAATAGCCAGCGTCGTTGCGTTGGGCGTGGTTGATTTTGAATCGTTGTAATACTTTACGCCATCTCGCTCGCATACATACGCCAGCCGGTGCGGCAGGCCTTCAAAATCACCAATATTTTCGAGGGCATTTTCACGATTAAGCCCCAACGCTTCACATGCAGACGCAGCCAGTGCTGCATTGAGCTGATTATGATCACCGGGTACACGCAATGGAGCATGTTTCAGATTATTTTGATCAATGCTGATGCGTTTGGCACCCGTATTCAATGGCCAGTGTGCAACATCTGGCCCAAGTATTGCAAAACTGTCTGCGTTCTGGTGTTCGAGGATCTTTTCTTTGCATGCCTGGTAATGAGCCTGTGAGCCATGCCAGTCCAGATGGTTTTCAAACAAACTCGTGACGATCGCCACTTTGGGTGCAAAGTTGTTCAGCCAATACAGCATCGCACTGGATATCTCCAGCACCACCACATCCTCACACCTGATCTTTGCAAGTTTCTCGAGCAGTGAGCCTCCGATGTTGCCTCCCAGATGCACCCTTTGCCCATTCTTTTCAAGCGCATGGGCGATCATGGCGCAGATTGTGCTTTTCCCTGCAGAACCCGTCACACCCACCACGCTTGCTGACCCGGGAAGTGCATCAATCAGCACTGCAATCTCGGTTGTAATATCAACCCCCGCCTGGCGAGCTGCATTGAGATACTGGTTTTCCCAAGGCCTGGGCACCGCAGGGTTGGCAATCACACCGTCGCATTCTACAAAGTCACTAACCTGATGTTTACCAAGCCTTAGCACAACTGATCCGTTGTCGATCAGATCCTGGATCTGCTTGACGGGTTCACTGAGTGCCTCAGCAGCGTTCAAGTCAGTGACAAGAACCGAGGTACCTTGTTTAGCAAGGAATCGTGTGATGCCCAGGCCGCCTCCGAATCGGCCCAGCCCCATGACCGTGATGCGTTGTCCATTAGAGAACCGCATGGCTTTGGGCGTGTTGAGCACTTTGTATGTGCGTGTGCAATGTGTCTAAAAGTTCCTGAGCGACAGGGCCGGGCGTGCCATCACCGATCACTCGTCCATCGAGCCTGACAATTGACGAAACCATAGCCAGCGTGCCAACTTCAATGATTTCACTCGCTGTAGCCAGCTCCTCGACGCGCACGGTTCGTTCGATGATCTCAGTGTGATGCTGCAAGATCAGCTTTCGGGTCACACCGGCCAGGATCGGCACACTCTCAAGGCTCGGCGTGACAATCTGCCTGTGCCCCTGCCCGTCGGTCAACACCACAACGACATTGGCAGCTGACGCTTCTGCGACCAGCCCCCGGCGAACCAGCAGCACATCCTGCACACCAGCATCTTCTGCATGGATCGCCGCCATGACATTGCCCATGAGCGAGGTGGATTTCACTGTTCCTAGTGACCAGCGCAGATCCTCCTGCACACTGGCTGTAATGACTCCGGGTGTCTGGCATTCACAAAGGCTGGGCGTTGGTGTGCAAAATGCAAAGATGGTTGGCTTGGTGCCTGGGCCTGCGACGCGTTGGCGCACGGGTTCATCCGGGCCAGGTGTGCCTCGGGAAACTTGAAAGTAAATAAATGCATTTGGCAGGTTGTTGACGCTGATCAGTTCCCGGCAGATTTCCCCAGCCTGTTTTGCATCCCAGTCAATCCCAACCTTTTCAAGCCCCTCAGCCAATCGCTGGATGTGATCGTCAAGAGCCAGAATCGAGCCTGCAAAGGAACGCAAGCCTTCGTATAGCCCGTCGCCGAAGATAAAACCTCGATCAAAGGGGCTGATCCGAGCGTGCTCGGCAGGCATGAACTGTTCATTGAGATAGATGATCATATTGATTCAGTGTAGCGTGTCGCAGAGTCATCGCCCGGCGACAGAATCTTGCAGAATACTCCAGTTTTTTTACATGTTTTTGCACGATTCAAGACGGCTGCATGTCTACATGAGTGAAACAGGATCAACATCCACAGCCGTGTGTGCATCCGAGATCAAAAAACCCTGCTGACGGGTCTGGGCCAATATCTGCTGCAAACGAGAGGCATCAGGCGCGATGATCAGCACCTCGCTGCGGTGATGGTCTGCCACGCGGGCGAGGGTTGCAGGCATCGGTCCTTCGATGCGGATATCAGCTGAAGCATTCTGACGCAATGCCTCAGCGATGCGTTCCGCATTTGCCTGAGCAACATCAAAGCTCTTGTCCCGACAGACCACGCGGGCCATTCTGCTGATCGGTGGCAGATGGCAACTCTTGCGAATGGCCAGTTCACGCTGGGCAAAGGCAACAAAATCGTGCCTGGCAGCGAGCTGAATGGCTGGCTCATCGGGATTGAAAGACTGAACAATGACCAGCCCCGGCTTGTCGCCTCGGCCACAGCGTCCAGCGACTTGGCTGACAAGCTGAAATGTGCGTTCCTGAGCGCGAAAATCCGGCAATCCCAGCGCGGTATCTGCACTGATTACGCCAACCAGACGGATATTGGGATAATCAAGCCCCTTGGCGAGCATCTGGGTGCCGACAAGAAGGCGGATCTCGCCTTTGGAAAAGGCTGAGAGAATCGAAAAGTAATCCCGTGCGCTGCGCATGGTGTCTGAATCGACCCGTTTCATCGCTTGTGCCGGGTCCATGCCAAGTTCTTTGAGCACGGGTTCAAGTTCAGATTCAACGCGCTGGGTGCCCATGCCCAGCGTGATGACGCGGCAGCTGCACTGGGGACAGGTTTTGGGGATGAGTCGTTCTGCCAGGCAATGATGGCAGCGAACGAAGCCTCCGGTTCGGAGAGATCGCTGCGTGTGCAGGACCATGTTGGCATCGCAGTGGTCACAAACCAGCGACCAGTCACAGTTTGGACTGGAACAGACGATGCAGTTTGCAAAGCCTCTGCGATTCAGCAGCAATATGGCCTGACTTTGCTCTTTGAGCGTCAGTTTCAAGGCGTTTTCGAGCGTCGGACCCAACAGCCCGACGGGTTTGCGCTGCTGTTGTGCAAGTTTCTTTTCCTGAAGCAGATCGACAACACGAACCACGGGCAAGCGGGCGTTTCCGATTCGCTTGTTGAGTGACCACAACGACCATCGCGCTGAATGCTGCTGGGTATTGGCCCAGCTTTCAAGACTCGGTGTGGCTGAACCAAGTACAACAGGACATGACGCGATCTGGGCGCGTTTGATTGCGACATCTTTCGCGTTGTAGCGCGGCGACTGATCCTGCTTGTAGGAAGTGTCGTGCTCTTCATCAACCACAATCAGTCCCAGATTATGCATGGGTGCAAAGATCGCTGAGCGGGCACCGATGACGACTGAGGCTTCGCCTGAGGCACAACGAGCCCATTGGCGGTGTCTTTGTGATGCGGTCAGGCCGGAATGGAGCACCGCGACGCCCTGGTTTGCAAAACGGCTGAGGAATCGCTCAGCAGTTTGAGGCGTCAGCGCAATTTCAGGCACAAGAACGATGGCACTCTGCTTGTTTTGGAGGATTTGTTCGATGAGCTGGATGTAGACGAGAGTTTTGCCTGAGCCGGTGATGCCCTGGATGAGATGGATGTGAAAAGAGTTGAGGGTTTGTGCAATGCCTGTGATGATTCTGGCTTGATCAGCTGTGGGTGTGAGGTGGGGCTGAAGGGATTCATCGCTGGGGCGCACGCTGAGCGATTCCCAGATGGGAGGCGGCGCATGGATGATGCTTTGTGTTTGTTTTTCGAGCAGACCCAGAGCGACAAGTCGATTGATGGGAGCAGCGTTTTTGAGTTCCAGAAGCTGAGCCAGAGCGCGAGGCTCCATGGGGAGTTGATCAGGTGCAAGGCTCTGGATTTTTTCCCAGGCCTGTGCGGTGGCGCGGGGAAGCTTTGGTGGAGGAATATCGTCAGAAGGTGTGGTGGTGTGCGGGTGGGTGGGTGGTGGTGGCAGACTGACGACGGTTCTGGTTTTGGAGCCTGTTTTTTGTTTGACAGCTGCGGGCAACATGGTGGCCATGACCATGCCCAGGGGGCAGCAGTAGTACCGGCTGATCCATGTGGCGAGATCGATGAGATCCAATGAGAGGCAGGCATCTGCAGCATCGAGAATGTTTTTGACCCTGTTTGGCGAAAGGGTGCCCAGAATCTCGCGCTGGCCAACCTGAACGACGATGCCCCAGACGGGCTTTGAAGATCGGCCCAGAGGCACGCGGACGCGTTGACCGATGCTGATGGCGGGGTCTTTTGAAGCGTAAAAAAGCCCCTGGCCAGCATCGCCTTTGTCGATGGCTCGTTCGACAGCGACGCGGAGATAGAGGTTGTGAGCCTGATTTGGCTTTGAATGTTGGTTGTCTGGTTCAAAGAGGCTCGACATGGGTGCGTAGACTGTATCCGATGGGTGAATCACAACAAACGAATCGAGCTGGACGATTGGCACTTGCTGATGGCACGATTGTGCAAGGCATTGCATTTGGTGCCTGCGATCAAGGCATTTGCTGCGAGGCGGAGGTGGTATTCAATACCGCGATGACAGGCTATCAGGAATCGATGACAGATCCGTCATATCGGGGGCAGATTCTGGTGATGACCTGCCCATTGATTGGCAATACGGGGGTTAATGAACGCGATGTTGAGTCGGGATGTGTGCAGATTTCGGGGCTGATTGTGCGGGAGCTGGCACAATTGCACTCAAACCCGCGGGCGATGGGTGATCTGAGTGCGTATCTGGCTGAGGCGGGGGTGCTGGGGATCACGGGGGTGGATACTCGGGCGTTGACAAGGCACCTGCGCACACAGGGGGTGATGACAGGCGTGATCAGTGATGATGCGTCGATCAGTTATCGGGAATTAGTTGTGCGTGCCAGGCAGGCAGCGGGGATGGAGGGGCGGAATCTGGTGGGTGATGTTGCAGATCAATCTGAACGGCGATGGGAGCAATCACTGGGCGACTGGGCACCAAATATTGCAGGATTTCAGGGGATAAATGAAGGGGTGGGTGATTCAGAGCGGAAGTTTCGTGTGCTGGCGTTGGATTGTGGCGCCAAGCAGGCCATATTCAGGCATCTGGTGCAGCGGGGGTGTGAAGTTCGTGTGATCGGGTTTGATACGCCTGCGAGCTGGATTCGAGAGGTATTTGAAAATGGCGAGGCGGATGGGCTGTTTATTTCCAATGGCCCAGGTGATCCTGCAGCGGTTCAGCAGACGATTCAGACGCTTCGCGATGTATTGGTCAGGGGAGGGAGTGGGGGGGAATGGGGGCAAGGAGGGGGGGGAGGGGTGATTCCGACGCTGGGGATTTGTCTTGGGCATCAGTTGTTGTGTCTGGCGCTTGGGGGGCGGACCTATAAGCTGGGGTTTGGACATCGGGGTGTGAATCAGCCAGTTTCGAGTGTATTGACGGGGCGTGTGGAGGTGACGAGTCAGAATCACGGGTTTGCGGTGGAGGCAGCGTCAGTAGAGGCGATGGGCGGGTGTGTGACGCATGTGAACTTGAATGACGGGACGGTGGCGGGGTTTTGTGATCGAGAGCGAGTGATTTTTTCGGTTCAGCACCATCCTGAGGCGTCGCCCGGGCCTCACGATGCGGGGTATGTGTTTGATGTGTTTGTGGAGATGATGCGAACGGGTCAGCTGCCTGAGGCGGGATAAGCTGCGGGTTGAAAACTTTACAGGTTCGGGCTGATGTAAAAATGGGGAAGATCAGGGGTCAGAGGGAAGAAAATGGTGGTTGAAGCGGGTTTAAATTGGCCAATGTTGCGCAACAGCTTGTCTATTTTCACATTTTTGCGTTTAATGTGATTTTACGCGTATGCCAGTAGATTTATCTAACCCACTTTAGTCCCATAAGATACAGTCGCATGCGGGATCTTGGTGTGGGCCCAGGGTACGCGAACACCAGAAATATGGTCTTTTTGAGAAAATTGCCACCAATACCCCTTGCATGAGATGGAGAATCGGGTATATTGCAGTAAGTGGAGGTCTGTATCGCGGCGTGAAGCCTTGTTTCTGAAGTGCATGGAAGTGCAAAGGGACGGGGCGAGCCAGGAGCGATTGGGTTTCTGAGGTGAGATTTGTTTCAACGATATCGTTGAAGAGGGAGAAGCATCAGCGAAGCAAGGTCATCGGTTCTTGCCAGAGTGTAAGGCTTGGGTGATTGTGTTGAGTTGATTGCTGGGTGTTGGATTTCGTGATGCGGGGCTGGCAAGTTTGAGTGCCTCATCTGCGTCGTTTTAGTTTACCTGTTGCAGTCCCCGGTGTAGGGGAAAGTTTCAAAGTGTTCAAAGTGGTTTTTAGTTTTCATGAGGAGTTTTTAATATGAAGAGCACCAGTATGGTCCTCGCTCTGGCCGCCGGTTCGACTATTGCAGTCGGCGCAATGGCTGCAGAGCCTCAGCTTGCAACTGGCCTTGCCAAGGTCGGTTCCGTTGGTCACATGTACATCAACATGCGTACCGGCGAGCGTATCGTTACCACAGGTCAAGTTGACCGCGCCCTGAGCAACACGGTGTGGAACAACATGGACAACACCAACAATGGTAACTTCTTCTGGGGCATGGATAATGCCACCAATGCGTTCCCCGATGGCACGCCTGGTCCCCGCGTTGGTTCAGAAGCTCTGGACTGGGGCGATATCGGCCGTCACCTGACAGCCCCCGCAACAGCCTCAGTGGTTGACTGCTACCGCGTTTCTTACGCCACGGGCGTGATCGGTGGCGGCGTGAGCATCACCGACCCCGTGGTCGGTTTCAGCATCATCAATGCCTGGTACGACGATGAATCCGGCTTTAGCGATACTACCTTTACGGTTGCTCAGGCTATTCAGATTCTCGACATCCCCGGCGGCGACCCCCTGCTTCCCCCCGGCAACTTTGCTGGCTGGATTCTGACGGTCGACCTGGCTGGCACCAGCCTGGTGTTCACCCTTGACGGTGCTGACGAAGATCTGGGCGGAACCCATGACTTTGGTTTCTCCTATGGCTTTGAGCAGAATCAGGTTCAGGCTCTGGGTACAACCGGCCCGTTCCTCATCCTTCCCGGTGAGACCGGTCCTGAAGGCCTCGGCTTCCCCACCGGTGGTGCTTTGACTTCAACATCTTATGGTGTTGAGGATGTGTTTGACTGGTTCCGTGCAGGTCCTGCCAATGGCGGTCCCTTGCATGACAACCTGACAATGCAGGGCTCATTCTTCTTTGGTGGCTGGATCCCGGGCATTCCCGTGACCGACCCCTTGTTCACCCCGTACGCCTCCTGGGGCATGGAACTGTTCTCACCCGGTGGTGCACCTGTCTGTCCAGCAGACTGCAATGGTGACGGCGTTGTCGATGTGCTTGACTTCTTCGCGTTCGTCGGTGCGTTCGCTGGTGGCGTGGCCACCACACCGTGCCCGGACAACAACGGCGACGGCGTTGTCGATGTGCTCGACTTCTTCGCGTTCGTCGGTCAGTTCGCAGCTGGTTGCCCATAATCCTGAAGTTGAAACCTGAAGCTCATCTGGGCTGAGGGATCATTCATACAAAACCCAGCCCCCCGTGTTTTCGAACGCGGGGGGCTGTCTTTTTGTATGATGTATTTGATGTGAGGTGGAGCTGCAACAGATGGCATGGTTCGATGTTGTGTAGCGTCCAATAAGGGTAAAAGCAAAAAAATAAAAGTGGAGCAGATTGTCAATAATGTTGAGGGGGGCTATAATCCGACCTTAATAAGTATATCTGGACATATTTTTCCGTAAAGAGGCGAGTTGTGGAACACGAATCGGGACGGGTTGAACAAGAGCGGGGTAAGGATGCGGCTGGGGGGCGTGGTTCAGGTATAGAGGCAGAGGAGAGGGTCAAGATTTTTGGCTGGCTGGTGGGCCCGGGGTTTGTACTTTTGGCGTTGGGGATGGTGTTTGGGCTGTCCAGCGGCGATGTGCCTTCAGCAGAATCGCCTTCGGTGAGTGCTACAGCTTTAGTGGCAGGTCCATTGCGCGAGTCGCTGAAGGATCCGCCCATGACGGAGATTGGCGGGATCGAGCAGCGGTGTATTTCGTGTCATCAGTTGTTTGAGTCATTGTGGGACGGTTCAAAGCCATTGCGTCAGCATATGGATGTGCAGATTAAGCATGGGGTTGATGGCAGTTGCTATGGGTGTCATAGCCGGGAGAACCGTGAGAAGCTAGAGCTCAAGGGTGGGGAGCTGGTTTCGTTTACTGAGGTTGCCAGGCTTTGTGGCGAGTGTCATGGGCCGGTGCTTAGAGATTGGCAGCGTGGTACGCATGGCAAGACGCTGGGTTATTGGGATGCGAATTTAGGGGAGGTTCGTCGGTTAGGTTGTACGGAATGTCACGATCCACATTCGCCGGCGTATGAGGGGATAATCCCATTGCCCGGGCCTCACACATTGCGGATGGGTGAACGGCTCAATGAGCATGGGGGAGAGTCAAACAGGAATCCACTGCGATACTGGCAGGAGAATAAAGGGCACAAGGCTGAGTCTGGAGGATCGCACTGATGTCTCATCGGATCTATGAGGGTCATGGAGACCCGGTTTGTGAAACAAGACCCGGGCTGACGCGGCGAAGTTTCTTGAGGCGTGGGGTTGGTACTGCGGGTGGTCTTGCTGCGGTTGCGGCGGCGTTAAGTCCACTTCGAGATTTTGATGCGAGTGAGATGTCAGTCGCGGGATTCTTGCAGAAGCACTACAAGGAGATGGATGCGCAGGAGATGGAGGCGGCGCTTGATCGGATCCGTGAGCAGGTTGAGGCGAGGTATGAGGTTCGGCCTGAGATTCGAGACATAAAACCGATGGACGGGGTGGAGTTTGTATATGCATTGAACTTGAGCAGGTGCATTGGTTGCCGCAAGTGTGTGCATGCGTGTGTTGCAGAGAACAATCAGAGTCGTGACCCGGAGATTCAATACATACGAGTGATCGAGATGCCTCGGGGGACAACGGATGTTGAGCATGGCGATCATCATTATGAGCGGGCGACGGTTCCGGATGAAGATCATTATTACATGCCGGTGCAGTGTCATCAGTGTGCTAATCCGCCATGTGTAAAGGTGTGCCCGGTGGAGGCGACCTGGTCTGAGCCTGACGGGATTGTGGTGATTGATTACGACTGGTGTATTGGGTGTCGCTATTGCGAGGCGGCGTGTCCTTATTGGGCCAGGCGATTCAACTTTACTACGCCGAAGATTCCCAAGGACAAGCTCAATCCGAACATGAGTTATTTATCGAATCGGCCTCGGTCTCAGGGGGTGATGGAGAAGTGTCATTTTTGTTTGCATCGGACACGACAGGGGAAAATGCCAGCGTGTCTGGAGATTTGCCCGACGGGTTCGAGGAAGTTTGGCAATGTGCTTGATCCCAATAGCGAGGTTTCGCAGATTTTACGAACCAAGCGGGTGTTTGTGTTGAAGGAGCAGGTTGGTACGCTTCCAAGGTTCTTTTATTACTACGACGAGCGAGATCCTATCTCCGGGTACTCTGACGAGGCCAAAGGGGGCCAGGGATGAAAGAGTACGGCCGATTTCTATTCCGGTGCTTCAGGTTGAGTTTTCACGGCGACTGGCGTTATTACACATGGATGTTCCTGCTTACTGCGGTGGCTTTGCTGGGGCTGAACGCATATGCCAAGCAGTTTGTGCATGGCCTGGCGACGACTGGCATGACGGATCAGGTGTCATGGGGATTGTATATTGCAAACTTCACCTATCTGGTGGGCGTGGCGGCAGCGGCGGTCATGCTGGTGATACCGGTGTATATCTACAAGAACGAAGAGTTGCACGACCTGGTGATATTTGGTGAACTTCTGGCGGTGGCAGCGATCGTCATGTGCCTTTTGTTTGTGACGGTGGACATGGGTCGCCCGGATCGGTTCGTGCATTTGTTTTTGCGGTTTAACTTTCCCATATCAATGCTGACATGGGATGTGCTGGTGTTGAACGGGTATCTGTTGCTGAACATGCATATTTGCGGGTATCTGATCTATTGTGCATATTGCAGGCGGACACCGGCCAAGTGGTTTTACATTCCATTTGTGTTTGTAGCAATTGTCTGGGCGCTGAGTATTCATACAGTGACAGCGTTTTTGTATTCAGGCTTGGGTGGTCGGCCGTTCTGGAACTCGGCGGTGATTGCACCGCGGTTTATTGCATCAGCGTTTGCTGCGGGACCTGCGTTGATCATATTGACGCTACAGGTCTTGCGGTGGGCAACGCCTTATCCGGTGCCTGACAAGGCGATCAATACGCTGAAATCGATTGTGACGGTTGCTTTGAGCATCAACATGTTTTTGCTGATCTCTGAAGTGTTTACGGAGTTTTACACACAATCTTCGCATGTGGTATCGGCGCAATATTTGTTCTTTGGGTTGAAGGGGTATCACGCGCTGGTGCCTTGGATCTGGACAGCGGTGGGGTTGAATGTATTGGCATTGGCGGTGCTGTTTACGCCATTGAATCGCCGGTTGATGTTTTTGAACATTGCTTGCGTGGCGTTGATTATTGGCATCTGGATTGAGAAGGGGATGGGTTTGATTGTGCCGGCATTTATACCTACGCCTCTGGGTGAGATTGTTGAATATGTCCCGACGATGAATGAGATTCTTATCAGCCTGGGAATATGGGCTTTTGGTTTGTTGATCTACACGATATTCGTGCGGATAACGGTTCCTGTGCTGATGGGGGAAATTGCGATAGATACGGTATATCCCCTGGGCTCTGCCAAGCGTGTAGCACCGCAGCCCAGTGAGACGAAAGGAAAATATGATGCGTAGGCATGCTGTTGTGATGATGTGCGGAGTTGTGATGTCTTTGTTGGCACCAGCGGCACTGGGGCAGGCGATTGGTCTTAGAGAGATCAGTGATGCAACGAAAGAGTGCATTGACTGTCACAAGAAGTCATCTCGAGGAATTTACCAGCAATGGGGTGATTCCAAACACTTTCGAGCCAATGTTGGTTGTTTTGAATGCCATACTGCACAGCGTGATGAGCCTGATGCATTTAAACATTATGGCCAGACGATTGCAATTCTTGTGACACCTGGTGATTGTGCGCGTTGTCACTCCAAGGAAGTTGAAGAGTTTGCAGGTTCGCACCATTCCAAGGCGGGTCGCATTCTTGGATCGCTGGACAATGTGCTGGCGGAAGTGGTCGAAGGCAACAAAGGTATGAAGACCATGGGCTTTCCTGGTGGCGTGTCAGCGGCAGCGGTTAATGGCTGCTGGCAGTGCCATGGATCACAGGTGAAGGTACTTGCTGGTGGGAAGCTGGACCCAGCGACATATCCCAACAGCGGGATTGGTCGGATTAATCCTGACGGGACAGAAGGCTCGTGCAACGCGTGTCATACAAGGCATGATTTTTCGGTTGCGCAGGCGCGTCATCCTGATACCTGCGGTAAGTGCCACCTTGGACCTGATCATCCTCAGAAGGAGATTTATGAGGAATCCAAGCATGGTATTAACTTTTTCTCAAAGATCGACAAGATGAATCTTGATAGCCCCAAGTGGGTTGTTGGTGAAGATTACTGGGCAGCACCGACTTGCGCGACTTGCCATATGTCAGCCACGCCTCAGCAGGATGTGACGCATGATGTAGGGATGCGTATCAGCTGGAACAATCGGCCTGTCATGTCGATCAGGCCTGAGGTATCAGATGCGAAGATGGGGCTGCCGGGTGCGGATGTGCCTTGGCAGGTTCGGCGTGAGAACATGCGTGATGTGTGTCTTAACTGCCACGAGGAGCAGTGGGTTGACAACTTCTATGTTCAGTACGATGCTTTGATTGAGCTTTACAATACGAAGTTTGCTGCTCCGGGCAAGGCTTTGATGGCAGCAGCCAAGCCGTTGCGCAAGCAGGTAGCATTTGGCAACAAGATCGACTGGGTCTGGTTTGAGTTGTGGCATCACGAGGGGCGGCGTGCGCGTCATGGTGCTGCGATGATGGCTCCGGATTACACGCACTGGCATGGAACATATGAGATTGCCCAGACATTTTATACAGAGTTTGTTCCAGAGCTGGAAGAGTTGATTGAGAAAGGGCGTGAATCGGGCGAGTCTGCTCAGATCGAGGCTGCCGAGAAGCTCGAGTCACTGCTGCATGAAGTGTTGAACTCTGATGATCACAAGTGGTTTGTCGGAAAGATGGACCCAGCAGAGGCTGCGGCTCGCAAGAAGGCTGCCAGTGAGTTCAAGAATCGTTACAAAGGGAAGTAATCTTTTCTATGGAGGTTGGAGCCCGGCTCAGGCTGATTCTGGGTCGGGTAGATCGCCATGGAAGGCAAGGTTGTGGAAAGAAAGCTTACAGAACAAGATGGCAAGTTGGCATTGCGAGATCATGTGATCGCAAAGGCTGCTGCTGCAAGGCTGGATCGCGGCATGTATATCGACGCTGAGGCGATCATCAAATTGCTGGATGATCGCGAGGCAGTGCGATATCCGACGGGTGTTCGTTTTGATGCTGAGCCTCTGGAGTCTGGAGAGTTTGCGTGGTTGATGCCTCTGGGTGATACACCTGCAGAAGGATTCTGTTTGTTTATTCATCCCTGGTTTGAGACTCAGCCTGATGCATGGCCATTGATCATTCCATATTACATTCCATGTGTCAATTATGGAGAGATTGTTTCTGAGGAAGAGTGTGAGTTTTATGGGGCCTCTCTTTTGGGGCTTGAACGAGAAAATTATTACCAAGCTTTGTGTGAACTTGCAGACAGCATACCGGATGTATCCGATATATAAGAGTATGTTATAGATAAAACAGGCGCGGTGATGTGTATTGCTGCGTGAGAGAAAGACATTCTGGGTGTATTTATATACGGGCTTTGCTGAACGAACAGGTGTTCAGCATGGACTTGGTGCTGTTTGTATGGATATTTGAGAGGGAAGAAGAGAGTGGTGTGAGTTCTGTTGAGTCAGTATGTGAGAAATCAGGAAGCAGATTCGTGGGTGAAATCGGTTGTTCCGGCGGAGATCCACGAGCATCAAAAGAAGATTGGAGCAAGTGATGTCACGCATAGAAAAACAGACCATTGATACACAGCATTGTGTACTATCAGAAAGATCAAGGGGGCATTTTGCCGGCACTTGTCTGATGGTGTCTACAGCCGTGGCGGTTCTGTTTTCATCCAGTGTCGCCCACGCACTGCCTGTGGGGGATGACAATGTCAGACCCAAGTACAAGCTTCTCAGGTATGAAGAAAACTGGTCGAACTTTGATGGATCGGCTGGGGATGATTACTGGGATCCGATCAAGCATGTGGATCTTAACGATGACGGGTCATACTGGGTGGGGTTTGGCGGCGAGATGCGTTTTCGTGGCGAAGCATGGGAGAACTTTGGTTTTTCCGATGCACCAAGCCGGGATGATTCGTTTGCGCTTGCAAGACTATTGATTTATAGTGATTTTCACTTTGGTGATCGGTTGAGATTCTACTTCGAGGGCAAGAGTGCTCTATCCAGCGATCGTGATTTACCTGGCGGTAAGCGTGGGTTGGATGAGGACACGCTTGATCTGCAAAATGGCTTTGCTGAATACACCTTTGACATTAAGGATGATATGACACTGACGGCGCGTCTTGGCCGCCAGGAGTTGAGCTTTGGAAAGCAGCGGCTGGTGAGTCCATTGCCCTGGGCCAACACCAAGCGGACATGGGATGCTGCGAAGTTGATTTTGCGTTTTGATCGTTGGCGCATCGATGGCTTTGCCAGTCGGTATGCTGCGGTGCAGAAGCATCAGTTTAATGACTGGAGGCCTGGGCCGAATTTTTATGGCGTGTATGCAGCGGGTAAGGTTGGTCCCAAGGATAAACCTTATGATCTGGATTTGTACTGGTTGGGGCTTGATAAAAGAATGGGAGCGTTCAACGGGAGTGCTGGCGAGGAAGATCGCCATACGATCGGAGCACGCTTCGGGGGCAAGATTGCAGAATCAAATTTCGATTTTGATCTGGAAGGGGCATATCAGTTTGGTGAAGTAGGGAGTGCGGATATCAGTGCTTTTGCCTTTGCCAGCCAGGTGGGGTATACCTTTACGGACCCTGACTGGAAACCCCGTCTTTATGTCGGGTTTGACTACGCCAGTGGTGATGACAAAGCTGGCGATGGAGATGTCGGAACATTCAACCAGTTATTCCCGCTGGGTCATGCATACTACGGGTATATGGATTTTGTGGGTCGGCAGAACAGTGTAGATTTGTCAACAGGTATTTCATTCAAGCCTCACAAGAAAATTAAAGTTAAGGCTGATGGACATTTCTTCTGGCGAGCAGATACTGATGATGCAATGTACCACGCGGGCGGGGGTGTGGTTCGTGCAGGTGCACTGAGTAATGAATCTGAGGTCGGCCAGGAGCTGGATATAACGGTGGCGTACAAGGTTGATCAGCATATGTCAGTTGTTGGTGGCTACAGCCATTTCTTTGCGGGTGATTTCCTCAAGGAATCAGGCACGAACGCAGATATGGACTGGTTTTACTTCCAGGTGTTGTACAAGTTCTGAGCTTGTGTCAGGCTGATATTTGAGTTAGAAAATACGCCCAGGCAAAAGGAGTAGCCTGGGCGTTTTTATAAATACTTGGAAAAAACAAGTAGATCGTGCAGCGTGTTATTTCTGGATGCTGCGCACGAAGGTGACAATGTCTTTGATCTGATCATCGGTGAGAGTGGGGACGCCACCTCTTGGAGGCATGGCAGCGGTGTCTCCAACGGGGAGTCGGCCTTGGATAATGAAGGCGAGGAGATCTTCATCGGACTTGGTTTTGACAAACTCACTGATGGTGAGGTCTTTACCGAGGTTTGGCAAGCCGGTGCCTGCCAGGCCGTGGCAAGTAGCGCAGATGGTGCGGAACTGGATTCCACCTCGTGCTGCAGCCTGGGCTGCGGGATCTTCCTTGCCACATCCGGCAAGGCTGAGGGAGCAGGTGGCGAGCAATGATGCAGTCAAGAGCTTTGTGTACATATCAAGGTGTCCTGTTAAATGTTTTTGGTTTGTCAGATAAATAGGGGGAGTCATTGTAGACAGGAGTATTTTGTATTCCAGAGGCCATCATCTGAAAAACTGTGGACCTATAAAAGGGTTCTGCTCGTGTAAAGAGAATCTTTGACGACGCGATGGGCAGGATAATGTGAAGCTGATCTCAATAGTAGTTGGCATAAGTTAGGGAACAGGAAGATCTGAGAAAAGATGTGGTGTGAGGGAAGTTAGGGAATAAAAGAGATGGGATGGTGTGTTGACTGAGTGTTGAACTTGGCCGAGAATAAGACTGATGACTTTGCGATTGATGCTCATCCTGATGTTTCTGATTCAGCCCATGTCGGTGCTGGGCGTTGTGTCTGGTGCGGGCGAGGGTGGGGTGAGGGCAGGTATTGGGGGTTCTTGCTGCGAGGTTGAGCAGGTCATGACTTGCTGCGACAGTGAAGTCGTGGTGGTGCATGAATGCGGCAATGAGCCAGAGTCCTGCACATGTGAGATTGTGCCTGGGCCTGGTGTGCCTCGAGCACCTGTGTTGCCGATGCCTGGTTCGGTGCGGAATATCATGGCGGTTCTGGGCGGCCATGATCGTGTTGTGCTGATACAAGACAATGAGTGTGGGGCTGAGCGAGGGGTTTGGGGGAATCAATGTGTGCTCGCGGTGGCGCATGTGCGCAGGCGTGCTTTTCTAGGCACCTGGTTGACATAGCAAGCAAAACAAAGAGATACTCTGCGCGCTGACCTTGAGGGGGGTGGATGCGTGTTGGGGTTTGCGTGCGCCTGCAGGTTTGCTTGTTGATATTAAGAACCAGGAGCGATGTCATGTTTTTGACGAATCGTCGAGTGCTGATTGGTAGTGGGTTGTTGTTGAGTGGTGTGGTGCTTTGGGGCTGTCGAGGGCCGTTTGATGGAACGGCACGGATGTATACGGGCAGCGAAGGGGTGCCGAGGTTGGGCGGGGAGGGTGACTGGCCGCGCTCGGTGTATCGGATGGGCGAAGACGAGGGTGGGGTGGGTGGGGTGAGTGAGTCGCTGGGGTTGCTGGTGCTTGATGAGTCAGCATCGGTGGATGACTACCTGCATTATGCAGCGATCAACAACCCGGGACTTGAAGCAGCGTTTCAGCGCTGGCTTGCAGAGGCTGAGCGGGTGGTGCAGGTGGGGGCGCTGCCTGATCCAAAGGTGACCTTTGGTATATTTGTGAATGAAGTGGAGACGCGGACCGGGCCTCAGCAAGGCCGAGTTGGGATCGCGCAACGATTTCCCTGGTTTGGCAAGCTCAAGGATCGTGAAGATGCAGCAGCGTTCCGGGCCAATGCTGCGTGGGAACACTATCAGGCGGTTCGGCTTGAACTTTACGAGCGGGTGACGATGGCGATTTATGAGCTGGCGTATGTGCAGGAGGCGCAGGCTCTGACAAGCGATAATCTTGAGTTGCTGAAACAGTTTGAAGGGGTGGTACGGGCACGGTATCGCGTGTCGGCTGCGAAGCATCCTGATCTGATTCGGGTGCAAGTTGAGCTTGGCAAGCTTGAGGATCGCCTGGCACAGCTCATGGATCTTGAAGGGCCAGCAGCGGCGCGGGTGAATCGGGCGCTAAATCGTCCGGTGTGGACACCTGTGATCATGCCGAGGCTGAGCGAACAGCGGTATGTGGGAACGATTCAGGCGTTGAGCGAGGAGGCGAAGAAGCACAATCCAGAGCTGCGCAAGCTTGCTGAGCAAGTTGATAGTGCGCGTGCGCAGACGGAGGTTGCCCGGAAGGACGGCTACCCGGATGTGACGATGGGTTTGACCACGATTATCACTGATGAAGCGATGGACTCGACGATTGCAGAGAGTGGCGATGATCCGGTTTTGCTTTCTTTGTCGATGAATGTGCCTTGGGATCGAAAGAAGTACGACGCGAAGGTTCGAGAGTCGATGGCCAGAAGGCTTGCGATTGTGCATGATCGAACAGAGCGAGCCAATCGACTTGACGAGCAACTCAAAGTTGCGTTGTTTAAACATGAAGATGGGATACGGCGCGTGGGTCTTTATTCAGGCACGCTGCTGCCCAAGGCGAGGGAATCTTTGGAAGCATCGTTTGCAGCGTATCGAGGTGGGGAATCAGACTTTTTTGATCTGCTTGATACCGAGCAGACGCTCTTGTCGTTTGAGTTGGCACTGGTGCGTGCGAGGACAGATCGTGCGGTTGCCTTGGCTCAGCTGGAGCGGCTGACAGGTGTGAGGCTGGGCGAGCAGACTACAACAGAGACAAATGACGAAGCTGAGCAGGAAGGGAATCAACAATGAGTCAATTACAAAGCAGGATTAAAAAATGGGGTCTGTGGATGTGGAAGCGGCTTTCAGTTGCAATCGCAATGGCGTTTATCCTGCTGGCCCTCTTTGTCGGCATTCGTGTGGGGCATGGGTTGGGTGGCGGGGGCAAAGTTGTGGTGCAAGGGGGGGATACTGAGGGGGCTGTGGTAGAGAAGCAGCAGTTTTATACTTGCTCAATGCATCCGCAGATTCGGATGACGGACCCCAACGGCAAGTGTCCGATCTGTTTCATGGATCTGATTCCGGTAAAGGATTCAGCATCGACGGGTTCGCAGGATGAACGAAAGCTTCGTCTCGGCGAAAATGCAATTCGGCTTGCTGAAGTGGAGACAACGGTTGTGAGTCGATTTGTGCCGACGGCTGAGGTGCGGCTCTATGGCACGGTGAGCTATGACCAGACGCGAGTGGCACGGATCAATGCGTATTTTCCCGGGCGGCTTGACAGGCTTTATGTTGATTATGTGGGGATCCCGATCCAGAGGGGAGATCACATCGCTGAGATCTACAGCCCTGAGCTTCTGGCAGCATTTGAAGAGTTGCGTCAGGCCAAGCAGGCGGTGGAGTTGAACCCGTCTGCCAGTGATTTGATTCGATCTACGACGGTGCAGACTCTTGATGCAGCGCGTGAGAGGCTAAGGCTTTTGGGGATCACGCCTGAGCAGATTGTGCAGGTTGAATCTGACGGGAAGCTGCCGGATACTTTCACGGTTTTCAGTCCCATGAAAGGCGTGGTGACGGAGCGCGCGGTTCGTGAGGGTGATTATGTCAAGACGGGGGATGAGATTGTTACGGTGGCGGATTTGTCAAGGCTCTGGCTAGAGCTTGAAGCGTATGAGTCAGACTTGCCGCTGCTTCGGTGGGGTCAGGATGTTGAGTTTACGGTTCATGCTCAGCCGGGCAGGGTGTTTCATGGGCGGATTTCGTTTATTGAGCCATTGGTTGATTCGATGACACGGGCTGCGAATGTACGAGTGGCGGTGGACAATGCTGAGGGTTTGCTCAAGCCTGGGATGTTTGCCTCAACGGTTGTGTATGCGCGGGTCACTGAGCAAGGCGTTGTGGGGGACATGGATCTTGCAAACAAGTGGGTGTGTTTGATGCATCCTGAGGAAGTGTATGAGGAGGCAGGTGAGTGCCGGGTGTGTGGCATGAATCTGGTTCAGGCGGATGTATTGTTTGAGAGCAATGTTGTTGATGAAGGGGCAAAGCCTTTGGTGGTCCCCCGCAGCGCGGTGTTGAAGACGGGGCGTCGAGCGGTGGTGTATGTGAAGCTCGAAGAAGATGGTCAGCCAGTGTTTGAGGGAAGGGAAGTGATGCTGGGTGTACGGGCGGGTGATTTTTACATTGTGGTGCAAGGGCTTGAAGAAGGCGAAAAAGTTGTTACCAACGGTGCGTTCAAGATTGACAGTGCCATGCAAATTCTTGCCAAGCCCAGCATGATGATGCCTCAGGGCGGCGGTAGTGGTGGCGGGCATGACCATGGCAACATGGGAGGTAAAAGTGCCAGGGTTGCCGAGAAGGACACTGGCGTGGATTTTGCTTCAAGGCTCAGCGATGTCTATGAGACTTACTTGGGCATTCAAGAGGCGCTGGCTGCAGACGATCTGGCAAAGTATCAGGAGTTGACTGTGACCATGGATGAGGCTGTGGGAGCGGTCAAGATGGCGGGGCTTGATAATCCGTCGATGGGTCTCTGGCACAATGCGATGAAGCTGCTCAAAGAGCAGCAAACTGAGGATATCGAAGATGCCCGGGTTCGATTCCGCGGAATGTCCGATGCGATGCTGGATCTGACGAAGAAGTTTGGAAGGGGCGATGGTGATACCTGGTATGTCGCGCATTGTCCGATGGCGTTTGATTTTGAAGGTGCGGACTGGATTCAGCGTCAAAAAGAAATCTCGAATCCTTACATGGGGAGCGAGATGCCTCGCTGTGGTGAGATTCGTCAGGAGCTGAAATCGGCCAATGCTGGGAAGGGAGCTTCTGATGAGTGACCAACAAGCACCGGCCGAGTTTCGCGGGTTGATACCGAGTCTGATCAGATTCTGTCTCGAGCAGAAGCTGGTGGTGTTGATGGCAACGCTGGGAGTGATGGCGTGGGGGGTGATGGTGGCGCCGTTTGACTGGAGTCTGATGGGTTTGCCTAGGAATCCTGTGGCTGTGGACGCGATTCCCGATATTGGTGAAAACCAGCAGGTGGTCTTCACGCGATGGCCGGGGCGTAGCCCGCAGGACATTGATGACCAGATCAGCTATCCGTTGACGGTGGCGCTTCTGGGTGTGCCTGGCGTGAAGGAAGTGCGGAGTTATTCGATTTTCGGGATCAGCTCGATCTATGTAATTTTTAACGATGATGTCGAGTTTTACTGGTCCCGGACACGCATTCTTGAGAAGCTCAACAGCCTGCCTGCGGGGACGCTTCCAAATGAGGTTGCGCCGACGCTGGGTCCTGACGCAACGGCGCTAGGGCAGGTGTACTGGTACACGCTTGAAGGGCGTGATGTAGAGGGTAATTCCACGGGTGGGTGGGATCTGCAGGAACTTCGATCGATCCAGGATTTTATTGTAAGTTACCAGTTGGCAGCGGTGGAGGGTGTATCAGAGGTCGCTGGGATTGGTGGATTTGTGCGCGAGTATCAGGTGGATGTTGATCCTGATGCGATGCGGGCAGCAGGGGTGAGTCTTTCGCAGGTCATCAAGGCGGTTCGCAGCTCCAACAAGGATGTGGGTGCGCGCACGGTCGATGTTAATAGCGTGGAGTATATTGTCCGCGGGCTGGGGTATTTGACCAGTATTGAGGATCTGGAGAAGACCGCGGTCGCTGTGCATAACAATATTCCCATTCTCATCAAAGACATTGCAACGGTTTCATTTGGGCCGGCGCTTCGGCGTGGAGCGCTTGACAAGGGTGGCATAGAGGCTGTGGGCGGTGTTGTGGTCGTGCGGTATGGCGATAATCCCATGGCGGTGATTCAGAGGCTCAAGGAGCAGATAAGCAAGATCAGCATGGGGCTTCCCAGCAAGGTGCTGGCGGACGGGACCGAGAGCCGTGTTACGATTGTGCCGTTTTATGACCGGACGAAGTTGATAAATGAAACGCTGGGTACGCTGGATTCAGCGATCTCTCAGCAGATCATTGTGACGATCATCGTCGTAGTGATCATGTTGATGCACCTTCGGTCGAGTTTACTCATTGGTGCGATGCTTCCGATTGCTGTGCTGGGCACATTTATTGGGATGAAGTTTTTTCATGTTGATGCCAACATCGTTGCGCTCTCGGGGATTGCAATTGCGGTGGGCACAATTGTGGATATGGGGATTGTGCTCAGCGAGAACATATTGCGCAGGTTGGAACAGGCGGCGCCGGGCGAATCGGCCTTGGAGGTGGTGCATCGCGCCAGTTGTGAAGTTGGAAGCGCGGTTCTGACAGCTGTGGCGACAACGATTGTAAGCTTTTTGCCTGTGTTTACCATGGAAGCAGCAGAGGGCAAGTTGTTTCGCCCATTGGCGTACACCAAGTCGTTTGCACTTTTGGCATCAATTATAATTGCACTGACACTCATTCCGCCTGCAGCCCATGTGCTATACACATTCAAGATCAGATCCGGGTTTGTCAAGGGCATCTTTTCAATCGTGCTGATGATCGTCGGCGTGCTGATTGCAATCAAGGTGCAATGGATCGTTGGTGTGGTTCTGGCAGCATTCGGGCTGTACTACCTGGTGCAACCCTGGCTTGGGAAAGTTGTGGAAAAGATTTGCCACTTGCTGACCAGTGCGGTGGCGCTGCTGATCGTTTTGATCGTGCTGGCCAAGTCTTGGGAGCCCATAGGCTCGGAAGCGGGCGTGTTGGGCAATTCGATGTTTGTGGTGGTGCTGGTTGGCGGGCTTCTTGGATTGATGTATGTGTTCCAGCTGCTTTACCCGGGGATGTTGAGGTGGGGGCTCAAGCACAAGTTGGTGATGTTGTCTCCGGCGATGCTGGTGGTGGTGCTGGGTGTTACAGCATGGCTCGGGTTTGAGCGTACATTTGGATGGCTGCCAGAATCGATTCGCAAAGATGCTCAGGTTGTCAAGCTGACCCATGCGTTTCCCGGATTAGGCAGCGAGTTTATGCCTGCGCTTGATGAGGGTGAGTTTTTGTATATGCCGACGACGATGCCTCACGCTTCGATTGGTGAGGCTCTGGATGTGATATCAATTCTGGATCTGGCGATTGAGTCGATCCCGGAAGTTGAATATGCGGTGGGCAAAATTGGCAGGGCTGAGAGTCCGCTGGACCCGGCACCGATTTCCATGGTCGAGACGATCATTGAATACAAGAGTGAATACATTACAGACAAGAGTGGCCATCGACTTGCGTTTGAAGTTGAAGAAGATGGGCAGTTTGTGCGTGATGATAATGGTGATCTGATTGAGGATGAAAGCGGCAAGCCGTTTCGTCAGTGGCGAGATCACATTGAGACTCCTGATGATATCTGGCGGGAGATTGTGGAAGCTGCGGAGATTCCAGGGACGACCTCTGCGCCCAAGCTTCAGCCTATTCAAACCAGAATTGTGATGCTGCAGACGGGGTTTCGTGCGCCGATTGGCATGAAGGTGTATGGGCCTGATCTGGAAACGATTGAGGCGTTTGGGCTGGAGTTGGAGAAGGCGCTAAAGCAGGTGCCTTCGGTGCCACCGGAAGCTGTGTTTGCAGATCGCATCGTGGGCAAGCCTTACATGGAGTTCAAGATCGACCGGGAGAAGATTGCGCGGTATGGCATTTCGGTGATGGATGTTCAGGAAGTGATCGAAGTGGCGATCGGTGGTCGGCCTTTGACGATGACGGTTGAAGGCCGGGATCGATATCCGGTACGGGTTCGTTACATGCGAGAGCTTCGTGATGATCTGGAGACGCTGGGCAAGATTCTTGTTCCCACGCCATCAGGTGCGCAGGTTCCACTGAGCGAGCTTAGTGATATTCAATATCGCCGTGGCCCTCAGGTGATCAAGAGCGAAGACACTTTCCTGGTGTCGTATGTATTGTTTGACACCATGCCCGGGCATGCTGAAGTTGATGTGGTTCGTGATGTTCGCGAGCACCTTGATCGCCTGATTAAAGCGGGTGATCTTGTGGTTCCAGCGGGTGTGAGTTATGTATTCTCGGGCTCCTATGAGAATCAGGTTCGAGCTGCCAAACGGATGAGTGTGGTGTTGCCGCTGGCACTCGGTGTGATCTTCCTGATTCTTCAGCTGCAGTTTAAACGATTTTCAACTACGATGATTGTGTTCAGCGGTGTTTTTGCAGCTTGGGGGGGCGGATTTTTGATGCTGTGGCTTTATGGGCAGGACTGGTTTCTTGATGTATCCATGTTTGGTGTGGATTTGCGAGAGCTGTTTGCGATTCGGCCTTACAATCTGAGTGTGGCGGTGTGGGTTGGGTTTCTTGCGTTGTTTGGGATTGCAACAGACAACGGCGTGGTGATGGCGACGCGCATTGACCAGTCTATGGATGAACTCAAGCCAACAACCGTTGAGGGCGTGCGAGAAGCGGTGCTGGTGGGTGCAAAGCTCAGAATTCGTGCTGCTTTGATGACCTCGGCAACAACGATCCTGGCGCTTTTGCCGGTGTTGACATCGACTGGTAGAGGGTCTGATGTCATGGTGCCGATGGCGATTCCATCCTTTGGAGGCATGTCGGTTGCGTTGTTGACATTGTTTGTTGTGCCGATTTTGTATTCATGGGTCCATGAGTTTCATGTGAGATTTGGAGGCAAGGGGGGTGGGGGTGAGCCGCCAGCTTCAGATGAGCTGCGTACCCTCAGTGGATGACTCGTCGCGTACTGATTGTGCTGGGATTGCTGGCATTGGTTCTTGTGGGAACCTGCGGGCTGCGCTGGCATGTGCGCACGAGGAGTGCCTTTGAAGCATCACAGGGTGTGGCGATCTTTGAAGCGCCGGAGAGCGATGAGATCCGATCGTTGCGCGGTGGCCGCATTGTGTCGGGTTTGATCGTGGGCGCATCGCTTGCGATTGCGGGTGTGATGTTGCAGAGTCTGCTTCGCAACCCGCTGGCGGCTCCGGATTTACTGGGTGTGTCAGCGGGGGCGGAGCTTGCCGTGACGCTGAGCATGGTGATTGGGGCTGGTGCTGGGCTTGGGCTGGGTGGGGCGCTGGGGGTACGCGATCCTGTTGCAGCGCTGGTGGGTTCGTTTGCGGCGCTGGGGCTGGTGTATATGTTAAGTCAGCGCCGAGGCATGGTGGACCCGATCAATCTGGTGCTGGTGGGTGTGATTCTTTCGATCATGCTGGGCGCGGGGACGACGCTTGTGCGTTTACAGATGCCGGATCGCGGTCTGTCAGCAGCGTGGTTGTTCATGGGGATGATTTCAGATGAGACAAGCCTTGCGATGTTGATGGTTTCAGGCGTGGTGCTCTTGGGGGCGATGGGAATCGGGGTATGGCTTGGGCCGACGCTTGATGCGATGGCGATGGATGAAGATGAAGCCAGGAGCGTGGGTGTGCGTGTTTCGCTCATGCGAGGGGTTCAGCTGGGGCTGGCGGGGGTTTTGAGCGCATCAGCGGTGACGCTGGCAGGGCCGATCGGCTTTGTCGGGTTGGTGTGTCCCCATGCGGTGCGGATGACAGCAGGACCTGCGCATCGCTGGCTGATCGTGGGTGCTGCGATGGCAGGCGGGATCATGCTGGTGGGCGCGGATGCCGCTGTGGGATTGGTGGCGTCGATCTGGCCCGGGCATGGTCGTGTGCCCATTGGGGTGCTGACAGCATTGATCGGCGGCCCAGTATTTATTATGCTGCTCAGAGGCCAGACCTTGGGGAAATGAATCAAAGTAGAGAGCAGTCATCGAATCGGGTTGATTGAAACGAGATGAAGCCATGAATCCATTTCGTCGGCGAGTGACTGACTCACGGAACAAGATTCGTGTTGTTCCGCCTCCGAACTGGACAAGTGATCTGGATCGAATGAGCAAGAATGCTGATTCCGTTGAGTTGATGCGATTGGAGTTGTATGGAACCAAGAAGGGGCTGGGAGTGCGTGTGTTTTATGCAGTGCTACTTGGTTCTGGATTTGGAGGGTGGATTTATTTAGAGGGGATAAAGTACATAGGCCCATCAGACATGCTGGCTGTGATTAGTTTATCGTTGATTGTTGGTCTAGGGTCAGCATGGGGTTTTTACCGACTGAGTGTGCGTACAGTTGACAGTTTTCGACTTGACTATCTTATGCATGAATCAAAGCGGTGTATCTGCTGCGGGTATGACCTGAGCGGGCTACATCGTGAAGAGGATGGCTGTTTTGTCTGCCCAGAATGTGGCGGTGCATGGAAACTTTACAGCCAGGCTGAAATCGAGAAACTCATAAACACGCAATCTAAATGCTGAAGTATTTGGCTTGGGGATGGTGGACGATGATGGCACTGGTGGACTGCTCCGGGTCGATCTGCCAGTTTTCGGTGAGATTACAGCCGATGCGCTGGGGTTCAAGCAACGCGAAGAGTTTTTCCTGGTCGGCCATGTTTGGGCAGGCGGGGTAACCAAAGCTGTATCGGCTGCCTTGGTAGTTCTGGGTGAAGAGCTTTCGGATCTCGCTGTGGTCATCGTCAGCAATGTTCAGTTCGGTGCGGATGTGTTTATGCCAGAACTCGGCGAGTGCTTCAGCACATTCGACACCGATGCCATGCATGTAGAGATAGTCAGCGTATTGATCAGACTCAAAGAGCGTCTTTGCGATCTGTGAGACTTTCTGGCCCACGGTAACGCAGTGGAGGGCGAGGACATCCATGGTGCCTGATTGCACGCTGTGGAAGAAGTCGCTGATGCAAAGGTTTTTACCTTTGGATTGTCTTGGGAACGAGAAGCGTTGAACTTCCAGATTCTGTTGATCGGGGTCATAGACGATCAGGTCGTTGCCATCACTCTGGCAGGGGAAATAGCCATAGACCACGCTGGGCGTAAGGATGTGCTCCTTGATGCAGCGTTGTTTGAGTTGATCAAACAGAGGCCGGACCGTGCTTTGGAGTTGCTCTTGATACTGCTCGTCGCTCATGGCTCCCTTGCGGAACTGCCATTGACCACGGAAAAGTGCGACTTCATTAATGAATGGATAGATCGAAGCCAGATCAATATCCTGAACCACACGCGAGCCCCAGAACGGTGGCGTAGGAACCCCACTCACGGGAGCAATGGTGCTTTGATTGGTCAGCGTGGCGGTGGTGGGGGTGCTGGTGGCATCCTTTTTGGATTTGGCGTTGTCAATAACTTGCTGGGCGTTTTTTCGTTTGGCCAGACGCTGGGTGATTTCATCGTGGATGACATCGGTTTGGCCTGAGGTGATGTGTTTCATGAGGCGCAGGCCTTCAAAGGCATCTTTGCCGTAGTAGCACTGGCCGTTGTAGATTGAGCGGAGGTGGTCTTCGCAGTAGTGTCTGCTCAGGGCTGCACCGCCGAGCATGACGGGGACATTGATATTCTGGTTGTTCAACTCGCGGAGATTGTCTTCCATGACGGTGACGCTTTTGACGAGCAGACCCGAGAGACCGATTGCCTGGGCATTGGTTTGTTTCCAGGCGTTGATGATGTCAGCGATGGGTTGTTTGATGCCGATGTTGTGGACGGTGTAGCCGTTGTTTGAGAGGATGATGTCGACGAGGTTTTTGCCGATGTCGTGGACATCGCCTTTGACGGTTGCCAGGACGATGGAGCCTTGGGTTTTGGACTGGGATTTTTCCATGAGAGGCTCGAGCAATGCGACAGCCTGCTTCATGACTTCAGCACTCTGGAGGACAAAGGGGAGTTGCATTTGACCTGAGCCGAAGAGTTCGCCGACGATCTTCATGCCCGCCAGCAAGTGGTCGTTGATGATCTCCAGCGGGGGATATTTTTCCAGAGCATGGTCGATAGTTTCTTGCAAGCCTTGCTTTTCCCCATCGATGATGTGGGCTTGAAGTTTTTGCTCTAATGGAAGGTCAGCACTTCGTTGTGACGAGGTATCAGCCGAGGCGACATCCTTGAAAAGTTCAATGAATGCGTTGAGCGGATCATACGAGGGATCGGTGATGCCTTGGGGAAGACCTGTGCCGCCGGAGGATTCGTGCCTGCGATCGTGGATGAGATCCAGAGCGGCGTTCCAGTGTTCATCTGCGATGCGATTGCGAGGCAGGATTTTGGATGAGTGAACAATGGCACTGGTTAATCCCGCAGCGACAAGTTCAGAGAGAAAGACAGTATTGAGAATGACGCGCGACGCGGGTGACAAGCCAAATGAGATATTGGACAGGCCACAGATGATCTGTGAAGTCGGCAGCTCAGTTGCGAGAGTTTTGACAGCTTTGATAAGTTCGCTGGCAGATCGGCGGTCAGCTTCCATGCCTGTCGAGATGGGCAGAACGAGCAGATCAAAGAACAGATCCGCAGGCGACAAGCCATGATGCTCGGTGGCTCGCTTGAAGGCTCTTTGGGCGATCTGGACTTTTCGATCGTGGGTGCGCGCCATCGCATCGTTTTCGTCTTCATCGATGGACCCGATCACCAGTGCTGCGCCATACTTCATGGCTAGCGAGCACAGCTCATCGAACTTTTCGTTGCCATCTTCAAAGTTGGCAGAGTTGATGATGCACTTGCCCGCAGCGGTTTTCAAGCCAGCTTCGATGGTGCGGATCTGCGTTGAATCGAGCATCAAAGGCACATCGACCTGACGAACCAGATGATGGACGACAGTGTTCATGTCTGCAGCATTGTCTCGCCCCGCATAATCTACATTAATATCAAGCACATGAGAATGCTCGCGGACCTGCTCGCGGGCAAGTGAGACGATGCCATCGATGTCCTCAGCCTCGAGCAGGCGTTTGAACTTTCTGCTGCCTGAGGCATTGCAACGCTCGCCAACAATTAGGAATGAAGCGTCCTGGCGATATTCGGTTGGGGTATAGAGTGAGCTACACGATGCGGAAATGGGGGCGAAGTTGCGTTGTGTGGGTGTGTGTTCATGAATTTTTGTAGCCAGATTACGGATGTGCTCTGGGGTTGTGCCACAACAGCCGCCGACGATGTTGATGCTGAAATCTTTGACGAACTGAGCGACCTGTTCAGCAAAGGCTTCAGGGCCGAGGGGGTAGACGGTCTGGCCTTGGACCAGAGAAGGAAGCCCAGCATTTGGAAGCACGGACAACGCGCGATCCCAGTGTGTGCTGAGCAGGCGCAGATGGTCGTGCATTTCTGCAGGCCCAGTAGCACAGTTTAAACCCAGGGAAGCAATCGGGTATGAACTCAGCGCACAGATGGCTGCACTCACGCTGGTGCCCAGGAGCATGGTGCCGGTCTGCTCGATGGTGATTGAGACCATGATGGGTATGGTTTGTGGATCTTTGCCAGCATCTTCCAAGGCTGCAAGGCATGCGTTGATGGCACATTTGACCTGAAGCAGATCCTGACAGGTTTCAATGAGCAAGGCATCTGCTCCGCCTGCGATCAATCCTGAAGCCTGCACGCGATAGGACGCGAGCATGGCATCCCAGGTCGTATTGTTGAGCGTGATGAGCTTGGTGCCAGGTCCCATGGAACCGATCACGAATCGGGGGTGATCTGCGGTTGCGTATGTTTCGCATGCAGCTCGGGCGATCTGGGCTGCAGCCTTGTTCAGATCGAATGCCTGGTCTGAAAGATTAAAATCTTCGAGGACGAGCGGGTTTGAGCCAAACGAATCGGTTTCGACAGCATCTGCGCCCGCTTCGAGGAAAGATTCATGGATGGCCTGAACAACATCAGGCCGAGTGCTGACGAGAATGTCGGTGCAGTTCTCACAGCCCAGGTAATCCTTGTCAATATCCAGATCCCATGCATGAATCGATGTCCCCATGGCACCGTCAAAGACAAGCACACGATCATTCAGCGAGGAAAGCAGTTGGCTGGGCATCCGTCAAGTCTCCTGAGAGCGGATCATACTGAGCAAATATCAACTCGGCAGATCTTACTCCATCTATTCATCCGGATGAAGCGATTTAGCATGGTCGGGCTAAAAAAAAGCCAGCGAAAAGAGCTGGCTTGTGTATTCGGGTTGGTAAATGTATGGAAATAGGGGGGAAGATGTGGAAGGGAAAGAGGTTATGAATTTTTTTTATTTTTGAAGTAATCGCCTTTGAACTTGCGCTGGAAGCGTTCGACGCGGCCTGCGGAGTCGACAAAGGTCTGCTTGCCAGTGAAGAAGGGATGAGAGCCTGACCAGACTTCAACATGCATTTCAGGGACGGTAGCCCCACAGGTCATGACAACTTCGCCGTTGTAGAAGACCTTGCACTCGGGGTAATACTTGGGGTGTATATCGCTTTTCATCACCGGACTCCACGGATTGGCTGAGCATCGCAGGCACAGGGCATTATCTGAGCACATTGATGCGGGCTTTGGACAAGAAGTGTAGGCAAGAGTTGGTCGCATGCAAGCCGATCGCTTGACCGATCTCATTGTCAGGCTAAAGATGGCCTGTCCACATTACCCCAGTCCATGGCTGATAGAGCCTGCATGCGTGCTGGAGTGGATGACAAACCGATTCCCCGATAGCTCAGTTGGTAGAGCGAGCGGCTGTTAACCGCTAGGTCGTAGGTTCGAGCCCTACTCGGGGAGCTTCCAGCCGCCACGGGAAACCGTGGCGGTTTTGCTTGACGGGTGGGGTGGATTCGCGGGCCGCGAGTCGATCGCGTAAACCCCGACGAAACCGGGCTCTACGAGCGTTGTGCCTGGCTGGCCGACTCTCGGTTGCGGCGGCCCCATCGGGCGCTCGACCAGAACCCCGGAGGTTCCGGTCGGGCTCTCGGCCGAACCTCTCAAACTCTCTAGGACTCTCGGTTGACGCCACCGCTGATTTGACGCGGGGTTGCGATCGGGGGTGGACGGGACCGGGACCGTCTCGAACAAGACACAAAGGCCGATCTTCAATCAGCCCACCAACGGGCTGGTCTGAAACAGCGACTGGCAATCGATAGAGTTGGTTCGATGGCGTCACCACCCAGCAACCCGGCACCGAACAAGCCATTGAGGCTTCGAAATGCCACATGCATCTATTGTGGGGCCGCTTTTGGTCAGGAGATTCGGCGCACGAAGGAACATGTGATTGCACGCAAGTTCGTGCCAGGTGTCGACTTCGACAACCAATGGAATCTGATTGCTTGGGCGTGCCAGCAGTGCAACAACAAGAAGTCAGGTCTTGAAGATGATCTGGCCGCTCTTACAATGCAGGCAGATGCGGTCGGGCGTTTCGCCGTCGATGATCCACGGCTGGCGGAGCACGCGAAGCGAAAGGGCCAAGGTTCGAAGAGCCGGCGAACGAACAAACTCGTCGTTGACAGTCGCGAGGACTTTGCTCTCAAGGGAGAGTTGATGCCCGGCATCTCAGTTGAGTTCGGGCTAATCTCATCGCCACAGGTTGACTGCGATCGCGCGTTCGCGCTCGCTCGATTTCACATCCAAGGCTTCTTCTATCTGATCACCTATGACAGGGAGGCCAAACAAGGGCACTTTTGGCCTGGCCAGTTCGGTCCAGTTGCCCTCGTCCCGAAATCGGACTGGGGGAATTCCCAGATGCGAAGCTTTCAAGATCTGATTTGCGAATGGGAACATCGCGTTTACGGGATTGCGGCCGATGAGTTCTTCAAGGTAGTGATCCGGCGAGGTCCGGATGAACCGCCAGTATGGGCATGGGCCCTTGAATGGAACGCAAATTTTCGGTTGATCGGGTTCTTTGGAGATCCGGAGGCCATGCGGGTGGCATACTCAGAGTTGCCCACCATGCGCAAACGCATTGTCGAACAGACAGAGGAATACACAACATTTATGCGCCAAGAACTGACCATCCAACCGAACCAAGACCGGTTGTTTGACCTGCCGGCGAAAGACCGCGAGCGTTGACCCATTCTTGGCCGCCTCATCTCAGGATTGAACAGATAGATGAGTTTCGTCTCCGCAGAGTCGTGAAAATGGCTAGACGCGGGGTACCGATCGGGGGTGGGTTCGCAGGGACCGACTCGAAGCATGATTAATCGTCGATTCCGTGTCCCATCCGTCCTTCACAGTTCATGCAACCCATAAGAAACGAGTCCTCAGATTCACCGGTGACGAGTTCGCCGCACCACTCGCACGACGACACCTCACGGGCACCGAAGTCCTGGAGGCAATTGAAGCAGATGTAGCGGTCAGCATCCTCGAGAAACACAACAGTTCCGCCCATCGCCTCATAGGACTGGCAATCTGAGCAGAATGCGCGCGAGCGATCCTCGGGATCACCGGGGTGTACGCTGGGTTCGAGACGGCTGATGATCTCGTCGATCGAGATGTACTTTTCGCAATCGGTGCAGTTTCCACAACCACCATCTGATACGACAATCTTGCCTTCACAGTCGTCGCATGGGCATGGGAACCGGTAAGCTCGATCTTCTCTCCGACAAACAAGACACCGGGATCTCGTCATGCCTGGAAATATCTCCGTATCCTGATTGCCCATGAACCCACATGCCGAGCATTCAGTGATCTTCTTGCCTTGAGCCTTCAGCTTCTCAATTTCCGGCTTAAGTCGATCAAATCGTGCCGTCAGGTATGGACGCAGTTCTCGCATCCGGCTGTCAAGCCACTCGATCTTCCCGCGAGAGTCGTCGAAGTACTGCCTCCACCGCTGCGTTAGCAATGCATGGAGTTCGAACCAAGCAACACATTGTTCCATGACGATCTCAATGATTTCATCGGGAGTCTTCTCGAATAGTTCGCTGCCTTGCTCGGAACTTGGAATCATGCCGGTGGATGGTTGGCCGGCAAGCTCGGCGGCATGAAAGTGGATGACGCGGTTGCGCCGTTTCCGTATGGGCTCGAATGCTCGCTGAGCAGTCGTGATATCGTCACCCGCGATTGATCTCAGCCGAGTAGCTGCCTGTTTCAGTGTGACCGAGTGAAAGTCACCCTTCTCAAAGGCAGCGAGGTCAGCCTTGCCCGGATCGGATACGACGAGTGACCAGTGTTCATGGAGCAAGCGGGCCTTCACGAAGAGCTCCACTGCCTGATAGAAGAATACGGCAGAGAACCTGAGATTCCCTTTCAACATCTCCACGACAGATCGATCGAGAAACTCGATAGCATTCGAGACTACTTCGTCGAAGTGTCGTGGATTTGTTCGAGCAGTCATTGGCTTTGCAGATATCGCTTTCTCACAGAATCAATGAATGATACCACTGTGTCCCTTCAAACGACTGGTTGACACTAGGTTTCAATCGGGGTCCGCCACGATCGAAACCGTTTGCGTAGATGAAAGTGATGCCCCGGCACAGGACGACATGGACCAATCTAAGGACCATAACGCGGCACTTTCAACAGGAATGCACACATGACGATCGACCACGACGAGTCGGGCGGGCGCGATGATCTTGCGCCGATCGAGCGGTTGAACCACATCTCGGCGATCCTGGCCAGTGGTATCCACCGCAGGGTTGAGGACATAGGGCGTTCGGGCGGGGTTGCTCCATGCTCAAAAAGAGGGACCGATGGACTTGAACTTGGCGAGCCGGTTGGCCTTGATCGTCCGATCCCCCACCCCCTCGGTTGACGAGGCTCGAACCGGAGAGTGCCAATGCAGGAATCCATCGCCACCACCATGCAAGCCCTGAGGCAGATGACGGTCCCGCAGCTGAAGCGGCGGTACGCCGAGGTGTTCGGTGAGCCGACGCGGGTGAGCCATAAACAGTACCTGATCAAGAGGATTCTCTGGCGGATGCAGGCGTTGGAGGAGGGTGATCTGTCCGAGCGGGCTCGGCGGCGGGCGGTCGAGTTGGCCAACGACGCGGAAATCCGGCTGACAGCCCCGCGTGCGCCGGTGCCCGGAGCGGGGCCGGTGGTGACGGCGGCGTTCGAAAACGGGCGGGCCGCTTCGTTTCCCAAGCCGGGGGCGGTGCTGAGGCGGGCGTACAAAGGGCGGGTCATCGTGGTTCAGGTGTTGCCGCGGGGGTTCGAGTATGAGGGCGAAGTGTATCGGTCGCTGACGGCCATCGCCCAGCATGTGACCGGGGCACACTGGAACGGGGTGAACTTCTTCGGTTTGCCGTCGGCCCGTCGCAAGAAAAAAGTGGGGATTAGGACATGAGTAAGCGGAAGCCGTCAACGAGTGTGCCGGCCGTGCGGTGTGCGATCTACACCCGCAAAAGTACATCGGAAGGGCTCGAGCAGGAGTTCAACACGCTCGATGCCCAGCGAGACAGCGCAGAGGCCTACATCGCCAGCCAGAAGGGGGAGGGCATGGTGTGCCTGTCCGACCGGTACGACGACGGCGGGTTCACCGGCGGCAATATGGAACGACCAGCTCTCAAGCGGATGATGGACGACATTGAAGCGGGGAAAGTAGACTGCGTGGTGGTCTACAAGGTGGATCGCATGAGCCGATCGTTGATGGATTTTGCACGGATGATGGTAACCTTCGAGCAAAAGAAGGTTTCATTCGTCTCGGTAACGCAGCAGTTCAATACGACGCAATCGATGGGGCGACTGACGCTCAACATCCTGCTGTCGTTCGCCCAGTTCGAGCGAGAGATCATCTCGGAGCGGACACGCGACAAGATCGCAGCTTCGCGCCGCAAAGGTAAATGGATGGGCGGGCGGACCGTGCTCGGGTTCGATGTTGATTCGGCCACCAAGAAACTGCTCGTCAACCAGTCCGAGGCCGAGCGGGTCCGCGCGATGTTCCGGCTCTACCTTGAGAAACGATCCCTATTGGCGGTAGCCCGCGAGCTCAACGGGCGGAGTGAGCGGACCAAGGTTGGACGCACGAAGAAGGGCAAGACTTACGGCGGGCGTGAATGGGACAAGCCCACCGTGCTCAGGACGCTGTCCAATGTGCTCTACCGGGGCCGCGTGCCATACAAGACGGAGACCTTTCCCGGCGAGCACGAGGCGATCGTCAGCGATGCACTTTGGCTGAAGGTCCACGAGTTGCTGCGATCCAACGGGCGGAGCGGCGGGATGTTCGTGCGGAACAAGTATGGGGCGCTGCTCAAGGGGCTGATCCATTGCGGGCCGTGCGGGTCGGCGATGGGACACACGACGACGAACAAGGGCAACCGCGTCTATCGGTACTATGTCTGCTACAAGGCCCAGAAGCAGGGCTGGGACGCGTGCCCGAACGGATCACTGCCCGCTAAACAGATTGAATCGTTCGTCGTCGAGCAGATCAAGCGGATCGGGCAGGACCCGGCGCTGCGGTCGCTGACGCTGGCCAAGTGCCGCGAGCAGGCGGAGGCGTTGCAGGCAGCGGTGGAGGGTGAACTGGCGGGTATTGAGCGGGACCTGGTCCGCCTGAATCGGGAACTGGCGACCACGGCGGGAGACGCGGCCGACAACGCCCATGCGGCGGCCCGGCTGGCGGACCTGCACGAGAAGGTACGGGCCGCCGAGAAACAGGCGGGGGTGCTACGGGGTCGGATCGAAGAAGCCGAGGCGGAGCTGATCACTAAGGATGAGGTGGACGCAGCGCTGGGCGAGTTCGACAGCGTCTGGTCGCGGCTGTCGCCCAAGGAGCAGACCCGGCTGATCAGGATGCTGATCCAGCGTGTGGACTACGACGCGACGAAGGGGTCCGTCTCGATCACCTTCCACCCGCTTGGATTGCGGTCGATCGGGCAGCAGGCGTGCGAGGGGGCGGCGGCATGAAAAACGCTGTGAGGGGTTGCAAACGGCTATTGAGAGGAGACAGGACTGATTGGGAACCAAAAAATGGCGCTAAAGCGGCCATAGGTAGAGGGGCAACACAATGAGCGACGGCATCACCCTTGAGTTCGATGTTCACTTCTCGACGGGGAGGTGCGGGCAGCGAATGCTCAACTCGGGCGAGGAACCCGAGCCTTTGGCGAATGGAACGGGGCGTGTGCCGCGGATCGCACGGCTGATGGCGCTTGCGATTCGGTTCGATGATCTCGTCCGGACCGGTGAGGTGGCCGATTTTGCTGAAATCGCGGCATTGGGCCAGGTGACCCGAGCCCGGGTGAGCCAGATCACAAACCTGCTCAACCTCGCCCCGGACATCCAGCAGGCCATCCTGTTCCACCCGCTGGTAGTGGGCGACCGGGATGCGGTGTCGGAGCGAGCTGTACGGGTGATCGCTGGAGAGCTGGATTGGGAAGTACAGCGCACTCACTGGAATCGGGTCAAACAGGCCTGTTCCTCACAAACGACCCGCTAAACTTGGTCATTGGAACACCGATTCCGACTGGGAGCGTCCCGTTCGATGAACAAATGGATTGTCTTCATCTCGATCGTGCATGAGGAAATGACCATCAAGGCAGACCTGCACTCCGAAGGTAAACGGTCAGTAGCAACTTACCCGCTTCTTGCTGTCCCGACGGAGGCTACGGCCGAGCTCGTTGTGGCACGCTTGAATCACCTGCACGGAGTTCCCGAGGATTCCGGTGCTGATGACTGGCAGGAATTTTCATTCAAAGCCGATTCGGAGTTGACCCCCCAAGAAGTCGCGATCGCCTTGGAACTGAGTGACCCTTCGTTTTCAAAGAATGAACGGCATCCTTCTTGGCTAGAAGACCTGACGAACGCTGCACAGACCGCATTTACAGATGTTTCGCGGTGGAAGCAAATGTCCGTTCACTCGGAAGGAGGTGCGTACCTGTTCGTTGGATCGAAAGCAGAGACAACCCCATCTACAGTGTTTTATCGCACTAGCAACGCGAGCAACGCTGAAACACTATGCCGTTTGTTCACACAGGAGTATTCATCGAACGGTACACCCGACTTCTATCTTCGGACAACCAGTAGTTTCGCACCCGAAGATCAAGTGCTGTTAGATGATGCAATCGATGAACTCGCTATCTACGACGATCCAGACCCATGGGTGTACGACCCGCCTGCCTCCCAGAGTCTGCTGGAACGGGCTGAGTATTCGAGGCGAGCCGATCGCTGGGAAGCGAAACTCAAGTGCAATGTATCTGGGGATGCGCCGACGGATGCGAAACCCACTTCGTCCGAAGTGCTTGTATTCATAGCAGACCCGGCGGTTCATTTCGGAGACACTCGCCGAGTGATTCCTCCCAAAGGGGCGGTCGTGGCAATCATCCAAGGCCGAACTCTCGCCGAGGCCGTTGCCGGCATGTACCGCGTGGAGCATGGTAACAACCCTCTACCTCTGGCCATCGTTGACTGTTCCGCGTTGTCTATTGTTCAGTTGGCTCTGGCAAAACGCGAACTATCGCGAGCTGAATCGATTGGTTCCAATCTGGGAAGTGATGGATATTCGACCACCGATCCGGTTTTTGCTCGAATCGGCGGGTGTGCGATGGACCTGTCGCAGCTCGCCGATGAACTGCGGCCTGTCGTTGAAGAGCATGATGCACAGATGCAACCACCTTCCGTGAAGGTGGACAGTACTGCGACGCCAGTTGAATTGCCTGATCCGCAAAGTGTCGCAGATGTAGTCGTGCTCTTTATGATGAAACGCGATCTGATCCAGATCAGTCGCGATTACCCGGACGCAATTCCGGAATCTGATCAGAAAGATTGGATTGAAAAAATCACTGCTCATACTGATCTCGCTCTGAATGGGCCAGGCTTCGACGACATCAAGACACTGATGAAGTCGCCTGGGTTCTTGGACGAGAAAAATCCGGAGTGTTTCGGTCTTCTAATGTCTGCGGTGTTGTTTTTGCACCCTGCAATGGTTCCACCCGCAGGGTCGTCAGCTGAGAATCAGACCGCAATTGAGAAAGCCATGAGCATCTGCCAAGAAACGGCATCGCCTCATGTCAAGGTACAGATATCCCGATTGGCTGACCTTATGGTGGTGTCGTGCCGCTGCCCAACTGATACTTCTGTGAAGGAGTTTACTGATCCTGCTCGGTTTTTTCAGCTGCTTCAACGATACTGGAGCCTTGCGAGTGTATTGGTACATACGCAGATGACATGCCATGTTGGATTCAGCCCTCATCCCTTGCTCAACATCATCGAGAACATCCGTGATCGCCTAACTACCTGCTTTTTGCATGTCCTCCATCTCGAAGGTGCTGATGATGCGCGGGAATCCTGCGAACAACTCCTGGGAGTGCTGACGGAGGGTGACATCGACGACTTGTCGGCGGTTCCAGAGTGGACCAATGACAATCTTCAGAATGTGGAACGGTTCATCGCACGAGCAAGACTGAAGATTGGATCTCGAGTGTTCGAGCTGACTGGTGCGGAAGACTTTTTCATCAAGCGGTCCGAGCACCAAATAGCGGAACATGACAAGCGATGTCGGGCGGCATGGAAGCAAGTGCTGGCACGAACGGACGCGCAGACAGCTGCCCGGAAACCTCCCGAGGAATCGCCGACCCCAATTGTATCTAATCTTGGCCATAATCCAGTGTCCACACCGGAACACCGAGTGGCAAAGATTGAGCCGCTGTTATCATCGCTTGTTGCCGTTGACAACGGGATCATGTCGCTGGGCGCTCAGCTGCGATCTCTGAGTTGCCGAGGTAGGGCTGCCAATTCGCAAGCGCTCTCAGTCCAAGTAAAAGAACAGCTGCACAAGTGGATTGATCCAATCCTACAGCATCTGAAAGACGCGGAATCCGCGAGCAATGGCGTGGGAGCGCATCTCGTCGGTTTCCTCGCGGAGCCACTCGCCTGGGAGGTTGACACGCGGGTCTCGATTCGATCGCTCTCAGATCACCTTGTGGGGCTCATCTATTCGAACGGCGATGAGACGGAAGAGTCAATCGTCGTTGGAGCCGCAAGTGAGCTTTGCTCGCAAGGACAGCGCCTGCAAGCGGTATTCGAGGCACTCAATGTGCAAACGGTATCGGACGAACCGCACAAATCCCCGAACGCGGTAAAGATTGCACCGAAGATTCCGCCGACCCCATTTGTGGTGTTGGGCCGCGCGGGTGATCCTTGCACTGTGAATGGCATTTCGAAGAAAGCGTTGACGCATGGTCAGCATGCGGTGGTGGCCGCTCTGATAGATGCTGGTGATGAAGGCCTCAAGAAAGATTCTATCGAGGCAGTTCGGTCGAGTGCTCGCCGAATGCTCGGTGATCTCCGAAAAGACGCCGACTGGGCTCTGGCCATCATCATGCCCGGTCAGACGAACGGCCGTTACCGTATCCCGAGTTGACGGGCAGGTCTCGGGCATGTCCACCTTTGATCACCTTGGCATGCACGAACATGCACCACTTATGCGCCAAACTCTGGTCTTCATCGCGATAGTGCGATGTCGAATCAGAAAGGCCGCATTATGATCCCACATCCACGACCCCCCGACGATCTGCCGCTCTCCTCTTCAGACGAAGCTTGGGGTCCTTGCCACCTCGGCTGATTCGATCCACGCTGCCATGCCGGGCATTGGTTGAGCCCGGATTCGTCTTGCAGCGACCACTTTGTAGCTGACCGCTCAAATCAATCCGCTAACAACGCGGCCCCTCACCTCGGCGCGGTGGCTGCGCGCAGAAGAACAAGGAACAGAACATGGATATCAAACCCCAGATCGTTGAGTTTACTCGTATGGTTATCGCGTCTGAGATCAGGACGCTGCGTGAACGCGGGTCGATTCGACCGAGCGATGAAGAAGATCTCGCCAGCGAGATCATGGTTGAGTTCATCACAGCCTGGCCATCGTTCAACCCAGATCGTGCGCCCGTCGAGGCGTTTGTCAATCAAGTCGTTCAAACGCGGCTGGTCTCCGTGCTCCGCAAGCGGCGGGCGTTGAAACGGCGTGGGCGGACGGTATCGCTCGGTGCCAGCGCCGAACTGAAGGTGGACTCGGCACGGGACGGTGGTGGCCAGATCGAACAGAGCCATATGCGCATGGACATCCACGATGTGCTGGAGAAACTGACGACCGAGCAGCGGGCGCGTTGCGACGAGTTGATGCGGCAAGCTGTGACGCCAGCGGCACGCGAACTCGGCATGCCCCGCAGTACGCTGCGTGATGCCATCGACAAGATCCGTGAGGTATTCCGTGATGAGGGCTTGGAGGATTACCTCTGATGCCCGCCATTTTTCGAAGCCTTCGCGTAGATGAATCCGGGAGACCACCGATGACCACCAACAACGCACGGACAAACCGCATCGCGTACCGGCTTGTATTTCTCAAGCCCCTTGATATGGAGGCCGTCGAGGAGACGCTGCTGCTGGCGATCCTTGCGGTGGAATGCCTCCATGGCGAGTCGGCCGTGCGGCTGGATGTCGGGTACGCGATCAACAAGATCGACCGGATGGTCGTGCTCGATGCGAGCAACGACACGAGCCGGGCTGTCGCTCGGGTGTTTCTCGGTTTCTGCACACACGAGTTCGGCGAGGATTCATTCGCTGTGGCTCCTTTGAAGCGGTCGAGCAACCAGCAAGCACGCCTCGACACGCAAACGCCCGAGGCGGTCGCGTGAAGCACATAGATCCAACGCCCACGCCGCTGCCGCTTGTACGGCTGGGCCAGGGCGCGTTTGAACACGACATCTGGCCCGACGAAACGGGCCGAGTACACGGAGATCCCATGATCCTGATACAACAGATCCACAAAGGCAAGGAACCCAAGCCCCGGCGCACGCTACTGTACGGCCCGCACGGGCTCGGCAAATCAACATTCGGCGCGATGGCCGACGCGCCCATTTTCATCCCCACCGAGGACGGGCTTGGGGACATCGACTGCGAGTCGTTTCCGCTGGCCCAGAGCCTCGGGCATGTAATGTCCGCCCTCGAATCGCTCTACACCGAGGAGCATGCGTACAAAACGGTCGTCGTCGATTCCCTCGACTGGCTCGAGCGACTGATCTGGGCGGATGTGTGCGCCGACAAGGGTGTCGAGTCCATCGAAGATTTCGGCTATGGACGGGGATACACATTCGCCATCGATAAGTGGCGGGCCGTGCTCGGGGCACTCGACGCACTGCGAAGCGACCGTGGGATGGGCGTGATCCTCATCGCACACGCCAAGATCGCTCGCTTCGACAACCCCGAAACCGAGCCGTACGACCGCTATTCGCCTCGTCTTCACAAGCTGGCCAGCGCACTGGTCCAGGAATGGTCTGACGAGGTGTTCTTTACCAACTTCCGCGTCCACACGCGCAAGGTGGACGAAGGGTTCAACAAGGCCAAGCACCAGGGGATCGGGACGGGCGAGCGGATCATCCGCACAACAGAGCGGCCGGCGCATGTGGCCAAGAGCCGCCTGCCTCTGCCCGAGGAGTTCCCGCTCGACTACCGCGTCTACGCCGCCCTCGTGCGCGGCGAAGACGCGCCCATCACATCGACAGAACCGGCCGAGCCCGTTGGCGAGGCCACAGCACAAGCAGAAGGAGTCTGAAATGGCGAACCTGAATGGATTCAATGCGAACGAAATCGACCCGAGAGTGGCGTTCGAGCCACTGCCCGCGGGTGACTACCTCGGCATCGTGGTCGCGACAGAGATGAAGCCGACGAAGAACGGCAGCGGCGAGTATTTGCAGTTGGAGTTCGAGATCATCGACGGGCCGTACAAGGGCCGCAAGGTCTGGGACCGACTGATGCTCAAGCACACCAACTCGCAGACCGTGACCATCGCCCGGAGCACGCTCTCGGCCTTGTGCCGGGCGGTCGGGGTGATGCAGCCCAAGGATAGCGTCGAGCTACACAACCTGCCGGTGACGGTCAAGGTCGCGTGCAAGAAGCGCGACGACACAGGCGAGCTGACCAATGTCGTAAAGGGGTACAAGAAACGCGGTGACGGCGCGAGCGTCTTACCCCAGGCGGCCGCCGCTGCGGCTGGCGGGACGCCGCCGTGGAAGCGATGAAGCTTCGGCCCTATCAGGAGCAGGCGGTCGAGTCGGTGTATACCCATCTTCGATCGCATGACGACAATCCGTGCGTGGTGATCCCGACGGGCGGGGGTAAGACGCCCGTGATTGCCACGATCTGCCGCGACGCGGTGCAGAAGTGGAACGGGCGGGTGCTGATCCTCGCGCATGTCAAAGAGCTGCTCGAGCAGGCGGCTGACAAGCTGCGGGCGATCGCGCCGGATCTCCCCGTGGGGATCTACTCGGCCGGGCTCGGGCGGCGGGACCTCGGGTACGCCGTGACGGTCGCGGGGATCCAGTCGGTCTACCGGCGGGCGTGCGACCTGGGGCCGGTGGACCTGGTGATTGTCGACGAGGCGCACCTCATTCCGCCCGACGGCGAGGGGATGTACCGCCAGTTCCTGTCCGACGCTCTTGTCATCAACCCGAACCTGCGAGTGATCGGGCTGACGGCCACGCCATTTCGGATGAAGACGGGGACGATCTGCGCTGCGGACCACATCCTCAACACGGTCTGCTACGAGATCGGGGTGCGAGAGTTGATCGTTCAGGGCTACCTGTCGCCGCTGCGGACCAAGGCGGGGGCACGCAAGGCCGACACGGGGGCGCTTCACACGCGGGCCGGCGAGTTCGTCGCATCCGAGGTCGAGGACCTGATGAACGACGACGGGCTCGTTGACGGGGCGTGCGCCGAGATCATCGAGCACACGCCCGATCGGAACGCGGTGCTTATCTTCGCTTCGGGCATCCGCCACGGGCGGCACATTATCGAGGTGCTCAAGTCCCGCCACGGCGTTGAATGCGGGTTCGTCTGCGGCGACACACCCAGCGGGGTTCGTAAGGCGATCCTCGGCCGCTTCCTGTCGGGCGACTTGAAATACCTGGCCAATGTCAATGTGCTCACGACCGGGTTCGATGCCCCGCACATCGACTGCGTGGTGCTCGTGCGGCCGACGCTGTCGCCGGGGCTCTACTACCAGATGGTGGGACGCGGGTTCAGGATGTCGCCGGGCAAAGACGACTGTCTCGTGCTCGATTTTGGCGGCAATGTGCTTCGGCACGGACCGGTGGACGCGGTTCAGGTGACGGCGACCGACCACGGCGAGGGCGAAGCGCCGGCCAAGGAATGCCCGCAGTGCCGGGCGTTAATCGCGGCGGGCTACCAGACCTGCCCCGAGTGCGGCCACGCGTTCCCCGAACCCGACCGGGGCAAGCACGAAGCGCTGGCGAGCACCGAGGGCATCCTGTCCGGACAGAAGACTCGCGAGCAGCACGCCGTCAGCGAGATGACCTTCCACATCCACCACAAGCGCGATGACCCGACTGGACAGGCTCCGCCGACGATGCGCGTCGAGTACCGGTGTGGGTTCAACACCTACTTCCGTGAATGGGTCTGCTTCGAGCACACTGGCTACGCGCGGCGCAAGGCCGAGGCGTGGTGGCGGGATCGGTCGCATGAACCTGTACCCGAGACTGTCGAGGAAGCCGTCGAGTGGGCCGAGGCGGGTGCGCTAGCAGAGACGACCGCGATCACGGTTGAACACAAGACGGGCGAGCGGTTCGACCGGATCGTGGATCACGAACTCGGCGACAAACCACCCCAGCTCGACGACCCCGACGCCGTGCCCGAGTATCGGTTCGAGCCCGTGGGCACGACCTGCGGGATCCCTGAGGATGACATTCCGTTCTGATGACTGAGCCGAACGCCAACAACCTGCTCGAAGCGGCGAAGTGGTATCTGGGGCGCGGCTTCCGGCCGATCCCGATCCCCGCGGGCGAGAAAGCCCCTCGCATCCGTGGCTGGACCAAGCTGCGCCTGGGCAAGGCCGACCTGCAGCAGCATTTCAATGGCTTGGGCAACATCGGGCTATTGATGGGTGAGCCGAGCGGGTGGCTCGTTGACATCGACCTCGATTGTCCCGAAGCGATTGAACTCGCACCGCAGTACCTGCCCCCGACCCCAGCCAAAAGCGGACGGGCGAGCGCCCTCAACTCGCATTGGTGGTACATCTGCCCGCACATCGCCACAAAGAAACACGCCCTGCCCGGCACACGCCAGCCGATCGTCGAGATCCGCAGCACGGGGGCGCAGACGATCGTCGGGCCGAGCATGCACCCGTCGGGCGAGCGGTACGGACCGCTCGAAGGCGAGCCGGCTGCCGTCAAGCCCGAGGTGCTGACAGCAGCCGTGCGGGCGCTGGTAGACGCGGTGATTGAGAGGTGTGGTGGTGTTGCAAAACGACCTGCTCCCCCACCACGGGCACCGACCAGTGGCCGGTCGTCCTCCTGCGATACCGTACTGAAACGCGCCGCGGCCTACCTCGACGCGATGCCCCCCGCGATCTCCGGCCAAAGCGGGCACAACGCGACCTACGCGGCAGCCACGGCAATGGTCCACGGCTTTGACCTCGACTCCGACGCGGCGTTCGGCCTGCTCCGTGATCGCTACAACTCGCGCTGCCAGCCGCCGTGGTCGGAGAAGGAACTTCAGCATAAAGTCGAGGATGCTGCGGGCAAGCCGCACAATCGGCCTTTGGGTTGGTTGCGTGATGCTAAGGCTGCCGACGCACAGGATGTTGATCTGTCCTCGTTTGGTCCTTTGTCTGAACCCACAGTTGGAGATGAGCAGTCAACTCGGCCTGAACGACCGCCGGACCCCGGCCCGTTCCCCGATGACCTGCTGTGTGTCCCCGGATTCATAAACAAAGTGATGGCGTACAACCTTGCGACGGCGACTCGGGCCCAGCCCGTGCTCGCTTTGGCGGCGGGGATCTGTCTGCAATCCGTGCTCTGCGGCCGGAAGGTACGCGACGAGCGGGGCAACCGCACGAATCTCTACTGCGTGGGCGTCGCGTCATCAGGAGCGGGCAAGGACCACGCCCGCAAGGTCAACAAGAATGTCCTCTTCGCATCCGGGCTCGTCGAGCACGAGGGCAACGAGGACCTGGCATCCGATGCGGGGCTGGTGACGGCGGTCGAGGCCGAGCCGGCGATTCTTTTTCAGATCGACGAGTTCGGAAGATTCCTGCGGACGATCGGCGATCCAAAGAAAGCGCCTCACCTGTTTAATGTGCTCACGGTGCTGATGAAGCTGTACTCCAGCGCCGACACGATCTTCAAGGGCAAGGCCTACGCCGACAAGAAACGAAACAAGGTGATCAACCAGCCCTGCGTAAGCGTCTATGGCACGACCGTCCCCGAGCACTTCTTCGCCTCGCTCACCGCCGACAGCTTGAGCGACGGGTTCATCGCCCGGCTGCTGGTGTTTGAGACTGATTCAACGCCGCCCCGGCAGCGTGTCAAAGCCACACCTATTCCCGAGGAGATTATCATGGCCGCCCGCTGGTGGGGCGAGTTTAGGCCCAGCGGCAACCTACGCAATCAACACCCTGAACCTTTGGTCGTGCCCGTGGACGACGAAGCGGGACTGGTGTTCGATGCGTTGGCCGAGCTTGTAGATCGAGAGCTGGCCAGAGATCAACGCGGGCGATCGCTCTGGGCGCGTGCCGAGGAGAAGGCGTGCCGGTTGGCGCTGATCTACGCGTGCTCTGCCAACCACGAGCGCCCCGTCATTGACCATGCGGCAGCCAAGTGGGCGTGCGATGTGTCGGAGTACCTGACCCGTCGCATGCTCCATGTTGCGCACGAGTGGGTGGCCGAAGGCAACTTCGACGCGCGGCAGAAGCGTGTGATGCGCATTGTGCGCCGCGCGGGTGGAAGGATCTCACGCTCGGTGTTGTGCCGAAAGACGCAGTGGCTTACGCTGCGTGAGCGGCAGGAAGTCATTGATAACCTCTTGGAAACGGGTCAGTTAGAGCAAGTCGTTGAGAAGACGGCGACCAAGCCGGGGGTGATCTATGCGCTGGTGTGATGGAGATCTTTCAATCTTTCAAGGCCTGTTTCTAGGGGTGTATAAGAGGTGGAGTAGGTGCATAAAGGGAGGTATTGAAAGATTGAATGATTTATTATTCTCTCTATCTCTTTCTTCTCTCTGCTGCGCTCATTCCACCATTCTTCCTCGCATGGCATCGGGTCGGGAGCCATTAGGTACTCCCGGGCGATGCTTTTCATGTGACGCCCGCGGGAACAGCACCCAATATCGACAGACTTTCTTTCGGCTGTCCGGTCTGGTTTGGAGGATCGCCCGTGTGGCCGACCTGCCCCGGCTGGCACCACCACTCGGAATCCATGCCCCTTGGCCACACAGGCCAACGAGGTACGCCGTCGGGCCAACAAACGAACCAATCCGGGACCACGGTTGGCCTCGATTCACACCACAAGCACGGAGGCACACGCCATGAAAGTCGTCCAGATGAACATCAATGAAATCACACCCTACGAAAATAACCCACGCCTGAACAACGAGGCGGTCGAAGCCGTCGCTGAGTCGATTCGGCAGTTTGGGTTCCGCCAGCCGATCGTGGTTGATGAGCAGGGCATCATCGTCTGCGGGCACACGCGGTTCAAGGCCGCCCAGATGCTCGAGATCAAACGGGTGCCGGTGCATGTGGCGACCGATCTGACGCCCGAGCAGATCCGGGCGTACCGAATCGCCGACAACAAAACTGGCGAGTTGGCCACCTGGGACATGGATCTGCTGCCGATCGAGATCGCCGAGTTGCAGGAGGCGGGGGTTGATTGGTCGTTGCTTGGATTCGACGCCGACGATCTGGCTCGGATCATGGCGGGCGAAGAAGGCGTGGCTGAAGGATTGACTGATCCCGACGATGTGCCCGAGCCGCCGGATGATCCAATTACGCAGCCGGGTGATCTGTGGGTGCTCGGCAACCATCGGCTGTTGTGTGGCGATTCATCGAGCGAGACCGATCTGGATCGGTTGCTTGATGGCAACACCATCGACATGGTGAATACGGACCCGCCGTACAATGTGAAGGTTGAGCCGCGCTCGAACAATGCCATCGCGGCGGGCAACTCGTCGTTTGCTCCGTCGCCCAACTCCAAGACCGCCAAGCACCACCAGAAGTTCGACCTCGCTCGGCATCCCGAGAAGGCCAAGGCCACGCACAATAAGATGCGGGCCAAGGATCGCCCGCTCGAAAACGACTTCCTGAGCGACGAGGCGTTCGGCGCGATGCTTCTGGCGTGGTTCGGCAACATCGCCCGCGTGCTCAAGCCCGGCGGGTCGTTCTTCATCTGGGGCGGGTACGCCAACTTGGGCAACTACCCCGCTCCGCTCAAGGCGTGCGAACTCTACTTCAGTCAAGGCGTCGTGTGGGACAAGCAGCACCCCGTGCTCACCCGCAAGGATTTCATGGGCGCGTTCGAGATCTGCTTCTACGGCTGGCGTGAGGGTGCTGGGCACAAGTTCTTCGGCCCTACCAACGCTACCGATCTCTGGCATGTCAAGAAGGTGAATCCGCAATCAATGGTGCACCTCACCGAGAAGCCCGTCGAACTGGCAGTGAAATCGATCCAGTATTCATCCCGCCCGGGCGAGAATGTCCTCGACCTCTTCGGCGGCTCCGGCTCAACCCTCATCGCTTGCGAGCAAACCGATCGCCACGCCTACCTCATGGAGATTGACCCGGCGTACTGCGATGTGATCGTTCAGCGATGGGAGGAGTTTACGGGCAAGAAGGCGGAGCGGATCGCTGCGAACGCTGACGCAGGAGAAACAGCCCCGACGGCTGTCGAGGCTGGCAAGGGAGATGATGGATGATTTCCTTACTTCTTTACCGCGAAGAGCCCGCGATCGGTCTTGACGAATCTCGCTTCCTTGCCCTTCTTGGCGATCTCACGGATCATCGCGGCGTAGAGCGTGGCGTGCGGGGTCTTGCCGGTGGTCTTCCAGCCCGCGGCGATGGCTCGCTCGGCGATGGCCTTGGCGCTGAGCGGTTCGCCTGCCTTGGCGAGGACCTTGGCGGCCAGGTCGAGCCCGCTCATGCGTTTGGGCTTGGTGGGCTTGGCCGCGTCGTTGGCCCGTGTCGCGTTCTTGGCCGTCTTGGCCTTGGCGGTCGCCTTGGGTTTAGGTTTGGCGGCAGTCGCGGCCGTGTTGGCCCGTGTGGTCTTGGTCGTGGGCTTGGCTTTGGTGGCTCGCTTCGGTGCGGCCTTGCGGGTTGTGGGCTTCGATGTCGTGGTTTTCTTGGCGGTTTTCTTCGTCATGATGATTCCTTTCATGGAAACAGGGTGAAATGGTTATGGGCGTCGTTCGACGATCGCCCATTTGGATTGGATCGGGGCATACTCGGTTGGGAAGACCTCGTGGCCTCGCCTTTCGATCGCGTCGATCAGGCGGCTGTTCAGTTCGCCCGTGTTGACGCGGTACTCGGTGAACGCGGCGGCGATTTCGGCGGCCGTGTTGGTCTTGCCGCGGCGCGTCACGAGGTCTTCGAGCTCGTTGGCCTTGTCGCTCATGGCAGACTCGAGCTCGTGAACCTTCGCGCCCGCTGCGTTGAGCAGGTCGGCGATCTGGCGTTGGATGTAGGCGAGCTCGCGGATGTCGTTTCGGATCGTGCTTTTCGTGGTCATGGTCGTGCTCCTGTTCGTCGTGCCTATCGCGTTTCAGCCGATGGGGTGGATGGTGTAGTTGGTTCCGCAGGTCTGGCAGGTGACGGTTTCGCCGTCATCGTCCCAGACGAGTTGGTCGATGTCGTTCTGACCGCAGCGGGGGCAGATGCCCGTGGGCGGGACGGTGTCGGGTTCGGGTTTAGCCGCGTCGCTCTGTGCAGCCTCGATCCCCGCTTGGTAGGCCGCCCGCAGCGCGTCGCGCACGCCCCACACCGAGACGGCATGAAAATCGGAGCGGTCGTTGTTGCGGGTTTCGAGGGTGAAGATGTTCAGCGTGTCGACCGCGATGCCCAGCAGCGTGGCTTCTCGTTTCGTGGTGGCGTTGTCGTCGGTATTCGTCATCGTCGTGTTCTCCTTGGCGGGCGTGTATTCGTCCCGCGTTCAGCACATGAAGCCATGAAGTACCGACGGATGCAAGGTGAATCTCCGAGGATTCGCAGAAAATCTGCCCCTTGTGGGCAACTACGCGAACGATGTGGGCAAGTGGCGGGACATGTGCGAGCGGGAGGTCCGAAGTGACTCCCGAACACGCGCCTAGCACGCCTGATTCGCGGGCAAATCCCCGCCTGGACCCGGCCGCGATACCCGTTTCCGATGCGGCCAAAGTGCTGTCGCGGGCGGGCGGGGTGGCCGTGACGAAGGAGCAGCTGGCCGCCGACATCGACGCGGGCGCGCCGACCAACAGGGACGGGAGCCTGCACTTGTTGCACTACGCCGCGTGGCTGGTACGGGAGATGGCGACGGGAGGGGCGACCATTGGCGATTGATCCGCGTCAACTCAGGCCCAGCGAGCTGTGTCAGTTGCTCAACTCAACGCCGATCGGTGAAGTGATCGGCGAGCGGCAGCTGCGTCGGCATCGCACGCGGGCGGGGCTTCGCATCGCGGCGAGCAATGATCCGCAGCGGGTAGACTTGCTGCGCTATACCGCGTGGCTTGTCAATGAACGCCACAAGCCCAAGCCAGAATCCAAAGGGCTGACCGAATACGACGCGCAGCGTGAGCGGGCGTTGGCACGGAGCAAAGCCCAGTCGTTGTCCGGACGCGGCATCGGCGAACTGCCCGAAGTTACTGACCCCGATCGCAAGGCGCAGGCAGAGACGGACTTCCGGTTCTTCTGCGAGACCTACTTCGAGCAGACCTTCACGATGGCGTGGTCGGATGACCACCTCAAGGTCATCGCCAAGATCGAGCAGGCCGTGCTTGAGGGCGGGTTGTTTGCGATGGCCATGCCTCGCGGATCGGGCAAGACGACGCTGTGCGAGATCGCGTGCCTGTGGGCGATCCTGATCGGGGCGAGAGGGTTTGTCGCGTTGATCGGAGCGGACGAGGATCACGCGGCCAACATGCTCGACTCGATCAAGGCCGAACTCGAGAACAACGATCTGCTGCTTGAGGATTTCCCCGAAGCGGTCTATCCAATCCAGCAACTCGAAGGCATCCACCAACGCGCCAGCGGGCAGCTGTTTGAGGGCTCGCAGACACATATCGGGTGGACGGCCAAGGAGATCGTGCTGCCGACAATGCCTGAATCGAAGGCGTCGGGAGCGATCATCCGTGTCGCTGGAATCACTGGGCGCATCCGAGGCATGAAACACAAGCGGCCCGATGGGCAATCGGTTCGGCCATCGTTGGTACTCATCGACGATCCGCAAACGGACGAGTCGGCACGGTCGCCATCGCAGTGCGCGACACGAGAACGGATTCTGGCTGGTGCGATCCTCGGGCTCGGCGGTCCGGGCAAGAAGATCGCGGGGTTGATGACGATCACCGTCGTGCGACAAGATGACATGGCCGACCGGTTGCTCGATCGTGATCTGCATCCTCAATGGCAGGGCGAGCGGACGAAGATGGTGTACGCGTTCCCGACGGATGAAGCGTTGTGGTCAAAGTATGCTGAGATTCGAGCGGATGGGCTTCGCAACGACGCGGGAATCAAGGCCTCGACCGAGTTCTACCATGAACATCAAGAAGCAATGGACGAGGGATCGCTCATTGCCTGGCCGGAACGGTTCAACCACGACGAGCTGTCGGCCATCCAGCACGCAATGAATCTGAAATACCAGAACGAACCGGCGTTCTGGGCTGAGTATCAGAACGAGCCGCTCCCTGAGAACGAACCCGACGATGAACTCCTGACCGCCGAGCAGATCGCGGCCAAAGCCAGCGGCATGAATCGCGGAGCCATCCCGATCGGCTGTTCGCACCTGACCATGTTCATCGATGTGCAGGGTAAGGCGCTGTACTGGTTGATCGCGGCGTGGGCGGACGATTTTACAGGGTACATCATCGACTACGGTACCGAGCCCGATCAGAAGCAGCCATACTTCACCCTCCGGGGAATGAAACGAACACTCTTGACGGCATCGCCACGAGCCGGGCAAGAAGGCGCGATCTACGCCGGGCTCGAACTACTCACTGAATCCATGCTCAGCAAGGAGTGGCGACGCGACGATGGCGCGATGGTGCGGATTGACCGATGCCTGATCGATGCCAACTGGGGCGCATCGACCGATGTGGTGTATCAGTTCTGCCGCCAGAGCCCGTTCGCCAATGTGCTGTTGCCTTCGCACGGTCGGTATGTCGGCGCAAGCAGCATCCCGTTCAGCGAGTACAAACGCAAACGCGGCGACCGAGTCGGGCACAACTGGCGGGTTCCCAATGTGACCGGCAAGCGAGCCGTCCGCCATGTGGTCTTCGACACGAACTATTGGAAGTCGTTCGTTCAATCGCGGCTCGCGGTCCCTATGGGTGATCCGGGATGCCTGGCATTGTTCGGCCGCAAGCCGGAATTACATCGACTCCTCGCCGAGCATCTGACGGCGGAGTACCGCGTCAAGACCGAAGGTCGAGGCCGAACCGTCGATGAATGGAAACTCCGCCAACCCGGCCTCGACAACCACTGGCTCGATTGCGTGGTTGGGGCAGCGGTCGCGGCATCAATGCAGGGGGCGATGCTTTATGGGACCGGTTCGAAACTGGTGGAACGCACTCGGATCAAACTATCATCCATTCAACGGGGGCGAGGCTGATGCCACGGATGAAGCGAGATTCACGATCACCCAGCGGTGAGAAGCTCGGACTTGTCTGTCGCGGATGTGGATGCCAGCACTTCCGTGTGATCTATCTCAAGCACTGCCGGTGTGGCGTTGTTGTCCGCCGACGGGAGTGTCGGCACTGTGGACGACGCACGCTGACACGCGAATACCAAAGCTAGTTCGATCTATCGAATGATTCCATGTTGACATCCGCCACTTTTATGCGTGTTGGCGTAGATGACTCGTAGACACGGCTTGTGCCGTGTGGGAGTCATCATGCCAGAGGCATCGGGCAATCTTGAACAGGCGATTCGTGACAATGCTGCTGGCCCCAAGCGGGCGCAGGGCGATGCGGGGAGTGTCGAGCAGCACTCGCTCAAGGATCAGGTCGAAGCCGATCGGTATCTGGCGAGCAAGCAGGTCGCTTCCAATCCTGCCAAAGCAGTCCGGTTCACTCGATTGGTGCCTCCCGGCGCGGGGGGCTGCTAATGCGCTGGGTGTTTGGCAACAAAGCGACAAAGCAATCGGCGAGCTCACCAATGCCCACGACCAAAGGCGGAGTTATCCGTCGCATGATCCGGGCCGGGTTTGATTCGGCGGCGACCAACGACGGCAATCGTCGCCATTGGATTCATGCCGATGGCATGAGTGCTGACGCGGCTGCATCGCCCGAGGTTCGTCGCATCCTGCGGAATCGTGCCCGCTACGAGACCGCCAACAACGCCTACGCCAAGGGCATCGTGCTCACGCTCGCCAACGATGTCGTGGGCACTGGGCCCCGGCTACAGATGCTCACCGATGACGAGATCGGCAACGCCCGGCTCGAGCAGGCCTTCGCCGCTTGGAGCAAAGAGATCGGGCTGCCCGAGAAGCTCCGCACGATGCGGATGGCCCGGGCAACCGATGGCGAGATGTTCGTTGTCCTCACCAGCAACCCAAACCTCCGATCCCCGATTAAACTGGACCTTCGGCTCATCGAAGCTGATCAGGTGACCACGCCCGATCTCTCGATCCTCGATGATGGCGCGGTCGATGGGATTGTGTTCGATTCATTTGGCAATCCGGTCGAATACCACATGCTCAAGGGGCATCCGGGCGACGCACGCACCGGGTTCCTCGGGCTCGAATACGACCGTGTGCCCGCCGAGTCGGTAATTCACTACTTCCGAGCTGATCGTGCCGGGCAGAGCCGGGGGATTCCGGATATCACGCCTGCATTGCCACTATTTGCTCAGCTGCGTCGGTTCACGCTGGCCGTACTCGGCGCTGCCGAGACGGCTGCGGACTTTGCGGGCATTCTCTACACCGACACGCCCGCCAACGGCGAGGCCGAGGCCGTCGAGCCAATGGATGCGATCGAGATCGAAGCCCGCTCGCTGCTCACAATGCCCGGCGGTTGGAAGATGTCACAGCTTCATGCAGAGCAACCCGCGACCACCTACGCGGAGTTCAAGCGTGAGATATTGACTGAGATCGCACGATGCCTGAACATGCCGTTCAACATCGCGGCGGGAAACAGCAGCGGCTACAACTACGCTTCGGGCCGACTCGACCACCAGACTTATTTCAAGAGCATCCGCGTAGAACAAGATCACTTTGCATGCTTTGTGCTCGATCGGATTCTCTCTGCATGGCTCGATGAGGCCGTACTCGTTTCTGACCTGATGCCATTGAGGATGCGCACGAATATCGCGTCCGGTGGCGTAGTCGCACACCAGTGGTTCTGGGACGGCACCGAGCATGTTGATCCGGCCAAGGAAGCCAATGCGCAGGCGACTCGGTTGTCCTCGCACACCACGACGCTGGCCAACGAATACGCCCGGCAGGGACGCGACTGGGAAACCGAGCTCCGTCAGCGAGCCAAAGAGATCGCGTTGATGCAGGAACTCGGGCTCAGTGAGACCCAGGCATCGCCGCTCACGCCCACCACCAAGGAAACCGCCCATGCCGCCTGATCGTCAACTGATTCTATCTGCACCCGTTGAGAACTGGGTCGAAGCGTCTGCTTCAGGCGAAGAGAACGCACCAACCCTGCGTCGGTTCTCGATGGTCGCCTACACCGGCGGGCCGATGCGCCTCAACGGTTGGGCACACCCGGTCGTGGTTGATCTCTCAGGAATGGAGATCGCGGGCGGACAGATCAAGAGCCGACCAATCCTCAAGGATCACAACCGATCGTTGATTGTCGGGCACACCGAATCGATCCGAATCGAGGGCAACCAGCTGCTCGTCTCGGGTGTGATCTCGGGGGCCGGAGCGGTCGCACAAGAGATCGTCGAGAGCAGCCGAAACGGGTTCCCCTGGCAGGCATCGCTTGGCGCGGTTTCTGGGCAGATGGAGTTCGTACCCAAGGGCAAGAAAGCGATGGCCAACGGACGCGAGTTCTCTGGGCCGGTGCATATTGCACGAAAGTCAGTGCTCGGCGAAGTGAGCTTCGTCGCACTGGGCGCAGACGACAACACGAGCGCGAGCGTCGCCGCTGCTCGATCAAATCAAATCAACAGCAAATCAGCACACATCGTCAAGGAGGACGACATGACATTCACTCAATGGCTCGAGGCAAAGGGATTCGACCACGAATCGCTGACCGAAACTCAGACAACCAACCTTCAGGCGATGTTCAAAGCAGAACTTGAGGCCGAGCAGGCCCAGCCGTCGGGCAAGGATGCCCAAGGCGCTGATGGCCACACGGGTGGTGACACGGATGTCATCGCCCGCATCCGTGCCGAGACAGCCGCCGAAACCACACGGATCTCGGCCGTTCGACGCATTTGTGCTGGAAAGCACGATGAGATCGAAGCGAGTGCCATCGCCGATGGCTGGGATACCAACCACACCGAACTCGAAGTCCTCCGCGCCCAACGACCAACCCTGACCCGTGGCGGCATTCGAAAAGACGCGGATCAAGCACAGTCTGGCCGAGCCATCGAAGCGGCCATGTGCCTGTCGGCGGGCTTGCCTGAATCGCAGGTCGGCAAGTGGTACGACGAGAAGACCATGAACGCGGCGGTCGCACGCGATCTTCAAGGGGCCGGGCTCCACACGCTGATCTACGAAACCATTCACGCAGCCGGGGATCATGTCCGGCCCGGACGCATTGACAACGAAACCATCCGCGCGGCGTTCTCCGCCAACGGACGCCTGATCCAGGCAGCGGGTGGAGGCGGGTTTAGTACGGTTTCACTCTCGGGCATTCTCTCAAATGTCGCCAACAAGACCATGCTCGCGGCCTACAACGCCGTCGAGAGCGTGGTCGCACAGTTCAGCGCCGAAACCGATGTGAACGACTTCAAGGAAGTGACCCGCTACCGGCTCACCGGCAACGGCGTCTTCGAGAAGGTCGGCCCCGACGGCGAACTCAAGCACGCGGGATTGAGCGAGCAGGCGTTCAAGAACAAGGTCGAAACCTTCGGGCGGATGATCTCGCTCACCCGCCAGATGATGATCAACGACGACCTGGGTGCGTTCCTCCAGATTCCGCGTCTGATTGGGCGGATGTCGGCGCTCAAGCGAGAAGAAGCCGTCTTCGAGCTGCTGCTGTCCAACCCGTCGAACTTCTTCGATGCGGCCAACAAGAACTTCCTCGTCGGCGCGGACACCGCGTTGTCGATCGACTCGTTGACCAAGGCCGAGCAGGTCTTCCTTGACCAGACCGATTCGGAAGGCAAGCCCGTCTTGCTCTCACCATCGGTGCTGCTGGTGCCTTCGTCGCTCAAGGTATCGGCTCAGGTGCTGATGACCGAAACACGGGTCAACGAAGTCACCGACACCAACAAGCCCAAGCCAGCGGTCAATCCGCACGCGGGCAAGTGGAACCCGGTCGCCTCGCCGTACCTCAACGCCCAAGGAATCAACGGCGGCAGCGCCAAGGCGTGGTACCTGCTGGCCAACCCGGCAGATGTCGCGGCCGTCGAGATCGCGTACCTGCGCGGCAAGCGCACGCCCACCATCGAATCCGGCGACACCGACTTCAACACGCTGGGCATGCAGTGGCGTGGCTACTTCGACTTCGGCGTGGCCATGCAAGATCACCGCGCAGCCGTCAAGAGCAAGGGCGAGGTGTAAGCCATGAACCCGAGCAGGAATGACCTATGTCCCAGTTTCCAGATAGCAATCAGATCGATAGCCACGAGCTCATCGATGAGGAGAACACAATCATGACCGCAACATACATCCATGAAGGCAACTCGATCGACTACTCCCCGACGGCGGATGTCGTCGCGGGCCAAGTCGTCGTCCAAGGCGAACTCGTCGGGGTCGCCAAGATCGACATCAAAGCGAACGCGCTGGGTGCATTGGCCGTCACCGGGGTCTTCGACTTCCCCAAGGCGATCGGCGCAAGCACGGCGATCGCCGAGGGGCTCGATGTGTATTGGGACGACGCGGCCAACGCGGCCACGACCGACAGTGCCACCGGTGCGAACAAACGCATCGGGCGAACCATCGCGGCGGTTGGCGATAACGATGCGGTTGTCCGTGTACGGATGAGCCAATAGGAAGGAATCGTCATGACGGACATGCTCGAACAAGGCGCAAGCTGGCTCGATGACCAGCGACACCAGCATATGACGCGATCGGTGTCGTATACGCGTGGGGCCAGCACCGTGGCTGTTCAAGCGACGGTCGGTCGAACCGAGTTCGAGCAGGCGGATGAATACGGCATCGTGCACAAGACCGAGAGCCGAGATTATCTGATCCGCACGGCTGACCTTGTGCACGACGGACAAGCCACACTGCCCAAACGCGGCGATCAAATCCGCGAGACCGACGGCACGATCACCATCGTCTACGAAGTCCTCTCGCCCGGCGACGAACCCGTGTTCCGCTATTCCGACCCGTACCGAAAAGCCCTCCGCATCCACACCAAGCACATCGCCACAGAGACGAACCCATGAACCAGATCAGCACACAACATCAATCAAACACCTCTCCATCGAATGGACGGGTTCGTTGGGCGGGGATTGGCTTGACGGCCCTGATTGGTGTCTTGGCGTTGACCGTTCAATGGGGCGTGGTGACGACCAAGCTCGATCAGGTTGTCCGTCAGCTTGACGGCTTGACCGTTGAGATTCGGAGTTTGCGTGGCGATCTGGTTTCGATCGAACGGCGCGTGTCATATCTTGAAGGCCGATTCAATGGGCGATCACACGCCCAGACAGGAGACACGCCATGAGTGTGCTTCTCTTGATCGCCGATGCGGTTGTCGAATCGCTCAATGCAGCAAGTCTGAGCCAAGAACTCACGGCTGAACGACACTACCAGCCGGTGTTTGATCTCCCAGAGATGGTCGACCTTCATGTGTCTGTCGTGCCCAAGGGGATCGAAATCCTGGCATCGAGCCGGAACCAGAATCAGCACGATTACGCGATTGATATTGGTATCCAGCAGAAGGTGGCCGACGATGCTGAGGCGGATGCGTTGATGACTTTGGCCGAGGAGATTGCGGATCATTTCCGGCGCGGACGCGTGCAAGTCGAAGGCATCGGCAGTATCCCGGTGCTCAAGGTGGGCACCGAACCGGTCTTCGCACCCGAGCACCTCACCGAGAAGCGTGTATTCACCAGCATCATAACTCTCACTTTCCGGGTGCTCAGATGAATGCAGCGATTGGATTCCAAGTCAAGACCCGTTCGGACATCCCCAAGGTGCTCCGAAAGGCACGCCGGGCGAACATCGAGAACCTCGGGCACGCGGGCGCGTCGATTCGGCTCACCGCCAAACGCAGCATCCGCAAGAGTGCCAACCCCGCTGAGCCGGGCAAGCCGCCAAAGACCCGTCGTGGTCGGCTGCGCAACTCAATTCGGTTCGCTGTCGAACGCAATCGCCAGCGTGTGCTCATCGGCCCGGATCACCGCATCGTCGGCCAATCAGGACGGGCTCACGAGTTCGGTGGTCGCTACCGCAAACAACGATACCCGAAACGCCCGTTCATGGGGCCGGCACTCACCAAGACCAAAGACCGCCTGCCCAAACACTGGGCGGGATCAATCAAGTAGGAGATCATCATGGCCATCAAACTCGGCATGGACGCCGTGCTCAACTTCAAATCCGGAGGCGTTGGCGGAGCCGGTTCATGGGTCGAACTCGCCAATGTCAAGGATGTGACGCTCTCGCTCGAAACGGGCGAGGCCGACATCACGACTCGGGCCAACGCGGGCTGGCGGGCGACCGTTGGCACGCTCAAGGAAGCGAGCGTCGAGTTCGAGATGGTGTGGGACACCGCCGACGCGGGATTCACCGCCATCAAGGACGCGTTCTTCAACAACGCGGTGATCGGACTGCAAGTGCTCGACGGCCCATTGGGTGAAGGCCTCGAAGCAGATTTCTCGATCACCAACTTCAGCCGAAGCGAGCAACTTGAAGAAGCACTCACAGTGTCGATCACCGCCAAGGTCACTTACGACGGCACTGCACCAGTTTGGATCTGATTGGAGGAATAGATGAAGACATTTACTGACAACGCTGGACGCACCTGGACTGTGAGTATCACCATCGACGCGATCAAACGCGTCCGGGGCTTGCTCGATGTGGATCTGCTCGAAGTCGTCGGCGGCAAACTGATCGACCGACTCATCACCGACCCGGTGCTGCTGTGCGACATCGTCTACGCCGTGTGCAAGCCCGAGGCAGACGCGCAGGGTGTCAGCGATGAAGACTTCGGTAAAGCGATGGCGGGCGATGCGATCGAGCACGCGACCACGGCCCTGCTCGAAGAACTCGTGTCTTTTTCCCCGAGCCCGAGGGACCGGGCGAACCTCAAACGAGTCCTCGAAACGACCCATCGGGTGATGGACAAGGCGAGGGATCTGGTCGAGCAGAAGATCGAGAGCGGCGAACTCGATCGGATCGCGGAGAAGGCACTTCAAGATCATGCTGGCGAATCATCTGGCAACTCGCCGGTATCGTCGGCGTCGATCCCGCCGCCCTGACCCTGCGTGAGTTGGCCGCAATGGCCGAGGCGAAGCAACGCGACGAGTGGGCACGCACCAGTTCGCTCATGGCTCTGATCGCCAATGCCAACCGCGATCCCAAGAAGCACCGAGCGTTTCGACCGAATGACTTCGATCCATTCGCCGTGACACACAAACCAAAACAGAAGGTCGATGTGAGCATCCTCAAGGACATCTTCATCGACGGCAAACAAACCAATCAGCGCAAGGAGGCGCACCCATGCAACACCGACACTACGCCTACATCTTCGCACTCATCATGATTACCCTCTCGCTGGGCGCATGCGCCGGGTTCGACCTCGGCGACATCGTCCGCGTCAAGACACCCAATCGCGTTCAGCAATCAACTGGATTGGCAGCGACGACTTCGCTCAACGAGGCCGAGGCCGAATACCGCGCGTGGTTCGAGGAAACCCAACGCACCGGCTCGCAGTGGAAGTCCAACATCGAACGCGCGGGCGAGATACGAGGCATCTTCAGCCAACTGACATTGTCCGCACTCGATCAACTCGGCCCAACCGTCGCAGGCATCCCCATGCTCGGCCCGGCCCTCCCCGCGATGACCGGCCTCGTCGGTCTCTTCCTCGGCACTGGTCGCCTCCGCAAGGAGAAGGAGTCTTCCTTCAACAAGGGGATGCAAGAAGGGCGGGTCATTCCGCCTTCAAACAACACCATCAATACCTGATCGGAGATCGCTATGGCATCCGCACGCGGCATCCGGGCAGGCGCAGCCTACATCGAGCTATACGCCAACGACAACAAGCTCGTGCGAGGGCTCAACCGCGCCCAGAAACGGCTCAAGGCGTTCGGCTCGTCGGTGCAGCGGATCGGGGCACGGCTGACCGGTATCGGAACCGGGCTGGCGGCAGGCTTTGCGATCTCGACACGAGTGTTCGCAGGCTTCGACGACAAGATGCGTGCGGTGCGAGCCGTCACCGGTGCAACCGAAGCACAGTTCCAATCGCTGCGTGAAGAAGCCAAACGCCTCGGGCGGACGACTTCATTTACAGCGGGCCAAGTCGCCGAGGCGATGACCGAACTGGGCCGAGCGGGTTTCAAGCCCGAGGCCATTCTTTCGAGCACCGAGGCGGTGTTGGCATTGGCCCGTGCGACGAGTACCGAACTCCCCAGAGCCACCGAAATCGCCGGGGCGGCTTTGCGTGGGTTCGCCTTGCCCGTCGATCAGATGGCCCGCGTGACGGATGTCCTTACCGCGACCGCCAACGGCAGCGCCCAGACGCTCGAAGATTTGTTCGAAGCCATGAAGCCCGTCGCCCCGATCGCCGCCGAGGCGGGCGCAAGCATCGAGGAGACAGCCGCCGCGATCGCGGTACTGGCCAACAACGGTATCAAGGGATCGCTCGCGGGCAACGCTCTCGCTCGCGCGTACAAGAACCTGACCAACGAATCCAAGCAAGCCGAGCTTCGCAAGTTTGGTGTCGAGGCTGTGGATGCTCAAGGCAATCTTCGCCCACTAGCCGACATCCTCAACGACCTGGCTAAGGCAACCAAAGGCCTTGGTTCAGCCCAACGGCTATCTATCTTCGAGACTTTGTTCGGTCGAGGACAAGCCGCCGCATTGAAGCTGGCATCGTCCGCCGAGGCGTTCGATGAACTCCAAGACAAGATCAAGAACTCCGCTGGACTCGCGGCCAAGACTGCCGAGGAAATGGACGCGGGGATCGGCGGCTCATTCCGTAAACTGCTCTCGGCGGTCGAGGGCATCGCCATCGCCATCGGCGAAGCCATCCAGAAACCTGTCCGCCGGGCGGCTGATGCGATCACGAAGATTTCGGGTTGGATCACGACACTCATCAACCAGAACCAGAAGCTCGTGATCACGATCCTCAAGCTGACCGCCGTCATGATCGGTATTGGCATTGCCTTGGTGATCGCGGGAGTTGCGATCATCGCCATCGGAGCCGTGTTCGGTTCGTTGGCCGCGATCATCACCGGCGTCGGCGCAGCGATCGGAGTATTGGGCACGGTGCTTGCCGCATTGCTCTCGCCGATCGGGCTGGTTCTCGCAGCGGTGATCGGCATTGGCGGGGCGATCCTGATTTCAAGCGGTGCTGGGGCCGAGGCACTCAACTGGCTCGGCGATCAGTTCCACACACTCAAAGCGATCGTGACCAAGGTCGTCGGCGGCATGGCCGATGCGTTGGCGGCTGGCGATGTCGAACTCGCCGCCCAGATCCTCTGGCTCTCAATCAAACTCGTCTGGGAGAAGGGCATCGCGGCGATCAACGCGGCATGGCTCGAAGCCAAGCGGTTCTTTATCTCCACGGCCCAGCAGATGTGGTTCGGCGCACTGGCGGCCGCCCAGATCGGATTCCACGCCATCGAGGTCGCGTGGATCGAGACGACTTCGTTCCTCTCCAAGACCTGGACCAACTTCGCCAGCGGGTTCAAGAAGATATGGGAGACCGCGACCTCGTTCGTCGCCAAGCGGATGCTCGAAATCCAAGGACTGTTCGATTCGTCGCTCGATGTCAAGGCGGCCAAGCAGGGTATCGATGACCAACTCGAATCCCGGCTCAATGAAATCGAATCAAAAACCAAGCAAGCCCTCGCCAATCGTGAACAGAGCCGCAACCGTCAACGGGACCGGTCGGCCCAAGAGAACGAAGCCACACTCGCCGAAATCGGGCAGCAGTTCGACGAGGCCCAGAAGGCACTCGACGATCGCACGAACTCCAAGATCGAAGAGACTCAGAAGGCACTCGATGATGCCCGCAAGAAACTCGAAGAAGCCATCGCCGAGGCCGCCAAGAAACGCGGCGAAGCGGAAGCCAATCAACCCGATGGGTCATCCGGTTCTATCGAAGGGTTGATCGATCGCGTGCAGCGTCAACTCGCCGGGCTGGGCGGCTCGCTCGGCAGATCAGCCACCGTGCGAGGCACATTCAACGCGCTGGCCGTCCAGAGTCTGGCGGGCGGTGATCCCGTCGCCGAACGCACCGCCAAAGCAAACGAGCAAACCGCCAAGAACACCAAGCAACTCGTCACCGCCACCCAAACCGGCGGCCTGACCTTCGCATAACCCCCCCCACGAAAGGAGCATTCCGTCGTGCCCATCACCGTCACCGAAAAGTTTGAGAGCCGCCGATCGACCACGGGTGACAACCCGTCGGCTGAACTCGGATACACGGTACGAGGCACGGATGATGACCTCGCGGCACGCACTACAATCGAAGCCGCCAGCCCTGCGACCTACGACAACCTGCCTCGTCAGGCTGTAGCCGTCGAACCCGTCGGGCCGGAACATTGGGATGCGACGGTGCGATACGCGCCCAACCAGCAATCCACTCCGCCTCAAACCGGCGAGAGCGTCTTCAACTTCGACACCGGCGGTGGCTCCCAGCACATCACCCAATCCAAACAAACCATCGGCACCTACGCCGCCCCGGGCACGACCGCGCCCAACTTCCAGGGCGGGATCGGGGTAACGGCCGACAGCGTCAACGGCGTAGACATCACCGTGCCCATCTACCAGTTCTCCGAGACGCACTACCTCGCCGCCAATCAAGTGACAGAGGCATACAAGGTCATGCTCTTCGGGCTCACGGGCAAGGTCAACAACGCCGGATTCAAGAGCTTCGCTGCGGGCGAGGTGCTCTTCCTCGGCGCGTCGGGATCGCGTCGAGGTTCCGATCCACAAGACGACTGGGAGATCAGTTTCCGTTTCGCGGTGAGTCCCAATGTGACCGGTCTATCCGTCGGCCCAATCGTCGGCATCAACAAGCAGGGCTGGGAATACCTCTGGGTCCGCTACGCCGACGCCGAGGACACGGCCGCCAAAGCGATCGTCAAACGACCCATCGCCGCGTATGTCGAGCGGGTCTACGACGCTGGAACATTTGGACAAATGGGGATAGATTGATGAGTCGGATACACCCTATAGTATTATCAGCTGAGTGGACTCAGGCTAACAGGGCTGGAAACCGAGATTTCAACTTCTCGGGTGGCTGTTGGTTTCATCGCTCTTCTTTGCATTTGGTTGGCTCGTCACTTTACGACGAAATTGTTAGACCGATTCAAGAAGGAGGTGCTTATGAAAACAACATTCAAACATTTGTTTGTGACAACTGGAATCTTTTTGTCAGACTTGTTCTGGGCGATTGGGACCAGCACCATGGCAGGTGCCCTGCCAGCCTGAGTTCACTCTACAAACTTTGTCGAAGGGAGGCGTATGGCCTCTCTTAATAGAGTCAGAGTTGGCGATCCGCTCAAGATTCCCACGGGTGCATACAACGCGTTCGTGGACACGGCGATCGCACATCAATCCCGCGAGCGCAACACCATCGCCGACGCGCATCGCGAACTCAACCAACGCGGGCTGGTGCTCGTTCGCAACGACTCGGGCATCGAACTGCCCGCCCATCATGCGATGGCGATCACCGGTGTGCTCATCGAGCCCGACACCAACGACGATGAACGCACCTTCCAATCACGCACGCCCTTGAAGGGCAATGTTGCTTATCTGGGATCGCCGCCGTTGTCGTTCGTGGTGGCCCAGCAAACGATCAAGCCGGGCAAGCTCGGGCTGTGCGTCATCAGCGGCACCACCCCGGCCCGCGTCCATGTGCTCAATTCAAGCGATGTAACCTGTGAACTCCGCGCGGGCGAGACGGCGCTTGTATCGAGTCCGATCGGTGGAGCACCGATCCTCTGGAAAGAACCGGGCACCGGGCAGCGATGGGCGGTGATTGAGCTCGGTCGTCCGTCGCTTGGTCGCATCACCGCGATCCTCGGCGCGTCGCAACCCATCCCCACCGAAGCCAACCGCTGGCGATACCAATGGACCGAGGCGAAGCTCGACGGCAACCCCGGCAGCGAAACCTACCTGCGATATGTCCCCGTGCTCGGCGGTATCGGCTCGGGCATTGACCCATCACGCATGGCCATCAACCGCTTCGAGGCCCATCACTGCAACTACTCCGTGCCCGGGACTGGATTCGAAGGATTGCTCGGCGTCGGCCCGGTGTGTGATCTGCCCGGCGTGCTGCACATCTGTCCGCCTGCGCGTTCGCTCGAGCCCCGGCTTGCCCCGGTGCCCGAAGGCATCACCGTTCAGCTCACCTGCGAGCGTGATTCATTGGGCAACCCGGTGTGGATCTTCGAAGCGATGAGCTGCATCGAGATCGCCGATCCTGCTGATGGTGATCGCAAGTTCAACCTCCTGGCCAACGGTGGTGCGGGATGACGATCGCACTCAACACACAACGCGCCCACGAACGAAATAAATATGTCGAGCTGGCCTCACGCCATGGTTCGACCTACGGCTCAACCAACCATGGCCAATATGCCTTCCCCATCGTGCAACGCTGGAAGCCAAGGTTTGTAGTCGATTTCGGATGCGGCCGAAACAACTTCATCAATCACCTCCGCCAACTCGGCATCGACGGGCTGGGCATCGACTTCGCCTTCCCCGAAGCGGACATCGCCAAGCCAATGCATGCAACGGGCTTGCTTGACGGCGTCGCTGATGTGATGACGAGCTTTGACGCGATGGAACACCTGCTGATTCAGGATGTGATCCCTGTGCTCAACGAAATGCAACGCGTCGCTCGGCCCAAGGCATGGTTCTGCTTCTCAATCTCCACGCGCCCCAGCCGCATCACCGTGCAAGGCGAGAACCTGCACCCGACCGTACGACCAAAGAGCTGGTGGATCGAGCAGATCAGCCGCGTCGGTGTCGTTGACAACCTGAACAGCCAATACATCACCGGGAGGTTTGCATGATCAACCGCCCCAACCAATCCGACATCGTCGCCCTCCAGCACGGGCTCAAGAATCGCTCGCCAGCCCGAACCGGGCTCCGCCTCTATACAGCGGACTTCGATTCGATCTCGATGGCCAACTTCTATCGCGGCCGATCCGCATTCCTCATGCTCTCAGGCCCGTCGTTGAACCATCTCGATCTCTCACTGCTCAATCAACGCGGCATCGTCACGATGGGCGTCAACAACGCCTGGACGATCCACCGCCCGACCCTCTGGACCTGCGTCGATGACCCGGGCCGATTTATCGATACGGGTTGGAAAGACCCTGGCATTACCAAGTTCGTGCCGGTGTGCCATCGCGTCCGTCGGCTACGCATCCAGAAGCCCGACGGCTCGATGCAACCCAGCGCCTTCCATGTCAGCCAGATGCCAAGCGTGCTGTTCTATCGCCGGAGCAACCACTTCGATCACGAACGGTTCCTGACCGGCGACAGCGTGCCTTGGGGAAACGATGGTAACCAGCCCGACACGCTCGGCATCAAGGGCAAACGAAGCGTCATGCTCGCTGCCATGCGTTTGCTATACCACCTCGGATTCCGCACAGTGTACCTGCTCGGCTGTGATTTCAAGATGGCCGACGATCGCCGATACGCCTTCGACGAATCACGCGCCCCCAATGTCATCCGCTACAACAACACACTCTACGAATCCCTGAGCAAACACTTCGAGGCCTTACTTCCGCACTTCGAGCAGCACAACTTCCGCGTCGTCAACTGCTCGCCCGGCAGCGCCCTGTCTGTGTTCGAACGCATGACCTACGAAGATGCGATCAAGCAAGCCGCCAGCGAGTGCAGCAAGCCCGTGTGCACAGAAGGGTGGTATGCATGAACATATTGTTTGCAAGACATAACGGACAAATATTTTCTCGCACATATTCCCCGCGAATGTACAGCCTAGCGAAGATTGTGCTCATTCATGTACTTCGTGGATCACTTGGAACCTGCACCAATTGTGTTCCATCAATCCGAAACCAAGTTGCAGATCCATCCTCAGGCGTACTTCCACCATCATTGTTGTCCACAGAAAGGTACTCAGTGCCATCAGATACATTCCGCCAATGGCTCACAATTGCACCATCAAAGTTGCCGTCGCTACCGGCTCCTGTATGTCCAAGATTTTCCCAGTTCTTCATTTTCATGCTAAATACTAGTCCAAAACCACAAGCATTTCTTGTGTATTTCTGCATCGCATTACCGTACTTGGTTTCCCAATTTACCTGCCAGTATGATGGAAGGAGATCGGCATGAACGAGCCGATGCAATACTACTTATACCTCCCCGTCTGGGCGACCGGCCAAGCTCCAACCGGTGGCGGCTCTAGCGATCTCTCCAGTTCGTCGATCGATAGTACTGAGTGGAGCGGGAGTAGCAACAGCAGCACCACGCCGGGAAGCTCGGCCAACAGCACACTCGAGAGCAGCTCAACGCCACCGAACAGTTCCGGACAAAGCACACTTGAAAGCTCCAGCGTTGGTTCGTCAGCGGGCAGCAGTGCGGGGTCTTCAGGTGGCGGCTCTAGCGGCGGAGGATCGAGTGGCGGCGGTTCGTCGGGTGGTGGATCAAGTGGTGGCGGAAGTTCAGGTGGCGGCAGCTCGGGCGGCGGGTCATCCGGTGGAGGTTCTTCAGGTGGCGGATCATCCGGCGGGGGCAGCTCCGGAGGAGGTTCATCTGGAGGCGGATCATCTGGAGGCGGATCATCTGGTGGTGGGTCTTCTGGTGGCGGTTCGTCCAACTGCTTCCTCTTCGGCACACTCGTCACCAAAGCCGACGGCAGCAGAGCACCGATCGAATCACTCACCCCAGGCGACCTGTTGATGTCCCTCTCCATCCCCGGCCTCAAACCAGACGCCGACTGGCAAGCCCAGTACGACTGGCGTTCCGAGTCCGGCCTTGATGGTACTCAATCAATACCCGCCCCCGTCGGCCAGATCACCCTCGGCACCCACGATGGTTTCTATGTCATCAACCGCCGACTCAAACTCACCTTCGAACACCCTATGCTCATCCGCCGTGCCGACGAGTGGGGATTCTGCTCCGCCGAGCTGCTGAACATCGGCGACCGTCTCATCGACGCCGATCTCAACGAAGAACCAATCACGGCTCTCGAACGCATCGATACCCAAGTCCGTACCGCCTCGATCCACATCCCCCGCACCAACACCTACCTCGCCGAAGGCATCTGGACCCACAACGACATGGCCAAAGGCAGCATTGCAAGTTCCAGCGGCGGATCAAGCGGGGGCGGTTCTGGATCAGGCAGCGGCTCCGGCGGCAAGTCCAGCGGATCAAGCTTCGGCAGTTCATCAGGCGGCGGAAGTTCCATCAGCCAGAGTATGGCCACCTCGATGACAGGACTGTCAACACTGGCGTGAGATACCTGTATGTGTGGGCGAATATAAGCGTTTCGATTCTTTGAACAGAGCAGTCAGCGATGCTGTGGCTGACATCATGCCGTCAGTAACACCAGAAACAATAGGTAAATCTCGCCAGCAACTGCTATCATCCATCGATATGTCAGGTGACCGTCAGGGAAACACGCCATCGCCAACGCCGGAGGTGATGACCATCGACGACCTCGCAGCCTACCTGCAGGTCTCGAAGTCATCGCTCTACAAACTCGCCCAGGACGGTCGAGTGCCCGGGCAGAAGGTGGGGAGTCGCTGCACAAAAAAAGATCGTCAGCCCTACAATACCATTGGAAAACGATGGAGTATCGCATGATTTACTGGAAGCAATCACATGTCATTCAGGTATCAGGGCATTTATTTAGGTTTGCTTGTTCTAATTCCAACAACATGCGGAAAGTCATTGAAAATATTTCTTTCTCGCGATTATCATTTGTACAATTGCGAGTTGCCGCATGAACGAGCAACCCACTACTTCTAAAAATACTCGTCTGATCAATTATCTTGAAGCACTTGTTAGACTGCGAACAAAACCGATTCAGAATATCAGTGCATACGAACATGTTCTGTGGATGGGGAAAATTCCAAATGAAGTAGAGTGCTTTTCACGGCACCGGGATCCAGCTCAAGACGATGACCCCGATCTTTGGATCGAAATCAATAAACCCATTGAGCTACCCCTACCAACCCCACCATCAATTTGCAATCCGTGGATTGGCAAATGGGATCGCAACGATTTTATCAATATACCCCATCTTCAAGAATCCATTGTTGACCCCCAAACCATTCTCGAATCGAAGACCGATTCTGATGATGAAAACGAGAGTCATCTTCTAGACAATCCGCCTTTAGTAGAACTGCACCTAAAAGATCATCAGGATGTTATCTCTGCATGGGATCAATATGTATCTAATTCATGGACACCATGGACTTCAGTGAGGGCACGATGGAATGGCATCCAAGAAATTTACAAAAAATTATTCGATATTCACTCTTACATGATGACCAGAGGAGAGACTGTCGAGCTCATTCTGGGTGTCGGATTACTTTCTTGGCGAACACAAGGCCAAACAATTTCTCGACATTTAATCACAGCCAAAGTCGACCTCTCCTTTGATGAAAAGCGAGGCTGCTTTACTGTTCGCCCTCACAGTGCTGATGTACAACTCCATCCCGAGTTCGACATGCTCCCACATGAGTTGGTACCGCCGAGCATTGTTTTATCCGCAGATGAGGGCTTACGAGCTGCACAAGACGATATTTGGAATACAGATACAATTAACCCAGTGCTCAAGTCTATTGCACACAGTCTTTCCGACAAAGGGATCTATTTAGCCAAGAATTTTTCTCCCGAGCGAAAAACCCAGGAAGACCCAATAGTTGAGTTCGCACCATCACTTATACTGCGAAAAAGATCTACTCGAAGCGTTAATCAGTTTCTCAAGAGCTTACGAGAGCAAGTCAACTTTGAAGAAGCCGTACCGGCAGGGTGGCAAGACCTAACTGAACAGGCCCCCGTTGATAACTTCTCCAACAAGAACTACGAAAACGAGTCTGAAAACCACGCCAAAACCGAGACCAGTACAACCCACTATTTCCCACTACTTGCAAATGAAGAGCAACGAAGGATTCTGAAGGCCCTCGATCACCCTATCGGAGCACTTGTTCAGGGCCCTCCCGGCACTGGGAAATCTCACACTATTGCGAATTTGATATGCCACCTACTCGCAACGGGAAAACGAATTCTCATTACAGCCCAGACTCCAAGAGCTCTGCAGGTACTAAAAGACAAACTCCCTGACCAGATCCGTCCTCTTGCTGTTAGCCTGTTAGGAGCCGGTGCAGATGAACGAAAATCTCTTGAAGAGAGTGTTCAAGGAATCACTGAGAAATTTGATGTTGCAGATCCGGCAAAAAACCGGCAACAAGCTTCTACTTTATCCGATCAGAGATCGATTGTAAACAAAGAAATTGCACGCCTCAGCCTCCAATTGCGATCCGTCCGTGAGCGTGACACGATGGAGCATAACTTGCAGGGCTATTGCGGAACGGCAACAAGCATTGCGAAAGAAGTCGCCTCAGAAAAAAATATGTTCTCATGGTTTTGCGATAGCATTCAATATGACTCCAAGCTCGATGACCCTTCACCCTCTCTCAAATCTATCTTGGCGATTCAAAGACGGCTTTCAGACACAGATCACTATCGGCTTGGACTCACCCGACCGACCATTGGATTAGATATTCTTGAATCATTTTCTTTTTCAAAAGCTGTCAAAAATGAGCGAATTGCAAAAAGTGGAATATCAAGCATTCAAGCTAAGCGACTTGATCTAGATAAATTAGCCAATTGCGATTCTCAAGAACAACTTCAAACAGCAATCGATTCCGTTCAAAATCTTGAAGTCTCTATAGCAAACACAAGATCCAGACCCCAAAAATGGATCGATGAGGCTTTATCAAATATCTTATCCAAACTTGATCGCCCTTGGTTTGAACTACATAACTCAACTGAAGAAACCCTACTAAAAATCCGTACAACTGTTCGTGATGAAGACCGCAAATCTCTCTCTGTCCCCCAAAATATTGAATGGGACCAACTAGTTTCCGACTCCCAAATGCTCAAGCAGCACTTAGATGATGGCCAAAAACTTCGCTTTTGGTTTGCAAAATCCGGATCAATAAGAAAATGCCGCTACCTCACCAGAGATGTTCGCATCGATGGAAAGCTTTGCGATTCAACTGATGCTCTAAATAGTTTGATGCTACACTGCAATCTCCATCTAGATCTAGCTCATATATGGAAGCTTTGGAACGGAAAATCATCGGCCAACTCCGATTCCCTTGCCCTACAAACCCAGGAAATTGAAGAACTACAGGAAGCCCTCAATGATGTACTTGAAACATATAAACATCTTGAACTTTGTATGGAATTCATGTCAAAGATCCCCGCATTTGCCGAACCTGAATGGGGAAGTCCTGATTCTCGTAAAATTGCTCTGCAATCTATGCAACTCCGAATCCATCAAATTGACCTAGTAAGATCAGAAAAGTCGCTTTGCGGTCTCTTTGACTCTCTCAAACATTTTTCAAAATCTAACACTGTCGATCAGATTATTGTCGACGAACTAATTTCGGCTGTCATTGAACGGGACATCGAAAAATATGATTCCCTGGTCACTCAGGTTGAAACTCTCAACCAAAATCAAACAGATCTAATCACCTCTAACGAGCTACTTGAAATTCACAAACAAGCGATTCCAAAATTTACAGCCCTGATCGAAAGCGATCTCTGCAATCCCCAATGGGACACCTTCCTCTCAAACCTCGGTGCAGCAATCAATTTTGCAAAAGCTGAAAATTGGCTCCAGGTTTTCATCAATGAAGCTGATTTACATCAGATCGAAATCAATCTCAAACGCCTCAACCAAAAGAGTAGCGACCTGCTCACTAAAGAGGCTGTATTGTTAGCATGGGCTCATTCCTTTGATCGTATGGAGGAATCACATAGGCGTGCCCTGATGGGCTGGCAGCAAGCCATGAAAGCCTTGGGTAAGGGGACAGGAAAGCATGCAGCTCGACACCGTAGGGAGGGACAAAAGCAGCTCAACAAATGCCGGCCTGCTATTCCTGCATGGATCATGCCGCTCCACAGAGTGTTTGACAGCATCGACCCTAAACCAGGAATGTTTGATGTAATCATCGTTGACGAAGCCTCTCAGTGTGGGCCTGATGCACTTCCTCTATTTTTCTTGGGCAAAAAAATTCTCATTGTTGGAGATGACAAGCAAATTAGCCCTGCTCATGTTGGCATAAAAAGAGATTATGTACATCAACACATGAATGAGTTCCTTGATGATTTTGAACACAAAAGTGCGTTTGATTTTGAGCGAAGTCTTTTTGATCACGGAGAACTTCGAATTGGCAATCGAGTTGTCCTGAGAGAGCATTTTCGTAGCATGCCTGAAATTATCCGATTCAGCAACGATCTTTGCTACACAAATACTCCACTCATTCCACTAAGGCAATATCCTCCAGACCGCCTTGATCCGATAGTCGTCCATCATGTCTCAGATGGGTTTATCGAAAACAAGGAACTCAATAAGCCAGAAGCCGAACGGCTTGCCACTTCAGTTGCAAACTGCTGCAAAGATCCAAAGTACACAAGAAATGGTGCAAAACTCACATTTGGTGTAATCTCTCTGAAGGGTTGGAAACAGGCTGAATACATCGAGCACATTCTGCTCAATCTGATTGGAGCCGAAGAAATGGCAGAACGCCGCCTGGTTTGCGGAGACGCATCCAGTTTTCAAGGCGACGAAAGGGATGTCATATTTCTAAGTATGGTTATTGCAACGAATGATCGATACGCCACAATGGCAAAATTCTCTGACCAGCAACGATTTAATGTAGCCGCCAGTCGTGCTCGGGATCAAATGTGGCTGTATCATTCAGTCCAAACCAAAGATCTCAGCGAGAAATGTGTTCGCAGAAAACTCCTTGATTATTTTATTGACCCTCATAGAAGTGCCAAACAAATTGCCGGAGTTCAAACGGACAAACTTGAACAACAAGCATTACGAGCCAACCGATCTGTTGATCCTGCACCCGAACCCTTTGACAGCTGGTTTGAAGTTGATGTTGCTCTCCAGATATCTTCAAGAGGTTATCGAGTAATACCTCAATTCAAAATAGCCGGGTACTCCATTGACCTCGTAGTTGAAGGAAACAAGGGCCGACTTGCCGTTGAATGCGACGGCGATAGATGGCATGGGGCTGAACAGTATGAAGCAGACTTGCTCCGCCAAAGGAAGCTAGAACGAGCAGGATTGATTTTTGTTCGAATTCGTGGATCAAGCTATTATTCAAATCCAACTGACGCCATGCAATCCACATGGGAGCGTTTGGATGAACTTGGTATTTGCCCAATAGGCGAGCCAGAGCAATCTTCTCCCCACACCCAACCCCAAGAGGTCGTCCGAAAGGAAGAATCAATTTTGGACAATGGTGGTCAAGCCGAAGATTTACAAATTGCAAAACCTGAAATCGGCACGCTACAGGATTCAATTATTGCGACTGATCGTACGCCACCTGAAAATGCTCCTGAATCTGAGCAATCTTCTCATCACGCCCATCCTCAAGATGTCATCCCTAGGAAAGAACCAGACTTGGATAATGGAAGCCAAGCTGAAAAGTCACAAATAGTAAAACCTAAAAAGGATCTTTTTCAGAACTCCATATGGGACCGTTTGGATGAACTTGGTATTCGCCCGACAGAAAAATCTGAGCCTGAGCCTAAACCTGAACCTGAACCTGAAAATTTACTAAATGCCAACTCAGAAAGCGTGAACAAAACTATTGAGACATCCGCAGTAGCTGCAGAAGCTATTTCAGACTCATCAAGTCTTCCAACATATGGGCATTGGATAGCTGTAGAAACAAAAGATCCTCGCATCGACCAACTACACAAGGTAATGGATGGACTACTTTCCATCATTGAAGTTGAAGGTCCAATTATTGCTTCCAGAGCATACCGACTATATGCCAATGCTGCTGGATTACAGAGAACTGGATCAGCTCTCCGAAGTATCTTCAATAAGGCTGTTTCAAAGGCGAAACGAGAAGGCCTTGTTGAACTGGAGCAAACTGATCCCTCGGCACCAATGTTGAAATCTGTTGTTCGTCTTTCAGGAACACCTGCTGTTCATGTTCGAACACGAGGAGACCGAACTGTCTATGAAATCCCGCCCTCAGAAATTGCTCAACTGATGAAACATATATTGAGAGATTCACCCCGTATTGAAGATGAAGACTTACTCAGATCCGTTCAAGAGTTCTACAACCTTCAACGACTGAAGGCCGCAACCCGAGATCATCTAGTGAATATTCATCTAAGTGTTCTCGAAGATATGAGTTAGCTGTGGCCTGATCGGCCCCCAACCAACCAATTCACCTGTAATGAGCCCTTTCGCAGAAGGCGTCTTGGGAAGACAGGTCTTCATTGAGCGAAGACGAAATATAAAGCAGGCCAGTTCATCAGCAAATACTGAACGATGATAGCTGACCAGTAGTCAATCCCCAATCCCTTGCCGAAGCTGGCAACACACAGTCGAGCGTCTCAAACAGAGATTCGGCGTTGCGGATTGATCAGAAAACACGACATGACTAAGTCTCAGATACAGAGAGTCTTAGGCGACCGTTTCGCCGGATTCGGCCACTAAGACCCGTTCCGACCACGGAGTTTGCCGGCCCGTCCGTAAGTTGGACGGGCCGTGTTGTTTACTGAGGGCGGGCTGGGATCGGGGCGTTTGGCGGCTCTTGGCGGGTGGGGGGCTCTCGGGTTTGGGGAGAGAGTCGTGGGTCCCGATCGGAACAGTGAGATTCGGCAGCGGATCTGGCCCGGCTCTCTCGCTCTCGGGCTCTCGATCGACAGATTCGAGTGATCAGGGATCGAGATCGGGTAGGCTGGGATGCATGGAAGAAGTCAAGGGTCATGATTCAGTGTTGAGACAGGGTGTCACTGATTCGAGTCCGGTGCCACCCGCCACTGAACAGCCTACTTGACTTGCAGTTGTTGCTTGATACCGCCTTGCAGCCACTCGATGCATTGAACAAGCGAGTCAGTCCAGTCATCATTCACTTCGAGCGAAACCGGCTGGAGCACTTTGATCCAATCAAGTCGCTCCTTGCGAGGCACAAGCCATCGCCCCACAGTGTAGCGAAAACTCGTCCAGTCTTCCGTTGCCGGCTGCATGCATACCGCGAGGATGTCGAACTCCCCGAACCGGTAGGGCCGTGTGTCTTCGCCCGTTTGCGGGTTCACGCCGCGGCGCGATCGTTGGGTTTCGGCGACATACAGGTCTGGGCTGCCGGCATATCGCATTGGCTGACCCTTGGCCCGCCGCTGCCGTTTCATCTGAATCCGGACCCTCTGATCGCCCTGGGAAATCTGGAAGTCATACGGTACATCTCCCACGACCTCGTCGTCCACCCAGTGATCGAGTAAATCGATCACATTCACCTTGAAAGTCGCTTCCGCGATCAATCCCAGCACACCCCGGCGAGACAGGTCCGACGCCCTTGAAATCGCTTCGAGAATCACCTCCGCAGTGGTCCCAAACTCGGCCTCCAGCTCGTGGATCGGGTGCTTTTCCCTCAACCACTTGAGGATCGCTCGCTGATCCTGTTCGGACCGAGATGCGATCATGGACTTGATTTCTGCGAGGGGATCTGGCACCATGGGTGAGTCGCTGTCTCAGTAGCTTGAACAAGGAACCCGCAGAGCGTACGCTGCCCCACGAAGAACCCAGAGCATATCCACTATGGCCGGACAACAACAGCTTGGATTCACGACCCCCCAACACCCCCACCCGTTGGATGTATTTGGGCTCGACGGGCTCTACCGAACAACCTGGGGCGGTACCGTACTCGGCGATTCACTCGAGGTGCTCCAAAGCCTGCCAGACGACTCCGTCGACCTCGTCATCACCTCGCCCCCGTACGCGCTGCACTTCAAGAAAGAGTACGGCAACGCTGACCAGGGTGAGTACATCGACTGGCTGCTCCCATTCGCTCGGGAGATCCGGCGTATCCTTTCCGACACCGGCAGTTTTGTCCTCAATATTGGGGGTGCGTGGACGCCTGGTAAGCCCACACGGTCGATCTACACTTACAAGCTGCTCGTCGCGTTGGTTGAAGATGTTGGCCTGGAACTCGCCCAGGAGTTTTTCTGGTACAACCCCGCCAAGATGCCCGTCCCCGCAGAATGGGTGACGGTTCGACGCATCCGGGTCAAAGACTCAGTCGAGTTCGTTTGGTGGTTCAGCAAGACACCCTTTCCCAAGGCCTCCAACAGGAATGTGCTCCGTCCCTACTCCAAGGACATGATTCGGCTGAACAAGAAAGGTATCCGGGCAACAAAGCGGCCAGCGGGCCATGTGATCAACGAGGGGTTTGCCAAAATCAACAATGGCGGCTCCATCCCGCCCAATGTCCTCGACGAGCATGTCCCGACAGACCTGCTCAAGTTCGGCAACAACGCCGCAAATGACCCCTACACCAAACGCTGCAAACAGGCCGGCATCAAGATTCACCCCGCCCGCTTCCCCGTCATCCTGCCAGAGTTCTTCATTAAGATGCTGACCGACCCCGAAGATGTGGTCATCGACCCATTCACGGGCTCAAACACCACCGGGATGGTCGCTGAGGCCCTCGAACGGCGTTGGATCGGCATCGACCTTGACGAATCCTACCTCGAAGCGAGCAAGTTCCGCTTCGATTCCGTGGAAGCGTCCCCAGCGGTACCGATTCCCTCCACTTCGAATGGGAAGCCCAAACGACAGCAATCCAAAAATTCTATCGTAAAACAGGCTTAACGATTGAAGAACGCTATCTTTAGAGAGCTGTTAACCGACAGGTAACTCCTTCTCGAGCAAAATTCCACAGAGAGCGCGTTTGAAACGGTTCCGATCGGGGAGCTTCAAACGCCATCGCAAACTGCGGTGGTGTTTTTGTTGACCGCCAGTATTCATGGTTCGGTGAAGGTGGTCGCTGTTACTCCACGCACATGCTGGCATTCGTGGCTCCATTTTGGAATCAGGTGATTGTAAACCTATAGGGGCAGGCCAAGCGTCTCGTGGGGCGCGTGGGCTTTGGTTCATAGAAGTTGATTTGTTGATGCGATTGTCCTGACCTGCGATGATGCAACGCCTCAGATCTGGTATATTGACCAAATGCAACAAGAAGTGACTCAGATCCTGAATGCGATTGATCGAGGTGATCCGCGAGCATCTGAGGCCTTGCTGCCCCTGGTCTACGAGGAACTGCGTGCCCTTGCAAACGCCAAGCTTGCTCATGAACCCTCGGGGCAAACAATTCAGCCGACCGGGCTCGTCCACGAGGCGTATCTCCGGCTCATCGGCCCGAGCACGGGTGGTGAGCCCGGGTGGGACAGCAGGGGGCATTTCTTCGCGGCTGCAGCTGAGGCGATGCGTCGGATCCTGATCGATCGAGCGAGGGCAAAGAATGCCCAAAAACGGGGTGGCGGGAACGCAAGGCGAATCACACTTGATGCCTGTATCGCCATCCACGAGCAATCGCCGAGCGATCTCCTGGACCTCGATGAAGCACTCGAACAACTTGAGGTGATCGACCCCAAGAAAGCTCAGTTGGTCAAGCTTCGCTTTTATGCGGGCTTGACGGTGCCACAAGCCGCCGGAGTGCTGGGTATATCGCGGAGCTCCGCTGAGCGCCAGTGGGTGTTTGTCAGGGCGTGGCTCTACAGTCGGCTTGGTGAAAACGCTGATAAGAAACTATGAAATTCAGTGAAGGTCCACGCTGCTGCCTTCCGCATTGATCTCTGGATAGACATCAAAGGGAGCACACCATGCCGATTCTGACGATCATCAAGGGCGAACAAGCGGGCACCACCTTCGAGCTGGCCAATCGCCCGCTTTCTGTCGGGAGAGATCCCACACGCGATATCCAGCTTCTCGATCAGCGGGTCAGCCGCAAGCAGGCCATGATCCGGCATGATGGATCAGGGCATCTGATCGCGCCATTGCGATCGACCAATCCGATCTTGGTCAATGGGGAGGAGATCCATGGCGACACGCTGCTCCGCGACGGGGACGAGATCGCCGTTGGCGACACGGCGCTGCGTTTCACGCAACAAGTTCCCGGAGAGTTTACCAATGCGGTGCATCACCGCAAGGTGGCGGATCGTCTCACGCGAGACTCAAATACCATCATGTAACTTGCCACCAATCGAACGGAGTCACTCGTGAGTGAAATCGAAACAATCTTTACCGCCGCACGCCTGATTGATCCTGAGTTGAGAGGTGCGTATCTCGACGAGGTATGCGGCTCAAACACCGAACTGCGTCGAGAGATCGAGCGGCTGCTGGCATCCGATGCCGTCGCAGGCTCGTTCCTGCAGACGGCTCCGCTTGCAGACCCGGATGCAACGCTCGAGGTTGCAGACACCCCCGATGAGCGGGCCGGGCAGATGATCGGGCACTTCAAACTGCTCGAGAAGATCGGCGAGGGCGGGTTCGGCAGTGTCTGGGCGGCCGAGCAGAAGGAGCCGGTCAAGCGGCGGGTGGCGCTCAAGATCATCAAGCTGGGGATGGACACCAAGCAGGTGATCGCCCGCTTCGAGGCAGAGCGCCAGGCGCTGGCGATGATGGACCATCCGAATATCGCCAGGGTGTTCGACGCGGGGAGCACCGAGACGGGGCGGCCCTACTTCGTGATGGAACTGGTCCGCGGCGTGCCGATCCTTGAGTATTGCGATCGGGAGAAGCTCGACACCAAGGCCAGGCTGGACCTCTTTACCAGGGTCTGCCACGCGATCCAGCACGCCCACCAGAAGGGGATCATCCACCGCGACATCAAGCCGGGCAATGTGCTCGTGACGCTCCACGACGGCGTGCCGGTGCCCAAGGTGATCGACTTCGGCATCGCCAAGGCGACCAACGCCGAGCTGACCGAGAAGACCATCTACACCCAGCACCACCAGATGATCGGCACACCGGCCTACATGAGCCCCGAGCAGGCCGAGATGTCCGGGCTGGATATCGACACGCGCTCGGACATCTACAGCCTCGGCGTGCTGCTCTACGAGCTGCTCACCGGCACGACGCCCTTCGACACGGCCTCACTGATGGAGGCGGGCTTTGGCGAGATGATGCGGATCCTGCGCGAGGACGAGCCGCACAAGCCGAGCACACGCCTGTCGTCACTGGGCGAGACGGGCACGCAGACCGCCCAGCAGCGGCGGACGGACCTCAAGAAGCTCGGGCTGGTGCTGCGGGGCGATCTGGACTGGATCGTGATGAAGTGCCTGGAGAAGGACCGCGCCCGGCGCTACGACACCGCCAACGGGCTGGCCGCCGACATCCAGCGGCACCTGTCCGACGAACCGGTGATCGCCGGGCCGCCCAGCGCCAGATATAAACTGGGCAAGTTCGTCAAACGCAATCGCGGGCAGGTCGTGGCGGGCGCGGTGATCGCGGCGGTGCTGGTGCTCGGTGTCGTCGGCACGAGTTTCGGCATGGTGTGGGCGCTCAACGAACGGGACCGTGCGACGCAAGCCGAAACCCGGACGGCCCAGCGCGCCGACGAGCTCCAGCAGGTGGCGGACTTTCAGGCCGAGCAACTCGGGGCCATCGACACCGAGATGATGGGCGTCAAACTCCGCCGGTCCCTGATCGATGGTGTGCCCGAGGATCGGCGCGAGCAGGTCGAAACGAGTCTCGCCGGGCTCAACTTCACGAACATCGCACTCGAAACGCTCGAAGAGAACATCTTTGAACGCACGATTAAGGCCATCGACACGCAATTCGCAGACCAGCCTCTGGTCCGCGCCCAGTTGCTTGAGACCATGGCGACAACACTCGAAAATCTGGGACTGCTCGACTCGGCCACCGACCCGCAGGAACGCGCCCTGAAGATTCGCCGCGAGCAACTCGGAGAAGATGATCCTGTCACATTGGTGTCCATGAACAACCTTGGCGTGTTGCTTATGAAACAGGGCAAACTTGATGAAGCCGCAACCCAGTTCCAGGCAGCACTGGAAGCACTTGAGCGCCTCCTCGGTGATAACCACCTCAAGACACTCAATACGATCAGCAATATGGGGTCTCTGCTGCAAGCCCAAGGAAAACTCGCCGAAGCCGAGCCGTACTTTCGTCAAGCCCTCGAAGGTCGTCGGCGTGAGCTCGGCGACGACCATCCCAGGACACTCAATGCGATCAGCAACTTGGGGTCTCTGCTGCAAGTCCAGGGCAAACTCGCCGAGGCCGAGGTGTACCACCGCGAAGCGCTCGAAGGCAATCGGCGTATTCTCGGCGACGATCATCCCCATACGCTGGTCTCGATCGGCAACTTTGGGAGTCTCCTGCAAGCCCGGGGCAAACTCGCCGAGGCCGAGCCGTACTGCCGTGAAGCGGTCGAAGGTCGACGGCGTGTCCTCGGTGATGATCACCCTGAGACACTCGCTGCGATCGATAATATGGGGTTTCTCCTGCAAGCCCGGGGCAAACTCGCCGAGGCCGAACCGTACTACCGTGAATCGCTCGAAGGTCGTCGGCGTGTGCTCGGCGACGATCATCCGAACACGCTGCTTTCAGTCAATAACCTGGCAAGCCTGCTCCAAGCGCAGGGCAAACTCGACGAGGCAGAACCGTACTACCGCGAGATCCTCAAGGGGTATCAGCGCGTACTCGGAGACGATCATCCCAACACACTGCGTGCAGTTAATAACATGGGGGGGGTGCTCCGAGACCAGGGCAAACTCGACGAGGCCGAGGCGTACCACCGTCAAGCCCTCGAAGGGAATCGGCGTGTCCTCGGTGACGACCACCCGCAGACGCTGATCACGGTCAACAATATGGGGGTTCTCCTGCTGAACCAGGGCAAACTCGACGAGGCCGAACCATACTACCGTCAAGCCCTCGAAGGGCATCGGCGTGTCCTCGGTGACGACCACCCCGGTACGCTCAACACACTCAACAACCTGGGGATACTCCTCCATGGGCAGGGGAAAATCGACGAGGCCGCGGTTTTCTGTCTTCAAGCACTTGAAGGCAATCGGCGTGTCCTCGGTGACGACCACCCCAAGACACTCAACTCGATCAATAGCATGGCGGTTATCCTCAACAAACAGGGGAAAAACGACGAGGCCCAGGCGTACTTCCAAGGGGCGGTCGATGGGTTTCGGCGTGTGCTCGGTAACGACCACCCCGATACACTTAGATCGATCAACAATATGGCGAATTTCCTGCAAGCCCAGGGCAAACTCGACGAGGCCGAGCCGTACTACCTTGAACTGCTCGAAAGTCACCAGCGGGTGTCCGGAGATGACCATCCCACCACACTGCTTTCGATGAACAACCTTGCGTTTCTGTTGCAATCCAGAGACAAACTTGACGAGGCCGAAGTGTACTATCGTCAGGCGCTCGAAGGTCGTCGGCGTGTCTTCGGCGATGACCATCCCCACACACTGCTTTCGATGAACAACATGGGATTTCTGCTCCAAGCCCAGGGCAAACTTGATGAGGCCGAGGTGTACTATGACGAAGCGCTCGAAGGTCGTCGGCGTGTCCTCGGCGAAGAACACAATGCGACGCTGGCATCGATGAACAATATGGGTTTTCTCTTGCAGGAACAGGGCAAAACCAACGAGGCTGAAACCTACTTCCGTAAAGTCCTCGAAGTCCGCCGGCGTGTACTCGGAGACGAAAACCCCGACACACTGCTTTCGATCAACAACTATGGTTTCATCCTCAATAAACTCGGTCGATTCGAAGAAGCCCGCGCCCTGCTCGCTGCGGGTCTGCCCGCAGCCAGAAAGGTCTACACCGATAGCGATCCCGGTTCGCTGGGAAACTACCTGAGCAAACTCGGACCCGCCTATACCGGTGTCGGGCAGTTTGCTGACGCCCAGGCCGCTCTGCTCGAAGCCTACCCGCTGCTGAGTGACGGCTTCGGTGAGGACCACAAAAGAACCCGGACCTGCATCACCCGCCTGGTCGATCTCTACACCGCGTGGGACGCCGCCGAGCCCGGGCAGGGCTACGCCGCCAAGGCCGAGCAGTGGCGGGAGAAGCTCGAACAGGCGGAGGAGAAAAACGATGGGCCGTGAGCACAGCGCCGTGGCTGGCGTAGGGTCCAAAAACTCGGCCGCGTTGGATTCATTGAAATTTGCAGATGGATCGGTGATCATAAATCACTCTCTGCGCACGAGAATATCTCTTGTTTGCTGAGATTGATTGTGCAAATGATCGGTTGGTATCGCTTCAAGCCGCTGCGCGATGGTACGAGCGAATCAATCCGCCAAGTTGCTCATCGCAGATGACCTCGCCATCGGGCTCAGCTGGTTCGAATAATGGATCAAGCACTGTATTTCCAACTCCTTGATGGGGCCGGTCATCGTTGTAATGCTCGACATACGCATCAACCGCTCGCCAGAGATGCTTCAGTCATCGGCGTACAATACGCATCGAGTGAAATCGAAAGGACAGGTTGTATGAGTTGGATGGATGAAGTTACAGTTGGCTATCAGTTGAAGATCACCTTGAAAAACTCAAAGCCAAAGGTTTGGAGGCGGTTTGTGGTGCCTGCAGATATTCCGCTGGACCGGCTTCATATTGTGATTCAGATCGTCATGGGCTGGGAAAACATGCACCTGCACCGATTCGTGATTGATCGCCAACCCTATTACGAGCAGACAGATGAACTATTCATCGAAGGCAAAGAGGAACGAGGAGTCTCTCTTCGGGATGCACTCAATGGTGGAGTCGAGCCCTTCGTGTATGACTACGACTTCGGCGATGATTGGAAGCACATCGTTCAAATTGAAAAGCAGTTGGAGGTGTCATCGAATGACCGGCAGGTACTTCTTTGCATCGCGGGGGCGAACGCATGCCCGCTTGAAGACTCGGGTGGGGTGTACTGGTGTGCCGAGCAACGAATGGAGAATCCGGAGGAGTATGAGGGCGAGGAGTTCAACCTGAAGCGAATCAACGAAGAACTCCAAGAATATCTCCAATGGAATTGTGAACAAAGGGTGGTGTAATGGTTCACGGCTTTTCAAGACCACTGTGCAAGTCAGTGCCGAATTGCCCGGGTTCACAATACGAACACTTCCTCTCGACCCGTTCACCAGCACCCGAGTTTGGATTGCGCTGATTTTGGGGAGCTTTATGATTTTATATTGATTAGCCAGGGCCGTGTCGTTGACAGGGTGAGACGAGTCAGCAGCCCTTCTGGCGACCCGTGGCGAAGGTTTGGCGCTCTCGGCTTTGAATGTTGCGTCGAGGCCTCCGATCGGAACGCAACGATTCGGGCCGAAACGCTCTTTGGCTCTCGCGCTCTCGAACTCTGGTTTACAGGTCCGTACGATCGGGCGCCCGATCAGAACGGGCTTCGTAGTCAGGGATTTGATCATGCATCCAGGCGAGTTGTACATCGACTCAGATCGCGTTGCCGAACTCTGTGAGGAGTACGATGTGGCACGGCTGGAACTCTTCGGCAGCTTCGTCCGCGGCGACGCCTCGCCCGCCAGTGATGTGGATGTGCTGGTCACTTTCCAGTCCGATGCGAAGATAGGGTTAAGGATCGTTGCCCTGCAACAGGCGCTCGAATCGTTGTTCGGACGATCCGTTGATCTCTTGACACGGCAATCGGTCGAGCATTCGCCTAACAAGTACTTCCGCCGCTTCGCTCTTCGGAACACGGAACCGATCTATGAGTGCGCTTGATCCACGCGAACGCGACTTGGTGATGGCGTGCCCCCACAAGTTATACCACCGTATGGTTCCGTAGTGTAGCCATGGATGTCAGCTGGAGCGGAGCGGAAGCTGACATCCATGGAGCTCGTGTTGCCGGGGCTGGTGGTCGATAGCCCAGGCTGGAATGCGGCCGGATCGTGTTGTATTCAATCCGCCATTGTTCGATCAACACCTTCGCTTCTCGCAGCGTGTAGAAGATTTCGCCGTTGAGAAGCTCGTCACGCAGCTTGCTGTTGAAGCTCTCAATATATCCGTTCTCCCAGGGACTCCCCGGCTCAATGTAGAGCGTGTTCACGCCGACTTTCTTCAGCCAGTTGCGCACAGCCCTGGCGGTAAACTCGGATCCATTATCT
>JAJDCZ010000004.1 GCA_029260555.1 Phycisphaerales bacterium
CACGGTACTCGGCTGTCAGGTGCTCAGCGATCATGCGATGCTGCTCAGGCTTACGGCCAAAGAGTGTCAATGCACCGGGGTCGCCGATAGAAGTTGCCAGGCGGGCGTGCACAAAGGTCTTCCAGAAGTTGGTGTCAAAGACCACATGCCGCACTGAGCGTTTGCCGGTGACGCTGGGGACTTTCCAGTTCAGACCCACCCGATCACCACGCTTGCGTTTGTGTTCGCCCATGGGCATGCTCGATGCGCCGACATACTTGCCGTGACTGGGCAAGAGTGTGCTGGCAAACCTTGACTGGCGACAGAACTGGTAAACCACATCAGTTGACGCGCCCCAGTTGGCATCGATCAAGCACTGGCCAACCCGCATCACGCCCCCCACCCCCCCATCCCCCCTCCCATGCCCCCCAACCGAGCATGGAAGGCTCGATTCGTCTCGCGTCTTCCGTCCTCAAACATTCGTGGCCGCAGGTGCTCGGGCGGCGGGAACGCTCGCTCGCAGGCGTACTGAATCGCCCGCCGGTAGCTGCACACTGTGTACGCATCGCCTGGCGTGCGGTCAGGTTCATCGGACCGATTCGTCCCAGGCTGATTCCCATACCCGATCGGCGTCTTGCGAAGGGCATGCTGCCGAGCTCGCCGTTCCGCCTCGGCCTCGGTTGGGCTGAACAACGGTCGGCTCGGGTTCCGCCCGTTCATGAACGGCTCAAGCACCGCCTCGGCTTCAGGTCCAAAATACACCACACGCTCGCCCCCGAGATGCGATGTTTTGTGCTCGGCAAGTTGTGCAATGAGTAGCCCGGTGCGTTCGTCACGCTCAAGGTCTCCGCCGTAGAGGCGAACGATCTCGCCAGGGCGTGCACCCGTGAGCAGCTGAAGCCGAACCATCGCGGCCACGGGAGTCGCCAACTCAGGCAGCGTCGCCTCAAGCATGAAATCAGAAACCGGCCCCACCTTCTTGCCTTCGTGCGCCTTGGTCCGCCCGCGCTTGAGCGGTTCGACCATTGCCAACGCCTCAGCCACCGACAACGGCACAATCTCCTGCGTCACGCCCCAGCGGTAGATCGACACAACGATACGAACGCGGTCGTTGACGGTCGTCCGCGACCAGGGTCGGCGTGGCGGCTCTACAGCCGGATCGCCCGCGACCATCGCCTCACGGAGCAATCGCAATCGGCGCGGGCCGTACTGATCAACGGGTGTTGAGCCGTCCATCTGCCGCAAAATGCGCAGCGACGCCCGGATCGCGTTGCTCCGTTTGGACAGATGCTCGCCAGCCACTCGCCGCCAGTATTCCAGCGCGAGTTCGTCGACATCAATGCAAGCCGACGGTTCGACAGCCGCACCCACCACCTTCTTGTCGGGCAGCCGCCGTCCGAGCGCCTCGTACTCAGCCAACAGCCGGTAATACAACTCGCGGCTCTCAGGCGATCCAAACTCGCCCAACCAGTAGTCGCGACGCTTACCAGTCTCAGCATCTGTCAGTGTGACGATGGCCTGGTCGTACCCCTTGCGTTGGCGGTAGGCGGGTGGTTTTCGTGTTAATTTGTTGGTCATGGCAGCGCTCCTCATGGTCGAGCGCGGTGTAACACCGCGCTAATTTCGACCAGATCTGCGCCGCCCCCGTTGGGCGGGTCTCCGCAAGTGGCGGATTCAGAAAGCCTTACGGCAATCGGGGTGATAGGATTTGAACCTACGACCTTCTCGCCCCGAACGAGACGCGCTACCAAGCTGCGCTACACCCCGTAGTGCTCACCATCATACACACTGTTTCCCCAGCAGACCAACCCCCCTCCACCCCCCCTCCAACCCCCCATCCACTCGCCACCACCCAATCCAAGCCCTTCCCTCAGTCTGCCACTTGAAACCTGCTTACCAAACAGCCTCCCGCATACGCAGAAAGCTTTGTAGCACATCCTGTTTGCTCAGTTCTACTCGAAGCGAGGCTCGGTTGTGTAGACATTATCCTCAACTGTCGTCGGATCGCCATCGGGGCCTGCGGAATAAAAGTAAGGCCGATTGCCTACGCAGTAGCCGCCGTCTGAATCGAGTTGAGTTGGCAAGTTCTCTCTGCGGAGTCTTGTGTAGCTGTAGTTGCGGACTGCGCCTCCCAGAAGAACCTGGGTATCTTCTTCAGCAAAAAGGCCATCGAATGCGGGATGAACATATCGCATGGGTCTGCCCCAGGCATCCATCACCGTCGGCATGCCAGGCTGATCTGTCCATTGACCGGGTTCAACCGTGAGCGGATCCATGTTTGAGCTGGCAACGCGGGCATCGAGCGAATCGGCATCGAAGCTTTTGATCAGCTTGGAATCCAGATTCTGAAAAATCGCCTGGGCTGCAGGCTCTTTGCTCACCTGCACCATGTACAACCCCACCGAGTTTAGAATGACTGGTTCGCCATCGATATTGATCGCGTCCGCAGCCACCATATATCGAGGGCTCGTGTTGAATGCGTTGGTCGCTGAATCTCGCGGATCTCGAAACGCTGGCTCGGGCGACTTGCCTGTCTCAGACGAAAACTCGCTCAGACTCAGGTCCAGGATCGAGATCGCCCGGCTCGTCAAGCTCGATCTGCTTGAGCCGATCACCTTTCCCCCGACCGCCATGCCGATCGCAGCCAGAACGCCGATGATCGCAATAACGACCAAAAGCTCTACCAGCGTGAAACCTGCTGATGAGCCGTTGCTGACCCGCTGTGTATTGATACGCAACCGTCCATTCATGCCTGGCACTCCTAACACCGAACTTCAGGGCGATCAGTCCTGATACGCCCCTTCCCCGCTTCTCCCCCCCACCTTTCAAGCATGAGCATAGCAGATGCCCGCCTGATGAACACTACGCCCACTGAGGGCTTGCTGATCCACGAATCCATGGCTCACACATCAACATCCGGGCTGTCTTCAGGTCCGGCTTGGCATCTGGCTACCTCTTTGCCCAGTTCAGCTTTTATCCTTTTTACCTGAATCTGGCCTCTTTGGCGGCTGAGGCGTTCCCATACCCGGTCCAGTAATTGAACTTGACATCATTCCGCTGCCACTGACACCACCTGCGCTGGCTCCAAGCATGCTTGCACTGGTCGGTGCTTTGGGCGATGGAGCAGGGCTGGGTCTGGGTGGCTGACTTGGGGGCGGACCTCCTGCTGGTGTGAGTCTTGCTCTGAAGATGAAATCTGTCACACGGCTCTGCACGCCGTCCTGCATCTGCTGGAACAGTGCAGCCCCTTCACGCTTGTACTCGATCCGCGGATCCCGTTGACTGAATGCACGGAAACTGATCCCGTCTCGAAGTTGATCCATCGTATACAGATGGTCCTTCCAGCTCGTATCAAGCGTATCCAGAAGCACTGTGCGCTCCAGTTGAAGCAGTTCTGCACGCAGGATGCTCTCGATGCGGCCCTGGATTGCAAGCTGACGATCTTCGCCTTCCATGTATTTCATCCAGCCGGGCAATCCCTGTCCGAAATGCTCCTGCAGATAGGCATCGAGTGATTGATCATTTTCACAGGCCTGGGCTGCCTTGATGTGATTGCTGATCACATCCTCTTGAATAAATCGCTGCATTGCTTCAGTCAACTCGTCTTTGATCTGCTGAGGCGAACGCGTCGTCACGCTCTTGGAGTCCCAGTCAAGCCCCAGCCTTTGATTGGCCCAGCTTGCCAGATGCTCTGATGCCTGCTGAGGACTTTGACGCATCAGGTACATCGTCATGTCCATCATGAACTCAACGGGGAAGGTTGCTTCACGCTTCTCGTACAACTCGCGTACACGATCCATAATCAAATCACCTGGCGTCTGATCCTCATCAGCCTGCGCCTTGACAATCTCCTTCACCGTCAGTTCAAGATCAAACTTTTCCTTGACCCATTTACTCAGGCTTTCAGCACCATAGTCTGAACGCACAAAGACTTCGATCCCGCTCAGATCCGCAGCATCGATCGCCTCGCCCGCAGCAGTTCCAAGCAGGTCCTGCACATGCTTGCGCTCTGTAGAACCACCCTCTCGAATATCCGCAGCTACAAGCTCTACACCAAACCGATCCTTCGCCCAGCCGGTCAATCCTGCTGAATCAAAGTCCACGCTGACATCCGAGCCTTCCATGGGAATGTACTCGCCCAGTGTGACATCAATCATCTGCCGGGCGTCAGCCTTGGCTTCTTTGCGGATTGCCAGGTCCATCTCGGCGAGGTCTTTGCCACGAAGTTTCTCGGGTATGATCGAGCAATCAAGCTCCTTCTTGGCATATTCCGCAGCACACTGAGCTGGGTAATCCTTGTCCAGAAGCTCATCACATGCATCAAACACCGACTCGGTGATGTACTCAAACACCAGCCCTTTCACATCCCGGCCTTCAAGCACGCGCTGACGCAGGCTATAGAACGACTGACGCTGATGCTCCATCACTTCGTCGTATTCCAGAATGTTCTTGCGAATCTGGAAGTTGCGTTCTTCAACCTTTTTCTGCGCCCGCTCGACCGATTTGCTGAGCCAGGGATGCTCGATCGCATCGCCTTCTTTCATGCCCAGCTTGGACAAAATCTTCATCTGCGTTTCGCCCGCAAACATCTTCATCAGGTCATCTTCGAGGCTCACAAAGAATCGGCTGGACCCGCGATCACCCTGACGCCCAGCTCGACCACGCAGCTGATTATCGATTCGGCGTGATTCATGCCTCTCCGTACCAATCACATGAAGCCCGCCCATGTCCTCGATGTTCTTGTACCACCGAACGCGGTGCAGCAGGAATCGACCCGTCGAATCAAGCTCTTCTCGCAACTCCTCTGCACTCATTGACTCGGCCTTCTTCTCCGTTCCGAGCCAGGTGTTCTGCAATGCCCACTTGCGCAGCAAGAGCAACTCCAGCTCCTCATAAGGCATCTGCTCGACATCGCGTTTGTGCATGCCCAGCTCTTTGGGTGCCACCTTGCGATAAATCGCCTGACGAAGCTCCTCATCGCTGACATCCACCGTCACGCCTCGAGGGCAGACCCCGCGCTTGAGCCAGTGTTCCAGCAGCTGCTTTGGCTCACTGGTACCCAGCACGATATCCGTGCCTCGACCGGCCATGTTTGTTGCGATCATCACCGCACCCAGCTGACCCGCAGCCTCAATAATGTTGGCTTCACGCTCATGCTGCTTGGCATTAAGCACTTCGTGTTTGATCCCATGCTTTCTCGTGAGCATCTTTGAGAGCAGTTCTGAATGCTCAACGCTGGTTGTGCCTACAAGAATCGGCCTGCCGCCATCATGAAACGCCTTGATCTCATCGACGATTGATTCCCACTTGTCCTTTTGTGACAGGAACATCAGATCGTCGTAATCATTGCGGATCATCGGCTTGTTTGTAGGAATCGAAACCACATCCAGCTTGTAGATATCGTGAAACTCCTGGGCTTCAGTATCTGCAGTACCCGTCATGCCCGACAGCCGCTTGTACATCTTGAAAAAGTTCTGGATCGTGATCGTTGCGACCGTCTGCGTTTCCTGCTTGATCGGCACATTTTCCTTGCACTCGATCGCCTGATGCAATCCGTCAGACCACTGCCTGCCGATCATGGGCCTGCCCGTATTCGTGTCCACAATCACAATCGTCATTTCGCTCTTGCCCGTCATCCGATCAGGCACATTCATCACGATGTAATCGCGGTCCCGCTTATACACCACATGCGCACGCACCGACTGCTCTAGAAGGTGCGGCAGATCCATGTTCTGATCCACATAAAATGAACCCAGCCCCGCAGCCCGCTGCGCTTCAGCAGTGCCATCGTGCGTCAGCTGAACACTCTTGCGATCCTCGTGTACTTCATAATACTGCCGGTACTGATCTCGCTTGGTCTCCAGCTTGGGAAGATTTTCCTTCGCCTGGTTAAGCTGCTCTTGAAACTTGGGCACCTTTTCCTTGTCGCGCGTGTTGCGAATGTCGCCTTCAAGCCCCTTGATCTGCATCTTGCACTTGGTCACATCATCTTCACACTTTTGCCAAGGCGACTGCTTATCCACCAGATGCCTTGCCAGCTTGTCTGCCAGCTCATACCGGGGCTCATCATCATGGGCTGGGCCTGAAATAATCAAAGGCGTGCGCGCTTCATCAATCAGTGTCGAATCCACCTCGTCAACAATCGCAAACTCACGCCTGCGCTGAACCTGCTGTTCAACGCTTCGTTTCATGTTGTCACGCAGATAGTCAAACCCGAACTCGCTGGTCGTGCCATACACCGCATCACAGTGGTACATCTGCTGCTTGACAGGCTCAGGCTGCATGTGCTGGGGGTGAATCGCCCCCACCGTCAAGCCCATCTCGTGAAAAAATGGAAACACCCAGTCACGGTCACGCTGCACCAGATAATCGTTCACCGTCACCACATGCACACGCCTGCGCTGACAACACGCCAGATACGCTGCAAGCGGCGCCACGATCGTCTTGCCCTCACCTGTCTTCATCTCCGCGATCTTGCTCTGACTCAGCACCATCGCACCAATCAGCTGCACATCAAACGGCCTGGCACGGTACGGCGGGCGACTCTGAGGATACAACTCACGCACCGCGTTATACAACGCAACGGGAATCTCAACATAACGCCACCCCGGTACCGGCTCTGCACAACCCAGAAACTCGCCATCAGGATCGGCCGGCTCAAGCCCCTCGATCTCCTTGGCGACCTGCTCATACAACGCCCGCGCATCATCAGGCAACCGCTTGGCATCAAAATCCAGATCAGGATTGAAGATGTTGCGAATGCCCACCGCCCGGTCCATTCCCTCGCGTGCATGTGCAAATGCTTCAGAGATTATGTCCTCGAGTTTGGCGCCATCTTCGATCCTCTTTTGGAACACGCTGAGTTTGGCACCGAGCTGTTTGTCAGTCAGCTTGCGTACCTCGGTTTCAAATGCCCCTACCTCTTCTACGCGTGTGACATATCTCTTGACAAATCGCTCATTGCGTGAGCCGATGATCTTGTTCAAAAAAGGTCCGATAATCGGAATGCCCTGCTCTGCCATGGTCTTCTTATCCTTCCGGTCGATCTTCCCAGCTTCAAACAGGCTGGGCGATGTGTTTCGTATTGACAACATCGTCACCATCACAACGAATCGTGATTACAAACGATGTGGTTCTTTGATCTGTCTCAGCGGGTTTGCCATCTAAAGAGGCTCAGATCGTGCCTCAGGCTGGCATTCGGCTTGCTCTTATGCCCGATTCGGAGGCGGCAAACCGATCAAACCCCCCGCCACCATCCCCCGCAGATTGCTGTCAATCGCATGAAACTCCGCCCAGCAATGAGAATCGATTGGCGCAGGCTCTGAATCCACCTCGGTTGAGCCTGTCAGGCTCATGATCAGCCACAGGCGATTCGACGAGATCGCCACAACATCTGACCACGAACGGCTGGCCGCTTCACGCAACAGGATCTGCGATCCCATAGCCTCAGCACACGAACCTCGAACCTCAGTAGACGCTGCCAGCGCAACAGCCAACAGCAAAAGCGTCATCGTACCCAAGCCCATTCTGGCTCCGGATCGACTCGCCAATCCCCCACCAAAAGCACCCCCACTGCTTCCGGCTGAATTGTCTGTTTTTGTGCCTTGCATGATTCTGCCTAATTATCGCCCTGCTCTACCTCAGAAGCAAGGCCAATTGCAGAATCAACCCTCTACATATCCCTTGAGATCCACTTTATTTCGCACTTTGCCCGCAACAAACACCGATTCTACATTCTCGCAGGCCTTTCGTCCGATAGCTGCACCAGTCAAACCATCCGTCATGGATTCGCTCCTACACTGCAAACCATGGCAGAGACCAACGCAAAGGTGAATCAAAGTATGGTCGCAGTACGCAAACCACTCCCCGCCACCAGGCAATCCATCACCCACAAGTTTCAGGTTAACCTCCATGAAGGTTACCTCACCATCGGCCTCTACCCCGATGGCACACCCGGCGAAATTTTCATCAAAATCGCAAAAGAAGGCTCCGCCATCTCAGGCATGTGCCAAGCATTCTGCCGGGCCTTCTCTTTGGCGATGCAACTCGGTCTTTCCATCGAAGATGCTGTCGTGCGCTTCAAAGGCATGCGCTTTGAACCCCTTGGCAAAACCAGCAACCCCGACATTCCCGAAGCTCAAAGCATCATCGACTATGTCGCCAGATACCTCGAACTCCGCTTTGTCGACCCCGCACGCATTCAACAGTCATCCCCCCCAATCCAGCTCTGATTGCCCAGCACTACCCAATACGATTCAGAGGCTCAACCCCTTGAAGAATCGCCCGGGCATTCTCACACACCATGGCTGTCATCTCCTCGCGATACCTTCTGGCTCCTGAGCCAACATGAGGCGTGAGCACCACATTGTCAAGTTCCATAAGCCCGGCCTGCACTTGTGGCTCCTGCTCAAAGACATCCAGCCCCGCACCAAAGATCCATCCCTCACGAAGCGCCAAAACCAGAGCCTTCTCGTCGACCACAGGTCCGCGCGCCGTATTGATCAGAATCGCAGTTTCTTTCATCCTCTTGAACGCAGCTTCATCAATCAGATGCCTTGTATCAGTTGTCAAAGGCGTATGCACACTCACCACATCCGCCTGCTCAAGCCCCTCCTCAAGCGTCACCCGCGTCGCTGCCAGCGGAGCAAGCTCAAACGACCAGTGTCGTCGCCTTGCCACATAGAGCACATGCATCCCCCACCCGATTGACCGCAGTGCTGTCGCATATCCAATGCGTCCCGCACCCACGATCAAAAGCGTTCGGCCTGTCAGATCCTGCCCCAGAAACTCCGCCATGCCCAGATTGCCATGCCTGGCAAACTCGCCTGTGCGCACAAACCTGTCCGCCTCAACAACCCTGCGTGTCACAGCCAAGAGCAGCGCCCAGACCATATCCGCCGTTCCTTCGGTCACAGCATGAGGCGTGTTGGTCACGATCACTTGACGAGATGCGCAGGCAGCCAGATCAATGTTGTCATGCCCTACCGCAAAGTTGCACACACCTTTGAGATTCGGCCCCGCAGCTTTGAGAAACGCCTCATCAACGCGATCTGTATACATCGAAACAACCACATCAGACCCGCTGATGAATGTCAGTGTCTGCTCACGCTCAGCAAGATCCTCGCCCTGTGTTCGGACCTGCACACCTGGCAACTGGATCTCGCCGGGGATCTGCCTTGTGACTGAAACAACCGGGTTCACTTTGTCGTGTTCCATAGCCTTTAAGGTAGCCTTTCTTGCACAGGTACGATGCCTGCATCGTCAATTCCCGAGGCACTTGCACGATTCTGCATGTTTTCACCCAGGGACGGGCCCTTCCTATTCAAAACCATCTTCTGGAATGCCAGGCACACCGAAGGCAACCGATTCCTTGGCCTGAACCACTACACAACTGATGCAATGCGAAGCAAAACGGCATGCTCATCGCGTGTCGTTCTCAAATTCCTGCCGAAAATCCAGTCAAAAACTCGCCTTTGTCACCCGAAAGATGGGTCGATTTTGAATTTTTCTCGAAAAAAACCGGTTTTTTTACAGCCCACGCACTGCACGCTGGCACTTGATCTACTGGCTGTGCATCCTGGAATGCGCAACTTGCATCAACTCGATAAAACCGGCACCAAAGCTGGATGATCCCTGACGATTTAGCTCTGGCGAAATACCTCTTGTTGAAACATCCTCCAGCCTGAGTTCGTGCAGCGTAATCAGCAAACTCAAAGGCTTGGGAAACCTCGATGTCTTTGGATATCCGCACCGTAACCAGTTGGAATATTCATGATTTAGCAATAACTACAATCGCATTTCATCGACTTTTTATTTGTCCCCAGATGCCTTACGCCTCGCGTTAAAGGCGTGCAATACTGCTGCAAATGCAGGTTCAAAAACGCAGCGATCACTCGTTTATTGAGGTCGAAATCGCCTTGAGCAGCTTGCCCATCAAGGCAGCTCAGACAAGCAAAAACACTGCAATTCATGGGATTTTTTGAGCCGTATTGACCCGACAGTATGCTCGATTTTTACTTTAAGCACAAAAAACCGAGGAAAACTGAGCGAATTGCCGATTGTGGACACTTGAACTATGAGCGTCTTGTCGTTACAAAGACGCTTAAAGAATAACTCGCGCCCGTGTGTTGCGGGGCGAACAGTCCAGCTAGGAGAGCACCAATGGCTGCAAGAACCACACGGAAGAAAACCACCAAAAAACCCGCACGCAAACCCGCTGCCAAGGCCAGCACACCCGCTGCTAAAAAGCCCGCACGCATTACCCCAGCAAAGGAAAAGACCCGCACCAAGAGCGAGGTTTTCACGATCATTGCTGACCATGCTGGCATATCCAAGAAGCAGGTCGCAGCAGTCTTTGATACCATGGGCGACATGATTCAGGCAGATCTCAAAAAGAATGCTGTCGGCTCATTCAATGTGCCTGGCATGATGAAAGTCATGGTCCAGCGCAAGCCCGCAACCAAGGCGCGCCGAGGCATCAATCCCTTCACCAAAGAAGAGCAGATGTTCAAAGCCAAGCCCGCACGCAATGTCGTCAAGGTGCGCCCGCTCAAGGGTCTCAAGGATCTCGTCTGACAGACTTTTCTGACTGATATTCGGTTAAACCCGGCCGCTGCCGAGCAATCGGCAGCGGTTTTTTTATGCTCAAACAGACACTGCCACCATTACGGTGCAGAATCTGGCAATGTCAGAACATCAGGCTCCAGTCGCGCGAGCTTTTCATCCAGTTTCATTCCAAAAAGCGTCAGTGTCTGGAATATCTGGATACACCGCTCTATGGCTGCATCCAGTTCCTGTGCATCCTCGTGCTCAATGGCGTACCGCAAGCCAGGCAACATCCACGATGCATAGCCTGAGCTTTCGTCGGTTGCTGCAAAGAGATTGCGGAACCATGGTCTTTCAGGAACTGAGCCAGCACTGAGCCAGACGCGATCCATTGCCAGGAAGCGGTCGTTGACATACTGCAAGGTTTGATCGTCCAGGTCCCCTGCTGCAGCTGCAGCATCTGCTTTTCGACGCACCTGACCGGCGACGGCTGCAAATGTCGCTGCGATATCTGAAAGTTCAGCAAACTTTGAGTGAATCGGGGCATCTTGCTTGTCCAGAACGCCCTTTGCAATGGCTCTCTTGGTCAGATCGGTGAGCATGGGTTTCATTTGCAGGCCGCTACGGGCAGGATCAAGAGCGATCAGTGGTGCATCCGCAGCGTGAACCGCAAGCTGTGTCGCCATGCGTGCAACCATGAGCGCCGGTTCGTAATCATCGCCTACGACTTTGCGATACCAGGCGAGGGTGTCATAGTTTGAGTGATAGCTGGTGCCAGACGAACCGCTGCCGCCCATGCCGACACATGCCACTGAAAGATGGCAGTTAAACGAGATGTGATCTGATCCGCCGCCCAGATCGCCAAAGCTGGGCTGAGCAGGCATGACGGGGTCTTCGCCCCTGCCAAGCCAGGCATCAAAGACGCTCAGGTCATGGTTGCGAGCCTGGGGGACGAGCTTTGCAATACTTGCCACCGCAGCCCGGATCGAAGGCGAAGCGCTGGCATTGAAGTTTGGTCCCATCGATGCCATATCCAGGTTTATATAGGTGACGGCGTTTTCAAGCAGATTATCGCGATTGGCTTCAACCCACTCGGTTGAGCCGATGATGCCCATTTCTTCTGCACCCCATGTGGCAAAGACGATCGAGCGCCGTGGTCGCCATCCATTTTTGTATAGCTCGCTGCAGACTCGGGCAGCTTCCATAACGCAGATGGTGCCTGAGAGGGGATCGCTGGCACCGAAGTTCCATGCGTCGTGATGGGCGCCGATGATGATCAATTTTTCAGGCTCGATGGAGCCTTGGATGGTCGCGATGACATTGGCTGAGCGCGTGATTTGACGAGGCTGATGGACTTCAAGACGCACAACAAGTTCATCGCCCCCGGTGATTCGATAAGGCACGGGCAGCCCGCCCTGCCAGCCCTTGGGAACATAATCGCCATTCATGCGGGCAAGGATCTGCAGAGCGGCACCATAGCCGATGGGCTGCACGGGGATGTGAGGCAAGGCGATGGAATCCGGATCAAGCCGATCTGCGTTTTCTGTCGCTTCGATGAAAGGTGTGAGTGGATCGCCTGCGTAGGGCAGGGTTTTGATTGAGCCGCGCTGGATTTGCGAGTTGTTGGCCCAGCCGCCTTCGGGGTAGAGAAGACCCTTGGCGTAGCCGCTGTCTGAGGGGTCGACAAAGATGATGAGCCCAGCAGCCCCGGCTTCTTCAGCGAACTTTGCCTTGTAGCCACGGTAGTTTCCGCCATAGCGTGCCAGAACGATTTTGCCATGCAGATCGATGTTCATTTCTGCAAGTTTTTGAAAATCCTGGAGTCTGCCATAGTTTGCGTAGACGATGTTTGCTTCTGCGGTGCCTGAGCCTGAGTAGCCGTTCCAGCCATCGGTGAGGTCGGGGTTTGCAGAATCCGGATCTTCATCGAGGGCGATTTCACGGAGGGGAAGATTGATGTGCTCTGGAGTGGTGATGGACAAGCTTGCGCGGCCTGGCCTTGGCAGGTAGGCAAAGAACTCATGTACATCGACTTCAAGGCCCATTACTTCAAAGGCGTTTGCCATGCGCGCAATGTTGCGGATGTCGCCCGGTGTGCCTGCGATGTGAGGCTCTGATGCCAAAAGATCATGCCAAGATCGAAGCTGGTCTGCGGAGGTCAACTCGTTGATCTGCTCAGCGAGCCTCTGGCGCGCTGGGATGTCATTTTCTGCAAAGCCCGGGAAGGGATTGTGATGGCCGGGGTGATCGGGTGTCTCTGCAAATGAACACGGTGTAAACAAGATCAAAGAACAGACAAGTCGTGCATAGATTTTCATGATCTGGGTTCCATGTCGGGCGTGCTGGAATCAGCATCTGGGGGTTGTTGGTTTAAATGTTTTCGTGTTTTGAGCAGGACCAGTACCGCTTCAATGATCATCCATGATTCCATGATGAGCATGGCGATAGAAATGATAAACAGATGCAGCTTGCCAGGGCTGCCTGCAAAGACACGAGCGAGATCGGTAATTGCCCAGCCTGTCATGATGAGCATGAAGATCATGGGCAAGCCTGAGACCCAGGCGGGGCGTTTTCTGCGTACAAGCCAGACAGTGATGATGAGCAAAGCCAGGCCACCGAGCAGTTGGTTGGTAGCGCCAAAGACGGGCCAAAGTGTGAGTCCACCTTTACCCGCATGAGCCAGACCCTGAGTTGGTGCATCGCTCAATGCCAGGAAGCCTGCGGTGATGACTGCGATGAAAGTTGCACCGTGGCGATTCATGATGGTGCGACGGATGGGTCCGGCGCGGTCAGGCTTGTGGCCACGGGCGAGTTCGGCAATGACATAACGCTGGAGACGAGTTGCAGAATCCAGCGTGGTGGCAGCAAATGATGCAACGAATACGCCCATGAGTGCAACAGCGAGACTCATGGGGATGCCTAGCGATGCGATCATGTTGGCAGCACCTTTGATGAAGGGGGCAAGTTTGTCAGGTAGCCCCTGGCCGCCCCCCCAAGTTGCATAGTGATGGAGCCAGGCCTGTCTGCCAACGAGATCACCTGTGGTTCCAAGGCCAATGCCTGCGGTACATGCGAGTATGACGAGGGTTGCGAGAAAGCCCTCGGTGAGCATGGCACCATAGCCGACATACTGGGCATCGCGCTCGGACTGGAGTTGCCTGCTGGAACAGCCACTGGATACGAGGCAGTGAAAACCACTGATAGCGCCGCAGGCAACGGTGACGAAGAGGAACGGGATAAAGGGAGGGACGAGTTCGCCGGGACCTGCTGGCTGGGGTTTCATGTTGAGCACATCTGCCACGATTGGTGGATGGGAAACGAACAGACCCAGCAGGAGCAAACCCATTGCAATGAGCAGCTGTTGGCTGTTGATGTAATCTCTGGGTTGGAGCAGGGTCTGCACGGGGAGCACGCTTGCGACATAGACATAGGCAAGCAGGATAAGCGTCCAGAAAGCCGGGGCTGAGATGTATGCGGTGATGACGGGAGAGACTGTGATCTGAGCCCATTGGAATTGTGCTGAAACAACAATGCTGGCGTACATGAGTACGACTGCGACGATGGTGCCCGGGATTAGACTCCTGGGTTGGCGTTTCATGTAAATACCCAGACCCAGAGCGATGGGGACCTGAAGGATGACGGGAAGAACTGAAGACGGGAAGGCAGTGAAGACAGCGGCGATGACCAGCCCAAAGACCGCAAGAACAATCCACAGCCCCATGAGAACGACGATCAGAAAAATGAGTCTGACGCGAGGGTTGACGATATCAGCAGCCAGATCGCCAATGGTTCGGCCCTGATGTCGCATGGAAATGACAAGCGAACCAAAGTCGTGGACTGCCCCCATGACGACGGAACCTGCGAGAACCCAGATGAGCGCGGGGAGCCAGCCCCAGACAACCGCAACCGCGGGGCCGACGATAGGGCCAGTGCCTGCGATTGAGGTGAAGTGGTGGCCAAAGACGAGTTCTTTGCGTGAGGGAACGAAATCGACACCATCTTCGAGTTCATGGGAGGGTGTAATGCGGGCAGGGTCGATGCCGAAGACTTTGCGAGCGAGAAAGCGGCCATAGGTTCGGTAGGCGATGATGTAAAAGATGAAACTGAATGTCGCGATCAAAACGGTCAGCATGGAGGCGAGTCTCGTGAGATCTGGAGTCGAAGCCTGATATTGGTATAGCCTAGCGGAAGACAGTGATCGCGGACAAATCGCTCGGGAACCCGGGGGATGTATGCATTGGGTCGCTTGCTGGGAGATTGCAGCTTGTCACGAACGATCAGCAAACAAGGCCAAACGATGGCATCGAGCTTGCCCCGACGGATATGGAGGGTGAAACTGTGAGTATGCGTATTACGAATCGTGCTGGATTGGGATCGGTTGCTCTGGAATCTACTCTGCTGGCCCATGGGGTGCCTAGGGGGCAGGGGCTTGGGTTGGGCAAGGAGCTTGCATTGATCGTGACTCAGGCAGGTGCCCGGCCTGCGATTGTGGGTGTGGTTGATGGTGAGCCGATTGTCGGGCTGACTGATGCTGAGCTGGAAAAGCTGTTGGCTGCGGAGCAGGTGCATAAAGCGAATACCGCGAACCTCGGCGTTCTGGTGCATCAGAAAGCGTGTGCTGCGACGACGGTTTCAACCACGATGGAACTGGCGAGCAGGGCTGGGGTGAGATGCTTCGCTACCGGCGGAATCGGAGGGGTGCATCCGGGACTTGGGAAGCGATGGGATGTTTCTGCAGATCTGATGGCACTGGCACGGTTTCCCGTGGCGGTTTTTACCAGCGGCGTCAAATCAATCCTTGATGTTGCATCAACGCGCGAAATGCTCGAATCGCTGGGCGTGCCTGTGGTGGGATTTGGTACGGATCGGTTTCCTGCTTTTTATCGCCGCGATGGAGGCGAGCAGGTTGATGCACGATTTGATGATGTTGATGATCTTGCAGCGTTTTTAAATAATGAGCTGGCCCGAACTGCGCGAGGGATCGTGGTGGCCAACCCGATCGCTGAAGAAGATGAAGTTAATGAGGACGAGTGGCAAGGCTGGCTTGCAACAGCCCGGCAAAGGGCAGATGAAAATGGTGTGACGGGCAGGCGGGTGACGCCTTTTCTGCTGGATCAGCTGCACAGGGTGTCAGGGGGCAAGACGCTGGAGGCAAATCTGGCGTTGATCCGGTCCAATGCAAGGCTGGCCGGGCAAGTGTGTGGCGCAATGACAAGGACCATCTAGTCCGATAATGAGACTGCTATAAGGATATCTTGGTGTCCCGAGTGCCTTACATAGTACGACTTTGCGCAAAACTTCCTGCAATCTTTGTGTATTTTTGCCAACATTGCAAGTCAGGATGCGTTATGATGGATCCCGAGCTGTGGAGAGCATTGGGGTGCTGGCAGGTTTTTGCTGGCATAGTTGAGTGAAAAAGTGGCGGAGAGAGCCGCCTTTTGAGAGAGTGGGTCATTGATCGGAAACGACAGCAGGTCGGCGTGATTTGTGTGTCGATTGGTGACAGAGAGTTGTTTTTAATATTTTGAGGAGTAACTGGCATGAATAAGCGGATCGGAATTGCCTCGATGGTGGCGTGTGCGGGTCTTGCGTTGCCTGCATTAGGTCAGGACAGCATTTCAACTCTTCGCGAGCTTCCTGGTGACGCGGTGAGCCCGTGGACACTCACCGAGCAGTGCAACAACTATGTACTGGATCTGGTGCCGATCACCACGAGCTGGGGCAACAACTTTGGGACGGGGCCTGTGGCCAAGGGATCCAAGGTGAGCGCACCATTTTTCACCAGCCTTTTTGGTTCGCAAGCGATGAGCCATGACATGCTGGTCGGTGTGCCTGCAGTTGCTGGACAGTACTCGCTGTGGAATCAGCCCGGTCAGGGTGTCAATGGCGAGTTCAATACACCCGGCCAGGCATTTACACCTGCTGGGCCAACAACTCAGACAACCTTTACTTTCAGTGAGTTTGGCAATATTGAAACCAACAATGTCATTGGTGGTTTCATCAACATTGATCCTAACGATCCTTCGAGGCTTTTGGTTTCAAGGCAGGTCGTCGCTGTGAACGCTCCCAACGCTGGTGCGAGTTCATCGCAGTTTGGCATGGGTGCAGCTGATGCTGATGGATATATTACTTTCCGTGCAGATGGCTTTGGAACAACTGGTCCGAATGCGATCACGGGCAACAACATTTTCCGTGTGCCGATGCAGACGCGAAACTGTAATGCAATAAATATGATCAATAATCTGGGGGCGAGTGATATTGCCCACCGCGTGGTGAACAACTCGGCGACAACCCACAGCACGCCCAATGCGATGCCCAACTCTGTGGCAGGCCGACCTGTGTATCTGGGTTCAAACTTCACCACCCAGTATGTCTATGAAAGTGCCCCGCTGGTCCCCACTTCTGTTCCAGCTCCTATCGGCACGAACATCGATATTCGCGGAACGCTGGCGTATTCCAGTGCTAATCCATTCAGTACCGGTGTTGCCACTGCGGGCACGCTTTCACGAAATGCTGCCACTGTGATGGATACCATCAGTGTCTGGTCGATCGATGCCAATGGCAACCCTGCGGGCGGCCAGGCAAACTTCACTATTCCAACGGGCGTAACAGACGGGTGTGATGGCCATGCTCTGCCTGCGGATGCCGAGTTTGATCATTATCACTCTCAGGTGCCATTCCGAGGCGGCAACTCTCAGGTGGCGATGGGGCAGGATCAGCAGGGTCGATTCCTTGTGGCAGGTGTTGTGTATCACGATGTTGTCACGACAAGTGATCCATTCAACTCCATTGCGGTCGCCCGCTTTAACCCGTTGACGGGTGCTGTCGACTGGACGCTGGCAGCCTGGCTGGGTCTCAACCCACTTTCAGGCAAGGCGATTCTTGATGGCCCCGGCGGCAACCGCGTGGGTGAGTTGTTGACGACTCCTGGCCACTCGGGCGATCTGAATATTTCCTTGTCCGGTCCTGCAATGGATTCGGTTGGCAATGTCTGGTTCCTGGGCAACTATTTCCTTGATGCTGATCCCCTGACCACAAGTCGCGGGCTGTTCCGTTCGGTGTACACCAAGGACTGCGATCCTGTGACCCCCGGCGAGCAGTGGGGTTATGAGCTTGAGTTGGTGATGTCGATGGGCACGGCCTATGGCAACATCCTGACTGGTGCCAACTCGGCTACGGATTACCAGATTCGTTTCAGTCAGCTCTTTGATTTCAACTCTGTTTCTTCGGGGACGGTGTGGTCTGGCAATGTGACGGAGGGTGCCTTCATGGGCATGGATCCATCCACGCTGACAACAGATGACCCCAGGACTCTGGGTGGCATGGTGCTCAGCGCCACGATCAGCTATGACTCAAATGGCGGCGATGCAAATCTGGACGGCGATCGGTTCAACGAGTTTGACCCGACAGACCTGCCTGGTGATGCCCCGACTGACGAGGTTTACAATGTGCTGATGTATCTGGGTGCTGTGGGCTCTGCTCAGCCTCCTTGTGCTGCAGACTGCAATGGCGATGGCGTTGCAGATGTGCTGGACTTCTTCTCGTTTGTCGTTTCGTTCAATCAGGGCAATCCCACTCAGCCTTGCCCGGATGTCAACGGCGACGGCGTGGTGGATGTGCTGGACTTCTTTGGCTTCGTGGTGGCATTCAATCAGGGCTGCCCGTAAATCTCGCATGATGCCTGAGATGGCATAAACAGTTCCATACTCACCCCCGGGTTAGCGCCTGGGGGTGTTGTTTGAGAAAGTTCGCATCTTATTCAGGATCAAACCTGGATCAGATGCGGAGATTCTTCCGAATCTTTGATTGGTTCGTTTTGTTGATGCTGCGTTGATACTTTGAAATGGATAGAAAAGGGGATTGTGCTGTGAATCGCATTGGAAATCGCATCTTGCAGGGCGTGGCTTGTTTGGCACTGGTGTTGGGGGTGGTCGTGGCACAGCCTGCAGAGGCTCAATGGGACCCAACAAACGGGCTATGGGGTAAGGATGACCCGGCGGATTTGCGTGTGATGACCTGGAATGTGCAGGACCGCCTGTGCCGATCCAATGACAAGACTGAAGGATTCAACAGCTGGACTGCACTGGCACGCATTGTGGCAGCAATGAAGCCTGATGTGCTGATTCTACAGGAGACTGCGGACAACTCGGGCAACGGCACCGGCTCAGGCGTGGATTCGGTTTCTCAGGCGATGACCGTTTTTGATCTGTTTTTACATGGCGGATCAGATCCATTTCAAGGCGGCACGGTGACGGCATATGTCCAGAAGTATGATCCTGCTTTTGACATGCCTTTCGTGTTTGTTTCATCTGATACGGATGGCTGGAACCGCAATGTGATCCTCAGCAGGTACCCCTTTGCTGATTTGAATGGCTCAGGGACCAGCACCATGAGCAACTTTGCAAGCATCTCTGATGCGTATGCACCCGGAGGTGACGGGGGGATCCGAGGTTTTGGAATGGCAGAGATTGACCTGCCCGACAACATCTATGGCGGGGATATGGTTATTGGTAACTCACACCTCAAAGCTGGGGGTGGATCTTCAAACTTCAGTCGACGCTTGATCGCATCGCAGAACATCGCCTACTTCATTGATTACCTGCTTAATGGTGCGGGGACAGGCAATCCTGATCCCAACAACAAGATTTTCGATTCACCAGCTGCAACCTCGATTCTCAGCCCGGAAACAGTTGTTGTGGCTGGTGGAGACTGGAACGAGGATGAGACTTCCAACGGCAGAAGAGGTCCTGCGGAATGGATCACACGCGCCCAGAACAATGGTGGAACCGATGGAACAGATCGTGACCGTTCAGACATGATCTATGACGATGCCCGCGATCCATTTACCAATAACTCGGACACGCAGAGTAGTTCCAAGCTGGATTATCTCGCATGGCAGGACAGCATCGCAACGCTGCGCCGGGCGTTTATTTTCAATGCTGGCTCAATTGGCAACAACACATATCCACCTGAGATTGCAGATTTCCTGCCGTTCCCTCAACTGGCCAGTTCGTTTTCTGACCATCGTCCTGTGCTTGTAGATCTGATTCTGCCAAGTGTGGGGAATCCCACGCCTCCGGGGAACTTCTCGCTGATTTCACCTGCAGATGGTGCGACGGATCAGGACTTTGAGCCTGTTCTTTCCTGGGCGATTGCTCAGAGCGCTGATACATATGATGTGACGATTGCAACCGATGCTCAACTGACTGCGGTGATTCATCAGGCAACAGGATTGAGCGGCAACAACTTTCAGGTTCCTGCGGGTGTGATGTCTGGCTGCCAGACCTACTTCTGGGGAGTCGAGGCGTTTAATACCGTCGGCTCAACGCAGTCAACACCTGCGTCATATTCATTGACGGTATTCAATCCTGCTGATCTGACACAGGATGGTGCAATGGATGTGCTTGATTTCTTCTTCTTTGTCACGCTCTTCAATGCAAACGATCCGCTGGTCGATCTGAATAACGATGGCGGCATAGATGTGCTGGACTTTTTCACCTTTATTACGCTGTTCTCGAGCTGCTGATAATTTGGTTGCCTGTTGGGATAAACCTCTCCAAGAGGCATCGCGGTTGGAATCGCGTTGGCTGACAGTGCGTGGTTTCTTGCCTGGAATCGATCCGGCGGGGTCAGGCATCGTTCTCTTGAGATTTGAGTCTGCGCATTTCTGCGAGCGTTTGATCGAGTTGCCTTTTGAGCAGCCGAACCCTCAGTAGAGATCTGATGCGGGTTAGAAGTTCGAGTTTGTTGACGGGTTTGGTGAGAAAATCGTCTGCGCCACATTCGACAGCTCGCTCGATATCGCCGACTTCGTTGAGGGCGGTGACCATGACGATGGGGATGTCGCGGGTAAGCATGTCGTTTTTGAGTTGCTGACAGGCCTGAAATCCGCTCATCCGAGGCATCATGACATCCAGGATGATGATGTCTGGCTGATTGGCCTGGACGGCGCTGATGGCTTCGATGCCGTCGCAGGCGGTTTGGATTTCTGAGCCGAGTTCTTCGAGGTAGGCAACGAGAAGCTCAAGGTTCTGCTCGTTGTCATCGACAACGAGAACTCTGGCCTGCTCGATGCTGGGGGACTCAGCTTGAGTCTCGGGATTTGTGTTTTTATCGTGCGTCTGGGGTGTCATATTGGTTACCGTTGATGTATTTCTGGCGGGCGATGAAGCAGGCTGAAACAAGATTGTACGCCAAAGTGCATCTTGTTGTGACCACAGCAGTATAGATTCATTGGTTTGTTGGACCAATAATCTATCGAACCGGCAGATTTCTGACGGGATGGCGGGTTTGCCTGCGGGTTTTTGTCTGTGATGGAGGTGATATGACCAGTACGATGATTCTGAAGCGGCCGATCTGGAGCAACCGCTTTACGACGCCCACGATCGAGGATCTCCTGGCTGCGGTCACCCCCAGTTTCGTTCAAGGCATGAACGACATGCGCGGGCATCTGCTTGAGACTCGCCGAGTGACAGAAAGCCTTGCCTGGCAAGGTGTTTCGTGGGGATGGACGCTGAGCTATGTCTGGGGCAAGTCTTCCAATCGTCCTTGGGCGCATTTGATTCCTGATCCTGAGCGTCCGCGTCTTTGTCTGCCACTGGATTTGAAGACTCTTGACCAGATTCCGATGCGAAAGCTCAGCAAGCAGGTGCGTGAGAGCATTGTTCATGCTCCGGAAGTTGACCGGATTCGCTGGGCGGAATGGAATCTGGGTTCGATCTCGTTTGAACGCGATTTTGTGCCCTTGTGTCGAGCTGTGCTGGAAACCCGCAAGGCATGATGCAATCAATGGTCTGAGGGGGTTGCTGGCGGGTGGATTGTGCAGCCTCGGGTCTGCAAGATCCGATGAGCAATGAGCTTATTTACCCGCAGATCAGAGGCATCGCCCATGTACCATCTACGAGTTCGTCATACTTTGAGCAAGGTTTTGCTGCCTCTGTTGGTCGGTGCTGCGATTGTATCGCTGACCAGTGCTGCCCGGGGTCAGGATCTTAATGGCTACCTCAGCAATCTGATTCTCACGCACAAGCTTTCAGCGACGGATCAGAATCCTATCAAGCTGGGGGTGATGATCATTGATGATTCGGGGACGGTGCTGGCGAATCTGAACGAGAAGGAGCAGTTCATCCCGGCATCGAACATGAAGCTGGTGACCAGTGCATGTGCGCTCAAGATTCTGGGCAGTGATTTTACATTTCGCACGACATTTGGATTGCTGGGTGATGATCTGGTGATAACGGGTGATGGTGATCCGGCGCTGGCTGATCCGGTGCTATTGGAGGAGCTTGAGCCTCCGATGGATACGGATGATCTTCTTGGGGGGTTGGTGGGTGCGGTCAAGCAGGCTGGAGTTGAGGAGCTTGATGAGATTATTGTGGACGATCGTGTGTTTGATCGTGAGTATGTGCATCCGTCCTGGCCACTGGATCAGCTTAACCGCTGGTATTGTGCTGAGGTTTCGGGGCTGAATGTGCACAAGAATGTGCTGTGGGTGTTTCCTGCACCAGCATCGGGCTCATCGGGCACGGTGAAGTATGCGATAGAGCCTGATTCGCCCTGGATCGAGATGGATGTGCGTGCACGCCGGGCAGAACGCGGGGGGAATGCCATTGCACTAACTCGGCCCAAGACTGTCAATCGTTTTCGTATGACGGGTAAGGTGGCAACGGTCATGTCAAAGCCGGTGTCGGTGACGCTGCATAATCCACCTCGGTACTTTGGCAGGCTGATGGCAAATCGTCTGATCGCAGCGGGGATTGTTGTGGATCTGCAGGATCGATTGGCACCTGGTGATCTGGAATCAGCACCTGCAGGGATTCGACTTGCAGATGCTGATGAGGATCTGATGCCTGATCGTGTGATTGCTGAGATCACTACGCCTATGGATCTGATTCTTGAGCGGTGCAACACGGATTCTCAGAACCTGTTTGCTGAAGCATTGATCAAGCGGGTGGGGAATGCTGTGACGGGCGAGCCTGGTTCGTGGTCAAATGGAGCTGCGGTTGAACGAATGGTGTTGACGCAGATGCTGGGGCCGAGCGAGGCAACACGGGTGGTGGTGGCGGATGGCTCGGGCATGAGTCGGCTGAACCGTGTGACCCCCGGTGTGATGGTGAATCTGCTCCTGGAGATGCAGGGTGATTCTGAGCTTTCCATCGCGTATCTGAACTCGCTGGCAACGCCTGGGCGTGGAACTCTCCGCAAGAGGTTTCTGAGCAAAAAGCCTGAGAATCTGGTGCAGGCCAAGAGTGGGTATCTGGATGGGGTGCTGTGTCTGAGCGGATATGTCACGGACGAGGCATCTGGCAGGCGGGTGATGTTTTCGATCCTGTGCAACGAGGTGCCTAAGACCAAGAACAGCAATGCCAAGCTTTTCCAAGAATCAATCGTGCTTTTGATTGATCAATGGATTTCACAGAAGGCTGGTGCAGCTGCTGAAGCAATTGGCGGCTGACGAACCCGCTGATGGGGAAAGTGGGCAAGGTGGGGCGGGATGGGGTGGGGTGATCAACTGAGCAGGCTGATCGGCAAAAAATGCTCGAAGATTGGCAAAATTGACGAAGTATGAGATTGGGTCGGGTTCTGAATGCCCGGCATTGTTCTCCTTACGCCCGGCGTGAACTCCATGTTTCGCCGGGCGTTATTTTGTTTGTGGTTTGTGCAGGCTATTTGGCTGCACCGGGGTTGATTGCGATCAGATTTGCTGCATCAAAGGCTTAGCGGACTTAACTTTGACTGAGGAAAGTCCGATTCTTGTTCTACAACGGCTGGAGAGCTCAAGAAGAAGGCGGATGTCGTCCGATAAAGGCTGAGCAGAATACTGGTCGTTGGGCAGATCGGCTCGGAGAGCGGATCTGATTTGGTGAGTACGCGGTTTGCGGTACATCAGGGTGTAACAGCGGAGGCTGATGCATCTGTGCGAGTGATGATTGTCATATCTCTTGCAGTGCCAACAGCTACGCACATCAGCAAATGGAGATTCGCTCATGCACATGGATTGTGATCGCACATTGATTGCCCGGCCTACTTTTTTAAGAGTTCTCGTTGCCTTGGCGACGGGGGGATGGCTTGTGACGGGTCTGGGATGTTCCACAGCTTTTGCACCAGTGAGCCAAAGCTCAGGCGAGCAGACACTCCAACCGACCGGCGAAACAACCGATGTGCCCATCGAGCCTCGCTCAGTAGAAACGAGCCAGGGAACACAAACCCATACGGTACCAGTAAGCCAGACAAGACCCGTTGCCAGTATTGATCCATGGGGAGGCGATCAGGGTGATGTGGGGTTTGGATACGCAACCATCCCCGCGACCACAAGCCCGATCAAAGGCAGCCCCTTAGACATGTTCGGCGAGCTGCCGGTTGAATCATTTGCCCCATCCTGGCCCAACGGGCTGGGTGATCAGGCCAATGTGACACGAGTGAGCTTTAACGCTGAGGGAGCCGACTTTGACCCGCAAGTTACGCTGGACGGGACTGCGGTGGTCTTTGCCAGCACACGCCACAGCACACATGCTGATATCTATTACAAGACGCTGGACAGCAAGGTTGTGACGCAGCTGACCACTGACCCTTCAGAAGATGTCATGCCCTCGTTGAGCCCTGATGGCACGCGGCTGGCATTTGCCAGTAATCGCAGGGGCAACTGGGATATTTTCGTCATGCCTTCAGATGGCGGGCGACCTGTGCAGGTGACATCCAGTGAAGCGCACGAGATCCACCCATCCTGGTCACCTGATGGAACCAAGCTGGTATTCAGCCGACTTGGTGAGGTTACAGGTGCTTGGGAGCTTTGGGTTGCTGAAGTTGATAATCCTGCGGTGGCCCACTTCATTGGGCATGGTTTGTTTCCCCAGTGGTGTCCCAAGGCAGGCACTGGAGCGGGGAATCGGGACCAGATTGTGTATCAGCGCAGCCGAGAGCGGGGCGACCGGGCATTCAGTATCTGGACGATTGACTACAAATCTGGCCAAGCTCGCAATCAGACAGAGATCGCATCAAGTTCACAGGCTGCGTTCATCAACCCGACATGGAGCCCGGATGGGCAGAATATTGTCTTTGCATCGGTGCCGAACCCCAATCAATGGGCACGCGACGGGTCCAGCAGACCTCAATATGCTGATCTGTGGCTGGTGAGCATTGACGGGAATACGCGGGTGAATCTGACCGAAGGTCAGAGCGTCAGTCTGATGCCCACCTGGGGACCAAACAACAAGATTCTGTATGTTTCGGATCGTGCAGGAACAGACAACCTTTGGTCGATGGATCTTGGAAGGACGCTCGTGGCAGCAGCCAGGATGCGTCCAGAGGGTTATGCCACGACAAAGAAGCAGGAGCAAGGTTCAAAGAAAGCTGACGAGGCTGTCGCCACGGTTCCTGAGAACTAGCTCTCTGGCGTTGAAGGCTGATCGCAACTGGGCTTGGTGCTCAGGTGCGAGATTGAAAGTGAATGAACCGCGTGGGGTGGATCTCTCACGCAACCAGGCAGGACGCCATGAAAACAATGAAGACCATGCTTTGTAAGCTGGATCGCCTGAGGGCGTGTCTGGCGGTGATCGTGCTTGTGTTGGTGCCGGGTTGTGTGATGCAGCCTGGGCTTGTGCCTCCGAGTGTGACGATCTCGCCTTACGGTGAGAACCCTGCGGGGCCGTTGTGGGCGGTTGTGCCATTGCAAAACGAGTCTGGGACCAGCACGGTGGACTCATTGCTTGTGAGTGATGCGGTGGTGGCAGCGGCATCTGAGGTTCGCGGGATCAGCGCGGTGCCTTTGAATCGCACGATTCAGGCGATGCGGGCGTTAGAGCTGACGAGCATCCAGACACCAGCCCAGGCGCGGATGCTGGCGAGGGCGATGGGCGTTGACGGTGTATTGATTGGGAGCATCACCGCATATGACCCATATGACCCGCCTGTCATGGGCTTGTCGCTGGCACTTTATCTCGCCAATGAGACTTCAGCGGGGTTTGGGCCGGGGATCGGCATTCAGGAACTCCTGTATCAGCCGACGGATCAACTGGGGGGACGGGGTGGGGCACCGTCGCGAGTGCCTGCATCAGCCATAGCGTTGCATCTGGATGCACAGAATCATGATGTGTTGATGGAAGTTAAGCGGTATGCATCGGGTCGATCAGATCCTGCTGATGCCAACAACTGGAGGCGTTATACGCGAAGCATGGCTTTGTATACGAAGTTTGCTGCCCATCAGGCGCTAGAGCAGCTGATTCAGAACGAATGGATCAGACTGGCGCAGGAAACGGGTGGAGAATAATCGTTTGCCAGGCCCAGCATGGACGCTGAGTGAGGCAGGCGTCTGAAAGACCAGGTTGGCGCAGGCGGGCACGGAAGCCCAAGTGCATCAAATAAATCGGGGTCGATCGGCGTTTGGTCATCAGTGATTGATGGGTAAACGGAAAGAGGCACTTGCCGAGCCGGAGGCTTGCAGGGGCATGGAGGTTGTTCTGCGCCAAGTTTGCAGTGCAGTCACAGAGATTTCATACGCTCAGCTCTGTACGAGCTGACTCGGGAAGGAGCCTGAACATGTCCAGCATTCCTCTGACGGATGCCTTTGCCAGTTATTTGATTGATGAACGACACTTCAGTGCCTACACCGCGCGCTGCTATGGAGCGGACCTGCGGCAGTATGTGCAGTATTTGTCTGATGAGTTCGGGATCGACATAGACCTTGATAACGAGCGTATTGCCTTTGAAAGAAAAAGTCAGAGCAATCCTCATGGTTCGGTGGCGGGCTCGGTCGAGCCTGCAACGATCACGCAGCATATCTGCGATGCAACCACGGATTCAATCCGAGGGTTCCTGGCCAATCTTGCAGACAACAACTACTCCCCAGCCACAATGGCACGGAAGATTGCAACGCTCAGGTCGTTTTACAAGTGGGCTGAGCGTAAAAGCATTACGACTGGCAATCCCATGACCATGATCCGTACACCCAGGCAGAGTAAAAGGCTTCCCAAAGCAATTACGGTCGAGCAGGTCGAGCAGTTACTCTCTGCACCTGATGATTCAGAAGTGTTGGGTCGTCGCGACCGCGCCATGCTGGAGACGCTGTACTCGACGGGTATTCGTGTGTCGGAGCTGGTGCAGCTGGGTCTTGATGATCTTGATCAGACGGGCCAGGCATTACGCGTGCAAGGCAAGGGCAAGCGGGAACGACTGGTGCCTCTGGGTTCGCACGCATTGCACGCGATCGGCAGGTACATCGAGATGGTCCAGAATGATCCACGGTTCAGCCTTGCGTGGGCTGAGGACAACCTGGTTCGACCATTGTTTCTCAACAAGCATGGCAGTCGTCTCAGTTCACGGTCTGTACGCAGAAAGCTCGACAAGTACCTGCGCCAGATCGGGCTTGACCCGTCGATCAGTCCACACACGCTTCGACACAGCTTTGCTACGCATCTTCTGGACAATGGCGCAGATCTGCGCAGCGTACAGGAACTGCTGGGGCATCAGTCGCTGAGCACAACCCAGGTGTATACGCATCTAACAACACAGCGCATCCAGGAAAGCTACACCGACGCACACCCCCGGGCTGAGGCAGGCTGACCCCTCCCCCATCCTCCCCCCCCACTACCCACAGCTTCACTATGAGATTGCAGAAAAAATGCCCACGCCTGATTTGGCTGGGCATTTTTTATTGTGCTGATGGCTGATCTGATCGAATGAATGCGGGTGAGAGGATTCGAACCTCCACGGGGTTTTACCCCCACTAGGACCTGAACCTAGCGCGTCTGCCAATTCCGCCACACCCGCGACGGGTTCAAGCGTAGACCTCCCAAAGCCTCACGGCAATACGCAAAGGCGGGTTCTGAACGCTCAAGACCCATATTGGATGGCTCGACAGCAAGGTGATTGAAGCATCATTCCAGTGAGTTGATGACGTAGTCAAATCCTGTGCCCAACCCGGGTTTTGAGAGGGCGAACACAGGTTTTTCAGCCTGCTTTGCCTGATTGTCCTGGCCATCGTACCCAACAGAGTAAAGCTGGTACGAGGGGCTGGCATCTGCTGCTGTTGTCAGCTGATAGACAAAGCCAGTTTGGCAGAATGGATCTTGCGGAACCTCTGCAATGAACTCCGGGACGAGATCTGCAAGCGTTTGGGGGTATGACCCGTTTGCATTATGGTAACGCTCAAGAGCAATCATCAACAGAATGCCTTGTTGCTCAAGTGTTGCTACGGCTCCATATTTCAGAGCTCCTGAAATAGAGGGCATGGTCAGATCAAGCAGGAAGTAGCGTGGTGAGAGATCTGAAAGATCCGATTCAGGATTAAAAGGTTTTTGCTTTTGCTTCCAGACCGGTATCTTTGAGAGACGGATTGCTTCAGAGAAGAATGCTTCAGCCTTGCTGGAGACTTGTTTTCGGGATGCGAAATAAAGACCAGTCACATTGATCAGCGGATTATCCATGATGGGGTTGCTGTTCATGCTGGCCCCTCCTGAAAACCCGGAGCCCAAGTTCAAGGTATTGAATCGAGACATGACCATCCTGCCGTTGCCTTGGCCGTTGTCTGTGTAGACGCGCTGAATCAGGTCTTTGACCATGAAGTGCATGGCTTGCAGCGAGAACTCCATGGGCACTTCAAACTGCTGGTGCTTTGTTGCCTGAGAGAAAGCGGTGAGCATTTCATCGTCAAGTTGCTGGCTCATCAGCAAGGGTTTGATCTGATTCCGTGTAAGGGTCTGGATTGATATGCCAACCAGTCTTTCGATTATAAATGGTTGCCCTGCGATGACCCGCCCCAGTGCCATCGTCTGCTCGTAATGATGCACAGCCTGCTGGAAGTTGCCTTGCTCTGCAGCCAGCTTGATGCGCGCAATCTGCATGTTGGCCAGTGCACGCGTATCCCCAAGGTAGGGCAGCGGCTGGAGCATGATGGGAGCTTCCTGATTTTTCGTATAATCAATGGCATAGTCTGAAATAATCAGGCTGTCCAAGGCTGCATCCAGTCCCTTTTCTTCTGCATTCCTGATTACAGTTTCTGCAATCTCGCGGAGTTGATCCAGTGTTTCTACTTTTTCCAGACAATCATCGAGGTTGATGTTATCTGGTGCATATATGGCTGCAAAATCTACCGTTTGAGGATCAATGCCTGTCATGGCAGCCTGCTTGATATCAACAGCTCTCAGCAGATCATCCCAGCTGTTCTTTTCTGAATCAGCACCGGTTTGATACTGTTTGGCCAGTTCAACAATCTTTGTGTTGTAGTTCACCAGCATCCCAGGCTTTGCGGTTAGTGCCTGCACAACCACGACGCCAACGGACACAATCAACACCAGTATCACCATCAATGAGATGTTGCGAATGCGATACCATGACTTTTTTTGATTGTTCATCATGAGCACCTTTGAATAGAGCTTTTCCAGCGAGACGAGCTGAACAACTGTATGCCGACTCTTTGATCAACTACGAAGAAAGTTCACTCTGGTTCGTTAGCTGAGATCAGCGCCTTTGGATCGGTAATATGCCCCCACCTCTGGGCGGCGGGGCTGGGCGAACTTGTGAGCCATGGGGCCGGACCAGCCTCTGGCAACTGTTTCGGGCTTGACGCCTCGCTCAGAGAGATAATCGCGATAAACCCCGTCGTATTGATCGATCATGTTGAACACTGCATTGTCGTCAGGCCAGATGTCTTTGTAGAGCACCGCATCGACATCTAGCCGAGGTCTTTCTGATGGCGATTCATCGGGCACACCAACACACAGGCCAAAGAGCGGGTAGATGCCTTGAGGCACAGCCAGGATTTTGTCAACTGCGGGCAAGTCGATGCGCAAACCCCCGATGTAGCACACGCCATAGTTCATGGACTCAAACGCCAGCACCATGTTCTGTGCAAAGAGTGAGGCATCAATCACCGCGAGCAGGAACGCTTCGCATTTTGCATCGTAGAGTGAGCCTGCCCGCTGGGTCATGAGGCGGTGCCTGCGGGTGTCCGCACAGATGATGAGAAATGCGCCGCACTGTTTGACCTTGTCCTGCGGGCCACAGAGTTCAGCCAGTTTGTCGAGTTTGTCAGTATCGGTGACATGAAGCGTGCAATAGGCCTGAATGGCAGAGGAAGTCGAAGCAGCCTGCCCGGCACTGATGGCTTGGCGGATGTGCTCATCAGGCACAGGCTGAGGCTTGTAAGTACGGATGGATCGGTGCTGGTGGATGAGATCAAGCGTGGGGTTCTGTGTTGGGTTCATGGCAGACAAGGATAGCCGAGGTTTTGAAGGCATTGAACACAGAGTGAAAACTGGTTTTACCGAAGATTGATCTGCCCTACGGACAGCCCGCATCAAAGAGGTGGATGAACTCAAAGAAGTCCAGCACATCGACGATGCTTCTCATTCATACAGAATGCTCTGCCAAACTCGTTCGTATGCAGGATCGACCAGTATGCTTTTATGCGTTAATCCCCTTTCGAGTTCCTGTCAAGACCTTTGATCTCGTTCTATCAGTATGCCGCACTCGCGGCATTGCTCTGGTGTGGCATCTGCCTCTTGTGTCGGAGGTATGCACATGAGACAGAGTTTCTGGCGTGCCCGTTGGAGTTGGCGATGTGAACGCATCATGAGTCTGTAAAACAATGCTGTGCCAGTCAAGCTCAGCCCGATCAAGGCCCAGAGCACTTCTGAACGAAGCGAGACCAGCCCGGTAAATGTTGTCTGGTCAGTGTCACGAGGCACCAGGAGCTTTGGTTGTAAACCCCGGAGTCTTTCTGATCCAGATAGAAACTCAATGATGTCATCGCGTGCCAGTGCGTAATCATGAAGCTTGCTTGTGGGCTCGTCGTAGAGTTGAAACTTGTAAAATCGCTCGACAACCAGCAAGCCGTGATATTCCCGCCGACTAAATATAGTGAACCAATACCGATTCGTTCCGTTTGCATTTCGCATCTCTACATACGGACCGACATAATCCAATTTGCCTCGCATGATCATTGTGTGTGAAGATAGTATGGCAACGGCCAAAGCCCCAAAAAGCAGACACAGTGCAGCAGCAACGGCGAACTTGCGCCGCTTCCGCCATGCAGAGTGCTTTCGCCAGACTCGTCTGCACGCGGGATCAATCGGCGGTGTTTTTTCACGCCTGGTATTTTGGGGGTCCAGCAAAGATCTCTGGTCGCGTTCTATCAGTATGCCGCACTCGCTACAGACGACCAGATTCTTTCCCTCCTGCATCGGATAGACGCACTTGGGGCAGAGGCTGCATCGTACTCGACGGAGCCGGCGGTGCGACTGGTAGACGAGCCATGTAAACCATAAAATGCCAGCGATGCCCAGGCCGAAGAATGTCCACAGGATCTCGCGGCGTAGCGAGACCGAACCGATGAAACGGTATCGCCGTTCGGGGTGATACCCCTCGACTGAAGAGGC
>JAJDCZ010000005.1 GCA_029260555.1 Phycisphaerales bacterium
CTGCGCTCGCTGCGCTGTCGAACCAAGGGGGCCCTCTGGAACTCCATGCAGAGCGTGCTCGATCAGGTGACCCCGACCGACGCCACAAACTGCTTCACGCACTGCGGATACTCGATACGCTTTGACTGAGAGTGCTCTAGAACAGGAGTTGAAACTGAACCCTGAAAGCGACCTGATTATCGTTGGCATCGGTGAGCAATCCAATGCCTGTGTTCTGCTTGACCTTGTCGTTCTGGGACATGTCATCGAGGAAAAACTGGACATCGGCGGTGAGCTTGGCAGCGTGTGATTCAGGAAGGAAATAGTAGTTGGTGCCAACAGTTACGGTATTGAACGAGTTGTCACCGACGCGATCTGAATCCGGCAGGACCGAATCAAAGCGTGCAAAGAGTTCCGCTTCTTCGGAGACAAATAATCCGCCCTGGACAACGAAGCCGAGATCGTTGAAATCGACATCGGAACCCATTGCTCTGATGTTTGTGTTCCTGCCAACAAAGGCTGCGTAGACATTCCAGCCATCACTTTCGTATGACGCATCAACGGTGTACTGGAAGAAGCTGGTATCAACATCGGCTAAGGCGTTGGTGTTTGCACTTTGCTGGTAGTGCACACCACCGCCGATGAGGGCTGCATCGTCGCTGCCTCTGAATGATGTGAAGTCTTTAAACTGTTTCCAGTTGCCCATGACTTTGTAATCGACCCGGCCTGTGAAGGCGTAGTCGGCTTCTGGAGAAGTTGCCGGGGAAGTGAAGTCGCTGTTGGCGGTTTTAAAGCCAACGGAAAAATCTGCGAATGCACGCCAGTCGTCTGCTTTGTATGCCAGCTCAATGCCCTGGGTGCGATCCTGATTGAAGACTTCGTTGACAACAGAGCGATCAACAGCCTGCTGATACTTGGAGCTGATGTTTTCTTCACGCAGCATGGGCAGTTTGTATTGACCCCAGCGTAGTGACCAGCCATCACCAATTTTATTTTTCACATACGCATCTTCGAGTTCAAAAGCGCCGCCTTTGCGGTCAAAGGCGCCATTGACCTTGAATGAGAGGTCTTCATTGATGACATGCCCGCTGAAAGCTATTTTGGTTCTGCGAGTTTGAAAGCCATGCTCAAAGGAGTTGTCGTTGGCATTGTCACGAAAGTTTGCGATATAGCGGAACTGGACCTGGCCTGAAACATTCAGGCGATAGTTCCCATCTGAACTGGAGAGATGGAACTTGCCATCATGGCCAGCATCGGCTCCTTGAAGGCTTGTGCGGGTGGAAGCATCAGCAAAAAGACCTGCCAGGTAGGCACGATCGTCTTTGCCGTCTGAAGCGTGAGCAGAAAGAGCAGCTGCCAGCCCTACGAGTGGAACAAGACACAAGGTACGGGAAGTTTTCATTTTGTAACTCCAACAGGCTTGCCCCATGCGAACCTGATATTGCAGCAGTGTACCCGTGCAATATCTCGGCCAATGTCTGGAAATGTAAAGATTGAGCCAAACGATGCACCCATGCCCAGTGGCTCATTTTGCAGGCTGGATACGCCAACATTTCAATAGCAAATACAAGTACAAAAAACAACCGACCGGCCCTGCAAAGGACCGGTCGGTGAATAGATCTACTGGATGTCAGACGAACTCAGAAGAGCAGCTGCATCTGCAGGCGGAAGTTGACCTGTGAGTCTTGCGTATCAGCAAGCAAGCCAATGCCGGTGTTGGGGGCAAAAGAGGTGACAGCAGCATTCATGTCAGTGTTGGGCTGATCGTCAAGGAAGACCTGAACATCAGCGGTAAGCTTGGCAGCGTGAGACTCGGGAACAAAGTAGTAGTTCACACCACCGGTGATTGTATTGAAGTTGTCGTCCAGAGTGCGATCGCCATCTGGGATGAGCACATCGTAACGGGCAAACACTTCAAGCTGATCAGAGACGAAGAAGCCGCCCTGAGCAACAATTGCGAAGTCATTGAAATCGACATCTGAAGCGCCGAGTGCTTTGAACTGTGTATAGCGGCCCATGAAGGCTGCAAAGAAGTTCCAGCCATCAGCTTCGACGGAAACATCAGCGGTGTAGGCAAAGAGGTCGACATCAACATCGGTTGGAGCGTTGGTGTTGCCGCTCTGCTGGAAGTGACCTGCAACGCCGAACATGCCAGCGTAGTCGCTGCCACGGAACGATGTGAAGTCCTGGAAGCGATCCCAGTCACCAGCGAACTTGTACTCAAAGCGACCTGTGAAGGCGTAATCGGCTTCGGTCGTTGAGGGAGTAAAGTCGGTGTTGGCTGTGCGAGCACCATTATCGAAAGCAAAGACTGTTCGCCAATCTTCTTCCTGATAATCAAAGGCGATGCCTTGGGAGTAGTCAGCGTTGTACCACTCGTTGGCGACGGAGCGATCAGCAGCGAGCTGATAGCGTGAATCGACCATTTCTTCGCGGTTCAGAGGAACGCGCATCTGGCCCCAGGAAATCCCGACGCCGTTGTCAAGCTGGTAGCGAGCAACAGCATCACGCAGTGTGAATGTGCCGCCAGGAGCGAAACCGCTGCCATCCTGCTGGCCAAAGTCGCCAGAGACGAGGAAGGTGAGGTTTTCGTTGATGACATTGCCGCTGAAGAAGAGCCTGGTGCGCCGGGCCTGGAAGCCCTGCTCAACAGCGTTGTACTCTTTGTTGTCGCGGATGTTGAAGTTGTAACGGAACTGGATCTGACCTTCAAAGTTCAGACGATAGTTGCCATCTGCACTGGCCAGATGGAAGGTGCCGTCGTGGCCGCCACCGGCTGCCAGAAGGCTTGAACGCTCATCAGCGTTTGCAATGAGCTCTGCGAGGTACGCACGATCATTGTCTGGGTTCTGGGCCAATGCACCGGAGGTGACACTCAGGCTCACCGCCGCACCTGCAAATGCCAGAAGGCTTCTCTTGTGACTCATGGATGAGACTCCTTGATTGATTGGCTCTTTGGAACCCGGTTTCGACCGCGATCCTTAGCCTTGTTTTCTACTTGCCCGCCGAGTCCTTTCCCGACGGTCATTCCATTTCTAACCAAACGAAACTGTCTTGTTCTGCAACGAACTGTTTGGTAACCAACTCAACTGAATCATCCCCGGAACGACCGGAACTGACTCTTTTGTTTTACTTCTCCTGAATCAGATTCAAAGGCATGCTGCCTGCGAATCACATCAGTCCTGCAATGGCTGGGAGTATACTCCCCTTGATTAGCAATCGCAAACTCCTTGAGGCGAGTTTTTTCGTCCATCCAGACCAGTCATCGTCAAACTTTCTCCGAGAATTACAAGAATCGTGTCTGCGAGGCGGCAGAATCGATATTCTCGGGCCTAAAAGCCGTGTATATGCCGAATATGCTGAGTGTGACGCTTGCGAAAACCCGTCCACAAGCCGTACTTTATATTATGAAAAAGTCAAAGTTACCTGTGTTGTCTGATATGTGGTTGCCAGATGGTGCATGTACTCTGATAGTTTGGTGACAAGTTTTTTTATACAAGGGGACGGCTTGCATGTCATCTCAAGCATCCGCAGCTCACATTTTGATCGTTGAAGATGAACCTGATATTGCTCAATTGCTGGCATTGAACCTGCAGAGCGCGGGATACCAGACGACGATCGCAAGCGAAGGACGAGCGGCACTTTCGGTGGTGAACGAGAGTAAGCCTGACCTGGTGCTTCTGGATGTGATGCTGCCTGGGATGGATGGAGTGCAGATTGCTTCGAGGCTGAGAACCGAGCCGAGCACTGCCATGATTCCCATCATCATGCTGACAGCACGAACCACCGAGCGAGATCAACTGCGCGGGCTGGATTCAGGCGCGGACGATTACATTGTCAAACCTTTTTCGATGAACATTGTTCTGGCGCGTGTGGCCGCACTGCTTCGCAGGCGTGACCGGGATGATCATCAGACATTGCGCTCCATCGGCCATATTTCCATCGATACGGATCGACATGAAGTTTTCGTTGATGATGACATGATCGAGCTGACCGCAACGGAATACCGTATTCTGGTGTCATTGATGCGTCGGCCCGGTGCGGTGCTGGCACGGGATGAACTGATTCGGCTCGGGATTGGACCGGGGATTGCAGTGACAGGGCGCACGATAGATGTGCATATGGCTGCGATTCGTCGGAAACTGGCACATGCGGGCCAACAGATCCATACGGTTCGTGGGGTGGGGTATCGGATCGACAGCTGAGGCACAGATTCCTTGCAAAGTTTGATGACATTAACGCAGCCAGAATACACTCTTGCGAGTGTTGGCTTGATGCCGATGCTGCTGGGGGGGCTGGTGGTCGTGCTACTGGTGTTGGCGGGTGTTGCAGCAGCACTGAGCAGAACATTAAAAGAACACGATGCGCTTCAGCAGGCGGTGATTGAGCGGGCATTGAGGCTGAGGCAGCTTTGGGATCAGCCTTGCGAGCCTGGGGATGTGGGTAATGCGCTGACCTCGCTTGATGATTTGGGCAGCTGGCTTCAGGCAAGGCTGGGGAAACCCTGGGCCAGTGGCAAGGCCTTTCAGAAGTTTATTGACGCATCGCCGGGAGCGTTGATAGTGGTTCGTAATGATGGTCATCTGGTGGCTGCCAATTCGGGGGCGAGCAGCCTGCTGGGGATGAACCACAACCAGCTGATGCACCGACTGGTTCACGAGGTGTTTACGCAACGGGAAATGATCGAGTTGTATGAGCAGGCGCGTGTGACTTCGCCTAGCGACTCGCCGGGAATGACGATCCATGTGCAGCGCATGCGTGTTGCCAGGGAAGACGGGACGCGGATACTGGAAGTCTCAGCATGTTCTACGGGGCCTGAGGTTGTGCTGACACTACTGGATGTGACAGACCTGTCGCTTGCAGGGGATCTCAAGGGTGATTTTGTTGCCAACGCATCACATGAGCTTCGCACACCGATTTGTGCGATTCTGGCAGCGGTGCAGACTGCTCAGCAGCTGAGTTCTGACGAAGATTCGACGCTTGCGCAGCTTCATGCCATGATTCAAAAGCACACGCAAAGACTTAATGCCCTGGTGGAGGATCTGATGGAGCTTTCGCTTCTTGAAGCTCCCGGGAGTGAGTTATGCATCGAGCCTTTGGAAATTGGCGAGCTGTTTGAAGAGCTGGAATCGTTGTTTGAGGGTGTGTGTGAAGCGCGAGGGCTGAGGCTGAGCCTTGAGATTGATGAGGAATTTGGGTCGATTCACTCTGATCGTAAAAGCCTGTATCTGATTTTGAAGAACCTGATTGAAAACGCAACACGGTTTGCCTTTGAAACGACGACAATCCGCGTGCAGGTGAAACGGGTTGAGGACAGCGAGGGGAGAGGCGTGCGCCTGAGTGTGATTGATCAGGGGATCGGGATTCCACTCGATGAACAGGGTCGCATCTTTGAGCGGTTTTACCAGGTGGATCGATCGCGAACAGGCTCTGGACAAGGATCGCGAGGTACAGGGCTTGGGCTTGCGATTGTTCGGCACGCGGTACGAGGACTGGGAGGCTCAGTGCGCGTTGAGTCAATCTGGCAACAAGGTACGACCGTTTCAGTTGAACTCCCGGATGGTGGCACGGCGACGACGGGAAAGAGCACATGATGCACATGCAAGCAGTGCAAGTGTGCCCGGAGCAGGGGTCTGGTAAATGCCAAAGGTCTGAATGGGAAGCGTTGGACCTGTGAGACTGGTTACGATCACATCAGGCATCACGCCAGCACCGACTGACCAGGCTGTGCCTGTGATATTGGTGTAGAGAACAATGGCGTTGTTCATGCCAACGGGAAGTTCAAAGTCATTGGGGGGGAAGCTGGCAAAGATGTTGATATTTTCTATGGTGTATGGATCTGTCTGGTCGCCATGATTGAGGACACCCCAAAAGACATTGTCCGGATCTGCGATACCTGAGCCTGCAAGTTCGTATAGGCCACCACTTCCAAGAACGCCTGCTTCAGATCGACCATCAAGTGTCATCGAGATGGTGCTGATGAAAGCGCCGGGTGCATCTGCCCAGATCCAGACGCTCAGGTCTTCGGGGGAGCCCATCACAGCATCGCCCATGGTGATGCCATCGGGACCACCTGAAGCATGATCAATCTCAACAAAAATATCCGCCTGAGCTGACAAGGCAGAAACCAAAACAATAGATACAGCGACTCTTACTCTCATGATTCAGTCCTCCAGCAGAGATAGTACCGAAACGACGGCTCTGAAGAAACAGTTTTTGGATGATTGTTTAGATAACTGCTTGTCGCTGGATCATGCCGGGATGGCGAACCAGTTGATCCTGGCAAGAGCTTGAAGTGAGTTTGGGAGGGGATGTTATCGGACAGGCTTGTAGGTGTCGCCCCGGATCTGGTTGATTCTTTTTTTCATATTGTTGATGAGTGAGCGTTCCCGATCCGCATCGCCAAAACGGCCAACAGCTGCTGATATGGTGATGGAGAGTGGTGGCGGGGTTGTGGAATCGATTGCGAAGTTCTGGGTGGGGGCTGGCAACTCGATGCGAAGCCATGCGGGTTCGCCTCGGACGGTGCGAAGTGTGTAGAAGCGGGTTGTGGAATCTTTGATGATGTCGACCACATCCATATTCAACCTGGAAGCTGCAACCCGGGCAGCAGCATCAAGATCATCAACATCTGCGCTGACGAGCGTGGTGATGCCAGTTGAGATGGCTGAGGCTTGCCTCTGAGACGCCCGATCAGAAACGGATATAGAGGATGCACATCCCATCAAAAATAATGAGCAACTCGCCAAAAAACCGATCATAACACAAACAACCTTTGGAAACCGGGGTTTACCGGGGTGCGGAGATGATGGAGATAGGTGGAACATGGGAATTCTCGATTGTGCTGCGAGGTGCGTGGTCCGAGATAGAATAGGAGGCTTGGGGTCTTGACGGGTCAGGGCTTGAGCGCGGAGGCATTGTCAGTTTGGAAGTTACCATCGATATTGAGCTTCAGGAAGATTCCGCGGGTGTTCTGGGGAGTGCGGATCGAAACCTGAAGATGATCCGCGAGTCGCTGGGTGTGAACATCACCGCCCGTCAAGGGATGGTCCGCCTGAAGGGCGAGTCACGGAATGTGCGTACAGCAAGGGGCGTGCTGAATCGATTGCGTCACGAGGTTCATAATGGCAAGGGCGATGCGCTCAACAGGCAGCGAGTGCTTGATGTGATTGCAGATGAAGCAGGGCGGACTATCGACGAGCAGGCTGGGGATGAAGTGCTGGCATTGAGTAGTGACCACAGCGATATGAGGGGAATCGCGAGAGGGGTGTGGGATGGAAAGCTTGATGTATATGCCAGCGGGATGCGGATCGGGCCTAAGAGCGAGAATCAGAGTGTGTATCTCAATGCGATGCGTGATCATGATCTGACATTTTGCATTGGACCTGCGGGGACGGGCAAGACATATCTGGCGGTGGCTGCAGCTGTGCATCTGCTCAAGCAAGGACAGGTTCGGAGGCTGGTGCTGGTCAGGCCTGCGGTTGAAGCGGGTGAGAAGCTGGGGTTTTTGCCTGGCGATCTGGAAGCCAAGGTCAACCCATATCTCAGGCCTTTGTTTGACGCGCTGCAGGACATGGTCAACTACGACACCATTCGTGGTTTTCTGGACAGCGATGTGGTGGAAGTGGCGCCGTTGGCATTTATGCGAGGCCGGACGCTGAACAATGCTGTGGTGATTCTTGATGAAGCCCAGAACACGACCATCAGCCAGATGAAGATGTTTTTGACAAGGCTCGGGCTGGACTCGAAGATGATCGTGACGGGCGATGCGACACAGATTGATTTGCCCGATCCAGCGCAAAGCGGATTGATTGATGCAGCTCGTCGATTCAGGCGGACCAAAGGCGTTGCATTTGTGACGCTGGAACGGTGTGATGTGGTTCGCCATGATCTGGTGCAGCGGATCATCACTGCGTATGGGGAAAACGACAGCACAGCTGATGGGGGTGGGGAACCAGATCCGGGAGCAGCTGACCATGGCCGGTGAGTCAGACAAACAAGTTCATAAGCGCACAGGCGCGGTGAAGCCCAGCCGGGCTGGCAAGCCGGTGCGTGATCGTGTGTCCATGCAGGATCTGGTGTCGTGGTTTGTTGCAAGGCCCATGCTGGGCTGGGGGGTGACGATCGGGATTGGGTTTGCGATTTTGGCGGGTTTACTGGCTGCGTGGGCGCGAGAGCAGCCTCGGGTTTCTGTGGGGCAGATTCTTTCGCACACGCGGGTGGTGCGCATTGAGTTTCGCCTTGAAGATGAAGAAGCGACTGAACGATTGCGTGAGATGGCGCGTCAACGGACAGCCCGTGTGTATGTGGGGGATGAGCCTTACCTGCAGGAGATTGCTGTTTCGCTTGAAAACCTTCCCAAGACGCTTGTATCGGTCAAGAGTCTTGACGAGGTTGCCCATGAAATACGAGCACAGTTTCATCTGACGGAAGCAACGCTGGCTGCGATTCAGGCACAAGTAGTGGATGACCAACCTTCGCCTCAGTGGCGAGATGCAGTGCGGAAGTTTCGCCGATGGCTTGAGACCACGCCGCTGCTTGATGATCAGACCTGGCAACGGGCAACGCAAGAAGGCGGGCACTACGAGATTGCCTTGAGGCTTGGCGTTCGGGAGATACGCGTAGCGCGAGGCGAGGTTTTGAATGTCGATTCAACAGAGTCGTTGACGGAGCATGTCACGCGGGCTGCGACAGCTGCGGGGTTTGACCAAGCGGTGCAGCCGATTGTGATTGCGCGGATCACTTCAGCACCAAGACCAACCTTCCGGTTTGATGCCTCCGCAACTGCAGCATCACAAGAAGCGTCTGCAGAAGCAGTTGATCCAGTGATTGTGCTGAGCCCCAAGGGCCAGACGATCTTCAAACGAGGGCAGAGGCTAACCGCAGCCCAGCTGAACCTTTATAAAGCAGAGCTTGCCAACTTTCGTACTCAGGCAAGTGCCTGGCAGATCTGGTTGAGACTTTTCAGCATTATTGGTGCGTTGAGTGTGGTGATTGGCGCAGCCATGGGGTATATCGCGCTGATGTGCCCAAGACTTCGCAAGAATGCCAGTCGCATGGGATGGTTTGCAGGCATTGCGATCATTCTGCTGGCATTTGCAGCCATCGGCAGCGTCATTGCACCTCAAGCCCAGGCACTGACCACAACAGCGCCCACGGTATTCCTGGCTGCGATTTTGACGATCGTTTACAACCAGCGCACAGCGATTGCACTCTCAGCATTGCACGGAATTCTGGTGTGTCTGGCGCTTGATGCAACAATCGGGACTTATGCGATCATCGTCGCGGGGGTTGGAGCTGCGGTTTGGCAGCTCAAGGAGATCCGTGATCGCAATGCATTGTTCAGAATGGGGGTTCTGGCTGCAGGTGTACTGGCGGGAACCACCATGCTGGCGGAGTTGACAGAGCTTCCCATGGTGGCGGGGGTTCTAAAGCAGGTCTTTATCGATGCTGCCTGGGCAGGATTTGGAGGCGTGGCTGTCGGCGCGGTGACGCTGTTCATTCTCAGGCCGATCGAACGGGCGTTTGATATCACCACGGGCATGACGCTGATTGAGCTGCGTGATCCAAAGCAGCCACTTCTCAAAATGTTGCAACAACGAGCACCGGGCTCGTACAACCACAGCTTGAATGTGGCGTCGATAGCTGAAGCCGCTGCGGATCGGATCGGGGCAGACAGCTTGTTGACTTATGTGGGCGCGTTGTATCACGACATCGGAAAGATGAACAAACCTGAATACTTTGTCGAAAACCAGTTCAATGGCCCCAACAAGCACGACAAGCTGAGTCCGGCAATGAGTCTTCTGGTCATTGTGGGGCATGTGAAGGATGGGCTGGAGATTGCTCGGCAATATGGGCTATCCCGGTCGCTGCACCATTTTATTGAAGCGCACCACGGCACGACGCTGGTGGAGTATTTTTACGATCGCGCCAAGAAGCAGGCTGCGGATCAAAGCGAGGGTGACGAAACGCAGATGCCTGAGGAACTGGCCTATCGGTATCCGGGGCCCAAGCCTCAAACTCGTGAAGTTGCGATTTTGATGCTGGCGGATGCGGTTGAATCAGCCACGCGTTCGATGGCAGAACCCACACCGAGCCGAATCGATGCCTTTGTGCATGCAATTGCCAACAAGCGGCTGATGGATGGTCAGTTTGATGATTGTGCACTGACATTCCGTGAACTACAGACGATTGCTGAATCAATCTCGCAATCTGTTGCAGCCATCTACCACGGAAGAATCGCCTATCCATCATCAACCGAGACCAGCAGCGAAAAATCCAGGCAACAACGAGCCGGAACCGGCTGATTTGTGCAGAAATTTGCCGTTTTGGAAAAGGGGAAGGTCAGCTAATGATCTTGACCAGACCGACGCGTGAGGCGAACTCGGTGAAGCCTGCGCGTTCGTAAAGCCGAATGGCGGGGGCGTTGCGCCGGTCCACAGCACAGTTGATTTCCTTGAGCTTCCAGGGCGAAGCTGCATTGGATGAATGTTCTTTCTGGTAGTCAAGCAAGGTATTCAACCCCAGATCAAGAAGGTGTGTGGAAAGACCTTTGCCTCTGAGCTTGGGTGAGAGACCAAGGTAGACAAGCTCTGCAGAGCTTTGTGTGGGATAGAGATTAAAGAGGACGCACCCCTCGGGTTGGCCCTGGTCAAAGACGAGCCACCAGAGCTGGGGAGCAAACTCGCCAGAAGCCTGATGAGAAGCGATAACATCTTCGGTGCTGCGCAAGCCTGCAAGCTCAGAGCAATCCAGCGTTTGTTGATAGGTCCGTTCAAGTGTGACGAGCAGGTTCTTGTAGTCCGGCGAGCCTTTGTCCAGATTCTGAATCTGCCTGACCTGAATACCCTGTGGCCAATGCGAAGGATGCACAAGGCAGGGGGTGATCGATGCGGGTCTGCAGAGGTAGGCCAGTTCGCCGACATTGATAAACCCCGCATCAAGAAAGGCGCGGATCGCTGATTTTTCGTGGGGCTCAAGCAGAGCCTGGGCCAGACGAACCGCTGGAGAGTTCTTTTTGCCAAGCTCCAGACAGGCTTTTTCGATGGCTGCGATGCGCTGCTGGGCTGAGGAGGAGGAATCCTCATCGCGAGTGGAGATAAACAAGGTGGCAGTTGCGCCAGCTCCAGCCACTGCCAGGCAGACCTGCCCGATCTCTGGCGGGTTTGTGGATTGATCAAAGGTGGCAAAAAGCTCATCGAGGCAGATATTTTGTTCCTTTGCGGTGGCGATGAACCGCTGAACGCCTCGGGCTGACTCGCTCTGGTCAGGAATGAGCCTGGCGATGGCTTGAAGTTTAAACTCTGGAAGCACCCGGGTGGCGACGATGGGGTCAGCATCGGCATGGTTTGATGGCTGGGGGTTGGTAGGGGAGGTGGGGTCGGGGGGGGGGGTGGGAGAGAGAGGGGGGATCCGTTTGGTGGTGGAAGGCGTACTATCTTCTGCTGGTGTTTGTGCGCCATCTGGGATCATGGTGGTATCCTCAGTGATTGATTGACAGAGCCACTGATGCCACTAGACTAGGTTCAGTGTTGGGTTCGGTCTGGCGGGGAGTGCGGGGGTGGGGTGTGTTGAAGGTAGATTGAAGCATTTTTCGTGTGATTTGAGCTGGGAGATCCCAAACGATGTTGAGAACGCTGAGAAAAACGCCGGGGATTTTCCTGGGGCTGATGTGTGTATTCATGGTTGGGCTGACGCCTGCAAGTGCTTCTCAAAGCGAGTTTCGAAGCGGGCTGGCGCCTGAGCCGAATCCGATTCCCTCGCGCTGGGAGCTTCGGGTGCGTGCGGGTCACTTGCGGCTGGCGACGGTTCAACTCGAGGGCAAGGGGCCACGGGTGTACTACTACCTGACATACACGGTTGAGAATAACTCAGGTCAGGATCGCCGGTTTGCGCCATCTTTTTACCTTTCGACCAAGGAAGGGACGCAGCTGAGGTCTGGTCAGGGGGTGCCTTCTGCGGTCACACAGGAGATTCAGCGTCGGCTGGACAATCCACTGCTGTTGGACCAGATTTCGATGTTGAAGGGTCTTTTGCTGCAAGGCCGGGAGAATGCCAAGCAGGGGATGGTGGTCTGGCCTGCAGATGATCTGGATATTGACCGGATCCATGTCTATTGCCTTGGGTTCAGTGGCGAGACCAAGACTTATCGGATCACTGACCCGGAAACAGGGCAGAAAAGGGATGTTGTCCTCCGCAAGACGCTTGAGCTTCGCTATCGGGTGCCTGGCGAGATGGTGGGTTATGGCTCTACACCATTGCAGAAGTCGCACAAACCACGCTGGATCATGCGTTAGAATCAGCCTAGAGTCGGCCCCAGCGGATTGTGTGCCGCTGAAACAGCATTGCGAGGCGAATTATGGCTCATAAGAAAGGTCAGGGCTCGACGAAGAACGGTCGGGACTCCAACCCCCAATATCGCGGTATCAAGCTCTATGGCGGGCAGTATGCCAAGTCTGGAGCCATCATCGTTCGCCAATGTGGCACCAAGTTCCATCCGGGCTTCTTGGTCAAGCGAGGCAAGGACGACACGCTGTTTGCAGTAGCAGAGGGCAAGGTGGTCTTCAAGGGCCGCAAGGTTCATATCACCCCGGCAGATGAAAACACACCGCGTCCATTCTGGATGCCCGCAACAGCCTGACCCCCCCCTCCCCCACCCAACCCTTTCCCCCACTACTTGTCTATTCAGAGTCAGTTTTATTGCATAATGAGCAATCACAAGGCTCCCCAATGTCGGGAGCTTTTTTTATGCTGCATACCATGTGGCAGAACCGCTGCTACACCATTACCCACTCACCACACAGGCACCCAAACCCATGAGCACACGAGAGGTTGTTACACGATTCGCACCATCACCCACGGGGCATCTTCACATCGGAGGCGTCCGCACAGCTTTGTTCTGCTGGGCATGGGCGAAAAAAAACCAGGGCCGATTTTTGCTGCGCGTCGAAGACACCGATCAGGCACGATCCAGCGAATCTTCAACCCGGGGCATCCTGAAAGATCTGGCGTGGCTTGGCATTGACTGGGATGAAGGGCCTGAGCTGGCTGATGATGAAGGGGTGGTGCTTGGGGGCGATCCGCGCAGCGTGGGGCCATTCTTTCAAGCAAAGCGACTGGAGATATACACACAGCACCTTAATGAACTGATCGAAAAGGATTGTGCCTATCCCGCGTTTGATACCGCTGAGGAGCTGGCAGAGCTTCGGTCAGCAGCGGAGGCGAAAAAGGAAACCTTCAGATATCACCGGGCGGAGGATTATGACCGTGACGATGCCATTGCAAGGATGAATGCGGGTGAGTCGTGTGTGGTTCGACTGAGGGCACCTGCTCAAGAGATTGTGGTGAACGATTGTGTGCTTGGGGAGGTGCGGTTTGGTGCTGGAGAGCTGGACGATTTTGTGATTCGCAAGGCAGATGGATATCCGACTTATCACTTTGCGGTGGTGGTGGATGACGAGCTCATGGGTGTGACGCATGTGCTGCGAGGTCAGGAGCATTTGATGAACACGCCTCGGCATCAGGCGTTACAGAAAGTGCTGGGGTTTGGGACACCAAGTTATGCGCATATGCCTTTGATCTTTAATGCGGATGGGTCGAAGATGTCCAAGCGGGACAAGGACAAGGCTGCACGCAAGGCATGTAAGGCTGCGGGGCTGAAAGATTCACCGGTTGCCTGTATTGATGATGCGGAGTTTACAAGGTGGATGGGGGACAAGCGATCGCAACTGGCATCGGATCAGTTGAGCTGGCTTGGGCGTGAAATGGGCGTGGAGTTGCCTGAGATTGATGTTGAGGATTTTCGTGCCAGCGGGTATGTACCTGAAGCGTTGTGCAACTATGTGGCGCTTCTGGGCTGGAATCCGGGGATGAAATGCGAGGATGGCACGGATCTTGAGCGGTTCAGCATGGCGTTTCTGGCTGAGCACTTTTCGCTGGAACGGATCGGAAAATCCAACGCCAAGTTTGATCGCGCCAAGCTGCTATCGTTCAATGCCCATACGCTGCAGACGATGGAGGCGGGTGCGTTTGTTTCATGCTGGAAGGACTATTTGAGTCTGTACCAGCCCGAGATGCTCACGCGGTTTGATGACAGCCAGTTTGAGCTTCTTGCGAGCATGACGCAACCTCGGTGTAAAACTTTACGAGATGCGCTTGAGCCGATCAGCTTTGTGATTGCGGGCGATGACGAGATTGTGTTTGATGACAAGGCGGTACGCAAGGTTCTGCTCAAGGGCGAGCCGAGCGGCTTGAGTTTTCTGGCTGAGATTGAGCCGGTGCTTCGTGCGGTCGAGCCTTTCCAGGCTGATGAGATTGAAGAAGCGATCAAGGCGTTTTGTGAAGCTCGCGAGATTGGCATGGGCAAGGTCGCTCAGCCATTGCGAGTTGCGATGACGGGACTGGGTGTGAGTCCGCCATTGGGTCAGACGCTGGAGATTCTGGGGCAACAGGCGGTGCTGAGCCGCATCGACAGGTGTGCTGCAGCACATGCGACCTGAAACCTGATACTAGTGTCCCTGAGAGTACGGACATCAATGTCATAACGGGAGCAGGACCACTCCCTCACGGTCGCGGCTCGTTGGCTTTAGACTACGATTGATACCTGAATAAAAGAGATTCAAATCATGGAACCTGCGAAGAACTTTATTACCGAGATGATTGATGAGCATATTGCTTCAGGGAAATGGGGAGAGCCTGGCGATTCGTCTGTGGTTCACACGCGTTTCCCGCCGGAGCCCAATGGGTATTTGCACATCGGACACGCCAAGAGCATCTGCCTGAACTTTTCGCTGGCACAAAGCTATGGAGGCGCATGCAACCTGCGCTTTGATGACACCAACCCCGTGAAGGAAGAGGATGAATATGTGCGCTCGATCGTGCAGGACATTCGCTGGCTTGGGTTTGTGTGGAATAAGGGGTGCCCGGATGATCCCATGGCGGGGGTGTTGTTTGCCAGCGACTACTTTCAGCAGCTTCATGACTGGGCTGTCGAGCTGATCGAAAAAGGGCATGCGTATGTCGATGATCAGACGCCTGATGAGATCCGGGCTGCGCGAGGCACGCTCACGGAACCTGGCACACCCAGTCCGTATCGAGATCGAACTGCGGCTGAGAATCTGGATTTATTTGAGAAGATGGTCAAGGGCGAGTTTGCTGATGGCACGCGCGTGTTGAGAGCTAAAATTGACATGGCATCATCAAACATGAATCTGCGAGATCCGGTGATGTACCGCGTGCTGCACGCTGAGCATCATCGCACGGGCGATGCGTGGTGTGTGTATCCGATGTATGACTGGGCACATGGGCTTGAGGATTCGATTGAAGGGATTACCAACTCGCTGTGTACGCTTGAGTTTGAAAACCACAGACCTTTGTATGACTGGTTTATTGATGCGATTAATCAGGGTCGTGGATCGGGCAGTCAATGGGGTGAGCCGATCCATCAACCCCAGCAGACCGAGTTTGCCAGGCTGAGCCTGACATATTCCGTGATGTCAAAGCGCAAGCTGATTCAACTTGTTGATGAAGGGCATGTTGATGGGTGGGATGACCCGAGAATGACAACCATCTCAGGTTTGCGAAGGCGAGGCTATACGCCTGAAGCAATCCGTGCTTTTTCCATTGATGTGGGTGTGACCAAGTTCAATGCCATGATCGACATGGCAAGGCTTGAGAATGCCTGCCGGGATCACTTGAACAAGGTGGCGCACAGGCGGATGGCGGTGTTGAACCCATTGAAAGTGACGATTACGAACTGGTCTGAAGGTGGTGACGAGTCGCGTACGGAGTGGATGAAGGCTGTGAACAATCCGGAGGATGAGGGTGCGGGCAAAAGGCGGGTGCCTTTCACCAGGGAGCTTTTTATCGAGTGCGATGACTTCATGGAAGATGCACCACGGAAGTTTTTCAGACTTAAGCCTGGTGGCGAGGTCCGGCTTCGCTATGCCTACTGGATCACCTGTAACGAGGTGGTGCGGGATGATGCGGGCGAGGTTATTGAGCTGCTTTGCACATATGACCCACAGACCAGAGGCGGCAACGCCCCGCCGCCGCCGCCGGCAACCGTTGACAACCCCGAGCCCAAGGCAAGAAAGGTCAAGGGGACGATTCACTGGGTGAGCGCTGAGCATGGCATTGAAGCCAGTGTCAAGCTGTTTGATCGGCTGTTTGTGAACGAACGACCTGATCGCAAGCCTAAGAAGGCTGGTCCAGACTGGTCATTTTTGCAAAATATCAATCCTGATTCGCTGTCGGTGATTGATGATGCGATTCTCGAGCCTGCGTTTGCAGGTGTGGGTGAAACAGAGTGCCAGGCTGCAGCAGCGGGCGATCGGTTCCAGTTTGAGAGGCTGGGGTATTTTTGTGTGGATGCTGACTCGCCCAGCGGCGATACGGGGAAACTGATGTTTAACCGGACGGTTTCGCTGCGAGACAGCTGGGCCAAGAAAAGCGGTTCGTAAGGCTCATGGTGCTCACTGCTCCTATGCTTGGGCTGGTCATTATTTTGGGAGTTATTGCATGAATCTGGTCGTTACAGGAACTATTGGGATTGATACGGTGGTTACGCCTCAGGGTCAGCACGCTGAGGGTGTGCTGGGCGGGTCGTGTGCGTACTTTGCAGCCGCATCGTCGTTCTACACACCAACGCGATTGGTGGCAGTGGTGGGCGATGATCAGCCGACGGAGCACCGGGATCTGCTGGATTCTTTTAAGGATATTGACACCACGGGGCTGGAGGTTCGAGCGGGCAGCCAGACTTTTCGCTGGGGTGGCAAGTATCTGGAGAACATGGACCATCGCGAGACATTGTTTACCGAACTTGGTGTGCTTCGAGAAGAGCCTCCAGTGGTGCCTGAAGCGTACAAGGACTCGACGCATGTGTTTCTGGCCAACACGCATCCTGCGATTCAGATGCAGATGCTCGAGCAGTTCCCCAATCGGACGCTTGCGGTTGCAGACACGATGGATTTGTGGATTGATACCGCCCGGGATGATCTGATCGAACTTCTGGGCAAGGTTGACGGGCTGGTGCTGAACTATGACGAAGCAGAGCAGCTTTCTGGCAAGACCAATACGGTGGCTGCATCACGGGCGCTGCTCGAGTTCGGCCCCCGGTTTGTCGTGGTGAAAAAGGGCGAGCATGGATGCATCTTTGTGCATCGTGACGGGATAGCAGCGTTCCCTGCGTTTCCTGCTGAGGAAGTGCTGGACCCGACGGGCGCGGGTGACACCTTTGCAGGCGGAATGATGGGGCATATCGCAGCCAATGCTGGGCGAACCTTCAGCGATGAAGATTCAGATTTTCATACCATTCGACGGGCACTGGCGCATGGCACGGTGATGGCAAGCTTTAACATCGAATCGTTCAGCCTGTATCGTCTGGGCTCGCTCACACGCGAACAGCTCGATCGACGCTATGACATGTTTACCAACATGGTCTGCTCGCACTGATCATGCCTGAGCACGAAGATGAGCAAGTAGCCAAAGCGGGTGAGGCTGACTATCTTGAGCCTTACGCCAAAGCGGTCAAAGAGCATGGCCCGGGGTTTGAAGCATTGCTCTGGAACAGCGCAGATGCTCAAAATCGCAGATTCGATGCGATCACAAGTCTGTGTCACCCATCGGGGCGTGTGATCGCAGACATGGGGTGTGGCCAGGCGGACTTTGCCCTCTGGTTGAATCAGCAGAAGATTCCGTGCAAGCGTTACCTGGGTGTTGAAGCGATCCAGGAGTTGCAGACACTCAGCCAGGAGCGCATCAAGGATCTGAACTTGGGCGAGGCAAAGATTCTGCATGGCGAGTTTGTTGCGGATGAGGGGCTGTTTGACAGGCTTGTACGCGATGAGGGTGTGGATTTGATCGTGTTCAGCGGGTCATTGAATACGCTGGAGCAGGACCAGGCGGTCGCGGTGCTGAAAAGGGCGATGGAAGCACTGGATGGAGGGCGGGGATGGGGGGGAGGGGGGGCGTTGGTGTTCAACTTTTTAGCGCAGTCGCCTGCAGAGCCTGAGCGGGCAGTGATGCCTCCAGCAAAGCGGTTTGCCACGCTGAGGATGATCCGCTGGGCGCTAGTCCAGTCACCACTGGTTTCGTATCGGCAGGATTACCTGCAGGGGCATGATGCGACAATCTGTATTCGGGCTGCTGGGGATTAAGCGGGTTCCCAAGTGACCTTTGGATTGGGATTATGATTTAGGCGTGGGGATCACCTATCATGCGTTGATGACGGCTGACCTGTCACGCAATGAAATCCGAAGCTGAGGCATCCATGTCTACCAAAGCACCATTTGCACCGGAAAAACCCTGTCTGACCAAGCGCATTCCCACCTTCCCCTGGGCTGACCCTTCAGCTCGGCACTTTGTCGGGTATGACGAGTATGTCAAGACTGGAGGGTATGCCGCTCTCAAGAAGGCGATATCAATCGCCCCCAGTGAGTTGGTGGAGATCGTCAAAGCTTCGCAACTTCGTGGTCGCGGGGGCGCGGGGTTTCCCACAGGGCTCAAATGGTCGTTTTTGCCTCAGCTTGAAGAGGGGCAGGACCCGGGCATGCGCTATCTGGCGATCAACTGCGACGAAGCAGAGCCTGGCACTTTCAAGGATCGGCTACTGGTCGACTTTGACCCGCACATGGTGGTCGAAGGCATTGCCATCGCGTGCTATGCGTGTCGAATCAAGCGGGCGTATTTCTTCATTCGTGGCGAATATCACCATCAGGCTCGGATGATGGAAAAAGCCATCAAGGAGGCTTACGAGCATGGCATCTTTGGGGACAAGGGGCTACTGGATGGTGCGGGGACAGCTGCCGGTGGTGCGTGGGCTGTGGACTGCTTTGTGCATCGTGGTGCGGGGGCGTATATCTGTGGCGAGGAGACGGCTCTTTTAGAAGCGATTGAAGGCAAGCGTGGTTGGCCCCGGATCAAGCCTCCGTTTCCTGCGATCAAGGGGCTGTTTGGCAAGCCCACGATTATTAACAATGTTGAGACGCTCGCAGCGATTCCTTTCATCGTTGAGGAGGGGTCTGAAGCGTTCGCTGCAATGGGGTGCGAATCTTCCATCGGCGGGCCGCCTTCGTATGGCACGAAGCTGATGGGTGTGTCGGGGCATGTTGAACGCCCGGGCGTGTTTGAGTGTGAGCTGGGGGTGCCTTTGTCGACGCTGATCAATAGTTACTGCGGCGGCATGAAAGGCAACAAGAAGTTCAAAGGCGCCATCGCGGGCGGCGTATCCATGGGCATTCTTGGTCCTGACCAGATGGATGCGGTCATGGATTTTGATATTGGCAGAAAATATAATGTTCTGGGGCTGGGCACCGCCTGCCCAACCGTGTTTGATGAAGATACGGACATGGTCGCGGTGGCAAGAAACATTTCCCGATTTTACATGCACGAATCGTGTGGTCAGTGTACGCCTTGTAGAGAGGGTAGTGGATGGCTTTATCAACTGCTCCAGCGCATTGAAGCAGGCGAAGCGAGGACGAAGGATCTGGATCTGGCTCTTGAGATCGCTACCAGCATGGGCACGATGCCAGGCACCACGATCTGCGGGCTTGCGGATGGCAACAACTGGGCGGTGCGGACCATCATGAACAAGTATCGCGAAGAGTTTGAAAAACGCGTGATGCCTACGCATGTGCCGGTGCGAATGACCGTCGGAGTCAGCACGAGAGGCTGAATCAGGATTGAGATTTCAATCCGGGGCATTCTCTGGTGAGCGACGACCACATGGAAATGAACTGGTTTGGCAGCAAGACCTGAAGACCGCTCCCTGGCAGTCGCAGCTCGTTAGTTATTTGGTTGATCGCTGGTGTTGGTCAGTGTGTCGATCATATTCGCTTCATTTTCGCTGCCTGGGGATGCTGGCACGGGCCAGTTTGGGTCGTTTCTGGGGTCGATGGGTTGCCAGTCGATTTTGGATGCTCCCAGCAGCGTGCCTGTGGCAAAGGAAAGATCTACAAGCGATATCTGGTAATCGGTGATTGCGCGGATTTCAGAGAGTTGTGCATCTGCCAGACTGGTCGCAGCGTCCAGCACATCGGTGCTGGTGCGTGCACCGACCTCAAACTGGCGTTGTTCTGCATCATATGTGCGAGCAGTTGCAGCAGCGGACTGACGGGCAGCCATGATCCTCTGCCAGGCTGCGTTGACATTGTCAATCGAGGTCAGAACTTCCTGCTCAATAGCCAGTTTGCGTGATTCTCTGGTCGCAAGGCGCTGGAGTCTGGCCAGAACCGACTGTCTGATGCGGGATTTGGCAGCTTCATTGCCGATGGGTATTTGCCCCGTCAAGCCTACTGACCAGCTTTCAAAGTTGTTGTCGATAAGCACAGAGTTGGACTCACGAAACATGGACCCAAGTCCCTGAATGTTGTAGGCGTAGTCCAGCGTGAACAATGGGAGAGACTGGTTTTTGTTGAAGGCGATGGTGCTGGCATCTTGCGCCAAACGAAGCTCCAACTCGAGCATCTCCATGCGATTTTCAAGAGCCTGCTGCATCAGATCGCTTGATGCAAACTTATACGGGACCGGATCCGGTAGCGTCTGGATGGTCAGATGCGTGGTCGTATCCATCGAAAGCCCGGGGATATTCATGATGCGCTTGAGGTCGCGTTGGCGGTTCTTGATGAGGTTCTCAGCGATGATGATGGATTCAAGGCGTTGTGCCAGGCCTGCTTCGGCGCGCATGATCTCGACCTCTGCTGATGCCCCCGCCTGAACACGACGGCGAGCTCTTTGAAGCTGAACCAGGGCAAGCTCGTACTGTTTTTGTGTTACTTCCAGCGCCTGCTGTGCTGCGTACAGCCTCCAGTATGCACGATCAACGCCTGCGATCTGACGGATTACCTCAAGCTTGGTCTGTGCCTGGGAAACCTGCTGATTGAGTGCAGCAATGCGCAGAGCATGAGTGTTTGTGCGACGGCCAGCATTGCGAAGCAGAGGTTGACTGACCGAAAACCGCAATGACGAGTCGTAGCTGGTATTCAGCGTAACGAAGGGGTTATTCGTCTGACGCCATTGTTCGATAAGATCGACACTGACACTGCCTCCGGTGCGCAGGGGGATCTGCACGCCATTGGAAGTAAACACCGAATCCTGTTGGTTGAACGAGGTGATATTAAATGAAGGCGAGTCATCCTCGCGATAGATCAGTCTTGTGTTAAAGGCCGCTTCAAAGCGAGCTTCTTCCTGTGAGATAGATTCTTTGGCAATGTTGGGATTGACCATTGCAACACGCAAGTCCATGTTGTTCTCAAGCGTGGCCTGCCTGACGCGCTCGATGCTGAACTCCATTTTTTGAACACCTGCGAATCGATCCGCCAGAGGATCGGCCATGGCGTTTTGCTCTGGGAGGGGTGCTTGATGGGACTTGAGGTCCAGAGGCTGAATGTTTTGCAGCTGGGCAATGCTGACGCGCTTGCCCAGGTCTGCATCGTATGTGCGAAATGGATTGGAACAACCCGTGCCCAGAAGTACTGTGCATATCCCAAAGCCCATGATGGCACTACGGGCAAAATGCTTGGCCGATTCTTGTGTTTTGATCATCGGTGAGTAAAAACCTGTTTCTGAACTGATGGTGTTATTCGTGACGCAATGCGTCGATGGGATTGAGCCTGGCGGCTTTGATTGCAGGGAACATGCCAAAGATGATGCCGGTGGCAGCACTGAAACCCACCGAGAGAACGATAGCCCAGAAGGGCACGGAAGCTTTTGAGAGGGGCGAATCCGGCATGAGGCGAAGACCAAGCACAAAGCCTTCGCCGATCAATAGCCCGATACCTGCCCCGACCAGGCACAAAACCACAGCTTCAACAAGGAACTGAGTCAAAATGATCATGGGGCGAGCGCCGACAGCTTTCCGCAGGCCGATCTCGCGTGTGCGTTCGCTCACGCTGACCAGCATGATGTTCATGATCCCGATACCTCCGACCAGAAGCGAGATGGCAACGATGCCTCCAGCACCGGCTTTGATTGCACCCGCCATGGAGTTGAACTGGTCGATGAACCGCTGCATGACCTGAATCTGAAAAGTATCTTCTTCATCGGGTTCGAGGCCGCGCATTTTGCGTAATACAAAGCGGATTTCAGCGATGGCATCTTCAGCAGCATTGGGATCTTTGAGTTCCCCCTGGGCGTAGTTCAGCCAGCCATTGGGATTGAGTTTGCGAGCGGTGGAGAAGGGGATGAAGACTTCCGTGGAGGTGTCGCCGCCGCCGAACATGGCGGACATCTGAATGGTCTCGACCACGCCGACGATCAGGAATCTTCTGCCCGAGACGAGGATGTAACTTCCCACGGGGTTTCGATCCAGATCCAGTTCCTGGATGGCGTGTTCATTAATCAGGCAGACCTGGCGTTTTTCATCTTCATCAATGGCTGAGAACTGACGGCCCTGAAGGATTTGGCGGTTTTCAATCTTGTGCCAGGAGGGCCACATACCGATGACCGAGACGCTGTCGATGGTTCGCTTGCCGTGTGCGATGGAATACCCGCCGTACCACATGGGGACGATGAGATCCAGAGATTCGCTGTGTTTGAGGATTTCGGTGACTTCGATTTCTTTGAGTTGAACTTCGCGCCATGTGATTTTGTTGCGCATTGATTCGGGGCGTCTGCCGTCGATGAAGACTCGCTTGGCGCCAAACTTTTCAAACTCGCCGAGGATGTTGTTTTGTAACCCATCAAGAGCTGCGATGACGGAGATGACCGATGCAACGCCGATGATGACACCCAGGGTAGTGAGCATGGATCTTATTTTGTTAGAAAAGATCTGGCTGAGCGCGAGGAAGACAGTCTGAAATGCAAGTCTGAGCAGAATCATGGCTGAATGACTCCTCTTGCAGGTTTTGTTCCCGGCATTGTATGAATCGAGGAAGCATCCAGAGCCTCTGTCTCTTGTGAAAGCTCGTGAGCACGCTTTGTCGAGTTGTTTGTAGAAGTGTCATCAAGCTGCTTTGGTATGTGATTCTGATCGATGTCTTGCACCTGCGTCTGGATGGTTGAAGCCATTGCAGTGACAAACTTGCGGTGCAATGGATCTTCTGCTGTAGGATTGTCTGAGATGACCTTGCCATCACTGAGACGCACGATTCGCTGGGCATGGCTGGCGACTTCCTCTTCGTGCGTCACGATGATGATGGTCTGCCCTTCATCGTGAAGTTGTTTGAAAAGTGCGATGATTTCGCTGGATGTGGTTGAATCCAGGTTGCCGGTAGGCTCATCTGCCAGCAAGATACTGGGTTCAGAGACCAGTGCCCGCGCTACCGCCACCCGCTGCCTCTGGCCGCCGGAGAGCTGGTTGGGGCGATGGCTCATTCGAGTTTCCAGCCCCACACGCTTGAGGGCATTTTTAGCTCGCTTGCGCGCTTTGAACATGCCTTTGGAATACAGCAGGGGGAGCATGACATTTTTCAGAGCAGACTGTCTGGGCAAGAGCTCGAACGATTGAAAGATGAAACCGATTTCCTGGTTGCGCACGCGGGCCAATGCCCCAGCTCTCATTTTGTGAGTGGGCTTTCCATTGAGTGTGTAGATGCCACTGGAGGGTCGATCCAGGCACCCCAGGATGTTCATCAGCGTGCTTTTGCCTGAGCCTGAAGCACCCATGATGGCTACAAACTCGTTGCGCTGGATATCAAGATCGACGCCATCGAGTGCGCGTACGCGCTCGACACCCATCTTGTATACCTTGCGAAGTTTGCGAATCCTGATAGTCACTGCTGATCAGCCCTTCTCGCCTGGTGCTTGAGTGTCTGTTTCTTCTTCAGATGCTGATTCCTCAGCAGCCTTTTCTTGTTCATTTTCTTTCTTGACATCTTCCTCGTCACGAACTAGCTCATCATGCTTGATTTTCAGCAGTTCTTTGTATGGGCCGACGATGATCCGGTCGTCATCGCTCAGGCCGCTGAGGACGACCGTGTGCGTCAGGTCGCTGGTGCCAACACTGACAGGTGTGACCACCGCTTTGCCATCAACAAACCGGTACACCACGCGGGCGTGGGTTTTTTTCTGATCGACATTGGGATTTTCTTTGCGAATGTCACTGGGCAGGTCGTCAATGGCCAGATCCATCACGGCCTGGCTGGGGATTTTAATAACATCCCGTGTGGTTTTGATCTGGATATCGGTGTTGGCATTGCCACCGAGCCAGAGCAGGCGATCGCCTGGCATATTTATGGAAATCTCTGCTTCGATGTAGGCTGTGCCATCGCGCCAGACTTCGCGGTGCAACTTGACGCGGTCAACGGTGCCTTGGAATGTCTCATCAGGAAAAGCGTTGATATAGATTGTTGCATCCTGGTCTGACTCGATAAGCGCTACATTGGATTCATCAACCCGGGCACGCATGAGCATATCAGACATATCCGCGATGGTCATGATCGTTGAACCGATGTTGTTGAATGTGCCCAGCACATTCTCGCCGATCTTGTTGTTCAACCGGGTGATGGTGCCATCGATGGGCGAGGTAATGACGGTGTAATCGACATTCTTCTTTGCTCTTGTGATAGACGAACGGGCAATCTCAATAGATTGCTCAGCCATCTTCACGCCCGCCTGGGCTTGACGGAATCGTGCTTCTGCAGCATCAAGCTCAGCCTTGGAAATGTCGTTGGTCGTCAACAACTCACGAGCCCGCACCACAGCAAGGTCTGCTTCAACAAGTGAGGCTTTGGCGCTTTCTACCCGCGCTTCTTCGCTTTTCAGCTGAGCCTGGGTCGATTCAAGCGATGCCACCAGATCCTTGGAATCCAGCCGCACCAGCACATCGCCCTCTTTGACATGATCACCCTCTTTAAAAGGCATCGCGGTGATCATGGCTGACACCCTTGAGGATATATTGACCATATTGCGAGGCTCAATGGACCCGGGTGCATTAACGGTGCGTGTGAGATCCCCCCTGGATACTGCCTCCAGCCGAACGACCTTGGCTTTGGGCTTGTTTTCGAGCTTGGCTCTGAACTGATCAAACTGAGGCGACTTGACCAGTGCAAACACCCCGCTGCCCAGCAGCACCACGATCACAATAAAAATCACTGCCAGCCGTTTCCACACGAGACATTCCTCCGCTCTTTCCCCCCTCCCTTTCCCCCTCCCATTCCTCAGCCTGTCATACGCTGCTATCTTACGAACGCCTATGCCATTGATCATACGCAGAGGCACCTATTCCACTACCTGACCCCGAAAGAGACATTGTTGGCAAAAAGGCACAGCGTCTTTCACCTGCAACCACCTTTATTATGACTTATACCGGTTCAGGCTATTCCGGTTCGCTTCTGTAGACCTGTCAGAGCCCAAGTTTCTCAGCCAGGTAATCGCCCACGGAAGCAATCGAGATCCTCTCCTGGCTCAATGAATCACGATCACGCACCGTCACCGTGTTGTGGTTAGGCGAGTCAGCATCAAGCGTCTCGCCATCAATCGTAAAGCAGAATGGACACCCAGCCTCATCCATACGGGCATAACGCTTGCCGATGGACTGTTTCTCATCATAATCAATGGTGCCAAGATGCCCGAACCGGTTGCGAAGCTCTGCTGCCAATGGTGCAGCCACTTCGGGCATGCCACCTTTTTTAACCAATGGAAAAACGGCAGCCTTGATGGGGGCAATGCGAGGATGAAACTTCATATAGACACCAGAGGCACGCTCTGGATCAGGGGTGTAGGCTTCACAAAGCAAGGCCAGAACACCTCGATCAAGACCAGCTGAAGGTTCGATAACATGTGGGAGGTAGCGTTCGCCTTTGGGTTGGCCATTCTTGGCAAGTTCGCCTCGGGTGTTATCAAAGTAATCGAGTTTGGTCTTGGCGTGCTCGGCGTGTTGTTTGAGATCAAAGTTGGTTCGATCTGCGATGCCTTCGAGCTCACCAAAGCCCGGAGCAGTGAAGGGGAACTTGTATTCGATGTCAGATGTGCCTGCACCTTCCTTGGCGTAATGAGCCAGTTCATCCTTGTCGTGTTCGCGAAGGATGAGGTTGTCGCCTTTGAGCCCCAGATCCTGCCACCATGCCATGCGCCAGTCACGCCAGAAGACATACCAGTCTTTGGCGTCATCGGGATGGCAGAAGAACTCGATCTCCATCTGCTCAAACTCGCGGCTACGAAATGTAAAGTTTCTCGGCGTAACCTCATTACGAAACGCCTTGCCGGTCTGGGCGATGCCGAAGGGGACCGACACGCGCGTGGTATCAACGACATTCTTGAAGTTGATGAAGATGCCTTGAGCGGTTTCAGGGCGAAGATAAGCCTTGTTGGTTTCGATATCACCTGTCGCGCCGATGACGGTTGGGAACATGAGGTTAAAGGCGCGAGGTTCGGTGAGTGTCCCGACTTCTTTGGCATCTGGGCCGACGGTAATTGTGAGTTCATCTGCACCCAGTTCGGTCAAGGAGCAGATGTCAACACCATCTTCCGGGATGTCCTTTTTCTTGTACTTTGACAGTTTTTTGAGTGCGTTGGCAAAGGATTTATCATCGTTTTCGATAAAAGCGTAGATCTGGCCAGTGGAATCGCCCTTTTCGCCCATGCACATAAGATGATCTGCGCGGTACCGATTCTTGGTTTCGCGACAATCTACCATTGGATCATTGAATCCGCCGACATGCCCGGATGCTTCCCAGACCTTCGGGTTCTGGATGATGGAGGTGTCGACCGGCACAATGGAGACGGGTTTGCCATCAGGGCCGAGTTTGCCGTTGCAGCCTTTCATGACGACATCGGTCCACCAGGCATCGCGGAGGTTTTTTTTGAGTTGGGCACCGAGTGGGCCGTAGTCCCAGAAGCCGTTGATGCCGCCATAGATTTCGGATGCGGGATAGATGAACCCTCGGCGTTTGCACAGAGCCATGATGTCATCCATGGATTTGCTGGCTGGATCAGAGGCTGTGCTGCATTGAGCTTGAGAATCGGTCCCGCTGGACATGGTGAACTCCTTGGTCTGAATGGTGCCAATCCTATTCCTCGTTGGGGCTTGAGTCTTAGTCAATGTGTTTGGGACTGTGTTTGACATCTGACGAGCCGCGACCGTGAGGGAGCGAGAGTTGTAGTAAAGACTTTGGGAAAACAAGGAAGAATCGCTCCCTGACGGTCGCAGCTCATTAAAGATGAATGCTGCTGGTCAGATTCATGAACCTGTTTTTGCCATCAAACACATCTGATTGATGCATCATCTGGTCGTTTGACTTCAAGCCCGGTTATTGTCATTGCTGCAAAGAGCCTTGCTTGTGGGTTGCTACAGTTGTGGCTCATGGATGAACAAAGCAAGCCAACATCAAGACCCAAGCTGGGGATGAACTTGTCGCTTCCTGTCTTCAAGACGCAGGAGCATCCCTGTCCATATTTGCCCGGCAACTATGCATCAGAGCTGGTGGTTGGCTCGCGCGGGCTTGATTCAGCCATGTATGAAAAGCTCATGCATCAGGGGTTTCGGCGCTCCGGTGTGATGTTCTACGCAACGGATTGCCCGGGCTGCCAGGCTTGTGTGCCCATTCGTGTGCCTGTGGATCAGTTCAGGCTTTCCAAGAGTCAGAAACGGGCTCTGAACAAGAACCGTGATGTAGAGGTCAGGGTTCTTTCAGAACCGTTGTGCGATGAAGCCAGGCACGAGTTGCTGTGCCGATATGAAACTTTCAAGCATGGCGGAAAGAATGTGCCTTCGTTTGACGAGTTTGAAGCCAACTTCTGCTTTTCCACCATCCACACCATCGAGATGGATTATCTGATCGATGGCAAGCTCATAGGCGTGGGGCTGGTGGATGTTTGCCCTGATTCGCTTTCGAGCGTCTACTTCTACTTCGAGCCCGAGTATGCCAAACGAAGTCTGGGGATTTTCTCAGCCTTGACAGAGATCCAGGAAACAGGACGCCGAGGTCTGCGTTATTGGCACATGGGGTTTGTGGTGCGAGGCTGCGCCAAAATGGATTACAAAAATACCTTTCGTCCCCATGAAGTGCGCGATTCACTCGGATTCTGGTCGGTTCCTCATGCCCGGCGCAAGCTGAACCCCAGACTTGGGTCTTGATTTGGGATCACTATTCTGTCATACTATTGATGTCTTTCCTGCGGGGATTCACCCAAGACGACTAGCGGAGATTTCAGACTGATGTCCAACCGAAAAAAATCGGCGTTTACACTGATCGAACTTCTGGTGGTCATCGCCATCATCGCGCTCCTTATTGCCATTTTGCTTCCCTCTCTTGGCAGCGCCCGTAATACTGCCAAGCAGGTTGTCTGCAGCTCGAACCTCAGACAAATGGGCATCGCCATGGCGGGATACACAAAGGACAATCAGGGATTCTTCCCGGGCGATCACTGGCAAGACCGAGGAACGCTCAATCTCTTTGCATGGCCCGGGCGGCTTCGCGTGTACATGGGCGACTCAACCGATGGATTCTGGTGCCCATCAACACTCAGCGATTTCAAGTGGGTCAAAACCTACAGAGACTCTGCTATTCCCAGCGGCACCGATGGTCAGGGATCCCCGACTCTCTTTGGTTATGAAGAGTTTGAAAGACCACTGCGAGGCACACGCCAGGATATGACCATCACCTATGGATACAACGGCTGGGGTGTCGGCGATATTCAAGGTGCTTGTGGAGGGATGTTCGGCCTCGGCGGGCATGTTGCATGGACCAACCGCGACAACATGAATGAACGCCGACTGTGGGAGATTCCCCAGCACTGGGTTCAGCAGCCCAGCGATATGATCGCTCTGGCTGACAATACCGTGAACTTTAACTGGGATGCCTGGATTACTCCCAAGACTCAGAACTGGCGAAACTGGCCCGGTGATCGCCACTTTGATGGCTCAAATGTGCTGTTCGTTGATGGTCATGCCAAGCACATGAAGCAAAAAGACCTTATTGATAACCCGGACCGCACCATTCAGGAACAGAAAAGGGCAAGAAGACGCTGGAACTTTGATTACGACCCACGCCTTGAATGTCTGTAAACCATCCAGCACCTTGACCCGCAAACGAGCTTTCATATGACCCTCAAAAGTATCATTCAACTTCTTGTTGCGATTGCCCTGCTGGCAGCAGCGGGTGTTCTGGTGGCAAAGAATCTGGCCAAGTCATCCGGTACCAACTCTGACGGGCCGCCAAAGGAAATTCACTTTCAATGCGCTACCGAATCATGCCAGGCGGTCTTTACGGTGCCTTTCAAGGATGTTCGGGCGTACGCTGAGAACTCTGAGGGGTCGTATCCCTGTCCCGAGTGTGGCAAACACTTTACGCATGAGGTGTACAAGTGCAGCAACTGTGATGCTGCTCTGGAGCCAGTCGGGCACGGCGGGTTCCCTGAGGTCTGCCCAAGTTGTGGAGAGGCGATTCGTCCACCCGGCGCCTGATGGCCGGCAAGACACTGTCGTTGTGGGTGGGGAGAAAATAATGTCTGAACCCAATCAAGCAAGAGAGCATTCACGCAGGCGAGCTGTGTGTGGCGGGCTGTCGTCTGCCAGAGTCTTGGGGGTTCTGGCGGCACTGCTGCTGGCGACACCAACTGTGCAGGCTCATATTTTTCACTTTATTGCGCTCCTCAACGGCCAGACGGTTTTGCCTCCGGTTCAAACGCCGGTGACGGGCACCGCGGTGTTTCAATACAACCATCATGGGCTGTTGTTTGATATAGATCTTTTTATCGAAGGGCTGACACTTGCGGATCTGGCGAACACAGGTCCCAACAACACCCCCGTGCATATTCACACCGCACCGCTCGGCGCCAATGGTCCAATTGTGCTTGATCTGGGGTGGATGACCCAGTTTGTCGAAGAACCCACAGGTCTGAGGCTGATCCTCAATGACGCTTTCCTCGGCGATCAGCAGGGCAATGTCTGGAGCGACTTTTTCCAGAACGAAGTAGACCTCTTTGATGAGAAGCTATACATCGATGTCCACACCATCGCCCACCCCGAAGGCGAAGTTCGTGGCCAGCTTGTCGTTTCAGGTATTGGCTTGTGCCCGGCTGACTACAACAACGATGGCGTAGTGGATGTGCTGGACTTTTTTATCTTCGTCAACCTGTTCAGCCAGAACAGCTTTGAAGCGGATTTGAATCTTGATGGCACTGTGGATGTGCTGGACTTTTTCCGGTTTATTGCAGTGTTTCAAGTTGGCTGCTGAGCATTCAAATATATATGACAAACGCAGCCAGACCTGTCTAACAGCAGAATCTCAGGATTCGGCTGTGAATGTTGCACCCGCCAGCACGCCAAAGGCCACGATCTGGCCTTTTTCAAAGTCATCCGGGCTTTGGCGATCATCGGTGAGTTTGACGATTACGGGGATACCTGCGTTGACGGTGATGGTGCCTGCGGATGAATCGGTGCTCACGACCATGCCTTGCACTCGTCGAGGTCTGCCGATCACGGGATCAATGAAGCGCCCACCTGCCCCCACCACATCGACACGGCGTGCATGCACCTGAATCATGCCCATGGCTGTCTTGCCGACGGGCGTTGATATCTCGCTGGTGGAAATCAGGTGCAGTTGATAGTTGGTGTTGGGAAATGTGAGCCGAACCATCACGGGTCTGGTTGCGGTTTCTTCCTCAAAGCCATCGAAGGTGCCTCGGGCGATGTGAGGCTCGATTTTGATTGTGGGTTCGGGGTGAATCATGGTGTCATGAGCATAGGGCGTATGGCTGATGCGCTCAACATGACGCCTGCAATGGTGCCATATTCAGAAAATTGCCCAGCAACTGATGCCCCTGATCTGTCAGGAAGCTCTCGGGATGAAACTGCACCCCTTCCATGGGTGCCTTGCCAGGGTCATCCCACACCCGCGATAGCCCCATCAACACGCGCTGTGACTGACCAGATGAGCCAGGCTCATCGGTCCATGCAGATGCATGCCACCCGGATGGTACCGCATCAAAATCAGCGACCAGTGAGTGATATCGAGTGGCACAAAAGGGGCTGGGGAGTCCTGCAAAGAGGCCTGTGGAGTCATGGTGCATCATGCTGGTCTTGCCATGCATGGGTTTGTCGTGCTGATGAACCCTCATTCCAGCAAGCTCAGCCATGCACTGATGCCCAAGACAGACGCCCAGCACAGGGATACGACCAGCGAAACGGGAAATCATGGCCCGCGATACGCCTGATTCACTGGGCGTGCAAGGCCCCGGCGAAATCACCAGATGCGTCGGCCCCTTGCCACCATCAAGAGCCTGAGCCTGATCAGGCGTGATGGCATCATTGCGAACCACGATCAAATCTCGCTCGGGAATCAGGCTGGGTTCAATCTCGCCAAAGCGCTGGACCAGGTTCCAGGTAAAGCTGTCATAGTTGTCGATCAGCAGAATCATCGCGGGTCAGTGTAGGTCGCCTGCCTGTAGCACCACGCCAGAGGCATTCATGGATGAGCATTTGTGCTCAGCCGCCTGCCGGGCTGGAGCCAGCCTTGCCAGACCCTGGCTCGGGCTCTTGACCCTTGGGGTAGCGGTTCTGAGCATCAGTCGCAGCAGCATTTTCTTGAAGTGCTGCTGAAGTGCTTTGATTGCTCAAGGCACGCTCTCGAGTTACTTTATCAGGCTTTTTGGGAATGAAGTTTTTTGAATAGACAACCACGACCAACAAAAGCACCACAACACCCACTGCGCTCACGATCACCCGTTTGCGTATTTCCGGGTCAGCCATGCTTACTCGAACCCGGTCAGTGAGTTCTTCGATGCGATACCGATCGATCATGCCTGTCCTCTGTTGTGTGCGTCAGGTGTAAAAGAATAGGGTTAGCGTTGAATATCCCGGCCGTGAATGCCGTCCTTCGTAGCCCAGAAGAATGCGGGATAGAGCCCGCCATTCTCGGTCGTGCCGTTCTCAAGAAGGTCGCCTCTCATTTCATATCGTCCAAGAATGGAGTTATCGACATCCCACACATCCGTAGGCGTAAACGCATCACGCACGCTCTGCTTGGGTGATTGTGTCAATGCAGACACCTCGCTCATGTTCGCCCGGATCACGCTGCCATCGACCAGCCCAACATTGGTCTTGGCCTGTGGATTGTGCCAGGTTGGTGGAGCATCGCGTCTGCCGAGAACTTGAGGATTCCCCAGGATGGTCACTGTCTCAAGCCGACGGCGCTGTGATGTATCAAATCGCTCAAAGATGATGACTTTTTGCGTGGGATAGGTCACATCACTCTGCCTGTTACGGCGAAAACCCGCCTGATCAGGCTCTCGTGGATCAGCAGAGTTCCTGGGCGACTGGGCATACCGATTCGGGTTAAACCAGAATGTAGGCGAATAGAAATATGAAGTGTCCCAGATCACCCGATCCAGAGAGTATTGAGTGGAAAGTTCAAGGAATCGATCCTTGGGTGCTGCATCAGCCGGTGCAAACTGAACATCAGATGCGTAATCACCCGGTGAGATCCAGTCCGCGGTCTGGCTGTACCAGTGGGCTGCGTACATCTCGCTCTTCCACACTCCCGGATCAGTAAAAGCAAAGCACTGTTCATCGTTTCTGGAGATGCGCCACCAGGTGCCTTGATTGCAGAGGTTGGTTCCTCTGCCAAAGGGATTGACAAAAGAGTCATCATGCTCTCCACCATACAGGATCTGCACCTGCGTCAGAGATTTGATATTCGACAGGCTCACGGTGTTTTGAGCTGCGAGTCTGGCTTCACCCAGAGATGGAAGCAGAATCCCAATAAGCAGTGCGATGATCGCAATGACGACCAACAGCTCAATGAGCGTAAAGCCCCGGCCGGGATTGCTGCTTCTCAGCTTCAACCTGCTCCACCGGCTTACACCGTTGTCGTTTGTATTCAGACGATTCATCATAGCCTCCAATTTCAAAGTTCTGTGTATGCTTTGCCCGCCCGCATCACACAACACATGACACAGCACCTCGTTGCATGATTCTAACATCTATCCGTACTGACGGCAATTCTGATGCCAAAAATGGATCGATACCAGCGGAATCCTTTTTCTGCCTGCCGATAACTCAAAAAGACTGGCTCGATCAGCCTCATCTGGCGGGTTCCTGATCAGATCTGGCCAGATTCTTTTTTCTTACTTTGACTGGTATTGGCGATTTCCTCACGAACGATCCGCCTGATCAGTTCAATCTTGCCGGGCGTGGCGTTCTCCATGCTCCCCGCCAGTGCATCCAGCCCGCCCAGAGCTGCCCCGATCAGCCCTGCTCGGCTGATGATGTCCTCACACCGGGCATCCAGGGCATCAACCCTGTCCGCAGCTGCCAAAAGCACAGCATCAATCTGCCTGCGAATGATCGCAGTCTGTTTATTGATCTCCCCAACCTGGCTGCACGCATCTTCAACACGCTGCACCAGGGCTTCACTTTGCTCGATCAGAGCAGATATATCCTGCCCACCTATTGCGTCCTGCTGCGTGGGAGATACTGCGGGTTCTGTCTGGTCAGCCTGGCGCTCAATGGGCTCAGGTGGAGATGCGTTTTGTATTTCCGTCTTTGAGTCTTCGATGCTGGTGAGTCGGCTGGCAATCTGGGTCGTGTGCTCTTCCAGAACAGCCAGACGGTCAACCAGCGATTCCGCCTGCTCGTCTGCCTTGCTGGCAATGGCGTCAGCACGGGTCTGCACCGCATCCAGAGCTTGCTTGAGCGCCAAAATCCTTTTTCGCGTGCTTTGTTTTGCTTCTTCAAGCTCACGAAGCACTCGTTGAGCCTGATCTGCCTGGTTTTCGAGTCGATCAGCTTCATCACCAGCCTGCTCTATGGTCTGCCGAAGCTCACGCGAATACTCATCAAACGCATCTGAATCGATCACTCGAGGTGAAACGAACACCTCGCTGGCCAAATCCGATACCGTTTCCAAGCTCGACCGTTCCATAGCTCAACCTCTATTTACGATGACAAACCATCTTCTGATGAATCGGCCCACCTGAACCTGACGCTTGAGAATCGGACCAACTCTCCACAAAGCAAGGCTCCCACGCTACACCAGCCTAAACTCAACCAATGCCTCCTCCAAAGAACACCTCAGCACGAAGCAGCACGAACCCCATCCGCGATGCTGCCCATGGCAGACGCCTTCAACGCGTCCTGGCTGAGGCTGGCGTCGCGTCCCGGCGAGAATGCGAACAGCTCATCGAAGGCGGGCATGTCTCGGTCAATGGCTCAATCATCAACACGCTCCCAGCATGGGTCGACCCACAAACCGACCGAGTCGTTGTCGATGGCCTGGTGATCGACCTCAACAGCGCCCGAAAAATCTGGGTCATGCTCAACAAGCCCGCCCGAACCCTCACCACCATGCACGATGAACCCGGTGCTGACCGGCGAACCATCGCTGACCTCGTCCAACATCCCGCAGCTCCGCGCCTCTTTCCCGTAGGCAGACTCGATTATGACACCGTCGGGCTCATCCTTCTGACCAATGACGGTGAAGCGGCCAATCGGCTCATCCACCCTCGCTATGGCGTGGCCAAGACCTATCGGGTGATCGTCAAAGGCTCACTTGAGCCTGAGCAGGTCCAGACTCTGCAAAAAGGCTTGTACCTGACTGATCGCAGAAAGGGGCGTTCGACCGGGGCCAGCCGTACTGCGCCCGTGGAGGTGCGGGTGGTCAAGAAGGATCGAGAGCGCACGGTGCTGGAGATCACGCTGCACGAAGGGCGAAATCGTCAGATCCGTCGCATGCTTGCAGATGTGAAATGCCCCGTAAAACGGCTCGAGCGCATCGCGATCGGTCCACTGAGGCTCAAAGGTCTTGCCAGAGGCGAATGGCGCGAGCTGGAAAAACACGAACTTGCAGCACTCAAAAAAGCCACCCCCAAATCTGGAAAACCCAAACCAACCCATGAAAAACCCGCGCGCGACAACCGCAAACCAAGCTGAAACCGATGGAACCAGACTTGCCCGCATCTCGCATGTTGTGCGTGGTGTTGCAAGAGAACTCTATCGCACACGCCTGCCTCAGATGGCTGCTGCACTGTCGTTTCGAACCATCTTTGGCATGATCCCTGCAATGGTGCTTTCGCTCGTCGTCATTGGCGGATTCGCCAGCGATCAGAGCGTCGAAAAGATCCTTGATCAACTGCTGGACTTTTCGGGTCTGAGCGAAATTGTCATCACCGAACAATCCTCTCAAGGCACCCAATCACAAGAAACAAATCCGACCACCGACCAAAATGAACTTGAGCCTGCTCCGGCGGATACAAACCAGGAACTGCTCCCCCCAGAGCAAAGCGATTTATCAGCAAATGCAGATCCGGTTGCTGATGATGCTCCTGCAAGCACCAGTCAGGAACGGCTGGAGGTCTGGATTCGTGATCTGATCACCGCGGCTCGTAACATTCAGTTCAAAGCCATCGGTGCTGTGGGCTTGCTTTTTTTAATCTACGCTGCCCTTTCGATGCTCGTCGAAATTGAGCGCGCGTTTAATCAGGTCTACAGAGCGCAGACTGGACGGCAATGGATTCGCAGACTCACCCACTACTGGACCATGCTCACACTGGGCACACTCTTCCTGCTAGCCACCTTCTATGTTGGCGAACGCTTTAAAGACTGGACCGGCGGGCTGGAATCCATCAGCACCATTGGCCGATCCCTGACAGCCCTCTTGGGCTACTTTACAACCGTCGCGATCAGCTGGCTTCTGATTCTCGTCATGTACAAAATCGTACCCAACGCGCCCGTGCGCCTCGGCCCTGCCATGATCGGCGCTTTGGTCGCAGCGTTACTCTGGGAAGGCGGCAAGTGGGGCTTCACGCAGTATGTCGCATACTCAATCAGCTATGCCAGACTCTACGGAGCCATGGCACTCATCCCGCTCTTCATGCTCTGGGTCTATCTAACCTGGCTCATCGTGCTCTTTGGGTTGCAGGTCAGCTACACGCTTCAGAACTTCAAGCAATGGTCAATCGCTGAAGCCTCTGGTCATGAATCCAGCGATCGCGCACCGTTTCTTGATCCCGCTATCGTTGTCGAGTTCATGACCATGATCGCTTCGCGTTTTGCAGCGGGCACCCAGACAAGTGCTGAGAAACTCGCTGAGAACCTGGGCATGCCCCGAGCTGAAACGATACAAATCCTCGACGCCCTGGGAAATGCAGGCCATCTGTGTAAAGTGCAAAGCGACTCAGACGAAGCCATCTACGCACTGGCTCGGCCGCCGGAGCAGATCGATGCATCAGAACTGCTGGCCATCGCCCATGCCATGGCTGGCACCAGTGCTGTGCCAAGCACCGTACTCGACGAACTTCGCAAACAGGAACTTCATACGCTTTCAGGTCGATCGCTGGCATCTTTGCTGTCTGTGCCTGCAGCACCAGATTCACAAGCACCCGCTGATGAACCTGCGCCGATTTCTGAGAAGGATGACACTGACAATCATGAGCACTCTGATGAACAGTCCTGATACAGATCGACTCCGTGCCTTTTGCACTCAAGCTACTCGCACTACATCGAGTCTTGGCTTTGTCATACTGATCGTGTTGAGCCTTTCTCTGACAGGGTGTTATCAGCGTATCGTGGGTGCCCGGGGGTTTAATGCCCGCGAAACTGATATCGGCAAAAGCAACCTGGGCAAGGGGCCGCTGGATCGACTCCTCTTTGGCGATTCATCCGAGAAAAAACTTGAAGAACGCTGGTAAACTCCCGGAACTAACCCGTTTTAGCCCGTCAATCAGTCCGATGAAGATCAATATATTTACCAACAACGATGCAATGGAAAACCGACCAATGAACAACGCTGTGCGCACGATCGTGTTTCTGATGATTGGCATGCTGGCTCTGCCAGCTCTGGGACAAGATACCGACATCCGAGAATCGGTCGTCAAAATCTTCTCCACCACACGCCCGCCAGATCCCACGCGCCCCTGGACCAAAGGCTCGCGGCGAGATGTCAGTGGCTCGGGCGTTGTCATCTCCAACAACCGGATTCTCACCAATGCCCATGTCGTGCGCTATGCACGCGAAGTCTTCGTTCAGCCCAACAACTCCTCAGATAAACTCCCTGCTTCCATCGTCGCTATCGCGCCGGGCATTGATCTTGCCATCTTGAAACTTGAAGATGAGTCGTTTTTTGACACGCACCCCGCAGCCTTGTTCAGCAGCGACCTTCCTGAAGTCGGCCAGAGCCTCAGCGCCTTTGGTTACCCCATCGGAGGCGATGCCATGAGCATCACCGAAGGCATCGTCTCGCGCATCGAATATTCCGGCTATTACCAGGGCACACTGGGCTTGCGCATCCAGATCGACGCACCCATCAACCCCGGTAACAGCGGCGGCCCCGCGTTTGCAGATGATAAAGTCATCGGTCTGGTCTTCAGCGGCATCCCCGACGCACAAAACATCGGCTATCTCATCCCCGTCCAGGAAATCCGCGCCTTTCTCGATGATATCGAAGACGGCAACTATCAGGGCAGGCCTCGGCTTTTCGTTCCACTTCAAACCCTTGAGAACCCTGCGCTACGAAAAAAACTTGGTATCGAATCCGGCATGTCGGGTCTGGTCGTCACCAACACGAAGAACGCTGAAAGCGTCTTTAAAAAGTGGGATGTCGTCACCGCCATTGGTGATAAGGATATCGACAACGCTGGCATGATCTCAATCGAGCAGAACTTGCGTGTCGACTTTCGGTACATGGTGCCTTTGCTTGCTCATGACAACCTTGTGCCCATCACCGTCTGGCGTAATCGCGAGCTCGTCGAGATTCAAGTCCCCGTCTCAGCCCAGCGTGACATGCTTTTGAAATATCTGGGCAACTCGTATCCCTCGTATTTCATCTATGGGCCTCTGGTCTTCACGCCGGTCTATGCAGATCATCTTGACTGGCTTGGGCGGGCGCTGCCTTTGTTCATTGCCCGCGACAGCCCGTTCATCTATCGCCGATACGAACTGCTCGATGAACCAGGCGAGCAGATGGTCCTACTCTCGTCAAAGCTCTTTTCCAACCGCATCGCCAAAGGCTACGACCCTGGCCCCTTCCCCATTCTCCAGAGCGTCAATGGCCACGATATCACAAGCCTTGAGCAGCTCGTAAGGCTCCTGAGAGCACTTGAAGATGAGTTTGTAATCTTCGAATGGGCAGACCGAGGCGTCGAAACCCTCGTCTTTGAGCGCGATCAGATCGAACGAGCCACCGAAGAAATCCTTGAAGACAACGGCGTCCGCAGCCAATTCTCCGACGACCTCAAGGACGCATGGAACAACCCTCAGTAGCGAGTTTAATCACCTGCTCAGGAGTTGATACTGTTTTGGTCTAATCGTGGGCTTGCCGCTGATCAGCCCATACCATAAGGTCTTACTGAACCTGCCACACAGCTGGCTGATGACCGGAGCAGATCACCATGGGAATCGAAACCGCCCTGCCTACAGACTTTGTGCTGACCACCCAGCTTCAGCGCGTCATCAACTGGTCACGGCGGTCCAGCCTCTGGCCCTTGCCCTTTGCCACCGCCTGCTGCGGAATCGAGCTCATGGCCACCGCCTCGAGCCGCTATGACCTGGCCCGGTTCGGCGCTGAGGTCATGCGCTTCAGCCCGCGTCAGAGCGACCTGCTCATCGTCGCAGGCCGCATCGGCATCAAAATGCTCCCCGTTCTTCAGCATGTCTATCAGCAGATGACCGAACCCAAGTGGGTCATTTCCATGGGGGCGTGCGCCTCAACTGGTGGCGTCTTTGACACCTACGCAGTCGTCCAGGGCTGCGACCAGTTCATCCCCGTTGATGTCTATGTCCCCGGCTGCCCGCCCCGCCCCGAGATGCTCATCGAAGCAGTCATGGCCATCCAACGCCACATCGATCAAGAAGGCATCCCCCCCACGATCGATGGCAAACGCGTGCCTCTGGGAATTGCGGTCGACCCCACCCACGCGGTCGCTCCCCAACCCGTAGGCATCACCGTCGGCGGTCAATAAAAAAGACCAACTCCCAACGAGCTGTGAGCGGTTGAGAACCAGTTACTTCTCGTCTAACACCCGATCCCCAGCTTCATTCGATTCCACCAATTTGGACCCTTCCAGCAGCTTTGTCGTCACCGTAACCTCAGTAAACTCGGGTAGTTCCTTGGCGCTCTTGACACCCGTATCTTCAAACTTGCGAAGCGTCGGCATGAGTCGAGACTCCACGCTTGATGCAAACTGGTTGTAGCGATCGACCGTCTGGCCGATCGATTTACCCAGTGATGCTGCATACCCAAATGCAATCGCAGCCTTGCTGTGCAGTTCCTTGCCCAACTTCAACAGCTCGTTGGCTTCCTCAGCAAGCTGATACTCACGCCACCCCACCGCCACTGCCCGTAACAACCCGATCAGTGTGCTGGGGCTCGCAAGAATCACATTGTTTTCAGCAGCGATTTCGATCAGCTCAGGCCTCTGGCTCAGGGCTGCATCAATAAAATGATCCCCAGGCACAAACATCACCACAAAGTCAGGCGAGTCCTTATACAACGACCAGTATTTCTTGTCACCAAGCTTTTTGGTTTGATCGACGATGTTCCTGGCAAAGTGCTCCAGATGCTCCTGCCGCTCCTCATCACTCTGGGCGTTCACAGCCTGGATATACGAATCAATATTGGCTTTGGCATCAACAACAATCTTCCGCTCGTTCGGTAATGTCACGATCATGTCAGGCCGAAGCAGCTTCCCGGTTTCCGGATCTCGCACCGATGATTGCTCGGTAAAATCACAATACCGCGTCATACCCGCAAGCTCAGCAACCCGTCGAAGCTGAATCTCCCCATACCGGCCTCGAATCTCAGGCCGACTCAGCGCCTTGGTCAACCTGCCAGTTTCATCCTTGAGCTGTGCATTGGCGCTGGTCATCTGCGTGACTTGCTCGTAGAGAGTAGCAAAAGCCTTCGTCCGTGTCTTCTCCAGCTCCTCGAGCTTTTCCCGCGTCTCTTTAAGCGTTTGACTGATCGGCTTGACCAGTTGCTCGACCGCGATCTTGCGCTCGTCCAGCTCTGCTTTGGATTCCTTTTGCGTGGTCTCCAGCTTGGTCACCGCCAGCTTGAGAAACTCCTCATTGCTGGTCTTGAGTGCCTCAGCTGCCAAAGCACGGAAGGTTTTATCAAACTTCTCATTCAGGTCCGCCATGCGCTGAGCCAGCTGTTTTTCGCGTTCATTAAGTTCACGCTCGCGCTGGCCATGCAATGCCTGAAGCTCATGCTCTTTTTGCCCGTACATGTCATCGCGACTTTTAAGTAGCAGTTTGTGTTGATTCTGCTCTCGCTCAAGTTGACCCGAAAGCTCGGTGGTTTCCTTCTTGAGGCTGTCCAGCTCCGGCTCGAGCTGTTCAAGCTTCTTGCTGATGGGCTCAAGCATCTGCCTAGCAGCATCACGCTCTGCAATCGCCCGCGCCTGATTCTCCTTGAGACGCATCTGGCTCCAGAACAACCAGAACCCCACCACCCCGAACACCAGCGCAGCCAAACTCACGACAATCAATGCGATTTCCATACTTCAAGTGTATCAGCCGCGACCCGCGAGGTGCTGTAGCAATTACACCGCCAGACGAGCTTTCAGGTTCTCTGGCTATAATCCGATATGAACACGACCAACAGCGATGTCATCCTCAACGCCGTATTTGATAAAAAAACGATCATCAAGTACCACTGGATCATGCTCATCCCGATCGCCTTGTTTATCATCACGATCCCGTTTGTGATCCTCGGCGCGATCATCTACAAGTTCTTTCTTGTTCGGATCGTTGACAACTGGTCAGCGACACTGACCAGCCGAAGCCTGATCGTCCGCAAAGGCGTCTTCAACAAGATCGAAAAGACCATTCCACTTGAGAAGATCACCGACCTCTCCACCACAGAGGGGCCGATCATGCGATACTGTGGCCTCAAGAGCATCGGTGTCGAAACCGCAGGCCAGTCAGGAGCCTCAGGAGCACCCCTCATCAGCCTGCTTGGCATCGTCGATACCGACAACTTCAGGAGTCAGGTTCTCGCCCAGCGTGATCTGATCACAGGCAGCAGTGCAGCGATCAATACTGATAAACCAGCCCCCCCCAGCAGCTCACCCGGTGAACTTCAAGAGATTGCCGACACACTCCGCCGAATGGAAACCCTCCTCGATCGAATCGCATCAGGAAACAACGATTCATCCGGGCAGTAAAAAATCGCGTATAGAGATTTGTTGTCGCGTGCCGTGGCCATTGCTCGAGTGGACACAATTCCAGTACCACGCAAAGCCGTGACCATGCCACTAATTGTTACCCCGATTTACTTGTGTGAAATCTACTCAATCTCCGTTCCCGATCCACATGCTTCGCAGTCCTTCTCCACGATCAGTTTCGCCACCTTTTCATCGATCACCCGCCCACATTCCGGGCATACCGTCCCCGGCGTACCTTTCAGGTGATAGCCACACCCAAAGCACACCGGCACCCCGCACTTGATCAACTCCTTCCGCAAGTGCTTTGACACATGCCGGTTCAACATCCATACCGCAATAACGCTACACACAGTTGATGTCAGAAACATCAGCACCAAGTTGATCGACAACTGGCTTATTCCAAGCCCCAAGCCTCCAATAAATCGCCGCAGCAACACGGTTGAGACCAACGAGATCAAGATCGCTACGAACACAACGCAGATCCAGACCCACCGTCCGATCAGTTGAAATAAAACCCGCTTCTTCGCTCTTGCTGCCTCCAACTCCGTAGGAAACAGCTCCATCTCTGCCAGTTCGCCCCAAATCCGACCACTAATAAGCAATCCAAGCTTTCTCAACCGACGCCCATTCCCATGCCCGCCAGCATTTGATTCCCCATGCTCCGGTTTTCGCCGTGCTTTCATGCCTGGTACTCCATGTGCTGTAGCCACTGCTTTGAATGGTCACGCAAAACCGTGATTATACTGCCCGCCTGCTTCATCAACACCTATCCTATATCCAAACTCTTCTTCATCAGAGCTACCCAATCAATTGCTTGTATCAACATTTTGACTTCTTTCAACTCTACATATCGATTTGGAAAATACTTTTTTACAGTATCCTTAATACTTTCAAGCAACTTATTGGCAGGATTGTCTTCATCGAGATTCCCTATCCCAAATGACCACTCTCGCCAAGTCACACAGTCATAAATAGGTTTGGCATTCCAAGCAAATATGTCACCTCTAAACTTAAACACATGAGTTTCCAACTCGCCGTAGTGAACCGTCACTTGGACCCATCCGACAGCTCGCCGATAGTCCCAGTCGCCCCAATCCCTTTCAACCTGTATTTGAATTTCCTTCTTTCGTCTCAACGGATGTTCAGCACCAAGCTTGTGCCATATTTTACAATCCAAGGCAATTTGCTTATCAACCCTTCTTTCACGATTGGCAAAGAAACTTTCCTGACTTTCTTGATACACAGGTATGTGGAGTAATCTAATCATTAGATGATTCCTTAATGGAGACAGTGACTACTACTCCAAGCAACCACAATGCCCATACATTCTACCACAATCACCCCTACGCAGGTGTCGGGTTACCCCGGTTGGCGTGGTCTTGCAGTGCTGCCACATCCCAGTCGCCAGCTCGCAGTGCTTCGATCGCATGCACCACAGCCGTCGCCGCCGTGATGGTCGTGATCATGGGAATCCCCAGCCGCGTTGCGGTCGCGCGGATCTTGCCTTCGTCCGTGCGCCAGCCGGTGCGCGTTGGCGTGTTAATAACCAGGCTGATTCGGCCGTCGGCCATCAGATCCAGCACATTGGGTCTGATCCCTTCTGCGATCTTGTCCAGAAATGTCGGTTTCATCCCCTGTTGCAATAAATATTGCCCCGTCCCCCGCGTGGTATACACCAAAAAGCCCATCGCCAGAAGTGAGCGCACCACACCAGATGCAGCAACCCGGTCATCCTGTCTGACCGATACAAACACGCCGCCCTCGCGAGGCAAGACCATCCCCGCGCCCAGCATCCCCTTGAGATACGCCAGAGGCATGTTGAAATCCAGCCCCATCACCTCACCGGTCGAGCGCATCTCCGGGCCCAGCACCACATCCACGCCGGGGAACTTCTGAAAGGGAAACACTGGCTGTTTCACCGCGATGACGCCACTGTCTAGAACCTCACGCACGGCAAGTTCATCAAGCGTTTTGCCCATCATCACCTTGGCAGCAACGCTCGCCCAAGGCACATGCTTGGCCTTGCCAACGAATGGCATCGTTCGGCTCGCCCGCGGGTTCACCTCGATGATATAAATCTCCTCATCCTTCACCGCCATCTGCACATTCATCAACCCGTTGACACGAAGCGCACCCGCCAGCGTGCGGGCAATGCTCCGAATCCGCTCAACAAGGTGTTTGGGCAAAGACCAGGGCGGAATCGTGCAGGCTGAATCTCCCGAATGCACCCCCGCCTGCTCAATGTGCTCCATCACGCCACAAACGATGGCTCTCCCCGATGAAACGCCTGCTTCAACAGATTCGTTTACCGGATAATCAGCAATCACATCGACATCCACTTCAATTGCGCCGTCAAGAAAACGGTCAATCAGAATCGGTGCATCATCAAGCCCCGCAACATTCAGCGCGTTGGTCATGTAATGTTTAAGGGCAGCCTCGTCCGGACAGATCTCCATCCCCCGCCCGCCCAGAACATAACTGGGACGAACCAGCACCGGGTAACCGATCTCATCTGCCACCTTCACAGCTTCATCAAACGCCCGCGCGATCCCACTGGCTGGACTAAGCAGATTCAGTTCCTTAAGCAGCGCATCAAACCGCTCACGATCTTCTGCCAGATCAATCGAATCCAGACTGGTCCCGATCATCGGCACCGCAGCCAGGCTCAACCCGCCCGCCAGATTCAAAGGCGTCTGCCCGCCAAACTGCACCACCACCCCCCGCAAACTCTCACGACCAAGCTCATCAACAACATTGAGTACATCCTCAAGCGTCAAAGGCTCAAAGAAAAGCAAATTGCTCGTGTCATAATCCGTCGAAACCGTCTCAGGGTTCGAGTTGATCATCACACTCTCAAAGCCCAGCTCACGAGCAGCCAGCGATGCATGAACACAACAATAATCAAACTCGATCCCCTGCCCGATGCGGTTTGGACCCCCGCCTAAAATCACCACCTTGGGTGTCTCAGTTATGATAATCTCATCACTACCCAGTTCCTCAACAAGCCCGGTGTCATCGTTGAACCTGCCCAGCGGCTGTTCATAGGTCGAATAGTAATAAGGCGTGATCGAATCAAACTCTGCAGCACAAGTATCCACCAGACGATACACCGGCTTCACACCCAGCCCCAGACGATGCTCGCGCACTTGCAAAATCGACTCGCTGGTAATCTGCCCCAGATACAAGTTGGCCAGTTGAGCATCTGAATACCCAAGCTGCTTGGCTTTGTGCATGGTCGCCTGATCAACCTGATCCAGCGCAGAAAACTCGCACAGCGCATCTTCAAACGATACCAGCTCTGCGATCTGACTTAAGAAAAATGTGTCGATGCCGCTGAGCTCGTTGAGCCTTGTGATCGACCAGCCCATTTTCAATGCATAACGAATATAATAAAGCCGGCCCTGGCAAGGCACCGCGATTTTGCGACTGAGATTCTCGACCGAAATCGGCCATTGAATCTCCTGGCCATCGGCTGTGCGATGCCGACCTGAAATCTGTGCTGGTGGAAGATCCGATGACAGATTAAGAACAAGCTGGTCATTCTCCACCGCACGCATCGCAAACAGCCACTTGTCGTTTGCATCAAGCCCCAGCCCAAAACGCTTGACCTCCATCGACCGGATCACCTTCTGCAGGCTCTCTTTGAATGTCCGCCCGATCGCCATCGCTTCGCCGACACTCTTCATCTGCGTGGTCAGTGTTTCATCTGCCTCTGGGAACTTCTCAAAGGTCCACCGTGGCATCTTGGTAACAACATAATCGATCGTCGGCTCAAAGCACGCACTCGTACTCCCCGTGATGTCATTACGAAGCTCGTCAAGCGTATACCCCACTGCAAGCTTGGCAGCGATCTTGGCAATCGGAAAACCCGTCGCCTTTGATGCAAGCGCAGAACTTCTGCTCACCCTGGGGTTCATCTCGACAACCACGAAATCAGGCTTGTCCACGCCGGGCTTTGGGTCAACTGCAAACTGCACATTTGAGCCACCCGTCTCGACACCTACAGCTTGCATGATTTCGATGGCAGCATCTCGCAGCGCCTGATATTCCTTGTCCGTAAGCGTCAAGATCGGCGCTACCGTGATCGAATCCCCCGTGTGTACACCCATCGGATCGATGTTCTCAATGCCACACACGATCACACAGTTGCCCTTGCGATCTCGCACCACTTCAAGCTCGTATTCCTTCCAGCCCAGGAGCGACTGGTCGATCTGCACCTGATTGATCATCGATGCATTCAGCCCGCGCGAAATAAGATCGCGGGCTTCATCCAGGCTGTAGGCAACCCCGCCACCCCAGCCTCCGAGTGTAAACGCAGGCCTGATAATCGCAGGCAGGCTGCTGACCGTCTCGATGAACTCGATCCCTTCGTCTACGCTCTGCACGCAAAGCGCATTGGGCATGCTCAGCCCGATGCCCTGGACCAGTTCTCGAAACTGCTGGCGATCTTCTGCCCGGTGGATCACCTCTCGGCTGGCACCGATCATCTCGATGTTGTATTTTGAAAGAATGCCCTGGTCGTAAAGCTCACAGGCACAGTTAAGTGCTGTCTGACCACCAATCGTCGGCAAAATCGCATCGATCGGCGTGCCTGACGCTTCCTCTTTGAGAATGATCTTCGTGACCGCTTCAGGCGTGATCGGCTCGATGTATGTCCGATCTGAAAACGCCGGGTCCGTCATGATCGTCGCGGGATTCGAGTTGATCAGAACAATCCGATACCCCTCGTCACGCAACGATTTGCACGCCTGCGTTCCTGAATAGTCAAACTCACACCCCTGTCCGATGACAATGGGGCCTGATCCCAGCACAAGAATCGTATGAAGGTCGTCTCTTTTGGGCATTTTCCAGCTCGCGCATACAGTCCCGATCGTCTCAGCCATCCCACTATAGGCTTAGCCACAATCCCTTCACCCACCCCCCCTCCCACCCCTCCCGCCGCCCCCCTCTCGTCCCCCGCCCTGCCCTTCATACCCGGCTACTGTGAATGCCGTATCATCTTTGTAGCCAGACCGGCGAACTGAACTTCTAAAGGCTCTTGAACCGATGGATACTTTTGTGAGAGAATCACCCACACGACGCGATCTTCTGGCAACAGGCCTTCTGCTTGGCTCGGGGCTGGTTCTTGGAGCCTGCTCCACCAGCCGCGACAAGGGCTGGAAGCCCATGGTCAGCCTTCCCCACGACAACTCAGACCTTGAACTTCCCAAGGCTCATCCCCAAAATCCCCACTCCCTGCCTGAATCTACACCCATCCCCGCTGCACCCTCGCGCCCAGAAGGCGTGCTCTCTCGCACCAGCTGGACCACCGGCAGACCCATCCTCAAACGCGCAGACCCCATGAGTGGCATCGCGCGCATCACCGTTCATCACGATGGCATGCCTCCGGTTTCGCTTCGTTCAAAGAGCCAGGTCATCCGCCGCATCGAAGCCATCCGCCGATCTCATGTCCGCAAGGGCTGGGCTGACATCGGCTACCACTATGTCATTGATCCCATGGGCAATGTCTGGGAAGCCAGACCCATCTCCCTGCAGGGTGCCCATGTCAAGTGCTGCAACGAGCACAACCTCGGCGTCATGGTGCTGGGCAACTTCCAACAGCAAAGACCGACCGCAGCCGCCATTAACGCACTGGATTTTTTCCTCGCTGACCGCCTGTATGCATTGAACATCCCCATTCCCCGCCTGCATACACATCAGGAACTCGCGCCCACAGCCTGCCCGGGCCGAAACCTCCAGAAATACATGGTCCAGACACGCTCAAAGGTCGGCAACCTCGCCCACGCCTGGTCAGTGTCAAAAGACTCACTCAGGTTCAGAATTCAATAAGAGAAATCAGTCAACTTCTTCAGAGTTGTCAGTTGGTGCATCGCCAAAGATTGCGCTGCCCACCCGAACCAGATTCGCTCCACATTCGATCGCCACTTCAAAATCATTGCTCATGCCCATCGAAAGAATCTGGAATGATTCGTCAACAGCACCCTCCTTGGCAACATCCGAAAAGACTTCTTGGCAGATGGAAAACACGGATCTGGAATCCTCGGGGTTTTCACTGAGTGGCGCCATCGTCATCAAGCCGCGAACACGCATGTACGCCATGGTGTCGATCTGCTCAATCAACGCCCCGATCGCAGGCAGCGGGCACCCGAACTTCTGATTCTCTCCAGCAATGTTCACCTGCACCAGCACATCAATGGTCCGTTCCTGCTTGAGCCCCACCTCCTGGAGTTCCTCAGCCAGACGCAACGAATCCACCGAGTGGATCAATCTGGAAAACTCAACCACCTTGCGAGCCTTGTTACGCTGAAGGTGGCCGATCATGTGCCAGCGAATGCTCCTGGGACAAGAGCCATCATCCGTTCGACCACACATCCCGTTGTAGGGTGCCAGCAACTGGCGAGACTCTTCGTCTGCAGCACCCCCAAAGATCTGATCACGCAAGCTCTCAGGCAAAGCCCGGCGACGCTGAAGGTACTCTTGAATCATGCATGCCCGCTGAACCAGCTGAAGCACCCGGCTTTCGCCAAAGTCCTGATGTCCCAAAGCCATAAGCTCATGGATTGCCTGAGGCTCAGCGTATTTGGTCACCGCAGCAAGGATCACATCCTCACCGCGTCTGCCAGCGCGCTGTGCTGCTTTAACCACCCGATCCAACACGCTTGCGTAACGCTGCTGCATACTTCGTATATCTGTCGTTTGTGTACTCACTGGACTCATAGGATAGTCACAATAGCCTCAAACGCAACCCATTTGCCCGAGTTGAGCCTCTGGACCTTGCACCAATCATCTTCACAACTCCAAGTTACCCTCTATCTGGGTCCCCACAATCAACCTCCCCCTGATCCGTCGGCGAAATCTCAATCTCCTCGATCGTCGTACGCCGGAGCGTGAGTTTGCCCTTGTCGGTCTGTCGGGTTTCCTGCTCGACTTCTTTCCGAGTCACAACCCTCTCAGGCTGAGACGGGTCTGATCGCACAGCCTTGCCGATATGCCCGAAAAACTCACCCAGCAACCGCATGAGCGATTTATCACCTTTGTCAGCCATAGACCCTCAGTGTAGATCCGCCCGATCCGCCATCGCAACTTGAAGGCCCGGTTATGCAAGGAAATCGCCATTGAGGTGCCTACCATCGTGCCAACCAGCTCACAATCCTGCTGATTGTGAGTCTGACAATCTGGGTGCGGTGGCCGAGCGGCTGAAGGCACACGACTTGAAATCGTGCAGACCTGAAAGGGTCTCGGGGGTTCGAATCCCTCCCGCACCGTTTTTTTATCTGGCAGACTCCTTCATCCGCCAGCTTCATCAGATATCCGGTTTATCCAGGCCAATGGTGTGTAAGGTCCAGTCGTGTCACGAGCATCAACAAAAAACACCGACCCCGCCATTTCAAGAGCTGCCCAGCACGCCCGCGTTCGCCAGGCACACTCTGCTGAAACCGCAGAGGACTATGTCGAAGCCATCGCTGACATCATCGCTGAGAACGCCATCTGTCGCTGCGTTGATCTCACCAGGCATTTTGGTGTCAGCCATGTCACAGTCATCAAAACCATCGCCAGGCTCAAAGACTCTGGTCTGGTCGACACCGAACCTCGCAAGCCCATCACACTGACCCCACAGGGTAAACGCCTTGCCGCTGCTGCCAAACACCGCCATGAAATCATCGTGCAGTTCCTGCTGTCGCTGGGGCTTGATCAATGCACCGCCCAGACCGATGCTGAAGGCATCGAGCACCATGTCAGCCCAAAGACCCTCAAAGCCTTCCAGCGATTTGTAAAAACGCACAACAGTAAATGAGCCTGATCGTTCACAAATAAAAATCGGCTGCACCATCAAAGATGCAGCCGATGCATGTTCATATTCACTCTGTGAGCTGAAAACTCACTCGCTCTTGTACGATGCCCTGAAGTTTTCCAAAGCCTCGATGAGCTTGGCTTCCAAATCTGCATCAAGCGCTCGCTTGTCGTTCAACCCGTCCCACACTGGCTTTCCTGATGTCTGGAAATACTCGAGCATCGCCTTCTCATACGCAGGCACTTGCTCACGAGAAACATGGTCCAGATAGCCCTTGGTACCCGCATAGATCGAAATGATCTGATCCGTCACCGTCTGAGGCACATACTGTGGCTGCTTGAGAAGCTCCACCATCCTCGCACCACGATCAAGCTGAGCCTGCGTCGCCTTGTCAAGCTCTGTACCAAGCTGGGCAAACGCTTCAAGCTCGCGATAGGCTGCCAGGTCAAGCCTGAGCGAACCAGCGATCTTCTTCATGGCTTTGACCTGGGCATTACCACCCACGCGGGATACTGAAATACCCACATTAATCGCAGGCCTCACACCTGAGAAGAAAAGCTCAGGCTCCAGATATATCTGGCCATCGGTAATCGAAATCACATTCGTCGGAATGTAGGCTGACACATCGCCTTCTTGTGTCTCAATCACAGGCAGTGCTGTGAGCGATCCGCCACCGTTGTCATCAGACAACTTCGTCGCCCTCTCGAGCAGGCGGCTATGCAGATAAAACACATCGCCCGGATACGCTTCACGACCCGGAGGACGACGCAACAGCAGCGAAAGCTGACGATACGCCACCGCCTGCTTGGAAAGATCGTCATAAATGCAGAGTGCGTGCTTGGGATAAGGCTTGCCATCGCTCAGCGTCTTGCCCTCTTCCTTGCCCGTCCACATGAAGTGCTCGCCCATGGCACAACCCGAATACGGCGCAATGTACTGAATCGGTGCAGGCTCAGAACTCGAAGCATCAACCACGATCGTGTAATCCATCGCCCCATGCTCACGAAGCGTCTCTACAACACCCGCGACCGTCGAGTCCTTCTGACCCACAGCAACATAAATACAAACCACTGCCTCATCAGTACCCCAGTACTGCTTCTGATTGATGATCGTGTCGATGGCAATCGCGGTCTTTCCCGTCTTGCGGTCGCCGATGATCAACTCTCGCTGACCACGACCAATAGGAATCATCGCATCAATCGGTTTGATCCCCGTCTGCAAAGGCTGCGTCACAGGCTGACGATCCGCAATGCCCGGCGCGATGATGTCGACTTTGCGAACCTGCTCGTTGGAAAGTGCAGGGCCATTATCCAGAGGCCGACCCAGTGAATCCACAACGCGGCCCAGCATCTGCTCGCCCACAGGCACCTCAAGCAGACGCCCGGTAGACTTGACAAGATCGCCTTCCTTCACCGCAAGGTAATCGCCATAGATCACCGCACCGACCGTGTCGGTTTCCAGGTTCATCACCTGACCCATAATCGAGCCTTTGGATGTCTGGAAATCCAGCAGTTCGCCAGCCATGGCCTTTGCCAAGCCATAGATCCGAGCGATACCATCGCCAATCTCCACCACCCGGCCGACCTCGGAAACCTCAAGCTCCGAAGCGTACTGCTCGATCTCCTGCTTGATCACATTGATGATCTCGTCAGTCTTAATCTTCACGCCTTTGACCTTTCCTGCTGAAAACAATGTCCGCCAGTGCCTCTGGCTGACAGCTTGATCAATCACAATCCGCCGCCCCGGACCCATGCCCAGTTCTGGCTCATTTTGCCCGCTCACTGCGGACCCAAAGAATAGCGACCCCACCGCCACCTTTCCGCCCCCCAATGCCACACATTCACCCTTTTTGACTCACCCCACCTTCACTCCCCCCCGCCGCCCCTCTTCTACCCCCCTCCAACCCCCAACCCAAACCCATAGCCTTACCCCCCATCACTCGAATCTGTCGCTGGTCCACCGCCCCCACCGCCCTCGCCCATGACTCGAAGCTCAATCCGCAAATCAACGCTCGTCCGCTCAGCCTGGAACGACAAATCGCCTTCCTGAGGCGGCTCTGCAACAAAAACGACTTCCTTGCTCGTAATCCCCGCATCCAGCTCGTCAGGCAACAAACGAACCACCGCAAAGATACGAATCCGGCCCTCAGCAACCCCCGCAATCAGATCCCGAGGCCCATGCACCGTCACATCAGAAACAAACCCCCCGCCCGCTCCATCCTCTCCCCCATTACCCGCTTCACCCAAAGCCTCCACCCGATAACGCTCCAGCTCTCCCGGTGCCATCTGAATCTGCACCGGCACCGATGCCAGAACCACCGAATCCATCTTTGACAATACCGTCAGCGTCACATCCACTCGCATGGGCTCCAGCTTCACACCCAGAAGCTGCCCCAGCCCCCCCGCAACCTGCACAGGCACCGCCTTCACCAGCGAAGGTTCACCCTCAGCAAGCCCCTTGAGCATCGCCCCATCCACCCTGGCAATCACCGATGGACTGGTTCCAAATCGCTCTGCAAATCTCGATGGATAACGAAGTGTCACCGAGGCAGGCTCAGCAGCGGGTGCATCCACACGCTCACGATCTGGAACCTCAACCACCACCCGTGCATCAACACTGATAAGCGTATCAACCACAATCTGCACCGTCGCAGGCTCAACCCCCACGATCGTCACCCCCCGTGCCCCCAATGCAGATTGATCCCGCAACGCTGAACGAAGATCAATCGTCCGCTCGCCCGCAACCAAAGGCACAAACGGATTCACTCCCGGACTCAACCGAACCGCTTCACGAAGTGCCCCATCAAACGCACCTATCGCAGCATTGGACCCCTCAAGCTTCAGCCGAACCGTCCCCGTCCAGCCCTGAGCTGAAAGCACCCGAACATCCCACCCTGAATCCTCTTCAGTCACAAAACGAACCTCAATACTCCGCCCATCCACGCGCACAAGGCTCTCAGCCTCTGCAAAAACCCAGATCATCAACGCAACCAGTGTGACAAGGCTCAATGTTCCGATCTGTCTCTTCATTGCCCTGTTCCTCTATGACCCTTCTGCTGTCGCCTGCCCGGGATCATCCACACCCTGTGCCACCCCTCGATCCGTCGCCTGATGCGCCTGTGTCTCAGCATTCTCCTCTTCTTCTGCCTGACTCGTCCGCTGGAGCTTTTCAAGCAAACTGCTGCGAAGCTCCTCTGCACTGAGCCCCGCTGACAGCGTCCCCCTCTCAGCAATACGAATCAGCCCCGTCTCTTCACTCACCACCACCACCAGCGCATCGCACTCTTTGGTCAGCCCCACCGCTGCTCGATGTCTGGAACCAAGTGCGGGGTCTTTCATGTCCGCAGGGTCCGCCAGAGGCAACTGAACCCCCGCAGCCCGCACCACCTTCCCCCGCACAATCACCGCAAGATCATGCAGTGCTGTCCCCGGATAAAAGATTGTCTGAAATAACTGTGCTGTCGCTTCACCCCGGATCGGCGTGCCGCCTTGCACCAGATGCTCCAGACCAATGTTCCGCTCAATTGCAATGATTGCTCCGAACCGGGCTTTGCTCAGATATGCACTGGCCTTCACGATGGCATTCACACTCTGCACGATATCCGTAGGCGTGGACCGGAAAAACGGTGCCTCACCCAGCCGAATGAGCGCCCGGCGTAGCTCAGGCTGAAACACCACCACCAGCCCGATCGCTGCCAGTGCCAGAAGCTTGTCATACAAAAAGCTCAGCCTCTGAAACACATCGCTGCCCGAAAGCACCCGGGCAAACAGCGTCGCAACCAGAAAAAGTACCAGAATCCCCTTCAATGCCCCCGCAGCCCGCGACCCTTGCACAAATCGCACCACCAGATACACCAGGAACCAGATCACCGCGATCTCGAGCAGCACCTCCCACATCGGGTATGATGACAATCGGTCAAACAGGTTCTGTATCGGTGTCAGAGAAAACATGATGGTGGTGCTATTCCGTGCTGGCAGAGTGTAGAGCATGCTGCACCAAAACGCACACCACGAACAAACACTGATCGTTATCCCCACTCGTCACAACTCGCTTCTGGATCATCAATCCCATGCCTCATCTCACGATCCAGTTCGACCAGACACCCAATCCCAATGCCCTCAAATGCATCACCAATCTTCAGCTCAGCCCCAGCCCGCGCTCGTTTTTCAATGTTGATCAGGCTCAAGACGAACCGCTGGCTTGTGCCCTCTTTGCCATCTCAGGCGTCACCAATGTCCTCATCAACACCAACTGGGTCACCGTCAACAAACACGCTGACACCAACTGGAACACTCTGAAACCCAAGATTCGCAAGGTGCTGCAGAATCTCGAAAAAAACAATCACGCCGATGCGCAATCTGACACAAACTGACACCCCCACCCTTCACGATGCTGCACGCATCGCCAGACTCATGACAGCCTGGCACAAAAAACATGCCCGCGATCTGCCCTGGCGCCAAGCTGGCGCGCCGGGCCATCGTGATGCATATCAAACTCTTGTCAGCGAGTTCATGCTTCAACAAACACAAGTTGATCGCGTCGTGCCTCTTTATCACGCTTTTCTTGCACGATTTCCCACCATCAGCGCACTGGCTGCTTCAGATCAACAGCAAGTGCTCGCGCTCTGGTCAGGGCTTGGGTACTACCGCAGGGCAATACACCTGCACAAAGCTGCCATCGCCATCCTCGAGCAGTTCTCAGGTGCCATTCCCCATTCTCACAAGGATCTGCTCTCACTCCCAGGCGTCGGCCAATACACAGCCGCTGCCATCGCCTGCCTTGCTCATAACAGCCGCGACCCCATCATCGATGGCAATGTCACCCGTGTCGCCCTGCGCATCCTCAGCTGTGATCAGCCGCCTCAACTCAGCCTCACCAAGGCTGCTGTCACCGACTTCGTCAGCTCCATCATGCTCAGCGCCCGCGACCCTGCCATGGTCGGCGAAGGATTCATGGAACTCGGTGCTGTCATCTGCACGCCCAAAGCACCATCATGTCATGCCTGCCCCCTTGCTGACTCATGCAGCGCCCACGGCCAAGGCCTAGTCGATCAGATCCCCAAACCCAACATCAAACCCGCCAAACGAAACCTGTATTGCGATTCTCTGATCATCAAGGATGCTGCAGACGCCATTCTTATAGAACAGCGCCCAGATTCTGGCCTCTGGGCCAACCTCTGGCAGACCCCCACCATTGAGCGCAGCGATCAGCACGCCGCGAGGCAGGAACTGGCTGATTTGTTTGATTCCTGCCCTGTTTCGGTCAGCCGTTGTTCGCTGGCAAAGTTTGAACACCAGACCACGCATCGCCGTGTCTTTTTTCGTGTTTTTACCAGCAATCTGCCTCGAAGCATCGACCCTGAATCACTTCTTGGCACGGGTCCGGTCACAAGACGCTGGATTGACCCCTTGGAAATCGACACGGTGGGCATATCAAACGCTCAGCGGCGCATTATTTGCATACTTGGGCACAATGCTGCCAGATCGCTATCGTAACAGCGTGAAACTTGGCGTGCTCATCCCGGTCTTTGACGAATCTGCCACGCTCAGCGAGTTGATCGCTCGTCTTGATGCGACACCTGTGCCGACGGATTGCACGGGCACGCCTTTACAGCGTGAGATCATCCTCATCGACGATGGCTCAACCGATGGCACCACACAACTCATCCAGACCCTCAACGATCGGTCTGATGTAGTTGCTGTTTTCCACGAAAAAAACCAGGGCAAAGGCGCAGCTGTCCGATCGGGCATCCGAGCCGCTCTTGAATCAAAGGTCGATATTCTCATCGTTCAAGATGGCGATCTTGAATATGACCCTCTGGACCACGCCAAGGTCCTTGCGCCCATCATCGCGGGCCGAGCTGATGTGGTGATCGGCTCACGATTTCTAGGTGAAGCCCACCGCGTGCTCTACTACTGGCACGCCGTCGCCAATCGGCTCATCACCACGCTCAGCAACATGCTGACGAATCTGAACCTGAGCGATATTGAGTGTTGTTCCAAAGCCTTTGCCAGACCCGTGCTTGAAAAACTCACGATTCAGGAAGATCGCTTTGGCCTTGAACCTGAGATCATTGCCCGTGTCGCCAGAATGCGTCTGCCTGACACTGGCCGATCAGGTATTGAGCAGGGCGGGGCACAAGAATCATCCCGGCCTGTGCGTGTTTATGAAGTTGGCGTGTCTTATGCTGGCCGAACCTACGCTGAGGGCAAGAAGATTACCTGGAAAGACGGCATCAGCGCAATTCGATGCATTCTTCGCTACGGACTTGGCCGATAAACCCATCGATCTACACACTGATGACCAGAGCACTGGCTACGCTTTAGATCCATTCTAATTAAAGAGCTGGTGCATGAGATTGAGACAGGAGTGACCCTTGGAAAAGCAAAAGCTGATCGCATACGAAGTTGGCCTCAACCCCGGCTTTGAGATTCACCCTGCATCGCCCAGGCGAGACTGGATGGATCAGTTTCCCAATCGTCAGCCTTACCGATGCCTGCCTCTGGCGATGGCCAACCAGGCGGGATGGATGATTACCAGCCCGGCGACGGTCCAGATTGTGTGGAACGGGGGTGTAGAGCGAGATGATACGAAGATCACGCCTGCGGGTCCTGAGCACGCTGCGGGGGCAGCGATGCTGCAGTCGCATTTTGGCAAGGGGATTGTGACTTTTTTGTTTCCCTGGCTTTTCAAGACGCCTGCGGGGATTGGGATGTGGGTCAACGGGCCAAGCAACTTTGTGATTCCGAACCTTTATCCATATCAGGGGATTGTGGAGACGGACTGGAACTCTGCATCATTTACCATGAACTGGCAGGTGGTGAAGCGAAATGTGCCTGTGTTTATCAAAAAGGGTGATCCAATTTGCATGATCACGCCTTATCCGATGGGTTTGCTTGAGAGCTTTGAGCCTTGCATTGAAGATATCCGCAAGGAGCCCGAGTTTTTTGAGCGCATGCAAGCCACCGCCAAGAGTCGCCACGATGCCATTAAGCAAAATGTGGAAGCGGGTGCCAATGATTGGGAACGGCATTACATGCAGGGGCGTGACACGCTGGGGTTTGTTGCTGAAGACCATCGGACCAACTTCAAGATCATGCCGTTTGTAGACAACACAGATGGCGCAGGTCCGCCGCCGCCGCCGCCAGGATTTTTTGACGACGATGAACAAGCCCGCACCAACCCACACGCCTGAAGCAGGTTCTGATCGAGATGATCATGCGCCTCAGGCCATCCGTGAACGACTTTCACGGGGGCCTTCGCACAGCTATCTGCGCGATTTTGTCTATGGTGCGATCGACGGTGCAGTGACGACCTTTGCGGTGGTGGCGGGTGTTGCTGGAGCGCAGCTTCCTGCAGGAATCGTGATCGTGCTGGGGATTGCCAATCTCATCGCTGATGGCTTTTCGATGGCTGCGAGCAACTTCCTGGGCACCCGGGCAGAAAAACAGGAACGGGATCTTGCTCGAGCCAGAGAAGAACAGGAAATATTGACAGATCCAGAAGGTGAACGCGAAGAAATAAGGCAGATCTTTGCACTCAAGGGGTTGAGTGGTCAAACGCTCGAAGAGGTCGTTGACACTCTGACATCTGATCCCAAGCGGTGGGTTGAGGTGATGATGACCGAGGAGCATGGCTACGGTGCTCAGACGGGTTCAGCGATCAAGGCTGCGCTGATGACATTTGGTGCGTTTGTGGTGGTCGGCGCGGTGCCTCTGGTGAGTTACCTGCTCAACTGGGTTCGTCCCGAGACGCTGAAAGACCCATTCTGGCTCAGCGCCATCATGACGGGGGTGGCGTTTTTTGCGGTTGGTGCGACCAAGAGCAGGTTTGTTGCTCAGCGGTGGATCTGGTCTGGCCTGGAGACGCTTTTGATCGGAGGCGTGGCAGCGAGCTTTGCGTATGTGATCGGAATGCTGCTGAAAAACCTGGTTGTCTGATCAGCAAGGTGGTGAATGCTGTTGACGGGGCTATGGTGAAACATGCGATTGACTTTCCTAGGCACAGGGACCAGTTCGGGGGTGCCTGCCATTGGGTGTGAGTGCGCGGTGTGCCAGTCGGATGATCCACGGGACCAAAGGCTTCGGACCAGTGCAGTACTTCAATATATGGATCGGCAGAAAAAGCCTCGGACGATTCTGCTGGATGCAGGTCCTGATCTGCGTGAGCAAGCTCTGGCAGCGGGACTGAACCGGTGCGATGCGATCTTTTTTACACACAATCATGTGGATCACACCTTTGGGCTTGACGAAGTGCGCCGATTTAATGTGCTGATGGACGAGCCGATTGATATCTTTGCAAACAAACGCACAATGGAGCATCTTCAGCGGGTCTACAAGCATATTTTCGATCAATACAACAATGTCAACAAGAGCTTTGTTGCGACGCTGATCCCCCATGAGGTTCAGCCCATGCAGCCTGTGCAGCTGCACGACATGAAACTGACACCGATTCCGTTGTTGCATGGGAGGCTTGAGATTCTGGGCTATCGCATCGAGCCATTGCAGGCATTTGCTCAGGAAACTGATCAGGATGGGTCTATTTTCCCGCTGGCGTATTGCACGGATGTGTCCGCGATCCCCAGCGAGAGCTGGTCGATGCTCAAGGGATTGAGCACGCTGGTGCTTGATGCCTTGCGATTTCGGCATCATCCAACGCATATGACGGTGGACCGGGCGGTTGAGGTGGCCCAGCGCGTGGGTGCAAAGCAGACCTGGTTTGTGCATATGGCCCACGCCATCAGCCATGCTGAGGTTGATGCGTCGCTGCCCGAAGGGATCAAACTGGCCTATGACGGGCTGACGATCGGGGATCAAGAGAAAATCGATTAAAGAAGTGGCAGAGGTGCCATTCCCGCAGATCCAGAAACAAGAAGGGAATATGGCAGCCACTGGTTGATTTCATGGTCATAATAAAAACTGAATCGAACCGCACTCTTTGAGCCTTGGGAATACTGCACAGCAAACATTATCCACACGGTATCTGAATCAGAAATTTGATCGGCTTTGTCCGGGGTTGGATATCCCAGTGGAGGCACAAACATGCTCACGGCTCCAGCCCAACTGTGATGTGGCCAGTTGATTCCAGATTGTGCAGTCAAGCCATGGCCAATCTGAATCGAAGCGACATTTACCTTGTCCCATTCAACACGCCTTCGTTTTGCCTGCTCCCAGAGCAAACCTGACTTATCTTTAACGCTGAGGACACTAAAATCTTTTGGAATCACGCCTTTGAAATTGTCATACAATGCGTATTGATCTGCCCGGTTGCTGGCCATATCTCCAAGAAGGCATCCCTTTATAGTCATCAACTGGTAGTAAGGTTCAAACTGATTCATCGCCTGGCTGAATAAGACTACTTCCAGATCATCCCAAAGGCTGTCCAATAGGCTCTGGTCTGTTCGAAGTGCTTTTTTTGCTTTGTCAGAAGCGATATCAACAATAACATTGACCAGCCTGGACACTGATTTCTCATCTTTGCGAACGACCTGAATCCAAGCAGCGTTCGCTTCATTCAGACCATACTGGAGTTTCAGATCAGTATCGTCATTGTCTTTGCTCGTTTGTTCGGAAGAAGTCTTTGTGGGGGGATCCTTCCAAACGCTGCCAGAAGTGATCGAAGAATATACGCACACAGCGCAAATATCCGAAACTATACACATACGCAGGGCCATTGAATTAGCTTCCTCCATTCTCAACGCATGCATACATTGGTGGATATACCCAAAAATTTGTTTCACAATGTGATCCGGGATTACAACAAGTTCCCTGCCCAGAACCAGTACTGCAGTATATGTACCCACAACAAGTTTGGTTCCCGTAACATTGCATCAATGTCTTGAAAACTGGGCCACATGTTGCTCCACACCAGAATGATCCTCCGGGAACATGGCTCTCAGCAACCAGTTCGATTGGAACTTCCGTTGGATCTGGCGATGGCGGGTTCGCTTCAACGAGTGTATTTTGTGCTCCAAAACCAACTGAAAGCATAATCAACAAAGATGCACATGAAATTGAACCTACCATAACGATTGACTCCTTTAAAACAGTGAAATGCCTTTTTAAACACTCTATGTACAACCTACCCCCCTCCCCCTATCCATCTGTCAAGGCTTTTTTGTCTATTTTGGCATTTTTATTGGACATATTTGTCTTGCCCTTGCTAATGGGGTCATTCTGATCAACTGGATGTATCTCAAAGTGGCTGGACATCCTCTCAATGAAATAGCCTTTGATTCAAGAGTTGGTTTTGATCGGACTTATGGAATAAATCGAGTACAAAATCCGTTTTGACACAGTTAGTAGACTTTGTACGAACCGCAAGCAGCAAGAATGCGAAGACAGATTAAAGTAAAGGCGAGTGATCGGTCGAATGAACTGCTCGCCTGTTCCCACAAACGAGGAACAAAGGGGGCCACTATGGCACACGACACGCACGACGCAGCGGCTGAGGAAATCCAGGTCACCGGACTCGCATCAGCGTTTCCCATGTCTCCCGCGGGAGAGGTACCCAGCACATTACCCGGCAGGGTAGAGGATTCACACGGCCCCAAGCCTGCGGGCTCAACGCATACCTCAGGTCAGCATAAAACTGCGTCCGCGTAGGTTATCTGTGTCTGACAGAGCAGCAAGACTTGCGCATCTGCCTGTTTTATGCCTGAGCACTTTGGCTGATCGCGCATTGAGTCTGGTCTTGCATTGGGTCCATTCACTTAATTGGTGCTGATTGGGCTTTGAAAGGTGAGGTTTTCGCTGCTTGTTGAGCACACATCTGGCTGTGGTGAGCCTAGACTCGTGCCCTATGGCTCAGACAAGAGATATCAAGAAGCGGATCAAGGCGGTTGGAAACATCAAACGCATCACGCGGACGATGCAGATGATCGCAACCAGCAAGTTTGCCAAGGCGGTTCAACGGGCCACCGAGACCAAGCCTTATACCGAAGGCGTGTTTCATCTGGTGACAGAACTTGCTGAAACTGCAGGTGATATCACGCATCCACTCATCACGGGGACAGATTCCAAGGATGCAAAGGATCTGACGCTGGTGATGTGCTCTGACCGTGGACTTTGTGGTCCATACAACGGCACAATTTTGCGCCTTGCTCTTTCAAAGCTGAAAAATGCTGATCCTGAGCACTCGCTTATCGATCTGGTGGGCAAGAAAGGCGCTTCGTTTTTGAAGTTCAATGGCGTGCATGTTGACGAGCACCACCAGCAGTTTGGTGACAAGCCTGAAGTTGATGATGTTGATCGGCTGGCGCAGAGCTACATGGATCGATTCATTGCTGGCGAGCTGGCATCAGTTCGGGTGATCTACATGCGATTTGTTTCGGCCGGCCGCCAGGAGCCGGAGGTGATGCAGCTTTTGCCCCTGAAACCACCAGCAGCAAAAGAGTCGCAAGAAAGCACAGGCTCAGCGGTGCTATATGAGTTCAGCCCCGAGATTGATGAACTGCTCGATGAACTTCTCCCTGCAGCTGTTCGGGCGACGCTGTTCCAGTGTTTTAACGATGCGGTGGTTTCTGAGCACATCGCCCGCATGGTGGCGATGAAGGCAGCGACGGACAACGCGGGCAAGATGGGGACGAGCCTCAAGCGCAAGTTCAATCGCGCCCGTCAGAGCCAGATTACCACAGAGTTGACCGAGATCATCTCCGGTGCTGCAGCTCTGGAATAGTGCTTTCCTGCATCAACACGCACGTGATCAGATTGAAGGGCGTTTGCGAACGAGCCGCGACCGTGAGGGAGCGTGTATCGTAGAGATCCTTGGCAAAAAACGCTCCCTTACGGTCGCGGCTCGTTTTTTTATGATGTTGAGTTGATGGCGTTTACAATGGCGTTTGCGGCTCTTTCCGGGTCGTGTGCATCCATATGCCAGACTGCCCGGATGCGAGATGGTGAAACCGCCAGCGTGCGCACGCCTTGCAGCTCTGCTTTTTTGACGATCTGCTCAGCAGAGGTCCGTGCGGGATCGATATCAAAGAAAACGATGTTGGTCTGAACAGGGCTGGGGTTCAGTGTGATTGCTGAATCAGCAGAGAGAATCTCAGCAAACTGCTGGGCGTTGTTGTGATCTTCGCTGAGTCTGTCAAGGTTGTGGTCAAGGGCGTAGAGGGCTGCAGCTGCGAGGATGCCAGATTGACGCATGGCGCCGCCGAACATCTTGCGGAAATAGCGGGCACGGGCAATAGTCTGTTCATCTGCGCACAAGGCTGAGCCTACAGGAGCACCCAGGCCCTTGGAAAAACAACACGAGACCGAATCAAAGTGCTGAGCGATATCACCCGGTTTGCAGCCTAGAGCTGTGCATGCATTCCAGAGCCTGGCACCATCCAGATGCCTGCGCAGACCGGCATCTGCAGCAGCTTGTGTGACAGACTCGATGAGATCCAGAGGCCAGACTGATCCGCCGCCATCGTTACAAGTGTTTTCGATCGCCAGGAGCTGAGTTTTTGGAAAGTGGATATTGCGGGGTCGGATGGCACCCAGAACATCCTCAGCATTGAAAAGACCCAGTGGCCCTTGCAGAGCGTGAATCATGACACCTGAGAGGGCAGCGGGAGCGCCGGATTCATAGCGAATGATGTGCGCGAGCTGATGGCAGATGATTTCATCACCGGGCTGGGTTTGAGAGCGGATGGCGAGTTGGTTTGCCATGGTGCCACTGGGCACGAAACAGGATGCGGGTTTGCCCATGAGGGTGGCGATGTGGGCTTCGAGCTTTTGCACTGTGGGGTCATCGCCCAGGACATCATCACCGAGTTCTGCTTGAACCATGGCGTTGATCATGGCGGGCGAGGGACGGGTAACGGTATCACTTCGCAGGTCGATTGTTTTCTGATTCATAGACCAAACCATAGCAGGTTGCCTGGACGAGAAAACAAGATACTCTGGGCGAGGGATGCCTGAGAGTGAGTTATGAGAAGACCACTCCCTGACGGTCGTGGCTCGTTAAATCGGACTTTATTGTGAATGAGGACCATTCCCTTATGGTCGCAACTCGTTCATCTCAGAAGCGTTTGTGTGCTGGTTTTGAGCGGGCAGGGCCGACGCCCATGATTGCCCGGACCAGAGCGAGATCTTCGGGACGAGTGATTTTGATATTGGTGATCTGGCCTGGCACGACATGGACCGGCTCGTTGAGCTTTTCGATCAGAGCAGCATCGTCGGTGCTGGTCAGATCGTCCTGCTGATACGCACGCCTGAGCAGGTCGGCTTTGAAGATCTGAGGCGTCTGGATCGACACCAGATTTGATCGGTCGACAGTTTCTTCAATGAGCCTTGTTGTGCTGCTCTTGCTTGTTGCACCAAGGATCAGATCGAGCGGGTCGATTTCATCTGCGACGGGTTCGCTGCTGATGCGTTTGAGTGTGTCTGAGACATCAAGCCCTGGCACGACCGCATCAAATCTGGCAGCGGCATCAAAGACATGCTGGATGAGTTCCGGGCTGGCGCAAGGTCTGGCAGCATCATGCACCGCGATGTGCGTAGCGTCTTCAGGAACCTGCTCCAGTGCATTTTGCACGGTTTGCCAACGGTGGTCAGTGCCACCGGTGCAGAGCTTGACGCCAAAGAACCCGAGCTTCGGGCCATGGAGTTGTTTGAACTGTTCCATAGCCTCGGGGTCGGCGGGACCTGCAACGATGATGCTTTGAACGAGATGTTCATTGTTAAAAAGCTCGATGGTGCGTTGAAGCACGGACCGGGAACCCAGGTCTTCGTCGATCTTGGAACGCATCCCGCCCGCTGCGGCGTATCGCTCGCCCATGCCCGCAGCAGGAATGATGACAGCAATGTTCATAGTCATGCGTGTATTGTCGCTCACAAATCGCCAAAGGCCAGTCTTTTTATGAACTCAGGTGCGATGAGAGATTTCTATGTGGTCTGGCCCGGGCATGTCTGCTCGCTTGGCGACGATCAGACCATCGACCGAGTGGGTCTGATCAAGGTCTGCCTGAGCAAGAATGTGATAGCCATGTCGCTTGAGCGTGTTGATGCAGCGGATGTGCTTGCGGTCTGAGTGTGTTGAGATGAAGAGGTAGCCTATGGAGCCTTGGGCGAGGGCTTTGTGTGCGCCTTTGAGCATGGCGGTTTCGTAGCCCTGGATGTCGCTGTGGAGCAGGTGGAGGAAGTCGAGGTTGTGCTCTGCCATGAGTTGATCGACGCAGACGGTTGGTGTGGGTGATGCTGTGATGGGGTGATCGCTGACAAAGGCGTTGATGAAGGTGCCTGTGAGATTGTTGAGATTGAAGTTGGCCTGGCCCAGAGCCATGAAATCTTTGACAGGTTCGACCATGATTGCGCGAGCATCTGGCACAGACTTGCAAAACCATGCAGAGTAATACGCCCAGTATGAACCCAGCTCGATGATGGCTGCACCAGGTGGCATGAGTTTGAGAACCGCTGCGTAGGCTCGCTCTTCTTCGGGTTCGTGGACACCCTGGTTTGCCTGGATGAGTGTGGTGTTTTCATCGCCACAGTAGCTGCCGAGTTTTATTTTCAACCCGTTGTGCATGATCTGGGTGTCATCAATAACTTTGCCAGCATCAGGCACGCGGGCAATGAACGCATTATCTGGTGAAGAGAGAACTGTTTTTGTGCGCTGATCCCAGTCTTGCACGGTGCGTTGACCCAGACGGTCGCGGCGGTTTTTGACCTGCTTTTCCGCGAAATAGTGACCGGGGCAGCTTAAAAGCCCCTTGAATCGCAGGCTCAACATCTCAAAGGTAGATCGCTTTGGAATGTGAGCTTCAGGAGATCGCCTGGCAGCTGGGTTGGAAGAATCTGTTTTCACGAGGGGTTAGTCTAGGAGTATTGCACAGGAGCAAACTTATCGAGCCGATGGTGCGTATGATGGGTATGCACAAAGTGCAGCTTCTTTGACAACTGGGGCCGATATGGCTTCGATCGGGCGTGTGAAGCCCGGCGTGGCGCGTCGAGGGGCGTGAACCTCGTAAAAAGTACGCAACACTTATAACTGCCAACACGCAGTACGCAATGGCAGCCTGAGAAGGTTGACCCGCCTGTCACCTGACGCCCGATGTGGTGGCAAGGCGAAGATTATCGGGCTGGTCCATGCGTGGTACACCCAGGTAAATGGATGAGAAACTGCTGGGTGCAAGGCGTTGATGGAGGCTGTCGTTTGCCGCCCCAAAGCCGAGATTAAACAAATGACTACACGCGTAGAGGCGCCGAGTTGACCGACTCGACACGGGGGTTCGATTCCCCCCGGCTCCATTTTAGGACTTCCTTTGTGGCTCTCGAAATGAGCCGCAAGGGTTGGAACAGGCGTGAGTTACGCCCGTTTTTGCTGGATGAGCGGTGTGCTTGCCATTTGGCGACTTCTGGCCGATTCGGGGGCTTTCGTGCAGCTTCTACTGCGCAATGCGCTGCGCGCTTGACTGCGTATTTCCGCATATCCCTGCGGTGCCAGGATCATAATCAGCGGCCTTATCGAGCAGCTCGTCGGGGACATCGTTAGCGTAATGCCTGCCTGAGATGGTGATGCTGTGGCCGATCCATTTGCTCACGGCAAACTGCGGGAACGACATCGCCCATTGCTTCTCACATGACTGTCGCTGTGTTTGCCAGAGACGCTTCCATGGCTCGACGCCTGCACGCTTCCAGATTCGGCGTACTGGTCGAATCAGAGCACCGTTGCCATTGATGGTAATGAGATGTTCTTCACCTGAGACACAGGTATCGAACCGGTCCTGAATCAGCGGCATCAAAACGGATGTGATGGGCACGATGCGCTGCTCATGCCCCGCGTGGTGTTCGGTCTTGGGGCTCTTTACCGTGAGCCGACCACGATCAAAGTCCACATCAGCCCAGGTCAGCAGGTGTGACTCGCTTGGGATCCGAAGCCCTGCATAGCGAGCCAGGCCAAAGAGCAAGCGCCACTGGGCATCAGGACAGGCATCAATGACCCGCTGAATCTCATCGGGCGTGATGTACCGCGTATAACGACAGGGTGTCGGGCCGGATTTGAGATCAGTGAATGGAGACTCGTCAAGGATCTTTTGTCGCACAGCCTTGGCCATGATGGTCTTGGCGTTGCCTGAATGCGACTTGATCGTCGCTTCACTGAGCCCCAGCTCTTTGAGGAATCGACGCCAATCAGAGCCATCACTGGGCGTGATTGACTCTATGAGAGTTTCAGAACCGAAGAAGACAAGGAGTTTGGTCCTGGTCTGGACCAGCTTGGTGATACTTGCTGGCTTGAGATCGTCTTCTCGCTGCTCAAGGTACTTCTCGAGCCATTGACCAGGCTTGCTCTCTGGACTGCTGGAATCTGGATCAAGAGCGAATCGAATCGCTACAAATACTACTTTGCCTTCAGCGTCTTGATATGGCCATACACCTTTGGATGGTCCAAGCCCTCTGGCAAGCTCAGCCTCAGCATCATGAGCAGAGTGGAATGATCGTTTTAAAGTAGTCCCATTGTCACTTACTGCGCCTCTTCCATTATTCGTTGTCTTGCGTTTTGCCCTAGTGGGCGGTTTGACCCGTTTGGATTTGGTCTGTGTGCCATTGTCAGGCGTGAGGTCACTGAGGTTCCATCCGATCTCGCTAAGGATTGCTTTTGTTTTACAACCCGCATGGCAATGAATCAGTATTCTTCCATCTTGCCCCTCGGTAATCGACAAACTCGGGTTCCGGTCATCGTGCGCTGGGCATCGAACTATCCAACCTTTTCCACGAGGTTTAACATGAGACAGTTTCGACAACAGCAACTCAATGGAGGTCATTGTTACCCCTCCCTGTAGTTGCACACGGGTTGTGGCTCTTGGATTTGTCGATGAATACTCGAAGATCGGTAGGATCAATGCGTACCGATCGGCCAAACCGAACTACAGGCAACTCACCCCTGCTAACCAGTGTCCAGACCGTGCGTTCTGTCACGCCCAGCAAGTCGCCAGTTTGGCGGTAGGTCAACAATCGACTGACAGCTGGAGTTGATTTGGATGCATTTGTACCGCCAGTCACAGCGCACCCCCCTTCCCGCGTGAAGCTCTAGCACGATTGATCAGGTTTTGCTCAACCGCATTAGGGTTAAACATGAACCGCCGACTGATGCGCAAGGAAGGAATCCGCCCCGCTATAGCTTCAGCCTTGAGCCAAGCCACAGGCAGACCGAGTCGTTGCGATAATGCGTGCAAAGGAATAAAAGTCTTGGATGCCATACCCCTAGTATGGAATACTCAAGTTTCAGATCAATTCGATGCTAGCACTTAGCCGGTGTTAGTCGCTCGCGGTCGGTCATAGCCGCTCAACATAGCCGCTCAACTCGAACTGTCAGGAAGATAAATGCCGTCCTCTGGCCACAGGGATATTGCATCAGAGACTGAGTAGTTGTAACGCGGGCGTTTTTGCCCTACATTTATCGCTGCAAGTCGACCGCCGCGTAGTGCCGCACGAAGTCTGGATGCAGGAATACCAAACTTGTCACGGAACCATCGGGCTGGCATATATGGCCCACTCCCATCTGCTTCTAATTTCTGCGTGCAAGTCGATGCTTGAGGTTCTTTCTCCTTCAGGGCATCCACAACTGCATTCTTGATGTGAACACTTAAAGGCTGAATATTGTCCCAAGTAGGTTTGGGCAAAGCAGGTGACATTCTTTGTATTTGGCGTTCAAGATCAACTGCAATCTGGGCAAAGCGTTCTTTGTATTTTTGTATTTGTTCTTCTTTGGCCTGCTGAGAAGTGTCTTTATCCTCGCAAACACATGAGTCCAGGTCAGGGTTCTTGCCAGCCACCTTGGGTAACTTACCCTTCCTAGATGCATCACCCCTGATATTACAGCTATCTGTTTTTTTCTTTCTCTTCTTTGCCACCTGATTCTCCTTTACTCAGGGTAACAACAGGATAACCATATGGCGTTTGGCAGGCCACACAGTGGCATTCGATCTCCTCCACGATCTTCGTGTAATCGGTCAGCCTTTGGCGGAGACGATAAACCACCAACTACGCAAACAGTTTCGCTCTTGGCGGGGCCTTGCCAAATACAGTCTGTGGTTATACTGGGGGGTTTGTTCTGGTGGTTGTTGGAGAGCGTCGATCAAAGGCCATGATTAACTGTGAGCCATAGACGGGGTAATGGGTGTGGCAGCGGAACCCTCGAAAGGCATCTGGATCCCACCCTCTTCGTTTGCAGACGAAACGCAACATGTTGACATATTGCGGGATACTGGCAACGCGGCAGGCGGAGATGCCAGTGCCCAGGGGCTGGATTGATTCCAGCAGATCAAGTCGATCGATATCCCGAGAGCGATCGTTGACATTCACTTCGCCATAGAGGGCGGTGTCGTAGGTGTTGAGTTCCGGTTCGACACCGGGCCAGACATCTCGATGTAAAAAGACATCAAAGAGCAGTTCCCTGGTGGGGATTTCGATATCGGCTGAGTGGCTGGCGCAAAGCCCGGGCGATGGATTGTATTGGTCAAGAAAGCCGCTGGCGTACTCGGCGAAGAACAGATCTGCACTCGATCCCAAGCCGAGGCGGTCGCTGGCAACGACATACTTGACGAATGCACCTTGTTTGTGGAATTCGATGGGAGGCAGGGGTTGAGAGCAGAAATCGGCAAGGAGCGAGTCTGCGGAGAAGGCATCCATGGGTTTGCCATCGAGAGTCAGTGGCTGTTGAGTTTCTGAGCCTGGGCTACCCATTCCGGTCGAAATGCGAATTGGGACACCGGGTCTGATTCGTCTGAGGCCAACACACCCAAGGAGTGTGACCAGATCATGTGGTCTGGATTGCTCGGACGGATGCACAAGTACGGCATGGAGAGTGACATCTGTCGTCAGCCCCTTGATGTTGGACATGGCTTTGTATGCCCCCTGGCGGTTGGCCATCTCGAATCGAGTTCGTGCTTCAGGGAGCCAGGCGCTGATCATTGCATCCAGCGAGGTTCGGCCACCAACTTCGTCACGAACGAGCGACTCGAAATTCTGGACAGCATCATTGAGTTCATCGAGGATTGCCTGATCAACATCGCGTTCCATTGCGGCGCTGAGAACCTTGCGTAAGGCTTCAGGGCCTGGCATGTAATAGGCAGCGGCCAGGGGATCGCGTTTGCCAGAGGCAATCAGGAGTTTGCTGGACAGGTCTTTGTTGATGCCTAGAACGCGTGAGAGACCTGCTGGGCGCTTGGTCCCATCTGGCAGTGCTGCGAGGAGTTGCATGACGCAACGAGAGAGTTGACTGCCGATGCGCCCAATGGCGACTTCAAAATCGTGACTACCTGGGCTCTTTCCAGATGATCGTATTTTGCCAGGCAGGTTGTTGATCATGGGGTTGAGGATACCTGAAATACGGCTTTAAAGCTATAACAAGGCGAGTGTTTGTCGTGAATATTTCGCTCAGCGAACAAGTGTCCTTGTGTCAGATGTCTTGTCCAGGCAGGTTGGGGGATCACATTGTGCAATGCGTGATCTCTGAAGGTGACTATATTTGGCTGCCAGCGAGTTTGGCCCATGCTTAGGCCTCATCGGGGCAGCACCAGGGGGTGCTGCAGGAACTCGTTTATTTGGGCAAGGGATTACGGATGACAACGCACCATTCAAGATTGATGTGCTTGTTACTGTTGTGTTTGTGGTGGGATGTCAGTAGATTAGCGAGCGGTCTGCACAACAGCATGGATCATTGACCAGCAACATTGGTAACAGGACCAGGTGGGTGTGTTTTTAGTTATACCAGTCTGTGTATACCTGGTGGGTTGTTGCGGGTTTATATGGAGGTGGGGCTTCGGCGATCAAAGGCCATGATGACCTGTGAGCCATAGACGGGATACTGGGTCTGGCATCGATAGCCTCGAAAGGCATCGGGGTTCCACCCGCGGCGCTGACAGGCATGGTTGAGCATGTAGGTATAGCGCGGGATGCTGGAGACACGGCAAGAGGTCATGCCTGAGTCGAGCGGGGTGATCGAATCGAGCAGATCAAGTTGATCGATGTCGCGGTGTCGGTCGTTGATATTGACCTCGCCGTACAACGCGGTGTCGTAGATGCTCAGCTCTGGTTCAACGCCAGGCCAAACATCCCGGTGCAGGAAGACATCAAAGACAAGCTGACGAGTGGGGATCTCAACAGGTGCAGAGAAACTGGCCCGAAGTGCAGGTGGCGGGTTGAACTTGTCCATAAACTGCGAGGCATACTCAGCAAAGAACAGGTCTGCAGCTGACCCCAGCCCAACGCGATTGCTCTCGACAAAGTAGTAGATGAAAGGACCAAACTTTTGAGTGCGGATCCGTGGCAAAGGTTGGGAACAGAACTCGGCAAGCAGCGTATCGGCGGAATGGACATCGACGGGTTCGCCATCAATTGTGAGAGCACGCTGATCTTCTGCGCCGGGGCCAGCCATGCTGGTCGAGATGCGTATGGGGGTTCCCGGTCGAACTCGGCGAAGACCGACCAAGCCGAAGATATTGATGACATCATGCTTGTCGCCTTGCTCTGAGGGATGAACCAGGGTGGTATGCATGCTGGTTTGCATCGTGAGCCCTTTGATGTTTGCCATGGCTTTGCTGGCAGCCTGTCGATTGATCATCTCAAAGCGAGCGCGGGCTTCTGGGAGCCAGGCACTGATCATGGCATCCAGGGCATCGCGGCTGCCCGCTTCGGATTGCATCAGATCTTCAAAGGCCTGAACTGCAGCGCTGAGCTGATCAACAACATCAGATGCGACGGGGCGAGTCGATGCTGCGTGAAGAACTTTTCGCAGTGCTTCGGGGCCTGGCATGTAATGGGCTGCTGCCAGAGGGTCACGCTGGCGTATCGCGATGAGCAACTTGCTGGACAAGTCTTTGCTCACACCCAGCGAGCGGGAAATATCTCTGGGGTGGGTGGGCATATCAGGCAAGGCAAGCAACAGCCTGTCAATGGCCTGGGAAAGATTGCTGCCTACGGAGCCAATCCGCTCTTCAAGAGCACCAGCGGCATCATGTTCATCATTTGTTCCTGTCATGTCAAAGCGGTTTTGTACCATGTCCTACTATATTATCAGCTTGTCACGAATGATGCTACAGGAATTTTGTGATTTGACAAACTTTCGCTCAGCGAAAATGTTTTTCTCTTGCATTGGGTTCAAAAAGCCTGTACCATTTCGGTGTGGGGTTTATGTTGCGTCACAATTCGTTGCGTTTTTGATCAAAAGTATTGACCATCAAGGATTTACACATGATTGCCAGAGACTGGATACACAGCATGGGGATGAGTTCACAGGATTTCAAACGGGTTCCGGTCGCAGTTTTAGCTGCGGTGCTTGCCTTGTCAGCAGGTGGAGCAATTGCAGTTCCGCCGCGCCCGGTGGCGGTGACTGGGACAGATGGGCCGTTTGGTCCGGGGTTGGGTGCGGGGGTTGTTTTCACAGTTTTTCAGGCGGATGAAGATACGGCTGGGAACCCGGTGATGAACAATGCTGGTGATATGGTCTTTGTTGGAACGATTGCTGGGCCCGGTGTTACTGCGGCGAACGATACGGGACTCTGGGTGTATAGAAACGGGCAGCTTTCGCTACTGGCTCGAGAAGGAGATCAGGCGGTTGATGCTCCTGTGGGGACGGTGTATGGCCGATTTGGTGCTTCGGATTCAGTTCTACATATTCCGTTCAATCCTAATATTACTGATTCTGGTCGCGTGGGATTCAAGGTTGGGCTTCGTGGGTTGGGGGTTGACTTGCTCCACGACGATACTCTTTATACAGAAGGTGGCGGGCAACTGCATCTGGCCATTCGAGAGGGTGTGACCGGGTTGCCGGGGTATCCCGGGACCATCTTTGGTATGGCTGATGGGCTACGGGAAGAGTTCTGGTGGGGATCGTACATTAACATGCGTGATGATGGGCGGTACATGATTCGCTCCCGCGTTTTTCCCCGGACCTTCCAGAATAATGACTGGGATGTGATTGTAGATGACACGAGTGGTACGCTGGAAACCTTCTACAGAGGCAATATGCCTTTGCCGGGTTTTCCGGCAGCACAGTTTACTACCAGCGGGTTTCCCTTTTTGACAGGCAGTGGCATTTACAATCACTGGGAAAGACATGCCAATGGTGCAGCGATTGGATTTGACCAAGCGACATGGTCTAACCGGAACGGGAGTCGTGAGATCATCTACCGTGATGGTGATGTACTCCCTGGTGGGCGCGTGGCGTTAGGCACACCTATGGTTCAGAGTATTAACTCCTCAGGCATGATGACTTTTTCTTCGACGACGATGGTTTTTGGGGAAGACTCTGACTTGCGTTCGGAAGGATTTTTCGGGGTTGCGGTTCAACTGGCAGCACCTGGCGATCCTGCGCCGGGGACGCCTGCGGGAGCCGCGTTTACTTTTCTTGATCTTGCGACCTCAATGCTTGCGGACAATGGTGCGACCGTGTTTCATGCGGTTCTGTTTCCGGGTCGAGGTGGTGTGACTCCGGCCAATGACAGGGGCATCTGGTCCAATCGCAGCGGCCTGACGGTTAATCTGGAAGTACGCGAAGGGGATGTTGCACCGGGAACCGCTGGGCTGGTCTTTACTGGTTTTCAAGCTCTGTTTCTCAATGCCGATGCCCGGCTGGCGTTTGTTGCAACAACCAACGATGGTCAACAGGGGATATGGCTTCAGGATACGCCCGGTTCATACAGCCTGATTGCCAAGGCTTTTGATTTTGGTAATCCATGGGATGTCATGGGTGACGGGTCAAACCTTCAGCTTGTTATGACCATTAATATGTGGGGCGCAACATTCGGCAACACAACGAGTGATGGAAGGCGAATTCCGTATAACGACAGCGGCGATGTTGTCTTTCGTCTAAGTTTTCTTGATGGCTCTGAGGGCATATATACAACCAGCCCGGAGCAGATCCCGTCTTGCCCGGTTGATCTGAATGGTGATGGTAACATTGATGTTCTGGATTTCTTTGCATTCATTGCAGCATTTGCTGCAGGTGATGCAGCCGCAGATTTCACTGGTGATGGTAACATTGATGTTCTGGACTTCTTTGCATTCATCGCGGCGTTTTCTGCAGGATGTCCTTGATGAAACAGCCATTGATGATGCTGGCAAGCCCTTTTGAAGCAGGCGTATATTCAGCGAGAAGCCTTTTATGACGAGTCGGCAGCGCATTGCGGTGATTGGTCTGGATTGTGCGCCGCCTTGCATAGTCTTTGATCGCTTGCGTGATGAGTTGCCCAACGTGTCACGATTGATGAATACCGGAACCTATGGCGTACTCAGATCATGCGATCCTCCCATTACCGTGCCAGCCTGGGCGGTTATGACCAGTGGTTATGATGCGGGTCAGCTTGGTGTTTATGGTTTTCGCAATCGGCGTGACCATTCTTACAGTGCATACTCAGTGGCAACATCAGCTGCCATCAGGAAGCCTCGTCTCTGGGATCATTTTTCCAAAGCTGATCGGGATGTAATTACGATTGGTGTGCCTCAGACCTTTCCGGTTCGAGCGGTGAAAGGCATACAGATATCAGGGTTTCTGGCGCCGAATACCAAGTTGCCTTATACACACCCCGCAGGTCTTCGAGATGAGATTCAAGAGGCGGTTGGTGATTACATTATCGATGCGACGGATTATAGAACGCCGGACAAAACGCCATTGCTGGAGACGATTCGCACGATGACATCGCGTCGATTTGATCTGGCCTGTCATCTGGTGATGACTAAGCCTTGGGATTTGTTTTTTATGGTCGAGATCGGTACTGATCGGCTTCATCACGGGTTCTGGCATTTTTATGATCCTGGTCATCCTTCATATGCTGGGCCGGACAATCCTTTTGTGGATGCCATTCCAGAATATTATCGGTTGCTGGATAGCAAGATTGGTGAGTTGCTGGAGGCTCTTGGACCTGAAACGCATGTGATGGTGGTGTCGGATCATGGTGCCAGGCCGATGATTGGCGGGGTGTGCATTAATGAATGGCTGGTTCGTGAGGGATATCTTGTGCTGGAAGAGTACCCTGGCGAGCCGACGCCTACGCCGAGGTTAAAAATTGACTGGAAGCGAACACGGGCGTGGTCTGAAGGCGGGTATTACGCGCGGGTGTTTATTAATGTGAGTGGTCGCGAGCCTGACGGGCCGGTGATGCCGAATCAATATGATACGCTTTGTGACGAGCTGTCGGCTCGCATCGCAGCCATTACGGGATTTGACGATGAGGATCTGGGGACCCGCGTGGTTAGACCCGGTCATATATACAAAGAAACCAATGGCGTGCCTCCCGATCTGATGGTCTACTTTGGGAACATGGGCTGGCGAAGTATTGGGAGCGTCGGTAACCCTGATGGGCAAAGTAATGCGAGGATTCTTTCTCGCGAAAATGATACGGGGCCGGATTCTGCGAACCATGACTGGGAGGGGATCTATATCTCGTCTTTGCCCATGAAAGGACATGCAGCTGGTCAACAAGGAGCTGAGCATCGCCTGATTGATGTTGGCCCGAGTCTTCTTGCACTAGTGGGGTTGGAGATACCCGCGGACTGCGCTGGGGGTGCTGCCATGTGTTGGGCGGAAGCAGCATGTACGGGGAGTGAATGATAAAAGAGTAACACTGCTGCAGGTTTAGGTATTCAGCCTGCCATTGGAAAGAGCAATACACCCATGCCGGGATGTTGTTTTTTAGAGTATGAGTTTAAAAAGGAGCAAATAGTATGATCAGTAGCGACCTGTCCCAGAGTCTTGGTGTAACACTTGCGACGAGTTTGACAGTTGGCATGGCAGCAGGAAGTGCCAGTGCGGAAATCATCACGGTGATTGACCCGGCACAGAATATCATGACGACAACCGGTTCACCGGGTGTATTATCTGTGTTTAGTCCCGTTCTAACATTTACGCCTCTTGACCCTTACTATGGTACTAACTTTGCAGTTGAATCAGTGAATATGGGGTTTGCATCTGGGTACTATGGTACCTTTGGGTTTATTCGTGGCAATCTTGTGTCAGGTAATCCACCCACGATGCCTCTGGAGACGCCTGCGCTGATAAAATCGGGTAACAGCGCCATGGCAATTGCTGGAATGACCATCGGATCTACCAGCAACTTTGATGTGCCTTTCATGCAGGCTGGTTACTATGGCAACTATTTACACTTTGCACAAATTGCGACATGGCAAGGTGATATCAACATGTTCGCCTATACAGATGGCGACTTTGGCTACATTGGATATGCAAAGAGCGATCTTACAAACTTCGGGTATATTCAGATGCAACGGGAAAACCTGACAACATGGCGTCTGATCGGATATCGCTATGGAACAGCGGGAGAGTCAATTACGGTTCAGGATTTGATTGGTGCTCCGTGTCTGGCGGACTGCGATGGAAGTGGCGCAGTTGATGTTCTGGACTTTTTCTGCTTTGTCACCGCCTTTGCAAACTCGGATCTGAAGGCAGATTGCAATGGCGATGGTGCCATTGATGTTCTGGATTTCTTCTGCTTTGTGACCGAGTTTGCACGAGGTTGTAACTAACAAACTTCCGTGCGTGCTGGTCTATGTCAGCATGCACGGAAGTTTATCATTCAGAGCGTGGTGTCAGCGCAGCTGAGTTGTTTGATAAGGTCTTTGAGCCTTGGGAGTACGCGCATGATTTCCTGTTCTCGGCTGCGCCATTTGTCCGGCTCTGGGGGGGTGAGTGTGAAGCGCGAATGCGGGAGAGAATCAAAGGCGAGTTGAGTGATGCTGCCTGAGAAGGGCACGCCTATGAACTGACAGAGTCGCTTTAATTCCTGAGCAGGGTCATGGAGGAACGATTCATACTCGACTCGGCACATTCGATTGTCGGGGATGTCTTTGAGATCTGCCAGGATTGTGTTGTGCGCTGATGCCCATTGAAAGGCTGCGACATCTGCAATGCATTTGTTACGGTATGTCCGCCATCCATCAGTAAGAAGCAGCGACCAGCCGTGTGTCTGGCAATCTTCCAGTTCCATTGGCTCAGGAAGGTCTGGGTAGGTAATGAACTTTTGGCTCATCCAGGCTTCGATGATAGATGCGATATTGGCACAGGGATCTCGGACAAGGTGAATAAACAAGGCATCTGGAAAGAGTGTTGACAAGAAGGGTATTCTCAGCGAGTTCTTGGGCGTCTTTTCGATGAAGCGTATGTGTGACGGTCGATGTGATGCAGGAATCTGCAGGAACAGCTTGCCTTGGTTATTACGAGCACCCTGAACAAAGCGCATGCGCAGATGTCTGGTGATATCTGTAGCGGCATCCTGTGCTGTGAGGCGGTTGGAGGTGTAGCCTCGAGATGCGGGATGTAATGCGGGGATTGACTCGAAGACGCCATGGGCTTCGCCGCCCAGTGAAAAAAGATCATCTGATTGCTTCAGGGTTTCAAAGAGCAAGCTGCTGCCGGATCGGGGAGCAGCCAGGATGAAGACGGGGCGATCCAGAATGCGTGTTGTGTGCTCTGGCTCTTTATTCGGTAAACTGACGGTTGGGGAAACAGTGTTGTTTGTTGTGTTAATAGAGATGGGAACTTCAGCCAGATCGGGGTTCAGTGCGGGAGCGATCAGCCATGACTGGGCGACATCGGCAGCTGACATGGTGTTGCTGGCGAGCCTCAGGCTGACAAACGGCTGTAGTGAGCGGCGAAGTTGTTGAAGCAGATGCATGTATTGACCAAGTGTTTCACGGGTTGTGCCATTCACTGCATACAGCGAGCGCCATGCGTGCCTGTGATGATCGAGGATGCGAGTAAACTGGGTGGCTGCTTCAGCAGCACCGGAGGGTGTGCTGTCGAGTTGCTCACCTATTTCCCGGCACAGCAGATCGACCTCGCCAGGGGTCATCACAACCTGAGCGTTGTGCTGTTCAAAGGCAAGCTCGGGTGCTGCATCAGGATCAAAGGGGACGAAAGTTGAACTCTGCCCGGATTGATTCTGTTCTGATGCGATGAGATCTGTGCCTTGAGTTGCCATGTTCCAGAATGCGGGTGTTCCGACGGTATCAAAGACGAGGTGTACCCTGGCCATCTTTTCATGGTTGATGACATCGTGCAGGCGCCAGGTATCAAAGATAAATGATTCGCCGGGTGGCATATGGATCGACATGCCATCGCACAAAAACTCGACACTTGGATGTGTGATGATGGGGACATGGATGCGGACATGATCGTGCCAGTAATAGTTTGTATCTGCGTGCTCAGTGACATTGGCGCCGCCTTGCAGACGCATGAGCCGGGTTCGCCCTGCGATGGTATTGAAAGCAGCCATGACCTGCTTGAGGTAAGGGGATTTATCCAGCATTGGTGTTGGTGCCATGGCGCCGATGGTCTTGTGATTTTGTTTACCTCCTGCGGTGACGAGGAGCATGGCATCATTGCCAGCAAAGCCGTGCGGGTGGGGGGATCCATTCATCGGGCGTGAACGCCTCAACCTCATGGCGCAAGCGATCAACATCAAAACGCAGGGGCATCCTGATGAAGCGGGTCCAGAGTTTCATTGTTGTCCTTCCGTGTGGGATTGCCTGACGGTGTTTCAGGTAGATTGTACATTTTGAGGCTCGAGCAGATCGGCTATCTCTTCCAGACCTGTAGAGGCGGTGCCCATAGCGCCGAACGGCGAACATTCAAAGTCATGGCTTACGAGTCTGTCATTGTGCTCCAGGGCTATGGTTTTATGTTTTTCAAAACCATCACGATCATCCGAGGCAAGGCAGATTTGCGCCTTGAGTGCGTGCGCCATGGGATATGTAGGCCATTGCTTGATCGCAGCGTCGATTGCTTTGCACGCAAGATCGCGTTCGTCCATTGCTGTCAGCATGGTGGCCAGGAAATAATGTGCCTTGGGGTTAAAGCGTCGCAACTGAATGGTGCGCATGATCTCCGTCACGGCCTGTTCGTGTTTGCCTTGTTTCCAATATGTCACACCCAGAGCAAAGCGAGTCTTGGGCAGATCCCCTTCGGTCGTGAGCGATATCTCCAAGTACTGAAGGGCAAGTTCGTCAATACCAACCCGATGCAGGATCATGCCGATGGACTGGTTTACACCCGAGATATTTGCCAGCGACTCTACTATGGATTTGAGTATGGCAACACCTTCGTCGATCTGCCCACGGCGGACCAGGACCATGCCTTGGAAAGCTTTCCGCAAAGGTTCAGACATGCGATCTTCAAGTTCATGGGCGAGCTTTTCAACCAACTCTGGGTAGCCGCCTTGCACAGCGGTTCGCAGGCGGATCTGATCGATGGCTTTGGCTTTTTCGGGATCGATTTTGGCAGCCGCATCAAACTCTGCCAGAGCATCGATTACCCGATCCTGCGAAGCGTACACCTGACCAAGGCAGAAGTGTCGGCTGAATACTGCGGTCTTGGCTTTGTCTTCGCCTTCTTCTACATATCCAAGTTCCATCAACGAGCGGACCATCTCTTCGGTTGCCCAGGGGTCGTCGGTGAGATCATCTCCCAGATCAGCCTGGAAAGGTTCGTCCCCTTCATAGGTCCAGACGCTGTCGATGGTGCCATCATCATCGATATCAAGCGCGGATATCAGCACCTTGCCGGGCATGTCTGTTGCGATTGGCAACCCGAACAGGCGAAGAATTGTAGGGGTGAGATCCAAAAGCCCTGCATCGTCAATCGGCGAATCAGTGTTGGCGATGCCCTCGCCGCCCATTGCTACCATTCCATACGGGCGGTGCCACGCAACGGGATCACCCATGTCGATCTGGCTGGAGGTGGTGGGGCGACTTTCAGCATGATGGAATCCGTGGTCAGACACAATTATGATCGCGGTATCCTCGCCTGCCAGTTCGATGAGATCGCCAAGCATTTGATCGTGCTCGCGATAGATTGTGTCCATCACACCTTTGTAGCGATCAAACTTGTCTTGGTCTACGCGGTCAAGTTTGGGAGCCCGGAAGTCCATGAAGGCATGGCCGAAGGTGTCTATAGCGCCGTGGTAGATGGCCAGAAACTCCCAGTCTTCCTGTTGCACGAGCTTTGTTGTTGCCATTTGCAAACTGGCCATTGAGCAATACATTCTGTTGAACTGAAGCATAAGTGGATCGTTCTTAACATCTTCTTCGGACATATCCGCGATCTGGGGAATGTACTGAACGATGTCGCTGAACCGCATTTTGGGAGGGGTGATGACAGTGTCAGAGAGGCTTTTTTCAAGGCGTGTTGGCCAGCAGCAGCCACGGGCACCGACACGGTCAGGCTCGCCTTTTTTTTCGATCTTGTAAGGCTTGGCAAAGAAGTTGCTGACAATGATCCCGTTTTGAAGGTGCTCTGCGGGATAACTGGCAAACCAGTTCAGCACGCAAGTACGAATACCTGCTTCGTCAAGGATGTTCCACAAGGCTTTGACTTTGCGAGAGTCGCTTCGCACAGGGCGAATCGAGCCGTCCTGGGCAACCGGGTCTGGCTCGGTGAACCCGAGAACCTGATGTTTGTCCGCCTGTTTTCCTGTGGCAATGCTTGTCCATAAAATGGGCGAGAGCATCGGAACCATGCTGCAAATCGGTCCATAGGAGCCGGCATCGCAAAGTGCCTTGAGATACGGCATCTGCCCGCTGTCCATCAGAGGTCTGGCAATATCCCAGTCCGCAGCATCCCATCCAAACAGGATTACTTTTTTGGCCAGTCGTTCCACAATAACCGCTCCTCATGCCATTTCAAAAATGAATATCAGGTAAGAACCAGGTCGAAAAAACACCGCTGAAGGTTACCCCTCAGCGGTGTCGATGCACACATCTATGCAAGGGAGTCGTCTTCGGATCAGGAGGCGCGCCGTTTGCGGCGACCCGAGAACAGACCTGCAACAGCAAGTGGAGCCAATGCTGCGGGTGCTGGTACGGTGAGATCCTGGATCGTGATTGGTTCGCCAGCTGTTCCATAGCGATATCCAATAAGCGACCAGGATGTGAGATTTTGGCGTTGCATCTGAATGTACCCAAAGTTTGAGAGATCGCTGGCAGCATATCCGATGTAACCAAAGTCGCCGTCCGTATAGGCGAACATGTTAAAGTCACCCTGGGATGTGGCGAGTTGGGCAACATGCAGGGTGTTGCCGTAGTAACCGGACTGCATGAAAGGAATATCGAAGTTGGCACCAATGTCAACGGTAGATCCACCGACCGCCAGTGATTGCCCGCCGGACCGCATGAGCGCGGGGGTATCAAGAGGCACTGGTGCATTGGCAGGCAGGAGGTTGCCACGGATGAAGCCGAAGGTTCCGTAGTAGCCAGCGCTGAATGCCATGTTAACTGAGTTGGGTGCAAGGTTTGTGCCGTAATAAGGATCAAGGGGCGTCAGTGTGAGCGAAGGGCTGAACACTGACAGTGCTGTCGCCTGTCCTGAGGTTATGTTGGTCTGCCCCGGGTCCATCACAGTTACGATTGAAGCCCCAGCTGATCCTGCAACCACTCCGACAGCCAGAGAGGCGGTCAGCGTTGCACCAAGTTCACGCGAAAGTTCCATTTGTTTCATTGTCTCTGTCTCCTATGTATGTCTCGCAAGGTTCATCTTGCGTGCCTGTCCGTGAGCTTGTGCAGCCAGATCAGCTCCTATGTAAAATTGTCTCTCGATCATCAAAATACAGGATACCGCCGGTGGTGTCAAGACAATTCTGTTCGCTCAGCGAAGTTTTTTCATGTTTGGAGCTATTCTCAGCGCCAATCAAAGCAGCTAAAAGACCGCTGAGCATGCACCAAAGACCTGCACTTTGCGCTTAAACCCAAATCTTGACCCACTCGTAGCGTGAGACTTTGTGGAGTAATCTGGTCTTTGTTTGGAGGATCAGTCTATGAAGAAGTCTATGACATCCACCGTCGCACACAAAGTTCATCGCCAGCAGCCATCGCTGCAGCAGATCGGTGACCGAATCGCAGCGTAACCGCCGGCTCATGGTCGAGCCGCTGAGCAACGCCCGCGTGTGATCATGGGGCGGCCAGTTCTTGCGTTTGCAGGCCCAGTCGATGGGACGATCATGCACAACCGCCCAGAGCAGCATCACGAGGATGTCACGATCGGTATAATGACACTTGCAAGGGCTATGCCGTACATCATCAAGCGTCCAAAGTATCAAAGCAAAGAGTTCGCGTTACATACTGGTCTCCTTCAGGGGTGAAGGATCTAGCATGGACGCAACTCATTGCTGACGCAAGTACTTGTGGACTTGATGCAAAAGACCCATAAGGGAGCGGGGCTCGTAGTCATAGCCGAAAAGGCCTTGCAAAGATTGCTTGCTACAGGCACGGCTTGTTTGAGTTAGCCCTGACTTGTTTGGTTATTGAACTTGACGGTGTGCGTTAGATGTGGCTGATGGTTCAAGTTTATTGATAAAAAGAGCAGAGGTTGTTGTTGATTAAATAAAGCGGCCCTGTTGTCCGAAGACAGCAGAGCCGCACTCACATGGGGTTCTCAGCAGGTTATTTCACCGAGTTTCTTCTAAGAGACTCATGGGCAGCCGGCGTTGAAGAGCGAAATGAAGGTGAAGAAGTCCAGCACATCGACATTGCCATCGGTATTGAGATCGGCAGCAGCATCACCGGTGTTGAAGAGTGTGATGAATGAGAAGAAGTCCAGAACATCGACATTGCCGTCGTGGTTGAGATCGACCAGGCATGGGCCATTGATGATGGCGAGGATGACATCGACATCGTTTTGATCGACGATGAGGTCGCCTGTGATGTCTGCAGAGAGGTCAAAGCCAGCGGCTTCGGCGGTGTTGTTCCAGTTGGCCTGACCATCGGTGACGAAGGGGTTGTTGGTGAACTGTGCGATCACATAATCGACATCGTTCTGGTCGATGACGCCATCGGCTGTGGGCGTGAAACCACGGGTGGTGAGGCCATTGGCACCGACGATATCTGCGCGGCTGTCGCCGTTGGCGTAGGTGCCTACACCTGCGATGGTGGTGTTGAAGAAGTTGCCGCCAAAAGCATTATCCACAGCGGTGTACCCGGCATTGCGGTCGAGCTGGTTGTTGACCATGTGCAGGCCATCAGCCCAGTAGCGGACATCTTCGCTGTTGAAGTTGCCATCGCAGTTGAAGTCGCCGAGGACTTCGATGATGGCGCTTTGACCAGCACCGGCACCGTAGATTCCTGCGGGGGCGTTCCAGACGGGGCCGCCGTTGCGTTGTGCCAGGGCAGCGAGCATTTGGGGGACATCTGTGGGAGTGCGAGCGCCATCGCCATCAAAGTCGCCTGCGATCTTGTTGCGAAGTGCCAGAGCACCAGCGTAGGAAACCTGGGTGCCAGCCTGGTTGACATAGAACTGTCCGGTGGGCGATCCGCCTGGAGCTGTGGAATCAGAGTAAGCGACGGAAGTGGTTCTAGTGGGGACGAGGCCTGCGGAGTTTGTGTTGAAGTTCTGATACTCAACTCGGCCTAGAACATTACCGGATTGATTGCGGATGAAGTCCTGGAGGCTCTGGTTGAAGCTTGGGTTGGGGATGATGTTGATGCAGGGGTCATTGGGGTTTGGTGAGGTGTCGTTGACGAAGTTGGCTGCTGCGACGAGCAGGAACTGCGTGGCGAGGAACTCGCCTGGGGTAAAGAGGGTGTTGACTGCACCGGGGACGCTGACAAAGGCATCGATGGAGCGAGTGATATTGTTGACATAGGCAGCTGCCTGGGGATTTCGCATGGGCTGGACGGGGTCAATGTTTGGACCAGTTTCTGCGATGTCCCAACCCCATCCACCGAGATTGGCGGGGGCGGATCTGGGATCGCCGATGGTTGCGATAACTTCGTTGCCGATGATGTTGTAGGCATCGGCGCTGCCGCTGAGCACATTGTCAAGTGTGGGTCTGGCGTAGACCGTTCCGCCTTTGAGGTCAGCCTGGACAGCGAGAACTTCGAGTTGGCTGCCGTTAAGCCAGCCTTTGGAGATGCCTCGCTCAGCACCGGTGTGTCCGATGGCAAGTCGAGTGTTTTTGCAGGTTGATTCCATGCGTGATGAACCGCCCTTGTTGGAGGGCTGATAGTCGGGTCCGGCGCGGTCATTTGTGCTGAAGACGGTTCGTGAGCCGATATTTTCGCCGACACCCCAGGAGGGGTCCAGGCAGATGCCGTTCATGAATGCATTGCGAGTTCCTGAGCCTGAGTCGCGGGTGACAGCCATGAGGTTTTCACCATTGATTCGCCGACCGGTGGTGGATAAGTGGCGGAGGTCTGACATTTTGATTTGCTGGATGCCAACGCCGAAGTTGACGATGGCAGCAATGGTTGTGAGAGTGATTGGAGAATCGAAGACGGTCAGGCTATCGGGGGTTGTGGTGCTGGTGTTGAGGGTGTGGCCGTTGGGGCTGGAAAGGCTTTTGAGCTGGTTTCCCTGGGAGAGGGCTGTGCCAGTTTTGTCTGTTGCCTGTCGTGAGTTTGTGCCATAGCCAGGGGCACCGGGAACGAGGCTGAAGGATGCTGAGCCGCTGGGGTTGGTTGTGAACCAGCTGACGGGGACATCCAGTGAGGAGAAGTCGATTGATACGCCACTGATTGCGGGATCGGTGCTGGATGTCACGAGGTATGAGCCATCCATGAGCGAGCGTGTTGGTGAACCGCCCGGGTTGAAGCTGTTGTATGGCCCGGTGGGGACACCTGCACTGCAGAAGACGGTCCGATTCCAGAGGGATTCTTCTGAGAAGGTACAGTCGAGAGTGAGGTTAAGGGGGTCTCCATCAACGCCGGTGGCGTAGCTCACGCCCCAGTCGCGCATTTCGGCAAAGCCGCTGCCAGAGCCGACGATGCGATAGGTTTGTTGCCAGTATTCTGAGCCATTGACGGTTGGGGCGAGCTGATCGCCATCGATTGCCAGGAGTCCATTGGTGTTGACATCAATGAAGTCGTTGGTTGAGGCGGGTGCTTTGAAGAATGAAGCCAGCAGTGAAGCACCAGAGCCATTGATCAGGAACGGTTGGGCCTGAGCCACAGAAGACAGTGTTACAGCCAAGCCTGCAGCGGCAACAATTTTGAGACAGGTCATTTTTTTATTCATCACGATATACTCTCCTTTTGGATTAGAACCAGAAACATCTCTCTTGTAAAAACATTAACTCAGGCTCCTCCAGGCCTGAAATCATCAATCCCATCTGTTGAACTTCATATCGACTTTGTTGTTTCCGGTGAGGCTGAAGAATCGGTCTCCCCACAGGCGTTGTTTAATGGTTTCTCTAATGGTGTGGACTTCGACATGGCCATCGACGAACGAAAAGTTCACTTTACCGTTGAGGTGGTGTCGTCCCACGGCGTTGAGTGTCGAGTTGGCGTTGTCGATCATGTTTGAACCAAGCTCGTTGTCATCAAGGATGTCGTCCTTTGCTGGATAGACGAATCTTGCGACATTGCCGCTGTTTGGCTCGTTATAGACATTTGTGCCTGCACTGCGCCCAAGGAATGGGGTGACGGGTCTATGGCTTTTGATCACGCCGTTGAGGTTTGATGCGAGCGAGGTCCACGATGCTCTGTTGTCGTAAAACTCGGTTGCCAGGATTGTTTTGGAAGCCCCGCCACGGGAGCCATCGACCCATGAAACACGCACGAGCTGGTTTTGTCTTTGGGCACCGATATTGAACTTGTTTCGCGGGAAGATGGCGGCGTTGCCGGTATATGCAACACGGGCGGCTTGCCTGTCGCGGGGCAGGTTTGAGCCCACGGTGTTGCCAAGGTCGTTGATTTGTCCTGGCTCCCAGTCGTCTGGGTTGGCACCCGGGTTGGCACGAGGGGCACCGCCGCTTGTTACGCCAGGGCAGGTAAAAGCTTTTTCCGGGATGCCGCCGCCGCCGACTTCGCCATCAAAGAGTGACCATGACCAGTGGATGTATCCATTTGCAGGTGTGGGGTTGGAATCAAGCTGATCGCGCTGGTTCCATTGCCCACCGGTTTCGTCGCTGGCGTAGACATATGAGGGGGGGAACAGGTCGTTGGTGGTGGTGTAGAGTGCGACGGCTTGTGCGATGGAGCGGAGGTTGCTGCCACAGGCCATCTGGCGAGCCGCGGCGCGGGCACTTCCCAAGGAAGGGAGAAGAATGCCGATGAGCAAGGCGATGATGGCGATGACCACCAGCAACTCGATTAATGTGAATGCTCTATTTTTGTACCTATTGTTCATATCCATGTGTTACCTCGTGTGAAACCCGATGATGAGAAATACCCCGAAACGATTGATACCGACGGAGTATGACCACACCGATGGCGCGGCGTGTTACGGTCGTGTTCAGATTCAGTTAGAGGTTGGTTAACTCACCATTTGCTTACACAGCATTCGCAGATTGGTCGGTTCAGAATATCTGAATCGACCAATGAGCATTAGAAGTTCACAAAGAAACTATCTCAAAACCCCCTAAATTGCTCGATGAAGACTCTGGTCATGGATGACCGGAAAGGAGGCCAGGATGGCCACATGAAAAATAAATCACAGGGAACTTCTTACCATCTGGCGATGCCCGGATGAACTCTGGGAACGATTTGCATTCGTCCTTGATAAACTCGATCCCCGGCGACGACCGGTCGAAAACGCATCGATCAACGCAACGCACTCAATGGTTTGATCTTCCAGGCACGCACCGTGTGTCAATGGCACGCCGTCCCGCGCGAGTTCGGCGATTATTGTTCGATTCATCGCACTATGCAACGGGGATGGCCAAGGGTGTGTTTGAACTCACCTGGTCGCTGCTCGTGGTCGAGTGCGATGGCCATGGCAAAGAGACCACCGACGAGTACCGACTGCTCGATTTTGGCAATGACCTTGAGATGGTCCGGCGACCAGGCAAGTGTGAAGGCGTGGGGGAAGTAGGATTCACAGAAGAACCTGAAGTCGGTCTCTGCCCTGGCCTTGCGCTCAGGATCAACCACCTTGGGGATCTGACCGATATCACGACCCAAAAGTGAAAGAGCGATGTTGCGCGCTCGGGCGCGTTCGCGGTGCGCGTTGTAGCCATCAAATTCGTCGGGCTTGGGTTTGAGTTCGAGCTTGGGCTTATGGCGTTGACCAGCAAGCCATGCTGCATAGCGCAACAGATCGACCCGGCTTGAATCACTGACCGATGCCACGCGCAAACCAGCGCGGGTGCGATGTTGGCGCAGCTGCCGTTCACTGATCACTTCACCGAGCAGCGTAGAGTTGAGCAATCGGCACAGCTCACCGGGCCTGATGTTGCGTGGATCAACGGCCAAGAGCAATCCCTCCCGTACTTGTCTTTGTCATTGCTCGTGCCAGCCACGCTGTGTAGTGCATGAGGTTGATGGTGCCGTTGGCCCATCGCCATCGCGAGCCCTCCATAACTCATTACAATCAGCCAAAAACCCATACGCACAGATCGATCAGAGGTTGCGCTGTTGTAGAAACTTTTTCAACGGGCTGTTAGGGCAGAGCAAGGCACTACTGGGCCAGTGATG
>JAJDCZ010000006.1 GCA_029260555.1 Phycisphaerales bacterium
GAACTAAACGAACTCACCACCGGCCCCGGATCCACCGAAACCACCACCGGACCATCCAACCCAACAATCCGCAACGCCTCTGCAATATTCAATCGACCACCAGAAACCGTCTTGTTCTGCAAAGACGGCAATGGGTCAGAAGATTGAATGAGGATTTGCCTGATTTCGTCGGGCGAGACATCGGGCTTGAAGCTCTTGAGAAGAGCGACAGCACCTGCTGTGATGGGGCTTGAGAATGATGTGCCGCTGATGAATCCATACCCACCACCAATGAAGGTCGTGAAGATTTCAACACCAGGTGCTGCCAGATCGACGGTTTCAGCACCGAAGTTTGAGAAGTTGGCAATGGCATCGTTGTTATCAGTCGCCGCCACGGAGATCAAACCTGGCAGGTTGTACGATGCTGGGAAAGCGCGAGTTTCAGCGTCATTGTCGATGGGTTGCCCTGTCCCGGGGTCACCATTACCTGCTGCTGCGACAAATACGCCGCCAGAGGCAATAAACTGTGCGATAGCATCTCGCTCAGCGTTGTCACCATCAACAAGTTCTTCAGAATAGAACGCCGGTGCATATCCGCCGTAGCTGTTGTTGGAGGCAACGAGGTTCACGCCACTGTTGCGGAGCATGGTGGCATAGTCATGTGCACCAACAATCGCTGATACGCGAAGCGCACCAAAGCGATCTGCGATTTTGAGCGGCAAAACCTTGACATTCCACGCCACACCTGCGACACCAATGCCGTTGTTGCCCACCGCTGCGATCGAGCCTGCGACTGCTGTGCCGTGGCCAACCACATCATCAGGGTTGTTGTCAAGCTCACCAAAGTCCCAGCCCGTGACATCATCGACGAATCCGTTGCCATCATCATCAATGCCGTTGCCGGGGATCTCGCCAGGGTTATTCCATATATTGGCAGCAAGATCGGGGTGATCCAGATCCACACCAGTGTCGATCACCGCAACGACCACATCCTGAGTACCGATGGTGATATCCCAGGCTGTGCTCGAGTCAATGTCAGCATCAATAGTGCCCTGACCGAGAAACGAAACCGGCTGACCGGTGTTCTCGTGTTGCCACTGGCTGGTAAAAAATGGATCGTTGGGTATCGCAGTGGGGGAGTAAATGCGATCAGGCTCGATGCTTGAAACATCAGACAAGGTTGAAACAAGCTGATCAACAGCATTCTCGGAGAGCGCCGAATCAGTCGTGAAAGTGGCCCAGCGACCTCTGCCGATTGCCTGGAAATCCGAAGCAACCACGCCCAGACTGGTAGCCACTTGTCGTGCCCGAAGTTGAGCAGCTTCTGTTCCAAGGTATGAATCGAATGACACGATCCATGCACCTGGTGAAACATCAAACTCGGTACCGCGCCATACAAGCTGCGAAACGCCTGCATCCTGCACGCCATCGCCCGAAAGCAACACGCGAGGCTCGAGTGTTTCGATGTTGAACTGGTGGTAACATCCCCGTGACGGGTTCTGACCGCTCGCCATAGTCTGCACTCCGCGCCAGAAGCAATTTTTTGCTTCGGCATAATCCAATCGTTTGGGATGCGTCTGGCCTGTTCGTTTCCTGTCGCCGTGACAAGTCTGGGCTACGCTCTCCGCGGTCCACACCATACCAACCATTCCAGCATCGTGGAGACCTGCTCAGAGCATATGCGCTTCAGAACCGCCACGGTTCCAGAATCCGATGACGAAAGCATGTTTCTGAACGAGTGAGCTGAAAAAAGTTCGGCATGTGTCCGGCTACTTGCTGGTCATCACGCCAGTTGTAGCTACTTATTGCTGCCCCAGACTTTTTCAAGCAGCCTCTGCTCTTCATCCAGTCCCGTGAGTGAAAGAGACACCCGTAAAGCACGCTCAGCTTGAGCTTGTGCAGGGCTCAATTCATTGAGCCAGGCTTTTGTTTGGGCCAATGCCTGTTGAGGCTTGGTCGCCAGTATGCCTGCGATGGTCATTGTTTTTCCAAGCACATCTTCACGATTTTCAACGAGTTCGTGTACAAGTCCCAGCGCATGGGCTTTGGATCCTGATATCAACTCGATATCCAAAAGCCTCTCCCGAGTCATGCCTGCTGGTAAAGCCTGCATCAAAAACGGAGCTGAAACCGCAGGCGAAACACCCAGGCGCACCACCGGATAACCAAGCTTGGCATTTTTATCCGCGACAACAACATCCGCGCCGCCAATCAATGCACAGCCGCCAGCAATCGCAGCACCGTGAAGCGCAAGCACCACCGGAATCGCAAGCTCGTTCAGCGTGCCAATCGCAACTGAAAGCTCAGAAAGCAGCTTCCGCATCACTGCACCATCTGGTGCCAATCTACAAAGTGAAAGGTCAAACCCCGCACAAAATACACGCCCTTGCCCAGCAAGCACCAGCACACGAGCCTCAGCTTCAGCTTGCCTGGCCAGCTTTGCAATGTCACGCAGCATCTCAGGTGTCAGAGCATTTCGCTGCTCAGGTCGTGCAAGAATCAGCGTGCGAATCGGCCCTTCATCTTGAACACAAATCATGACTCAACACTCCCTGCATCCTTGCGAGCCTCTTGCACGATGCGTGTCGCACATTCAGTCGCCTCGTCCAGCTGATTCAGATCTACCCCTGTTTGAAAACCAGCTTGGGAGATTGTGTTGATCAAAGCTGCAAGAGCGATATTGCCGGGCGCCTGGCGACTTTCGGTTGATGCATATGGACAACCGCCCAGCCCCGCCACCGAACCATCAAACGATCGAACACCAAGGTCAAGAGCAGCCTGTACGCATTGGCTCGCCTTGTTGAATGTGTCGTGCAGATGAAGCGTGAGCCTCGAAATATCTATCCCCGCTTGCACTACTGTCTGGATGAGCCGAGTAATCGATTCGGGCGTTCCTGCACCAATGGTGTCGCCAAGATCAATTTCATCAATGCCAAGTTCCAGAAGATCAATCGCTACTTGTGCGACCTGCTCAGGCGAAATGGAGCCTTGGAAGGGGCACTGGATCACGCAGGAGATGTAGCCTCTGGTTGCAAGGCGATGCTCCTTGGCACATAAAACGACCGGCTCAAAGCGTGCCAGTGTTTCCTTGATAGAGGCATTGGTGTTTTTCTGAGTAAATGCTTCACTCGCAGCTGTAAAAACTGCAACTTTGTCGATCAACTGGTCAACACCCGCAATATCTCGAGCATGCTCATTGGCTTTGAGCAGTGCTTCCATCCCCCTCTCGTTAGGCACCAGAGCGGAATAGACCATGCCCGCCGGCTTCTTGAAGCCTGCAAGCAACGAAGCGAGCTGAGCCGCATCACCAAGCTGAGGCACCCATCTGGGGCTGACAAAGCTCGTCATCTCAATCTCATCTACACCAGTTTTTGACAACATCTCAATGAGGCAGCATTTATTTTGTGTAGAGATAACGCCAGGCTCGTTCTGAAGCCCGTCGCGAGGCGAAACATCTGTAATGCGAACATGATTGCTCATCAGGAGTATGGTACGCGCGAGCCTCTAACAAGCCGAATGGCTGGCTTGAGAGTGCAAATCCACTGCTGCCCAGTTCCCTTTTCATGGCTCGTGTCAGCCTCACCCGATACTAACAGGTGTGAATACACAGGCTACAAATAGTGCGTCGCGGAATCCGCCTTTGGTCTGCATGGTCGGCCAGGATCAACCCGATCACTTCAAAGGCGTTGGAAAAGCTCTCAAACTCAAAGGCATAGAGTCCCAGCGCGTATCCGCTGCCCGCAGAAGTATCCAACTCGACCCCGCAACCCGCGTCGTAGTGATCAGCGATCTCTTTTCCAGCGTCTGCCTGCGAGCACTAAAAGATGCTCAGAGAATCGGAGCCTCGACCGTCTTGCTCATGGATGGCATCGTTGAATGGCGAAATACATACAAAAACCCGCGTGTCTGGGACAACTTCCTCCAGCCAGCTCCTGTTGATGTCATTGCCTGCGCCGGCGCTCTTGATGAATCAACCCTCCGCAGCATGGGAAACCGAGCCGTCGCCACAGGCCTGCCTCGGCTTGCTCCAAACGCTCGTCTACCCATGCCTCAAACCAATACATTGTTGATCGCTACTGCACAAACACCCGCGTTTAATCCTGAAGAACGCGACCGACTGCTTCAGGCACTTTCAAATATAAAAGAGCAGATCCAGAATCTGAACATCCATCCAATCTGGAGAATGACAGGCGGGCTTGATAAAGACCTTGGTGTGGAACTTTCCCAAGATTCGCTCACTCAGGATCTGGCTTTGTCTGATGCTGTCATCACAACACCATCCACGCTGATGCTCGAAGCAATGATGGCTGGTCGACCCACTGCACTCCTTCATCCTCATCCCTGCACATGCTGGCAGAAGGATTATGCTCTATGGCTATATGATGGGTCTGAGTATTACATTCAAACTGCTGGTTTGCGTATTACAGATTCTCAATCCATGATCCAGGCATTGATGAAACCCACTTTGAGTTCAATGGCCAAGCAGGATCTGTTTTTAGCAGAGCTACATCAACAACATGAGCCACCTGCTGAGAAAATGGCAGATCTATGCACAAGTTTGTGTGCACAGATTAACTCCAGACGGACTGAAGACAAGCCAGAGAGGATTATTCCAACCTACAAAAAAATGGTGACACCAGTACCTGCTGAGTTGAAAAGACCTCGCGTGGTGCTTTGTATACCAGTTGATGACTCGCCAGTTGGAGGAGTGACCTCGTGGGCACTCAGAATGAACAGGATTTTTAAAATTCGTTCATTTGATGTTCATACATTACTGATTGCATTGAATCCAGAAGTTTGGCCTCGCAATGATGAAAACAACTGGCTCGATGAAAACACCCACCTTTGCGTGATTGATCCAACAGAGGATCACTATCAAATCCTTGACATGATCACTGAATCAATTGCAAAGCTGAACCCTGCAATTGTTATTCCAAACTATCTGGATGCCTGTTATGCCAGTTCGGCCCATCTTCATCATAAAGGTGTGAGATGTATTGCAGTGGCTCATACTGATGATGAATATTACAGAACACTCCTGACAAGTTATCCAATCTGGGATGCAGCAGTGGGGGTCAGTTCAGAGATCAAAAAGTGGATCAGCTGTATCGCGCCCAAAAAGTTGATTAAAACCATCCCCTATGCAGTTCCGGTTAGGGATAAGCCAAGAAAGATCAATCAAGATGGCATATTCCGCTGCGCATACATCGGCCGCATGATCGAAACACAGAAACGAATCAGTGATCTGCTCGCAGTTATCGATCACCTTGAGCAGATGAAGATTGAATGTGAGTTTCATATGATCGGCGATGGACCACACTTGACAGAGTGGCTCGGCAAACTGAAACTTCGCTCTCTTGGATTCGTAAAAGTCATTATCCATGGCCGAGTGAAACCATCTCAGGTTCACAAGATTTTACCAGCAATCGATGCCAGTGTGCTCGTGAGCGAATACGAAGGCACCAGCGTCACAATGCTCGAAGCAATGAGTGTTGGTGTTGTGCCCGTGGTAACACGCGTCAACAGCGGTGCCAGCGAATGGATTGAAGATGGAATCAACGGCTTCCTCACCCCCATCGCATCTCCCCAAACAACCGCTGAAACCCTCGCCAAACTTGCAAAGAATAGAATCCGCCTCAAAAGCATGAGCCAGGCCGCATGGAAAACAGTTAAAAATCGTATGAATGTGAGCATCATGGCAGATGAGTATGAAGCTCTATTTCAAAGCGTGCTTCGCCAGAATCCCGCAAATCAAGCAAGTGACTGTTCGGTTCGCTTGTTTGAAAGTAACCGATGGACCAAGGATTGGGTTGAGGATGAAGCGGCTGCTGTTCAAAGTGTCTGCAATCGACTTGCAACCGCAGGGTACACTCGAATATCAATCAACGAACCTGATCCGGAAGCCGACGCAGTCATTCTCAACGAACATGGTACCAACGCCAATGCTGGGCAGCTTAGAAATCGCAAACTTGGAGTTGCAAGGCTGCCAGATTTACTGGAAACATCATTGTTTGATCAAGCTTATTCTCTGCTTGAAAGCGCAGTAAAGAGTGGCCATGAGCGAATCGCCGTTTATGGCAATGGCAAACACACCCAGGGTTTGAGTCGCTTGTTTTCCCTGGACCTTCCCATCGTATGTGTTGTAGACGATCATGCGCAGGCAGAGCAGGAAGCATTTGGATTACCATGTGTTGTGCTTGATGACGCTGTCAATACATATCAAATAACCGCAATATTGCTATCAAGCCAGGCTTGGGAGCAGCACATGTGGGACAGCTGTTCCGGATATGCTGAAAATTGTATAAAAGTTATGCCGCTTTACGGCAGTTATAGATCAGTTAGCAAAAACATGGTGTCATACAAATGATTGTGAAATGTACTCAAGTACATTTGTGGCCATCACATCATTAGAGTAAAAAGATTTTACATTGTTGGCAATTTTCACAGATAAGTTGGAACGCAATTTATTATTTTCTATCAATGCAGTGATTGTTTGATTAAACTCCGACTGACATGCAAATGTCGTCAGTTTCAGATCGGTGAGAATTTCATCGGATCCGGGTTGATCCAACTTTGGGTTGTCATGAACCTTTTGAAATATATTTGAATCAATACCCAGCATACCGTCTGATGTCAGGCACATTACGCCAGAGTCCAGTATCGAATATTTAAACTCTCTTTGTCTTGACACGAATGACATAACCGCGGGGTGTTTGGAAATATCATAGCATTGCATGCCATCTTTCGTGACATCAGGATCGGTTTCAACCAAAAAACGATATAGCTCACGCGTGCGATGCACACTGAATGTTCTATAGCATACAGGCAGTCCACCCGAAAGTGCCGATTCAAAGACTCTCTGATGCATTGTGCCGTGGAGTGATACATGAAGCTGGATTTTTGCAGCTTGATATGCACAGCGAAGATCCTCGCCATGCTCTAATGGTCCGGCATTGTATTGTGAAAACTCGGGGTGCTTTTCCCAGCCATTTCCATATATTCGAAAATCCCACCCGTTTTTGTCAGCTGCAGCAGCAGCCCAGCTGAGCACTCTGTGCCGAAGCATGCGATCGGCCAGCCGATCTACATAGTTGTTGCGAACAAGCGCGTGTATGCGATGGTCATGATCATGGCCGAGCACTTGATCAAGGACATTTTGTGTTCGCTCTTTAAGCAGTAGCAATAATGGTTCTGCAGAGTCGCAATGTACAAGTTCATGTATTTGAGGCTGAAGCAGTTTGAAAATGCGTACCACTTCATGATTGCCCTCTGCTTCTCGGCAAAGTTGATTGTGCAAATCATCGGGCGTCTGGCTGTGGTGCGTGATGATCGCAAGATCACACGCATAACGATCTCGCAGAGCACCTGGCACAGAACCCGAGTGAAACTTGTGGGTGTCTACTGCGATGGGATGAAGCACTGAACGCGAACGCGGATAGCCAAACTTTGTAAAAAGATCTGCTGGCAACAAACCACAGTAGAAATCCAGCGGTGTTGATGCCTCACCAATTGAGCGATCAAACAAATGGGGCATTGCATCCTGAACCCAGCACAAATAAGGCACATTCTCAGGCACAAGGCCGTTCATAACTGCACGCGGATAGTTAATCAATATGATCAAATCAGGTTTGAAGTTGTTAATCTCTTCAAGATAAATCGCAGTATTCAACCGGGTTGAGTAGTCAGGCTCCATAAAGAGCCTGACATGGCATCCTTTCCTTTCAAGTGCCCGTGCCATATCAGAGCTGGAAAAGCGAACAAATGTTGAGAACAGACTGGTAGGAATCAATACGCGTAATGGCTGGCCCCGCCCCGGCATAGCTTCTGCAAAGCGGTTCGCCCAGTATGAACACCCTTTGTCTGCGTAATAGCTCAGTACTGTTGTGCGTAGTGATGCAGTATGCTCCAGTTGCCTTTCTACGGTCTGGGCAATAACTCTTTCGGGTGCAGGTGTGCATCTGAGTCTTGTACTTGGCAGCCGAAAACATGGCCCTGCAGCCTGTACATTCAGATTGTCCTCAAACCATCGCGACAGTTGCAAGCCACAGGTCTTGCTGATATAGAAATGAAAACGATCTTCTGAAATGATCCTGGAGAGGTCAGCCATAGACAGGCCATCAAGAAATTGCATCGCATCCGCTTGAAGAATGCTCACACGGAGGGCATACCCGGTCTCGCCAGGTGGGAACTGTTCATAAACATTCTCAAGCAGCCAAGGCGGGCTGAGCCCCTCAATAACGATCGGCCCACTTTCAGGACCTGCTTCTTCCTTGTATTGCAGAACTATTGATGATGCCAGCGAACGCAGATTACAAAGAGATTGCCAGCCAGACAAACTCTCAGAATCTGCAGCCTGAATCACAATATTGCCATCCCTGGCTATGTGGTACACATCGCTCTGCGTCTGTACCTTCCACGCATCAACCTGCTCATGAACATGCTCAGCCTTCTCGCCCAGCGCATCAAGATTTTGTTGACAATATTTCAGCCGGTCTTTCAGTGACAGCCTTTGCGTGGGTATTTGCTTTAAAGCTTCGGTAAGTTCAAGGGCCTGACCCATCAGCGTGCGATCATCCGCATGATTCTTTGATAGGGACCGGAGCAAGATCGCTGCAAGATCAGGCAAGCCCAGTCTGCCCAAATTGAGTGCTGCCAGATACACCAGCCTGCCATCGTCCAGAAACGAGCGTTCTGAAGCTGCGAGTTTCTCAAGAAACCCCCACGACTCGCCGCTCTGGCCGAGTCGAATCAGATCGTCGGTTTTGAGTGCATGCGTTGGCAGGCTTTGGGTCGTGGGCATGGTTCTGTTATCGACGATCCATTCCAGGCCCAATCAAAAATGCCAAAGCCTCTCCTGACCAAATATCATCAGCGACGCATTTGAATCCGTGCTCATCCATTCAACAAGAGTGCGAACTCAATCAAGCCAGACACACTGACAGCTGGAATCACTGATTGACCACAGATTCCTGCCAATTCAATCGCCATGACTATGCCTGAAGCATCATGTCAGAAGGCACAACTCACACTGCCCAGCCCGCTGGCGTTTGTTCTGCCAGGCGATTGTGAAACCATACTCAGTAGCCCCCCCGCATGCGTCGTGTCTGCACCACAAAACCAGACTCTGTGATCCCAAAATGAGCATCAAAATCTTGTGCGTCTTATCAGCTATCTCGTCATCTGTATGCACAGCCAGCCTGGCTGCATACCAGATAAAAAGACCATCTTATAGTACGCAAAAATACATGATTTGACACGAACTTCTATCGATCAGGCGCTCAATATTTTAAGAAAAATCCCCATTTTGGGGTTCTTTTGCAATTCTTGTCAGCACAAGGAATGTTTGAAAGTTCAGCCGTCGATACGGGTAATCACTTTCAAATACTTGCAAAGAATCGCTGCTAAACCGTAGAAAAAAGTCTTCTTTCCAAAGGTTCTGCTTTATGATTGACACTGACTACGACCTGCTTACATTGCCTCTTGAAGAGCTTTGCTCCCTGGTGCGCGATCATGCACCTCGTGACTTCTGGTCCGCTGCTGAACCAGAGCAGAACAATGGACAAGATCGTCAACTCGGCATCACCGCAATCATGACCTCAGCTTTTGACTCTGATATCCCCCGGATCCTGCTGGCTCGCGAGATCGATCCGCAAAGTGACCATCAACTCAGGCTCGTTGTACTCACCACCCCTCCTCAGGGGCAACTCTGCCGACTCGTCATCCAGAATGACAAACAGTCACCTTCAGAAATGGTCGGCCTGATACAGCGTTCACACCCCCTCAACGAATCCTGGCACCTTTGCCAGGTCGATCTGATCGCCTGCAGCACCGAGAACCAGCAATCGTCTGAATCCATAATCCAAAGCACCTCTTGAGCTTGGGATCTTTCAATAACTGGCATACAATCTGTTCGTGTCTATCGCTCTGTGTGGAATTGATGAAGCTGGCTTCGGCCCGCTGCTGGGTCCCCTGACCGTCGCCATGTCGACGATCATCCTTAACGACTGGAACCCGGGCGACCCCAGACCCGATCTCTGGAAAATCCTCGATCAGGCAATCGTCAAACGCCCCGGCGACAGGAAAGGCCGTGTTGCCATAGACGATTCCAAAACCCTTAAACTCGCCAACAGCTCAAAAACACGCGATCCCCTGATTCATCTCGAAAAAGGTGTCCTCTCCCTCATGCCTCAATCCTCGATGCAACCCGTTGATGTTGCAGAGCTGTTCGATCAACTCGGTGTGTTCCTGGATGATTCGCCCTGGTACAGCCCCGCGTCGCTGGCTGTGCCCGTCGCGCATACTCAAGACCAGATCCGTATTTCAAAAGCCATGGTGCAATCAGCTTTGCAGAATCAAGGTGTAGAGGTTGTCTCCATTCGCTGCCGGGCACTATGCGAGACAGAGTTCAACGCCATCGCCAGCCGGGCCGGGTCCAAAGCTGCCACAACCGCCACTGCCATCGGCGAGCATTTACGCTGGCTGTGGTGCAACTGGACCGCAGGCGAACTTGATGCTGAGCATCTGCGCATCGTCTGCGATCGGCAAGGCGGTCGAACCAGCTATCAAGCCATGCTCACAGGTATTCTGCCGGGCATCACCGTGCAAAGGCTCGAAGAATCCGATCGTTATTCACGCTACGAGCTTCACGCTGATGATCGCACAGCAACAATCACCTTCATGCCCGAAGCCGAGTCATATCACTTGCCCGTTGCCTTGGCATCCATGGCTGCCAAGCTGGTCCGTGAACTGGCCATGCGCCGATTCAACATCTACTGGGCACATCGCTCCCCGGAAATCAAACCCACCGCAGGCTATCGCCTGGATGCTGCCCGTTGGCTCAAGGACATCACACCCGTTGCTTCTGCTCAAGAACGAGCAGCCATGATCAGAAGGGTTTGATTGTGTCCACCAAGTCTGCACCTGATACTTCCACGATGCTCAATATGGCTGCCCGCAACGCGATGCGAAGTGTGGGTCTGGTCGAGCCCAACCCACTCGTTGGTGCTGTCATCGTCAAGGATAATCGTGTTCTAGGCATCGGGCATCACCGCTGCTTTGGCAGCCTCCATGCAGAACGCGATGCGCTACTGAGTTGTCAAAGACAACGCAATGACCCCAAAGGCGCGACGATTTATGTCACACTCGAACCTTGTTGTCATCATGGCAAACAACCGCCTTGCACCGATGCCATGATCCAGGCAGGGATCAGTCGCGTGGTCATCGCTGCCAGAGATCCTCATCCAACATCCGCCGGCGGCATTGAGGTTCTCAGGCGAGCAGGAATCAAAGTTGAATCGACCGATCAAAGCCCTGCTGCAGCTCAGCTCAGCCGACCTTTTGTTCAGCGCGTAGCCACAGGCTTGCCCTGGGTGATTGCCAAGTGGGCACAGACCATCGATGGTCGAATCGCCACACGCACCGGCGAATCAAAGTGGATCAGCAACGAACGCTCCCGCAGACAAGTCCACCGCCTGCGAGCTCAGGTCGATACCATTCTGACAGCCATGGGCACGATTCTGGCTGACGATCCGCTCCTGACAGCACGAGGTGTCCCCATCCGCCGCATCGCCCGCCGCGTTGTGCTTGATACAACGCTGGACATTCCTCTTGAGTGCCAACTCGTGCGCACAGCCCACATCGCACCCGTCTGCGTGTTATGCGCACAAGAGATTGCGATAGCAAGCTCAACGCGCAACAAGCGCGAGCAACTCAAAGCTGCAGGCGTGTCAGTTCTGGGCGTACCAGAAAAGAGCTGTAGTGGGGGGGCACTCAATGGCGGGCTTGATCTGGAATCAGCACTCAGAACACTTGTCGATACATTTGAAACTACAACCGTGATGATTGAAGCTGGTGCTGGTTTGCTGGGCTCGCTAATGCATGCGGATCTCGTTGATGAAATACGCGTTTACCAGGCTCCCATGATGCTCAGCGACGAACTCGCACGAGCAGCAGCCGTCGGTCGCGTCACCGAAACACTCCACGCCGCGTTGAGCTTTGATCTGATCCACACCAGACGCCTCAACGATGATGTCGAGTTGATTTATCGCCGAAATCGTGATGCCTGGCTCTGACAAGCCCTGCCCATTGCCGCTCAACTCGCAGGCCAGAATCTCAGATGCTCTCTCACCGTTGCCAGCGTTTGACCACCCTCAACAGGAATACAGAGTTGCGTGCCCAGCCTGGCATGACCCCAACGGACCATTGCAAAGCAAATCGGTATCGAACCCAGCATTGGGCTGATCGTTGAACTTGTCACCATGCCGATCGGCTTCTTGTTCTGCTGGATTGCATCTGCATTTGCAAAAACATCTTCTCCACCTGCAGGCTGGAGCTGTTCGTTTTCTATACTCAGCCCTGCAAGTATTTGCTTGGGCTGCCCCAGTGATTGCAGCCTCGCCACCACTTCCTGCCCCAGATAACACCCCTTGGTGAACGACACGCGATCATTGAGCACGCCCGTCTCATGTGGCAGATTCTCTGGTCCAAAATCTACATGAAACATCGGCTCGCCCGCTTCGATTCTCGCAATGTTGGCACTAAGCCAGCCAATAGGTGTCACACGCAGCGCATCGCTCGCTCCACACTCGTCCCCACCCCCATCATCACACCGATGAGCAAAACCCATAATCGCCTGATACAGCCCCACCAGTTGATCTGTTTGCACCCACAGGCTAACCGTTGAGCTTCCAAAATCATCCGTCTGACTCACGATGCATTCAGTACCCGCCAGCCTGGCTGCACACACAGCACCTTTTTCATTGAGGTCCAGTTCATCATCATCATCTGCCAACTCGCTCAGCAACCGCTTACTCGCAGGCCCAATGAGTGACACTCGGTGGTATTGTTCGGTCACATCGTCAATGGAAATATCCTCTGCAAACACAAACGATTCGAGCGATTCAATGGTCTCTTTGACGCAGTGAACATCCAGATCCAGAAGCGTCATGTCGCCCGTCTCGATCACGCGCAGATCCGCCTGGATTCGCCCCGTGCGATTCAGCCAGAAACTCGGCTTCCATCTCCCCACCTTCAGATCCGCCAGTTCTTGCGTCAGCATGTTGTTGAGAAACGCAGCACGATCATCACCCGTCACACGGATCAAGCCACAGAACGGTTCATCCAGCACCGCACACCCCTTGCGGAGCGCAGCATACTCAAGCTCGACTTCCATGAATGACTGGACCAGCTTCACACCAGAATCAGGCTGACCGTACTGGATGTAAAACGCATCAGCCTTGTCATGAAGCGATAAAAGTGGGCTTTGCCTTGCCATGAAGTTTTCCAGAATAATCGTGAGAGCGACTTTTTACACCAATCAGAACCCGTCAGCTCTGATGATGTATGCTATGCTTTTGTCATGCTGGCGTATGATCTGGTCAGCGAGTCATTTTTATACTTTGGAGCCTTTTTGGATGAATATTGAACTTCTCAGAGCATTGTGTGAGACCCCGGGCGTACCAGGACGAGAAGAGCGCGTCCGCGAGCTGATCCAGTGTGAAATCAAGGATCTTTTTGACGAAACCCATGTCGATGCTCTGGGGTCGCTCATCTGCACGCGCCATCCGCGAGCCGCCAAACCCAAAGGCTCAAAAACCGCTGCCAAGCGGCGTGCCTCAACATCCAAAAACCCCAGAACCATCATGCAGCTTTGCCACATGGATGAAATCGGGTTCTATGTCTCGCATGTCGACGAGCGAGGCTTCCTCTGGGTCAACCCCGCGGGTGGCTTTGATCCGCGAAACCTCTTTTCCCGCCGTATACTCGTATGCACAGATCAGGGCGATCTGCCCGGCGTCATGAACCCCGGCGGCAGACCCGTGCATATCTCAGCACCTGAAGAACGCCAGAAAGTACCCACGGTCAAAGAGTTTTTCGTGGATGTGGGTATGCCTGCAAACGAGGTCAAAGATCGTGTGAAGATTGGCGATTACATTGTCATGAACGAGCCATTTTGCGTCATAGGCAACAAGCTGGTTTCAAAAGCACTCGATAATCGTGTCGCGTGCTGGCTTGGCATCGAATCGGTCCGCAAGTTGCACCGCTCGGGCAAAGGCCATGCGTGTGAAGTCGTCGTGGCGTTTACGACTCAAGAGGAAGTTGGGCTTCGCGGTGCCAAGGCTGCTGCTTATGCGGTTCGACCTGATATCGGACTGGGCATAGATGTCACGCTCGCCTGCGATACCCCCGGCGTGCCCGAGCACGAAGCGGTTTCCACACAAGGCAAAGGCTTCGCCCTTCATGTCAAAGATGGCTCATTCATCAGCGACTATGAACTGGTCAACAGCGTCGAGAAAATCGCCAAGTCCAAACGCATCCCGTTCCAGCGGTCGATTCTTGCTGCCGGTGGCCAGGATGGTGCTGCAGCTCAGCAGGCCGCAGCGGGTGCCAAGGCTGTCGGTATTACTGTAGGAACGCGTTACATTCACACCGTGACCGAAATGATCGACAAAAAGGACCTAAAGGCAGCCTGCGATATACTCACTGAGATCATGATCTGGGCAAAGTAGACTCACGAATCGAACGATGCATCTGCAAAGAGCGTAAAATACAGCAGCTCAGCCCGCCCCACGCGCGGGTCCAAGGAAGATGGAAAGGTCAGACATGAAAACACGATCACACGCTTTCTTTGCAATGGTGCTTCTGGGAGTTTCTGCATTGGTTTGCCCTTTGGGCGCTCATGCCCAGCAGGGTACAGAACCGGCGATTCAACCCACCAACCCCGATGATGACATCCCCATTGTCGAGCTTCCTGATGCTGAGTCGGTGTTTGAAAGACACATCAAGGCAATTGGAGGCATGGACGCATTCAAAGCCCACAAAAATCGTAAACTCGTCGGCCGGGTCATGATGCGCCCGGGAAACAGCAGCTCCTTCATAACCATCTGGCATGTCAATCCAGACAAGATGTTCATTAAAATCGAACAGCCAGGTGCTTCGACTTTTGAGATCATCTTTGATGGCAAAAACGGCTGGCGAAATGTACCCTTCGGCGAATCAATACGCTACGAAGGAAAAAGGCTCGCTGAACTCCGCGATGAATCAGATTTCTTCGGCGAAGCCAACTACAAGCAACGCTATAAAAAAATCGAAACCCTCGCCTCAGGAACATACGCTGGACACGATGTCTACATCGTTCACGCTGTCGATCATCGGGACAAAGAAACACAAGTCATCTTCGACAAGGACACTGGCTTGCTCGTAGGTGTACGCATGCTCGAAAAACTGCCCAATGGCCAGAACGACCTGGTCAGCGTTGTCATTTCAGACTACAAAGAGTTCAACGGCATCCTTCTCCCCATGAAATCCGTCAGACAATCCAGCCAGATGGAACAAGTCGTCGAGTTCACCAAAATCCTCATCGATGTCGACGATGTGCCCAGATTCGATCCCCCCAAGGATCTGCCACCACCCACAGAAAAGAAATAAGCTCCACCGGGTATGAACAAGCTACGCAAGTAAAAAGGCAGCATTCCATTCCATCACCCCTGCTTTGAGCAGCTGCCAAACTTCTGGCAGATCGGGTTCGATGCGCAAAGCCCGCCTCGCGCTTTACACACGCGTCGGCCATGGAATATGAACAAGTGTGAGAGCAGCGTCCAGCGTTCTCGTGGAAAAAGCGCCATCAGCCTGCGCTCAATCATTGCGACGCTTGTGCCTTGCTCGGCTAGCCCCAGTCGCACTGCCACGCGCTGAACATGGGTATCTACGACCACGCCCATATTGATCCCAAAGGCATTACCCAGGACCACATTGGCAGTTTTCCGCGCCACGCCTTTGAGTGTGAGAAGTTCATCCATTGTCTGAGGCACCTCGCCTGCAAACTTCTCCACAATCAAACTCATCGACGCATGAATAGCCTTGGCCTTGTTCCGGTACAGACCAATGGTCTTGATGTAAGGCTCAATCTCTTCGGGGCTTACTTGTACATAATCAACTGGCGTGGGAAACCTCGCAAAGAGTTTCGGCGTTGCTTTGTTTACGCCAACATCCGTCGCCTGGGCAGATAAAATCGTCGCAACCAGAAGCTCGTGAGGCGATCGAGAGTTCAACTCACAATGGGCTTCGGGATACGCCTTCTCAAGAGCCTTGAGAAGGCGCCTGGCATGCTGTTTCTCGCTGGCGGATACTTCAGGAAGTACAAATGGCAAGTCCTTCAGCCCGCACGGGTTTTCAGGTGTGCAATATGTCACACTCATCTCAGACATCGCGCATCTCTTTCCCCTGGCGGGTTCGCGCAGGCTCGCTGATCGCCCATATGCCAGATGCCAGTCCCAGCAACACAAAAATCCCCGTTGCCCCCATCAACCTCGTCGCACTGGGATGCATGTCGCTGAATGCAATCCGGTGTTCTTCAGCTGATTCGTTTTCCCCCGCCTGTGCAGCCTGCCAGTAGGCACGCAGATGTCCATCCATCGCTGGTCGAAGTACCATCAGCCCAATCCCCACACAAACGCACGCCCCACCCACACCCACAATCCTCAGCCATTGCGTATACCGCGTCCCTCCTTGCTTTAAAACCACAATCAAAAGCACAAGCGTTGCCAGGCTGATGATCGCAGCATTCAGCTGAATCGCATCAAATGCCCAGAACACGCGCGTTGCCACCTGCCCCGCAGCCAGCATGCCATGCGATCCTGTATACAACGCAAACTCGGGCAGCGTCGGCTTGATCGTATGAATCATCAGCGGAAACACGATCGCGGCCACCGTCGCGGTCATCATCAGCCCCCCGAGCCATACGCCCAGAACCACCAGATGCACCGTCTTGACGAGTTTGGTAAAAAATCGCATGTCTGATCGTATTCTCGTGATCCGTCTTTGCCACACTTCGTGCCCACATCGCTTCTTGCGCATAAAACTTCAGCATGATTGAGCCCTTGCCTTTGAGTCTGTCCCTTGCTGGTCTTCAAGATGATGGGCCGGGTGTCTCAGGCCCGCGCGAGCGTATCGCATGGGCACGAAAGCTCGGCTTCACCGCGATTCAGCTTGATCTCACAGCCCCGGGCATGCGCCCCCGTCAGCTTGACCGCTCAGCAAGGCGAGACCTTGCAGCTCTGCTCAATCGATCTCAACTCACGCTCTCAGGCTTTGACCTCTGGATCCCCCCAACACACTTCACATCACCCGCCCATCAGGATCGCGCAGTCCAGGCGGTTCAGCAGGCTCTTGATCTGGCCGCCGACCTCACCGCTCGACCCAGCACCAACCCCATGACCATTTCACTCTCGCTGCCTTCACCGTGTGATGATCAGATCCTGCGCGCCCTCGGCTCCCTTGCTCAGCACCAAGGCATCGTCCTCGCTGACCATGCCTGGTCCATGCGAGATGAGTTAATCGAAGGCATCGAACCCGGCATTGACCCCGCCCTCATCCTCATCAAAGGCGACGACCCCATCAAAACCCTCTTTGCCTTTGATAATCCCCCCGCCAGCGCCAGGCTCAGTGATGCCTGTGACAGTGGACGCATCACGCTCGATGATCAGCAAGCACAGCTTGATCTCCAGCTCTACGCCGCGACACTCACCACCATCAGCTACACCCGCCCCGTGGTGCTCGATGTCCGCATGGTCAGCAACCCCGCCCATGCCGCCAAGGTCGGCCTCACCGCCTGGCAACAATGCAACCACTGGCCTGCATGACACCCCC
>JAJDCZ010000007.1 GCA_029260555.1 Phycisphaerales bacterium
CGGCGGCCGACCGCCAAGCGGACTCCGAACCGGATCCGGAATCTGCTCGCACAACCAATCTAACTGTTCATCAGTAAGTCTCAACATGCCGGATTATAACATAATATCGACGACCATGCAGGGTTCTGGGATAGCCTCTAGTATTCGCAGAGTTCTGGGGGCCGTGGAGGGAACCGTGATTGAGATGGGGATAATGGTTGCACGAAGCTGTTGATGCCACACTGCGTCAAACAACCAGCCAAGTGCCGTGGCCACGGTTTTGCGTGGCCATGATCTTGATACCTGAATCGTGTCCACTCAGAACAGTGGACACGGCACCCGACCCGGCTATCATGAACTTATCAGTATAGTTGCATCGGAAGCAGGTTCTTAGGGAGGCTTGAGAATGAGTGAGAATGTTCTTCATGCCATCAAGGAAGCACTATACGAAGACATCGTGCAGAACGGACTCAGCGAAATTTACCAGATCGATGAGCTCTGTAAGTGGTCATCTACAAATGGCGTATCGATCGAACCCGATGAGTTAGTGCGGATAATCCGTCAGAACTGCGATATTACATTTCATTTTCGCGGAGGGCACTCGAATACCCAGGTCACTCGAAAAAACCCTAACCGTGAAGCAACCCTGCGAGAAATCGGAGAAGGCCAGTATTCGCTCGACACAGAAGCCGCTGTTCAGGCTGGATTACAGAACTGGTTTCATACTCACGGTTTCGTTGCGAAATGCGAAGCTCCGGACAGCGAAAATACCATTCGTGAGATCTGTAAGAAGTGTTCCATCGATCATCTGCCGGATGTGCCTACTTCGCGATCCACGCATTGCCGCGACCTGATGGCTCACTCCGTTGATTCCCCGGCGGATACCTTCCACATCATTGAGATCAAAGGGCGCACTAAAGTTGTGTCCGATTTCTATGATACATTTGGCCAGGTATTTCCGATTGAGGACCCAGCCGTCACACGAGGTTGGACAAACAACAAAGTGCCAAAACATGGACTCTGCCTCAAACATGCGCATCGCTTCCTCGACACCTGGCGTTCAAATCATCCACAGGTGTCAGTAACATTGGTCGTTGCTGTTCCAGATTTTCCACCTCACTGTCATGATGTTAATCAGTTCTTCGGCGGCCAGTCGAAGTACTATTCCCGCCAAGTTGAGACATTTCAAAATCTTCTCTCCAATGGAGAGCACACGGGTGATGCGACATTCGAGCGGCTACTGCACCACTTGGAGGAGCAATTTGATTTCCGCTCCATGCTTGCGCCAAATGATGCAGATTTACACTTCCGTTTCTGGGGTTACCAAGGCTTGCACTTTGTACGAGATTTTGCCACAAATAGACCCGTTGATCTGTCCTCGACGATGCGCCGGGTGCCATAACCACTGCCTTGAGTGGCCACGATTCCATATCCCTCACCACCCGTCGCCCCCCCTCCCCCCCCCCCTCCCATGCCCTTCTCTACCCACCTCCAACCTCCCCGGCACGCCACAGAGCACTGACCTGAAGACAGGTCTGGAGTACGGCTCTTGTTAACACCACGACCCCGCATCCTGGCGTGTTCTCAGGCGGGCCAATAAAACATGGCTTACACCAATAAGAACCGCGACGGACCTTCGCGGTATGCTTAATCTTGCGCGTGATTTTGTTAATTTCACCCGCTGCGCCGTTAATCTGGACACGGATTTTGTTAATTCGGACGCTGATTTCATTAATTTCACCCACTGCGCCGTTAATTACGGCTTGAATTTCCCGCGCAGGCACGCCTGCGCGGCGCCAAGGAGCGCCTGCGCGCGACAAATCGACGCCTGCGCGCGACGAAGGAACGCCTGCGCGCCGAGAATCGACGCCTGCGCGGGACGAAGGAGCGACTGCGCGCGACGAATCGACGCCTGCGCCGAACAAATCGAGGCCTACGCGGGACGAAGGCTCGCCTTGGTTGTGCCCAATAATGCGTCCGATACACGACTGGGCCGAGGCCATCGACCAGAGTGTGGTTGTCTGACACTTGCAGAAATCATGGCCACGCAATGCCGTGACCACGGCACGAGAGTGGTATCAGTGCATTATGCATTTACAGACGAACGAAGACACTGCTGCGCTGCTGCGCATCGAGCAGTGGCACCTTCACAACGATGACTTTTCGAGAAATCCTCCGGGTCACCCAGCCTGCTGATCTGCTACTCAACGAGTTTAACCGTTGTTGTGATATTCTGAGCGCGCTCAGCGTCATAGCGAAGCTGAACTTCTGATCCGGCCCGGGCACGGATGATGAAACGAAAGATCTTCATGCCTCGGCCGGGAATACCTGCTTTGACCTGAACGCGCTGCGGCTCGTGCTTGATCGCCTTCATCTGCAAATCACGCCATGAACCCAGCGTACCCGCTGCGACAACGCTTGCACCTTCGACCGTAAGCAGATCCGTGGTGCCGATGCTTTTCTGGCGTTGGAGCCCTGTGCGAGAAGGAATGAGCTTCTCGTTTCGCACCTCGATGGTCACTGACCAGAGTCCATCAGCGAGCCTCTGGACCTGGGACTTGCCAAATGAGATCAGGGGCATCTGATCAGCGTGGTACATGGTGAACGCGAAGTTGCGGTGGCATTCTTCTTCGAGCATGAAGGTGGGCGTGTTTCGGCTTGACCACTTGTTGGGCCCGCCGATGAGTACCTTGCCATAGCGAGGATGGTCGTATTCGGTGTAGTCAGTGAAGGTCTGACCGAAGGCGATGCGGTCGCGCCAGATCCATTGCTGATCTGAATCAGGCCTGGCAACATCACGCTGAAAGAACTTGGAAGGCGACCACAGCTCATTGGTAAAACTGATCACGCCCAGCCCCTCTGCCATCCAGTTCACAAACCCGCCATGCACGGTGTAAAGATCTTTGTAGATGACCATGGAGCGGTAGTAAGGCAGGATCTGCTCGCCCGTCCTGGCGATCTCGTCATAGACACGGCGGTCATCACCTGGATAGCGGCTTTCAGCGTACTTGGCACCCGGGCCTCGCAAAATCATGCCGCCCGAGTTGTGATAACTCTGGGAGGCAGCGATGTTGGGGTGGCCCATGATAAACTGGGCAATAGCCCGGGTCTCCGGGTGGCTCAGCGGGTAAGGCCCAGCAAGAAACTGCACGAAGGGCGGCTTCCAGTCACTAGGCCAGTTGCGGTTCATATCGTCACCGCCGGGGCCATCCTCGTTTTTTCTGCCATCGCCATCGTTGTCGATGCCTTCTGAGCCAAGGTTGGTCCATTCGCCTTTTTCGTCCGCAGCCACGCGTTTGAAAATGCGGGGATCATTGCGATCACGGATCCATCGGCCTTGGGGATCCTTGATCCACATGGAGGTAATGTTGCCGTCGCCATCAAGATCATCAGGCGGATCTTCATCGAACAAGCCATCGCGGTCGTTATCAACGGGGCGCTGGTTGGTGCGAGAGCTGTGCGGCGTGTTGGCGTGACTGAACCAGTAGTCTCGACCATCGGGGTTCTGACTGGGCAGGAAATAGAAGCTGTAGTTCTTGAGAAGCTCTGTGAGTTGCTCGTTGACACCATGGGCTTTGGCGAGATACCAGATCGAATACATGACCGCTTCGCCAGCCTGGATTTCGTTGCCATGCACATTGCCATCGATCCACATGGCGGGCTTGGAAGTATCAGGCCCCGTCGAAGGATCGTTCACGATCGCCACGATCATCGGTCGGCCCTGAAGTGTCTTGCCGATGGTCTTGAGCGTGACCAGATCGGGGTACGCCCGCTGGAGCTCTTTGAGCTGATCAACAAACTCCTCATAGGTGTGATAGCGATTCCACTGGATATCGACTTTGCTGGGGATGTTCTCCTGAGCAAGAGCAGGTGCAGTCATGCACAGCCCCATTATGCACCCCACTCCGAGCACCCCCCCCATCCCCAAGACCACGCCCCCCAGCCTCAGGACTCGCTGCAGGATTTTATTCATTCGTGGGCTTTTCATTGGCCTTCCTCCACATCTGTCAAGACGACATCCAGAGCCCGGTCTCCAAACTCTGCAGATTTGACTTCAATCGTAATCGTGTCACCCAGCTCACCCAGCACCATCCACGAGGCATCCTGAAAAACGCCAGGCTCAATGGTGTTGACCATCACGCGCCGCTGACCTGAGAGTACACGCTCTGTTGGCAGGTTGATCTCAATCCGCATGGGAGGCAAACGACGAGCTTTGACACCCTTCGCACTGCGTGTGGGCAGCTTGCCATCATTGTGAATGCGGAGCGAGACCTGCCACAAACCCTGATCTAGTTTTTTCACGCTCACCGGATCTGTTCGGATCACAGGAAACATGCCCACCAGATCGCGGACGAAAGCAGCCTGTTCTGTTGCCAGGCGTTCTAACTCCTCAGATGGCGGATTCATGCGAAAACCGGGGACGAAACCTCCGATTTCCACAGCTCCAAAGTCGGGATGATCAAAGCTGGTCCAGGGGATGAAGCCTGAGCCTTCGCGTTTGTCATCGCTGTAGGCAAGCCACTTGGCATCATCGCCTTTGCCATTTTTCTTTTTGGGTGATTTTTTGTCGTCGGATTTCTTTGGCGACTCTGACTTTGTAGTGGCTCCGGGATCATCCTGGCCGCTGACAATGGCGCGAATACGCTGACGGACATCATCGGGAAGATCCTGCAACGCCTGGAAAGCTTCGAGCCGCTTGTCCTCGGGCATGGCCTGAACTTCAGCGAATGCTGCCTGAATGCCTTCTTGAGTGAACTCAACTTCCATGCCTGCAATCTTGATGATTTCAATCTCAGGCTCAGATTCTTGCTCAGCGTCCTTTGCTTCTTCATTCTGTGAATCAGCCTCACCGTCTTTTTGATCCTTGGCATCATCTGCCTTGGCCAGATCCGGGCGAACCCAGACGGGTGTTTCAAAGGCGTATACGCCCTGATGTGTATACGCCCAGCTTGTAAATGAGCCTTGCATGTCTGAAGGCTTGGGTGCGCCGGTCATGTGTGTGATGTCATTGAACGCTTTGGATACCTGCTTGTAGATGCGTGTGTCTTTCTTGTCAATACCCTTGGGGATACGACCTGATTGATCCATCTTGCTGTCTGAAGGCACATTGACCAGCGTGTCGTTCGGCCCATAGGTCATCACCGCAATGATGTTGTCATGGGCGAGCATCCAGTCGACAATTGCACGCGCTTCAGGCTCATACAAAGCATGTGGTCCTGCGTCATGGACAAACTCGGGCCAGAGAGAGGGGAAGTTTTTGTTCAGATCAATCCCGCCTCTGGCATCTTCAGCGATCAACCCGTCGCCATCAACATCAATCCCCTCGACAATAATTGCGTGCGTGGCGATCTGGTCTTTTTTTGCATCTGGCTTCACCATGATGCGCGGGTCATCTTCATCAATCATGTGTGTCGCGGTCAGCCCTGAATCAGCACTGGGGTCTTTGATGCGCATCATGGTGATGACGCCATCGTGATTGATGTCCGCGGGTCTGTCCTCGTCAATCCTGCCGTCATGGTCTGCATCAACCGGGGTCGGCGTTCGGCCCTTTGTCACGCCTGGGAATGATTGTGCAAAATCAACCGCATCAGCACTGAGTATGGGCACGATGTAGATGGTTTTGTTTGCCAGCGACTGGGATTCTCCAGCATCATTGGCCAGTGCTCTTGCCACGCCAATGGCGGTCTGCACACCAACGGTATGCCTGCCATCAACCCCGGCAACAATAAGCAAAGCTGGCTGTGCTGAGGGAACGCCTGAACCCAGAGGCGTAAAAGTCAACAGCGGGATCGGATTGCCCATTCGGGTCTTACCGATCGTCGAATACTCGACTGATTTGTAAGTTGATGCAACTTCCCGGATCTGTCTGATCAGTTCATCTGCACCTGGGGTGTCATCAGCGAGTACGGGTGATGCCATCGTGGGCAAAACCCCGCACACGATGCCTGCAAGCAAGAATCGATTCATGTGAAATACCAATTGTGTCGTCTATGAACCCGGGCACAAACGCGTCAGGTACACCTCCTGAGACGCGTTGCCACAGCCAACCATACCAGCAACTCGCCTCAAAGATGCCCGTCAGCAGGCATTTTTTAATCTGGCATGGAGCATGATTCGGACTGACTAATCCTCAAAGAAAGGCTTGGGATCCACCAGCGTGATGTCGGTGCGTTCCCCTAAGTGATTGATGATCCAGTATTTGTGCCATGAACCAAATGTGATGACTAGACGCAGATTTTGATTTGTGCGCTCGTCCAGAGCTGCTGCGATCAGGTCATAATGGGCCTGATTGATATTGTCCCAGCCTCCGGGTCCAAGGTCATCATTAAAGAGTCGGTTGTAAGGCTCAAGCCCCAGTCTAACGATCTGATCGTACTGATCCGTATGGATCACCATGGGATCATCAGGCTGACCCAGTTTCTGTATTTCTTCATCCGCTCTGGCTTGGGCTTCGTGAGCCAGTCTGGTGTCTTCGGGGCGGGTGGTTTGCCATTGTTTGAGTTTGATGCGCCGGGCATCAGCCATGGATTTGGTCCACCCCGCACAAGGCACGATCTGAAAACCAAGCTCTTTTTGAAGCGGAAACAGGACATCGACATATTCAGGAAACACGCGAACCCGAGACTCGGTGATCTTTCCCGTTGCGTCAAACTCCTGTTGAGCAGCAGCGAGCCGATCAGGCGGGATCTCGCACAGCACTGCATCAGGCTTGATCCGCCGCAATGTCTGCTCAAGCCGATCCAGCGAATAGAGCGTGCTGGTGCGATGCTTTGAATGGATCATGCCCAGCACCACAACCTGATTTGGACTGATTTCCGAGACACCACTGGCTGATGACTCAACCTGCTGATCAGCTGCACACGAACTCAGTATCATCACCAAAAGTGCTGACAAAAGGAACTTCATGAGCAAATTTGATTGGTTCATGGAGATCCATGGTAGTGAATAAACATCAGTTGCGGCGAAAGTTGCAAGCTAATGCTGCCCGGGGCGAACTTTCGTGGAATATACTGCCAGCACCTGTTCAGGCAGGCTCATCTGGTGAGCATGATCTGACAGTTTCGGTTCGCTCAACAGGCTGAGCGTCTTTCAGGAGGTGTGTAATTTGGCTGGTCATAGTAAATGGGCGAATATCAGGCACCGCAAGGATCGCCAGGATAAAAAGCGAGGCACACAGTGGTCAAAGTGCTCAAGAGCGATCATTGCAGCGGCTCGTGAAGGCGGCCCAGACCCGGATACCAACCTGACACTTCGCTATGCGATCGACGAAGCCAAGTACGCCAACATGCCCAAGGACACCATTGAACGGGCAATTAAAAAAGGTGCAGGTGCAGGATCTGGAGAGAATTTTCTGCCAGCCCGGTATGAAGGCTATGGCCCAAATGGCGTCGCCATCCTCGTTGACACACTCACCGACAACAAGACCCGTACAGTTTCTGAAGTCCGCTCTATTTTCAACAAAAGAGGTGGCAACATGGGCAATGCGGGCAGCGTCGCTTTCATGTTTGAAACCAAAGGCCAGATCCTGATCGCTGCAACAGCCACGAGCGAAGATGCTCTCATGGAGACTGCCATCGAAGCAGGTGCTGAAGATGTGCAGAATCCTGAAGGTGATGAAGGTGAAGGGTTCTGGACCGTGTTCACAGGACCAACCGAGTTTCAGTCTGTCAAAGAGAGCATTGAAAAAGCAGGTATTGAGATCACCGAAGCAGAGATCGCCATGATTCCCACCAATACGGTGACGCTGGGCGCAGATGATGCACAGAAGTTGATGAATCTGGTCGAGGCACTGGAAGATAATGAAGATGTTCAGAAGGTCTACACCAATGCGGACTTTGCAGACGATGCCCTTGACGCGATGAGCGGATGAAAACTTGTCAATGTCCCCAGCCGGTGGTTGGCTCAGCGATCTTTGACAGGACCGGGCAGTATCGGTATCTGCTCAGCAGGGTGTGGAATAAAGCTGGGCTTTGCGTCTTGTTCGTGATGCTCAACCCGAGCACTGCGAATGCAGACGCTGATGATCCGACCATACGAAGGTGCATGGGCTTTGCAAGCTCATGGGAGATGGGCGCATTTGTCGTTGCAAATCTCTACGCATTTCGGGCAACGCAACCCGCGGTGCTCTTTCAGGCAGCTGATCCTGTCGGACCTGACAACGATCTGCACCTTGAACAAGCAATGAAACGAGCAGATCGTGTTGTGCTGGCATGGGGAAACCATGGGCTGCGCGATGAGCGGGCAACTGAGGTCCTTGGCATCATCAAATCGCTGAATATCAAGCCGATGTGCCTGGGATTAACCAATGCTGGTCAACCTCGACACCCGCTGTACCTGCCTGGCAATGCCAGCCTGCAATCCGCAGCCGATTTACTCTAAAAGCTTCATCCCACCAGCCCCGCCCGACGGAGATCACCCAGAATCAGCCGATCAATCGCTCGGTCACTCAAGACCACTCGGTGTGTCATTGACCGGGCCAGGCAAAGTCGATCAAGCCCTTGCAGATGCGCTTCGAGCTTTTCACGATACCGGGCGATTGCACCCGCATTCATTGTGACCTGCGCACTGTGCCCGGTTTCTGCATCAATCAACTGAACATCGCCGCTTAAAAGCCCGTCCCCTCCTCCTGCACCCCCACCCACAGCCTGCGATGGGTCCAACTCCTCCGGAGCCAGCACCTGCAAACACCAGGTATCAAAACCCCCCATCCCCCCCACTCCCCCCGCCCCGGTACCCCCAACACCACCAGCTAAATAGTTCAACCCCCGTGAAAGATCTTCTCTGAAAAAAAAGTCTGACAACACAATCATCACGCCGGTTCCTGAACGGGAAAGCGCCAGAGTCTTACATACATCAGCAAATGCCATCGGTCCAGAATGGGCTGATTCGGGTATCGGCTGAAGACTCTCAAGCAGGAAGGCTGCCAGGCGATGCACCGCAGCTCTGCCTCGAAGCGCAGGTAGCATGGTCACACCCCCCACCCCCCCCACCCCTCCCATGCCCCTTTTGCCACCGCCTGCTCCTTTTACGCCTGGTTTGCCAAAGCAGCAAATACGAACCCGGTTGTTATGCACCAGGCCGATATACCCGATCGCCAGCGCCAGGCGATGGGCAAACAACAGCTTGTTGGGGTTGCCTGCATCCATAGAAGCGGAGCAGTCAATGGCTATATGCACCGAAAGATCGCGTTCTTCCTGAAAGAGCTTGACGAACAGCCGATCGAGTCTGGCGAGTACATTCCAGTCAACATGGCGTAAATCATCCCCCAGTGTGTAGTTGCGATAGTCGTCAAACTCGACGCTGTTGCCTCGGCGTTTTGACCTCCGTTCGCCAGGCATCCTCCCAGCAAACATCTTGCGTGATCGGACATCGATGGCATCAAACGATGCCAGCGTTGGAGCATCGATCAACTCGCTGATTGTTCTGGGTCGATTCTCAAGTGTTGATGCTCGCATGAAACAGGCTCCGATCTCAAAGCGTATCCTATTCAGATCATACATCCTCCCCCCCTCCCCCCCCATCCACACCTCCCCTCAAGGAGTTCAATCCCATGCCCCCCCCCATGACCCTCCCCAGACCCCCTTCCATTACCACAGCCAAACTCTCACTGACCTTACTTCTGGTGATGTTTGTTGCTGCCCTATCAAGCCACGCTCAGAACTCATCGCCCGCAGAGCTTCGCAGGCAGGTGCAGACGCTCAATGACAAGATTCGCCTGCTCGAAGAGCGACTCGGCGAGTCACAAACAAGGGTTCAAAGGCTCGAAGAAGACCGCATCACGCTTCGCCAGGCGCTTCGACAGGCAGAGGATGTCATTTCCAATCTTCGTGCGCTTATTGGGTCTCCTGATCAGGTCGCGTCCATGCCTCAGATTGCCAAAACGCCTCTGGACCCATATGCCTCTCCGGCATCGATGCTGGCAGAGTTGCGCTGGCAGTATCATCAATCGCTGAGTGATCTTCCCATGCAATCGCCCAAGCAGATTGCCAAGTCCCATGAGCAAATCAAAATCTGGTGCAAGAACACCAACAAGCAAATGCGCAGCAAGATTCGCTGGCTCACACGCGTCGATCAACTTGAACGCACCAGGCAAGGCCAGTACACCGCCCGCGTGCGCGTGCTTGACGAACTGACACTCCTGCCTATCGGCGATCCCATGTCGCTTATCATTCCCAAACGCTTTGCACAAAAGATTGCCCGCGAAAGAGATCGCAAGCCGCTCTGGTGGATCAATGCCCTCTTTATTGCAACCCCCCAGTATGATCCAGAGCGAGCTACGCCAGGCGTCTTTGAAGTCCCACCTTTCGTCGGCCCGTTCGTCAGTTTCGCCTATGAACTCGAATGGATTGGCATCAAAGGCGTCACCGTTAAAAACACCACCGAGGCTAACGATTCCGATGCGTCAAACGCTCCGCCTCCCACAAGCAAACCCCGCTGACCCCCTTGTCTCACAATAACATGGAATCAAAAACCCCCGGCCTCGCTTCTGTAGGGACGGGGAGTTGTTTATTCACGAGGGTTGTCGTTCTAACTCACATGACTCATTGCGTTGCGGTCATGAAAGACTTGCTAATCAGGTCACGGACATCCTGCAGCGAAGAGCGTGATAAAGGCAAAGAAATCCAGCACATCGATCGCGCCGCTGCCATCAAGATCGGCAATCATGTCATTGTTTCCAAAGGCTGTGATGAAGGCAAAGAAGTCAAGTACATCAACAGCACCGTCGCCATTGATATCAACAGGACAGCCCGCGCCAGGAACTGTGAACAAATACGCTGAACCAGTGGTGGTGTCTGCAGCACTGATGGCGGTTTCACGCGCTCCTACAACGACAGTACCACTATCAAGAGCAATGGAAGTTCCAAACAGGTCATTGGCTACACCGGTGCTCGGAATGATTTTGGTAATCTGCGTACCGGTGGATGCATCAAACAGATACGCTGAACCAGAGTTAAAGCCGTTGGTGTTGTTATGCCACGCCCCCACCGCGACGATGCCGTTGCTGATTGAGGTGGAGTAACCAAAATTATCCGACGAGGCTGCATCGCCTGGAAGAAGTTTGGCGAGTTGTAGCCCGGTGGAGGCATCAAATAGATACGCTGCACCGGAACTGTTACCGGTGTCATCATCACCCCACGCCCCTACGGAAACGATCCCGTTTGAAAGAGCGATGGAGAAGCCGAACTGGTCTGCTGTCGATCCATCACCAGGGAGAAGTTTTGCGAGCTGCAACCCGGTGGATGCATCAAAAAGATATGCCGAACCTGAATCGGTGCCATTGTCATCGTCGTGATGCGCCCCTACTGCGACAATACCATTTTCAATGGCAACAGAGATCCCAAACTGATCCCCAAGCCCGGCATCGCCTGGGCGAAGTATGCTCATCAGAGTACCGGTGGCTGCATTGAAAACATATGCGGAACCAGAGTCCATGCGAAAGTGGTCAGTATTTATCGCTCCTACAACAACGATGCCATTGTTGATTGCAATGGAGTAACCAAACCAGTCGTTCGCAACACCACCGAGGGCAAGGAGTTTGGCGGTTTGCAGACCGGTAGAGGCATCGAAAAGATACGCCGAGCCGGAGTTGGTACCACTGTCATCGTCAAACGGCATCCCAACTGCTACGACACCGTTGTGGTTGGCGATGGAGTAGCCAAACCACTCTTGCAATGAACCGTCGTTTGGGAGGAGCTTGGCAATCTGTGCACCGGTAGACGCATCGAATAGATACGCCGAGCCAGAGTCAGGGCCGTTGTCATCGTCTTTGGGAACTCCTACCGCGACAACCCCATTGTGAATGGCGACAGCCTGACCGAACTCGTCTCTGGCAGCGGCATCGCTTGCCATGAGTTTGCTATCTTCAGTAATCACCCCTCTATCCTGCCCCAGAACCGGAGCTGCACCAATAATCAATCCGACTGCAATTGCAGCGAGACACAAACCGTTTATGCGATTGGGATGAGAATATTTTGAACTACAGGAAGGGGCAAGGGACATGGTTCTGACTCCGTTGTAAATAGCTGAGTACGATCTATCTAGTGCCAGCTTACAATGAGTCCCTTTCGTACACAAGCATTATTTGGAGATATCACCACTGTGTGCCACGATGCCACACAAAGCATATTCGCTGTGTCTTTGCTCCGGCTTCTTCCTCAACTTCCACGATGGTTTCTCCTTTTACAACATTAAACAAAAATCCCTGACTACTTTATTATTGCAGACATGAAAATCCCAATATAACCCGCATAGTTCATTACCAATATTTCCATAATTTTTTGCGTTGTATCACGGACATCCTGCAGCAAAGAGGCTGACAAAGGCGAAGAAATCCAGGACATCAATGAAACCATCACCCGTCAGGTCGGCTGCGAGGTCGCTGTTGGCAAAGAGACTGACAAAGGTGAAAAAGTCCAGTACATCGACAAAGCCATCACAGTTCAGATCAACTGCACATCGACTCACATCAATAATTTGTAGCCCCGAATCCCAGTCTGCCACAAATGCGATGTCACCTACAATCGCGACATTCTCTGCATAATTCGGCGTGTTATACGAGCCGAGCAAGTATGGTGCTGTTGGGTCGCTCACATCAATGATCTGCAGGCCGGATGTCTGATCTGCCACATACGCTGTCGTCCCCACCACCTCTACTCCATGAGCTGCATCAGGTGTATCAATCGAGCCAACCAATACCGGTGCAGCAGGATTACTGACATCAATGATCTCAAGACCGTTCCAGCGATCCGCGATATATGCTGTTGTGCCTTGAACCGTCACACCCCAAGCCGTTCCCGGCGTGTTGAATGAACCGAGCAAATACGGTGCTGCAGGATTGCTCACATCTATGATCTGAAGCCCTGAAAAAACGCCATCAGCGACATACGCAGTCGTCCCCACCACCTCTACACAAAGCGCAAAGCTCGGCGTGTCATACGAACCAACCCACACTGGCGATGTCGGATCACTCACATCAATGATCTGTAGCCCGGTGTTCCAGTTCGCTACATACGCGGTCGTTCCCACTACCGCAACATCAACTACATTTCCAGTTATAGCTTGGGAACCGATCAGCACAGGTGCTGTGGGATCACTCACATCAATGATCTGCAGCCCAGCCCCCCAGGCTGCCACATACGCTGTGGTCCCCTCAACTGCAATACCCCGGACCATATCCGGAACCCTGGCCGAGCCGAGATAAACAGGTAACGCAGGATCACTCACATCAATGATCTGTAGCCCATCGAAAACGCCTTCAGGTATATACGCCAAATTGCCCACAACCTTGACATCCCGGGCATAACTTTGCGCAAATGTACCCAGAAGATTCGGGGTCATACATGATCGACCTTGCGCTCTGGCGGGTGTCGCTACCCCAACCCAACTCAACAGAAACGCACATAGCACGATTGAACTGAAAAACCAACTGCTGACTACTTTCTCACCCTGTGCATTCTTTTTCATGATCGTCTCCACTGGTCATAAACCCTTGAATCTTGCTCTTCTCACAAAATCTACAGCGATTGTATCATAAACAGGATATTATGATCCTGTATATGTTCATTTTTGGATCAATATTTAGTCAAGTGACATCCACCCCTACAATGGCCCCTGTGTGTGCTTCACATCAAATGACAATCTGCCCCTGGAGAGATGCCCGGTGACTCCGTCTGATTGCACAACCAGCACCACAGATTCAGCGCACTCGGTGAGCGAACCCGGTTCGCAATCCAAAGCTGCCTCTCTTGTTGAAGCGACCAAGCCCGGCATCACCAAGATGGTCCTCCTCACCACGACCGTCGGCTTCATCATCGCTGCGGTTTCTCGACCCTGGCAGCTTGCAGACCTCATCGTTATCGCCCTGGGCGCATTCATTGGTACTGCCCTCTCAAGTGCTGGAGCCAGTGCCCTGAACGAATGGTGGGAGCGCGACCGCGACAAGCTCATGACTCGCACTGCGAACCGTCCACTTCCTCAGGGCATTCTCTCACATCAATCCGTCCTGATAATGGGCATCAGCACCAGCGTCTTCGGCGTTGGCATTCTCTGGGTCCTCTGTGGCTTGATCCCCGCCATGATCTCGCTGATCACCATCCTCAGCTACATCTTTCTCTATACACCGATGAAGCCCGTCACATCACTGGCCACCATCGTTGGCGCTGTTCCCGGCGCGTTGCCGCCTTTGATCGGCTGGACCGCTGCATCAACCGACCTGCCCGATTCAGGGCTCTTTCTCTGGGGCGGATGGTCACTCTTTCTGCTCATGTTTGTGTGGCAAATCCCCCACTTTCTGGCCATCGCCTGGATGTACCGCGATGACTACGCTGCGGGCGGGCACAAGGTTCTGCCAGTCATCGACACCACAGGCCATCTCACCGCAGGCACCATGCTGCTCTGGGCTATCTGTCTCCTGCCTGTTTCCATCTTTCCTGTTGTCACCATGGGTGATCGCCTTGGGTTGATCTCAGTGATTACCGCTCTGTTTGTGAGTCTGGGCTTCATCTGGCTGGCGTACAAGCTCGTACGGCTCAAGACCAGAGCTGCAGCCAAGGGTGTCTTCTTTGGCTCAATCATCCATCTGCCCGTTGTCCTGCTGGCCTTTGTTGCAGATGCACTCATCAACCTGATTCTTGCATCAACTTCCCTCTGATACATACTCTTTACATACCATTCATCATGCACACCACGACCATGCCTGAACAAAACACAACGCCCGCACTTCAGAACCACACCGCGCTGGACATCATCAATGTTCACAAAGCCTACACATCACGCAAAAAGACCATCCATGCTCTCAATGGTGCCACCTTGAAACTGCCCTGTGATCAATGGGCTGCTCTGCTTGGTCCCAATGGTTCAGGCAAGTCCACACTCATGCGCCTCATCTGCAACCTTGATGTGCCAGACTCCGGCTCAATCAAACGCTTTGACCTGCCACTCAACACACACTCTCAAAATGCCCGCGCCATGCTTGGCGTTGTCTTTCAAAACCCCGGGCTTGACCCATTGCTCACAGTCAGCGAAAACCTCATCACGCAAGCGGCTCTCTTCGGCCTCACCGGCGATCAGGCAAGAAACCGAATCAAGTCCATCACACAAATCATGCGCATTGACGATCGACTTGATCAGCGCGTCGGCACACTCTCAGGCGGACTCATCAGACGCGCTGACCTTGCTCGGGCTGTCCTTCACAAGCCCCAACTCCTTCTTCTCGATGAACCCACGACAGGCCTGGACCACGAATCTCGTACCGCGTTCATTAATCTCATCCACGAGATTCGCACTCAAGCTGCCCAGGATGGCAAACCCATCGCGGTGCTCATGTCAACGCATCTCATGGATGAAGCGGCTCACGCTGATGCGGTGGTGCTCATGCACGAAGGCAAAGTCGCAGCAGCAGGCACGCCCGATCAGCTCATCAACTCGGTCAAAGGCCGCACACTCACCACAGAAACCGCTGCCCGAGAGTTGTTTGATTCAATGAATGTTCCCTTTACTTCAAACAACAGCACACTCAGTGTCAACATCGAATCCATCGACATCCAGATGCTCGAAAAACTCGCAGCATCCCTGGCAAAGCAAGGCGCAGACTTTGCCATCGCTCGCCCAACACTCGCTGATGCCTATCTCAGCTTCACCGGCCAGATGCTCGCAGACAATAACCATACTGAACCCCCGTCACACGCGCATCGCGCACGAAAGAACAAGCCATGAACGCTTCAGCAAACATCAGCACCAGCGCCGCTTCGTGGTTGCTCATCAGACGCGAAATCATCCGCTTCATCCGTCAGCCCTCACGCATAGTCGGAACGCTCGGCACACCATTGCTCCTCTGGGCATTCCTCGGCAGCGGCTTTGCAGGCTCATTCTCCAGCCAGCAAAACTCCTACGCAGGCTACCTCCTGCCTGGCATGGTCACCATGACTGTCCTCTTTGGCTCAATCTTCGCATCCATCTCACTCATAGAAGACCGACGCGAGGGATTCCTCCAGTCCATTCTTGTCAGCCCACTGCCCACCTGGGCTCTGGTCGCATCCAAAACGCTCGGCACCTCTGCCATCGTCTGGATTCAATCCATCATCCTCCTGCCCGCAGCCTACCTTCTCGGAAAAAATCCCGATGCACTCGGGCTTGTTCAAGCTGGCATCGTCATCGCCTGCATCTGCGTTGGCATCACCGGGCTGGGACTGGCGCTCGCCTGGCTCGTCAACTCATCGCAAGGTTTCCATGGCGTGATGAATCTCATCCTCATGCCCATGTGGCTGCTCAGTGGTGCCTTCTTCCCGCTCAGCGGTGCCAGTTCATGGCTTCGTCTGGTCATGCTCGCCAACCCGCTGACCTGGTCCTCTGAACTACTCCGTGTTTCCATTAACCCCGATGCGGTCTATGCACTTCCCGGCTCGCCCGTTCTGGGCTGGGTCGCCTGCCTTGGCTTTGCGCTCTTTGGCATGATCCTGGCTTCAGCAACTCTCGGTAAAACCAAATCGACCAGGAAAAGCTCTTCATGAAATCATGGAAGACCATTCTGTTTATCGTGGCAGCTCTAGGGCTTGCAACATGCCTGGCATTGCTCGCATATCTGGCCAGCCGATCCCATAGCCCTTCGTCCTCAACAATCACGCAACAAGACGGCGCTACGCCCCTCAAACCCGATCCTTACATGCAGGATCTGTCCATTCCCCCCTTCCACTTTACCGATCAACTCGGCAGATCCATTGATCAGGAACAACTCCTGGGCAATGTCACACTCATCAACTTCATGTTTACCAACTGTGTCACAATCTGCCCCCTCATGACAGGCACAACCCTGGAACTCAACAACAGGCTTGCCGATACCAACGCCCGCTTTATCAGCATTTCGGTCGATCCTGAGCACGATACCGTTGAAAAACTCGCAGATTATGCAAACAAGTTCTCTGCTGATCCAGAGCGCTGGCGCTTTGCTACAGGCGATCGCGATCAGGTTCTCACAATCCTCCGCGACGGGCTGATGTTTGATCTGTCCTTTGATCCATCTGCCAGCAGTGCTATTCAACTTGCTGATGGCTCATCCATGCCCAACATCATCCACCCCAGCCGATACTTCCTTGTAGGCCCCAAAGGCACCATCCTCGGCATGTACAACTACGAAGATGATCAACAACTCGATGCACTCGTCCAGCGCGTTCAAGCCATCGACACGATCCTCAAAAACAACTGATGGCCGACAACTTGCTTGCAAGATGCGACCATCAGAGTTCAACTATTCTATGGTAAAGATGACTGTATTCAGGCAGTCGCTTTTATGCACCCTCAGCCAGAATCACGATCTCAACGCGACGGCTCTTATTCTTGGAGTTCTTGGGTTTGGCTGGGCCAAATGCTGCAGAATACATGCGTTTGTTGTTGACGCCTTGCTGTGCAAGATATTGCTCAACCGCATTGGCGCGCTCAAAGCTCAGTCTTTCGTTGGTCTTCCACTTGCTCTTTTTGATCGGGTCAGTGTCGGTGTGTCCCTCGATGCGCACAACATTGCTGCCATACTGCGACTTGAGAACCGATGCGACCCGTGCAAGTGTTTCCCGGGATTGCTTTTTGAGCACGACCGAACCCGAATCAAAGAGCACATCGCCCGCAATCGCCAACACAATCTCGCCGCTCTCGGTCTTGCTGACACCCACGCCCCGGATATTCTCAAAGCCTGTCTGGCTTGCAGCGGGGCTTGCGGTCAGTGATGTGCGAAGCTTGGAAATCTCAGCTTCCAGCTGATCATTTTGCTGCTGAATACCTGCAACACGCTGTTGATAGCGATCGGCAGCTGACTCAAGAGCAGCATTTCGTTCACGAAGCTCCGTGTTCTCACTCAACACACTGTCGTAATCCTTCTGTGCTACGGTTGTTGCGCAGCCGCCCAGCGTGGTGCCCAAAAACACCAGTCCACCAAGCATCATCATCGAACGACCCCAGCCACGATTGTTCCTGCTGGCGTCCATTTGGCTCCGTCCTCTGGACATCTTCAGATCTCCTGCATGATTGTTTAACTCATGTCAGCATGCGTCTTGCTGACCACGCCTAAGCGTAGCGTATCTGACCCGTGCATGCACGATCTACACACACTTTCAACCATTTCACCACCAACCCCCCGATCTTCATCTAGGGCAAATCAATCGGCCCCTGCCCCACCATCAACCACGATAAACCCAGCTCAATCAATGGTTTGAACAGTAACACCAGCACCGTTGCAGCCGCCAGCGATGGGCCATAAGGCATCGCCTTTGCCCCCCGGCCCGTCCAGGCAGCACCCAGAATCGCCAGATAGATCCCGACAAGCGAGGCACCAAAGAATGCCAGCACCGGGTCAATCCACCCCAGACACGCTCCTACACCCGCCATCATGTGCACATCGCCAAGTCCCATGGCCTCTTTTCCAAATGCAATAGAACCCAGAATCCGCACTGCCCACACCACGCCACCACCCACCAGAAACCCCATAAATACGCCCGTCAACACGCGAAGCCATAGTGGAATCTCAGAAAGAAGTATAGATTGATCCGCAAACCCTCCACCTCCATTGCGGTGATAGATGCCATAGTAGATAGCAATCTTGGCGCCCAGATATGCAAGCAAAACTACAGGACCAAGAAACGCAAGTTCCCGCACCATCTCGCGCCGGGCATGTGGATACTGAATCCAGATCTCCGCCTGCGACAACCCACTATCGCCATCATCACCGCCCTCTTGCCGGCGCAGATTTTTCGTTAACAGCCCACCAACCACAGGTCCAGCAACCAAACCCAGCACGCCACCCCACCATCCATTGACACCTGCGTTCTTTGCAATCCAGCTCCCAATCAATGCCAGGATCAGGCTCAGTGCTGCACATATCAGCACTGAAGCCAGCACACCCCGGCGTTTGGTACCCAAATCCTGCTCGCAACTTGCACCAGTGTTGCAAGCCTCGTCAGATTCGCCTTCAACGAATTCTGATTCATGCTGCTGATCAACAGCGATGCCCTTTTCCTGCAGAGCCTGCCGCTCCCACTGCTCGTAATCATCAAAGCTTCGCGTCAACCACCCCACCTTCACCAACACATTGGACACAACCAATCCAAGGACACCACCCAGACCCACGCCAACCACGCCCCAACTCTCAGGCCCGGGCGTTGCAATCGACCACACAAGATCTGAGGATGCTGTTGCAATCATCCGCCCCGGGCCAAAATACTGCACAATCGCAGCGTGAATCGGCAGAATCACCACCGCAACCGCTGCAGGAAACCATGCCAGAAGCAGCGGGATTGTTGTTGTTTTGGCATCCACGATTGTCATCGCTATCAGCGAACCCAGCAGCATCGTCAGCACCACAAACTCCGGCCAGGTCTGCGCAATGCCGCTCATCGCCCACTCTGGTTTTACTGCTCCAAAATTCACGCCCAGAAACTCCGTCCCGTGAGGTGCTAAATACCAGAGCGCATAAAACAATCCAAAGAGCAAACCCGTAAACGCCTCGACCAACGGATATTCAGGCGAAATTTGCGACCTGCAGAATCGGCACCGTCCCCGCAAAAACAGCCAGCCAAACACAGGGATATTCTCGCGCCAGGTCAACAGCGTATTACACGCTGGGCATCTTGAAGGCGGCGAAACGATGCTCATCCCCAATGGCATCCGATATACAACCACATTAATCAGCGATCCCACGCAGCTGCCAAACGCCACCACAAAGCTCAAAGGCACGAGCCTGTTCAATAGCATGATCAACTCGTAGCGTGTCATTGGCTCGCTGATGCCTGCTCATCGCTGTTGAGCTGTTCGGTAATGTCGCGCACACGAAGCTCAGCCAGGTCAAGCACATTTCTGCACCGCTTGATCAGCTTCACACCTCTTTCATAAGCCTGAATCGAATCTTCAAGCCCGATCTGACCGGATTCGATCCGCTCGATGATCTGCTCGACCATTTCCAGTGCCTCTTCAAACGGCATTGCCTCAGCATCTTTATTTTCAACGGTCTTTTTATCTGCCACAAGCTCACACTAACCCTTTTTATCAAACAGGTCCAACTGCAAAGGCTCTGAATCTTTGCCATCGCTCGACTTCCCAGGCCCTGAATCGCCCTTTTTCTGCGATTTTTGCTTCTGAATATCCTCTGATCGACCAGATTTGACGACCGATTCAATGCCGCCATCTGCCAGCCGCGTCACGATCACCGCGCCAGGTTTGACCTGCTCAGGAGAGCGAATGAGATGCCCTTTGGCATCCATCGTGCAGGAATAGCCGCGTTTGAGCACCGCCATTGGGCCGACGGCTTCAAGTTCTCGCTTTGTGGAACCAAGATCGTGCACCATTTGGACAACACGCCGAGATGCTTCAGTTTCCAAAGCTGGAATCAACTGGCTCAGTGCCTGGCGTTGAAGTGCTGTGCGTTGATTCATGAGCAGAGCGAGTCTTGTTGAGGCGGTGTTGAGTCTGACCCTGCGTTTTTCAAACACAGTCTGGGGGCGATGCTGCTCGAGTCTGCGCCAGAGTTGATCAATCCGCCGTGACTTGTGCCCGATTCGGTCAAGCGTGATCGCAACGAGTCGGGTTTGTGCAAAATCCTGCCGTTCTCTTGCACGGGTGAGGATCCAGTCTGGCTGGGCAAGCACAGGGCGCGTTGCTGCAGCATTGACCCGTGCAATTGCAGATTGAATGCGATGCTCAAGTGACCGACCCAGCCGTTTTGTCAGTGTTGTGAGCTGTTCGTTGATCGCCTCAACATCAGGTGTCAATCTCATCGCAGCCTGTGTGGGCGTAGCGCAGCGTTCATCTGCCACCAGTTCCGCGATCGTCGTGTCCGTTTCATGGCCGATCGCAGCCACGATCGGCACAGATAACTTGTAGATCGCCTCTGCAACAATCCGTTCATTAAAAGCCCACAGATCCTCGATCGATCCCCCGCCTCGCGTCAGCAGAATCGCATCCAGACACAATCGTTCACGCTGAGCATCAAGCTTTTGCAATGCTGAAGCAATGTGTGCGCCAGCCAGCGTCCCCTGCACAGGTACATCAATCAGCAACACTTCTACTGCCGGGCACCTTTGTTCAATTGTGTTCAATACATCCTGCAAGGCTGCACCGGTCTTGCTCGTCACTACCGCAATCCGGCGTGGAAAGGTCGGAAGCTGCTGCTTGAGTGCAGGATCAAACCACCCCAAAGCCCGCAAATCATCACAAAGTTCTTTAAACGCAAGATCAAGTGCCCCTGCACCGACCGGCTCGAGTTTGTCGACAATCAGCGTTGTTCGACCCTGAGGCGAATAGAACTCGACGCGCCCTCTGGCAACAACCTGCTGACCGCGCGTGGGCTTGAATCGACAGCGTTTTGCCATCGAAGCAAACATGACACACCCCACGACCGACGAGGCATCTTTAAGATCAAAGTACCAGTGTGTGCGATCGGTGTAGCCACTGATTTCACCAAGAACGCGCACCGGCGCAGGTACGCGCTGTCGCAGTGCCGAGTCGATCAGCCCTGCAAGCGCCGAGACGGTGATGGGCGCATCAGCAGCGTCAGCCCCAGTTGAGCTTTTGCTTTGTGCCGCTGTGGAGTGCGACATCTTTCCAGGATCAAACGGCAGTCTGCCCATTGAGGCAGATCATACGAACAATCCTGCGCGAATGACTCACTGAGATGAATCAGCCATGGATTTTTTCGCTTGATTACGCCTTACAGCAGCCAGCATTGCGGGATCGATGCTCGATGGTGCTGAGATCCTGACAGGCTGGGCGGTTTGCTTGAGCATGGCGACGCCATGGCTCACACGAGTGGCATTAACATGCAATGAGCCCTCGCGTTTGGGCATATCCGGGCGGATTCTGAGGATGCCACGAGGTTCAGGGCGTGATGCAGAAGCCTGCCGACGATCCCGGTGAATACGGTAGCGGTCGTTAACGAAAGTCCGCACGCCATTGGTATAGCCATGTCGGCGCAGCCAGAGATTGCGGGCGTGCTCGAGATTCTCCATGCCTGTGCCTGTGAGTTTCTGGAATGGGTCCAAATCGACAACGAGATTGCCGACGCGGGCGTACATGACAGCATCGTTGTGCATGCCTGCACCATATTTGAGGCTGCCGGGCTGACTCTGGTGTGTGGGCCAGTGGTGTGTGCGCGGGCCGAGAGTGACGCGGCCTTCCCAGATCCTGCCATTGAAACCGGGGCGATGAACATCATCAGCAACATTTGTGATGGAAGGCTCGGGCTCAGCGATCAGACGGTTCCAGGCACTTTCAGGTACATTGTACTGAAACTGGGAAATTGTTGAAACAGCGAGTGCTGTCAGAACTGCGATACTCATTTTAAAACCCCTCTTTAGTTTGTCACATACAAAGCCTTTGCAAACACGCCCTCACCTATGAGAGCGTGCTGCTAGGGCGACCCCATGAAAAAGGCTGCAACTATAGAATACACAAATGTTTAGAAGATTCAACAGGTTTTCATATTTGAGCCTGAGTTCGTTGCATAAACCAACCAGATAGAAGCCAGAGCATGGTTATCGGGCGGTCTGCCACGCTGCGGGAGCTTCCATCAGCTGCTTTGGTTGATGCAGCGGTTCTTGCTGGATTTTCAGGTATCTGCATGCTTTGCAGTAAAGGGGATTGCAGGCTCGGCGCAGATCCATTTGTAGCTGTCGATCAAGGCATCAATGAGCGTGAAGAGGGTGTGGTTCTCGCGGATATATCCATGGGCAGCAGCCCCCAGGGTGCGGGCGCGTTCGGGCTCGTTGAGAAGTGACAGAATCGCAGCGGTCCAGACAGCGGGATCAGCGTTTTTGACGAGTGAAGCGGTTTTGCCATCAATGAGGTATGAGACAAGCGGGTCACGAGCAGCCACGATGGTCATGCTGCTGGCCATGGCATCGAGCGTGAGTGTGCGTTGTTCGCCGATGGCTTCGGTCTGGAGCAGGAGGTCTGCGAGAACGATGGCGCTGCGCTGGGATTCGATGTCGGGAACAAGTGTGAGTTTGTCGAGGATATTGAGTGATTGGGCCAGTGACCAGATATCAGCGCTTCGAGCAGAATCTGCATCGAGGACCATCATGACATCTGCGATGTTTGAGACACCTGCGAGGCCTTTGACACCGGCGCGGAGTGAATCGTAATCTGTGCGCACAGGTGAGACGACGATGCCGACGGATTGACCGGGTCTGAGTATGGGGCGAGGCTCGGGCTTTGAGCGAACACCCCAGGGGATGATGCGAGAAGGCGGGAGGGAAGCACCAATGAGACTTTGAAAATGTTCGAGCAATTTCTGATCAGGAAAGTGCATGGCGATACCCATGGTTTGGACTTTGGTATTGCCAAGGCGAAAGGCGTGTTGCACGAGAGACTCGCTGAAGACTTCAAGAGCGACGACGGAGCCAAGCTGAGCTGCGATGTCCAGACCGATCGTCCAGGCCTGGGCACCAAAGACATGCACAACATCGACAGGGTCGGGCGATTCACTTTCGATCGCATCGACGATTTCCTGGGCGCGGATTTTTCTGGTAAATGTAAAGCCCTTGTCGCGGTAGGTGATGGGGTGCGTAAAGAGAGCCTCGTCGGAAGATTTGTTGACAGCCAGAGGCGAGACATGGGTGCACCGAATGCCCTCGTTGATCAGACCGAGCTCGATGTGCCTGAGCAGGTGCCTTTCGCGGGTGGCAAAGTCTCTATCAGCCAGAATCACGACACGCATGAGAGTTCCTTTGGGAGATTGGCGGGGGCAGGAAGGGAGATTTGAAACAGAATCAGGCTGAGAGCGTCTCTCAACCAATGTTGATAATCCAATACTGTATCAGAATACCCCCTGAGGGGCCAATGATGGCTGCTCGGTCGCAACCCGCTTAATGTCTTGTTACAGCTTGTTTTATATATTCAAACGACAATGTTATACTGATTTGAGTTCAAGTCCGTAAAAGGATATCAATGAGTTTTTATCCGGTGGGCAAAGTGTGTGTAACCGCATCAAGGAGCTTCGTAGCCTGCTCAGAAGCGGAGTCTGGCAGCCAGCAACTGACGAGATGATCTGGAGCCGCACTAATGAGACTGGGGTGGTGGTTGGCGCGGTGTCTGGAGTCAGGAGTGTCTGCGTGTTGAGGCCACCACGGGCGGAGGGGGCCGAGGGTGGTCTGAATAGGGGCGAAGGCTTGCTGGTCCAGTGTGAGGTCTGTGATGGTCTGGAGTGTGTCGCGATTTTTCTGGATGCGCGGGATGCAGGCGAGCAGGCCTTTGGTGTAGGGATGTCGGGGATGATTGAAGATGCGCAAAGGCGAGGCTTGCTCAACGACTCTGCCAGCGTACATGACACAGACCTGATCAGCGTATTGAGCGACGACACCCAGGTCGTGTGTGATGAGCATGACGCCGATGGATCGGGTCTCTTTCAGATTCTCGATGAGATCAAGGATTTGCGCCTGGATAGTGACATCCAAAGCTGTGGTTGGTTCATCAGCGATGAGCAGGCGAGGTTGACAAGCAAGAGCCATTGCGATCATGACGCGTTGACGCATGCCGCCTGAGAACTCGTGGGGGTAAGACTTGAGCAGGCGTTGAGCTTGTTTGAGCCCGACTTCCTGCAAGGCGTTTGCAGCAATGGTTCGAGCCTGTTTTCGTGTAACACGCCGGTGCAGGCGGATTGCTTCGATGACCTGATCGCCGATGGTCATGACGGGGTTGAGGCTTGTCATGGGCTCTTGAAAGATCATGGCGATCTCGTCGCCTCGGATCTTCTGCAGGGCTTTTGGGTTAAGTGAAAGTATGTCAATCGGCGAACCTTGGTCGCGGTGCAGCAGGATGGTGCCTGCGATGAGACGGCTGGGAGGGGAGGGGATGAGCCTGAGAATACTGAGCGCAGTAACAGACTTTCCACAGCCTGATTCGCCTACCACAGCAAGAGTTTTGCCTGCGTGGATGGTCATAGTGACATCATCGACAGCGAGCAACTCGATGCCCGGTGAATCCTGAAAGCTGACTGTCAGGTTCTGAATTTCAAGGAGAGGGTCATCGCTGGATTGCGAGGGCTGAATGTGGGATGGCTGCTGTGTCATTTGAGGATGCGCTTGGGATCGAGGATGTCGCGGAGACCTTCGCCGAGGTAGCTCAGAGCGAGGAGTGTGAGTGCGAGCAGGAGGGAGGGAAAGAGCAGCAGCCACCAGTTGGATGCGTAGGGATTGAGTTCGGTGAGGCCTTCAGCGGCGAGGTTGCCCCAGCTTGGAAGGGGAGGACGAACACCGATGCCCAGGAAGCTGAGGAATGATTCCTGAAGGATCGCCTGAGGCACCGCGAGTGTGGCATAGACCACGATGGGGCCGACGAGGTTGGGCAGGAGGTGTCTGAAGAACTGGCTCCAGATGGGGACGCCTGCAGCACGGGCAGCTTCCATAAAGGGTTGAGCTTTGTAGCTGAGCACCTGACCTCTCACAACGCGGGCAAGTGTGAGCCAGCTGAGACCTCCAATGGCGACGAGGAGAATAAGGACATCAAGTGTCATGCGCTGGCCTGCGGACAGATTTCGCGGCGGGTAGGCTGTAAGAGCCTGGGTTTGAAACTCGGCGTATTGATCTGGGTGGGATGCTTCAAACGCGTCGATGATGAGGGGTTCAGGTGTGGTAGTTGGTGCCAAGGCGGCGATTTGTTGTTTGATGAAGGTGTCGCGGTCATGCGAGCGGGAGACATATTGATCGAGCATGGCATCACCTGCGACGGCAAGAAGAACGACGAGCAGGATGTATGGAAGGCCATAGAGAATATCAACGATGCGCATCATGACTGCATCGATTTTGCCACCGAGTGCGCCTGCGAGTGAGCCATAGAGCGTGCCGATGATGACGGAGATGGTCGCTGCGGTCATGCCGACGGTGAGAGAGATGGCTCCACCTGCCAGGCACCTCACGAGCAGGTCGCGACCCAGGACATCTGTACCAAGCGGGAATCTGGGCCAGTGTTTTTTGAGCGATTTTGCTGCGGGAGTTTGAGTCTGGGTGAGGAGGGTTTCGAGTGGGAGATTGTATTGCGTTGCGATTTCTTGAGAGATGTCAGGATCGACCAGCGTGTTGAATCTTTGTGCTGTGGGATTCTGGATTTGCGTCCAGAAGGGCGGGAGCCTACCGAGCCTTGGGTGGCCAGCGTCGTAGCGAGGTGAGAAGGCTTGATCAGTGGAGTTGCTCGTTGCAGCAGTATCTGATGCCCAGGGGATGGAGCCTGGGGCAAGCGTCCAAGGCATGGAGCCGAGACAGAGCAAAAACATCAGTGCCAGTACGATGGCACCAACCAAGCCTGATTTGCTCGCAAAAAGTGAGGATCTGGCAGGCTTCCTCGGCGCGAACATGGCTGTGATGAGCTTGTGATCCATCGGTATACTGTATCGAATTAGAAGGGTTGAGGCTGGGATTGAGTTTGTATTCTCTTGAATGGTCGGGGCTGGGGATGGAGGAGAAGGGGAGGGGGGGGAGGGGGCCGATAAAGCGGGAAGTGTGGTTCTGGTTGACCTGTTGAGAAGTATCATGACAGAGGGGCAATGGAACGATTGTTCTGTTGCCCTGATATGACGATACGGTTTCAGGGTAATGATGCTGAACGGGATGGGTCCAATGCGGCTGACCAGTTTTTTAGCTGAGATAACCGATGGCATGCAAGCCTGGAGATCGTTCATTCAGGGTGTGCGTGCGTATTCAGAAGGTCAGCGAGAGCTGATTCCACTGATCGGTCTGGTTATTTTCTGCCTGTCTGTAATCGCGTTTGACTTTTTCATAGCAAAAAAGCTGATCCGAAAACAACTGGATGACCACTCGAGAAAATAGCAGCAAACGCAGTTGTGTGATGCACTGCGTGCCTTTCCAACTCGACAGACATTTTGTGTTATCAGCCGGGCAATCCGTGAGCTTGCTTGTTAAATAAAAGCCCTGACGAAAGTTCGCCGGGGCTGTGTGTTGTGTCATCATATTCTTATCTGGATCTGCTATCAGCAGCCCAGGTTGAATAGGTTTATGAACTCGAAGAAATCAAGCACATCGACATTACCATCGCCGTTAAGATCGGCCTGGGGGTCGCTGTTGTTGAAGAGGGTGATGAAGGTGAAGAAATCGAGCACATCGACATTGCCATCACCGTTGAGATCGACAAGGCAGCCGGCGACGGTGATATCAATCGAGCCGTTGAGGAAGCCTGCCGGGACAGGAAGGCCGCCTTGCCCGACGGTTGCGCTGATGATGTTGGTGTTGAAAGTACGGATGCCCAGAGTAGTCCCAGCGGTGAAGTTCACTGTCCAGAACGGTGTGGGGTTGACGGTTGGGGGCGATCCACCGAGCAGGGGCGGCAGGACTGCATGGTCAATGGAGTTGCCATCAAAGTTGCCGAAGATCTCGTTCCCGACGAGACTGTAGATGATTGCACCATCGCCTGGGATGGCGCGGTAGGCTTGATCTCTACCGACTGTGAAGTTTCCAGCGATTTCAGGACCAACGACTCCGCCACCGGTATCGAGTGAATCCGTGGGGTCAAGACCTGTGATGTTGACATTGAACTTGCCGCCGCCATACCACTCGCCGGTGGCGCGATTGGCGCTGAGCACGAGGGTGGTGCTTTGCCCGGGAGCGACTGTAGTGGAGCCGCCACCCTGGACGGTCCATTCAAATGTCATTGCGTTTGTGGGAGCACCCAGTCCGCCACTGACGACGAGTGCGAAGCCCTGGGTTGACTGGTTGACAGCTGCACCAACGATGCGAGCGGTCCAAGTTCCAAGCGGAGGCGTAGGAAGGCGGACCTGTTCGACATTGTTGCGATCGTCTTTGGTTCCGCCGGTGACGCTGATGCCGCTGCTGAAGACATTACCTTTGTAGATTGTGCCGTTGGGCGCGATGACTTCAAGATCCAGATCGTTGACAGCAGCAAACGAAGTTCCTGCAGTTGCTGCGGGGTCATTCCAGACAATGGTGACATTCAGGTCTTCGGTGGAGCTGCCAACATCGAATGTGAACTGTGAGTTCTGGCCTGTGGTCAGCCCTGCAGCATTGAGTACATCCTGCACCATGGTGGAGCGTGTATCTGCGGGGAAGAACAAGGCGTTATCAGCAAGGACTCTGCCCCAGCCTTCTCTATCAGAGGGGTAGCCTGTGATGCCGGTCATATCGACTGCGGAGTTGAGAATGGTGGCTTTGACAAGGGCACCTGTGGGCACGAAGGCGTTGCCTGGTGTGGCGACACCTGTGGGATAGAAACCGTCTTCGTAATACTGGGTGATGAGAGCAGCGGTGCCGGCAATGGCAGGAGATGCCATGGAAGTGCCGGTGAGCCCTGTGGTTGAGCAGCCAGAGCTTGAAAGTGCAGACTGTGTGTTGCAACCGGGGGCAAAGATCTCAGGCTTGCGTCTGCCATCAGAAGTCGGCCCTCTGCCGCCAGAGCAGAAGTTGGCCTGGCCAGGAGTATCCTGACTGGCGCCAACCGCCAGCAGGTTCTTGGCATTTTCGGGGTTTTTGAGAGTGGTTGTGTTGGTGACAGCAAACATGACAAGGTCAAACTCGTTGGAGTTTGAAAAGACATCGATGCCTCGGGCCAGGGAGTCATAGGCAGTCGTGCCATCGTTTCCCCAGCTGTTGGTGTGAACAGAAGCACCAACATTGTGCTGAATGTTAAGGCGGCTCACCATGGAAGCTTCATTGAACCCCGGGATGGGTGCGTAAGCCAGGTCAGCACCCCATGCGACGCCTCGCGTGTTGTTGTCTACACCAGCGTTGCCCATAGCGGTCGCTGCGACATGTGTGCCATGGAAGTCAGCACCAGGTGTACCAGCGTAACCGGCGATCTGCCCAGTGAATGAGCAGTGATTTTGATCGACTTTGCCATCGATGACGCCGACGATTTGTCCTTCGCCATGGATGCCGTTGTCATAAAGAGGTGTGACATTGGTGACATTTGACTGAACGATCCATCGATTGGTGTTGTTGCGACGCATTGCCCTGAGGGTCATCTCGGGTGCTTCATCAACGAACATGACCGCATCGATAGCAGCGAGTTTGTTGATATCTGCATTGCTAATTTGCACGCTGAGGACTGGATTGGAGCCGATGGTTTCAGACCAGAACACCACAGCGCTTTTGATACCCTGAATCTGCCGAGCAGCTGCCTGAGCATCTTCATTCTGGAACAATGTGACAGCCAAAGCGAGCTGTCCCTGCATCATGAGCTGCTGACGCTCGACGGTGGCAAATGCGAACTGTCCAATCTCAGGCGCCAACTTCCAGGACGATTGATAAGGCGTGTGCCAGCGGACGAAACCCAGATTTGCAACGCGAGCGGGATCAGCATTTTGCATGTTGGTGACGAAGGCATTGACAGGCAGGTATTCACCGATTTGTATGCCTGCACCCTCGAGCAGGTGGCGGCGTTGAGGCGTCATGGGGCCATCGAGCTGGATGACATGGTGACGACTGGTTACAGCCTGCAAGCCTGCAACTGCTGCCAGATCATTGCGAGGTACTGACGCATCGATTTCACCTACACGAAGGTAAAGTGATGTGGTTGTGATCGGGCCTACGGTGGTGACCTGAGCAACATCCTGCAGCGCCAAACCTATGGGGACGGTGCGACTCAGCGAATATTCACCTGCAAACGCACTGCTGGAAGCAGCCAACCCAGCACAGGCAATCAGCCTGATCGATCGTGTGTTCATCTTCTTCACCTTGCATGACTCCTTCTTGTTTTTACCAAATACAGACTAAAACAGCCCGGCGTATGACTCATACAGGGCTGATATCGGCCCATTTGTGCTTCCAAGCCACCTCAATGCAACGAGCACGGTCATCCTGCTGGGCTGGGCGAATGACCCGGCAACAAAGCCGAACAGACTATGAATACAAGCATCGAGCAGATCGTGGCCCGCGTGGAATGAGCTTCCACGGGGAATGATTCGGATGGGATAATGGATCGGTTCCAGCGAGAAGTTGTGGTTCGCACCCGATCTCCGGGCTGAAAACGCACAGAGCGGTGGAGTGAAAATCTGGCAGAGAGGATTTGAACCTCCAACCTCCGCCACCCAAAGACGGCGCTCTACCAAGTTGAGCTACTGCCAGCAGATCCCGGCTCGCCGGAACGCACGGAGTGTAGGACGCTTTGAGCGGCTGGTCTGCTGCCAGGATGGGTGGAAAGGCGAAAGTGTGGCGGGTGACATGGAGATCTTTCAGGAGGCCCTGATTGTGAGGGTGCTGCTGCTCGATGCGCAACAGCGCAGTCGTGTTCTGGTTCGTTCATTTGTAGAAACACTACTGCGCCGAGGACGGCGAGTAGTGGCACCATGCACCCTGACTCCATTGCACCGGGGAGGGCATGTTGGCCTCAAACAGGCATCACATGGGCAGTTCTCGCATGAAGAGGATGCGGGGGCGGTCGCCGATTTTCTGGACATTGGAGCGATCGATCACCATGAGGAAGCGTTTGGCGTAAGTGGGGATCATGGGCTCGTCGGGGCTGAGGTTTTCGACATCCTCGCGTGCGTAGCCATTGACAATGAACCAGCAGGCGTAGATGTCGCTGGAGACGGAGATGGTGTTGAGCAATGAGCCTGCGATGGCGAACTGCTCGTCGTAGTCATCGTCGATGCCATCGTCTTGGCCTGTTCCTGCGGTGCCATATCTGACAGAATCGATGCCTAAGCCGAAGTTTTGACCATCACTGCGAGGCGCATCCAAACTGGCTGAATCGAATGCCAGGAAGTTGATGTTGTTGGGATCACCTTGAGGGCGTGTGCTTTGATCAAAGGCCATCATGACCTCAGCGATTGAGCCAAAGCCGGGCTGTTCACGGAGTGCATCAACCAGCGTCTTGTCCTGTCTGGCTTGAGGCGGGTTGGCCAGTGCATCCAGTGGCGTCATATATGTAGATGCTGATGAAGCTTCCGTAAAATCAGTTGTGAGTACCGTTGAGGAAAGATTTGGTCTGTGATCTACAAGAGCTTTATCCCGGTAGGCCAGGAGGGTTGCAGCGATATCCGAGTCTCCGTCCAAAGGCCCGCCAATGCCCCACCAGTCGTCGCGAGTCATGGAGCCTGAAGCCAAGCCCGTTGAGGGGCTGAGCATGGGGAGTGTGCGCAGGACAGCCAGCGGTGCCGTGTTGATGTTGATGGCACCACGCACGGGGCGGGAGATGGAACCGACAGCCGAGTCCAGTGAGAAGGTGGCGTCGAGCAGATTCAGAGCCAGGGGAATGCCTCGACCCATTCTTATATCGCCCGGGGCTGTCTCGTCAAAAACCGGGATCGGACCATCGGGGTTGATATTGAGGTAAGGGACATAGTCATCAAGCACCAGATGCCCATTGGAAAGCAGAGGTCCCAGAGCACGGTTTGGATCGCCCAGACCCGTCATGGGATCTGGCGGGAGGGACATGAACCCGCCAATCGAGTCATAGTTGTAGGCCAGTGCCATAGCTTCACTGAGCGTGGTCCATTGATCGTTGATGTTGGCTGCAAAGGGGTTCTGGAAGGGACCAAAGGCTGTGGGCAAGAGCAGGTCAGCGGGCCTGATTGTGGAGTTCGTATTGCGGAGGAAGCGATTGTCATTGCGAGGCATTTCAGCCATGACGGCGGTGTATGAACGCCCATCAATGGTGGTCCCGATGGGGTTATTAATTTTATTGTCGGGATGCGTGACAAGTGAGTTGATCAAATCCGCGGTGTATTGACCTGACAGTGTGCTGGCAAGTGATCTGGCAGCTTCATCACTGCCTGAGAAGTCGGATTTACTGAGTGATGAAAGAGAAAAGCCATCGTTCCTGCCATCATTTTTCGATGTACCGGATTTGATCTCAACGCAATAGGCAGGGAGTGCACCGCTTGCCAATTGTGCTGAGTCAGGACGGCGGATGGTTGCCCATGTGGTGATGGTGTAGCCTGTATTGTCGCCTCTTGTGGCGGGGACACCTGAGTCGGGCTTACCACTTGTATCTGAGATATCCTGTTTAATCTGAGGCAGGAAGTGATCAAGTGTCTGTGTCCCGGGATCACGCAGGCGATCGACAAGTCGATCATTTTCCTGAGCGTGATTGCCGTTGGTTTCAGTGGGCGCTTCGGTGTCTACACGAACTGTACGCCAGAGATTGACGACCTGGTTTTTTGTTGTATCTAGACTGATGAGGTCTTGAAAATCATTATTAAGTTGGACCTGTCCACTTGATCCACCACTGGCAGTGAAATCAATGCGAGGCATATGAAAGGATCTGTCAAAGTTAGTCACTATGCCTTCGAGTTGTTTGCTGACCCATCTGTTAAGCACGCTGGCATCTGGAGCAAGGGTCACACCATCAACATCAACCGTGTCAATACGGTTGAGGATGTCATTTTTGGTGGTATTAGTTGCGTAGAAAACAACGGTTTCATTGGGCTGAAGAGTGACGGGGGATATATCTGCTGTGCCACCGACCTGCTCTTGCATGTTTGCCAGCATGAAGAAATGCCCGCCAAACTCTGTGTAGTAAAAATCAGCATCCTGAGCGCCCGTGATGTCACCAAAATTGGTAACCGCTGAAGTTGTAAAGCCACCGAGCTGGATGGTCTGGTCATAGGGATTGGTGATCTGAAAGGCAATGATCTGAAAGAGATAGTCAGAGTTCGTAACAAGCCGATTACCATTGATCGTGATCGGAACAATAATGGTGGGCTCACCGGGCAAACCTCCGCCTGCGCCCCAATCTGAATCGCCACCAGCATTGCTCGGTGCATCGGTATACATGGCAAAGGAAGCGACTTCCGTAAGGAATGGCTCAGCCTCTATGCCGAAGACATTGATCGCTCGTGCAAAGACCTGATCGCTGGTTGCGGTGTTGGCAATGCGTTGTGCACCGAGATCAAGCTTTTTGCTCTGACGCCAGTAGGGGAAATCAGAAACACCATCGCCATTGGGATCGTCAATCCCTGCGCCTGCATCAAGCTCGTCACGATAGTCTTCATCAATGATGACGGTGAGTACGGAGGGCTCTTCAGCACCAGTGGTATTCTCATCGTAGAGGTCGATCATGTTGGCTGTCATGTGGGCAGCCAGGCGAATGCCGATTTCGGGCGAGCTGTAGCCATAGTTCAGCGTGCTCACTCTGAGCAAATCTGTATATGAGGGATCCCAAATACCAAAGACATCCGAGTATGGGATCAAGGCGTCGGCGTAGAGCTTGAACAAGTTGTTTCGGCCTGTGGAGGATGATCCCGTGCCCGCAGCCCCTTTCATCAAAGTCACAGTATCCAAGCGCACATCACGCGATGGATCGAGCTGGGTGGTGTAATCGATGGGACTTATGACTGGATCCACAACCGCACCTGCAAGCAGAGGCCTGGCACCACTGATGGTGGTGAGCATCTGGCGGATATCAACAGCGAAGAGCCTCTGGATCTGCAACGGGGGCTGTTCGTCGGTGTTGTCACCGATGCGATCAAGCTCAAGCGTAAAATCACGGTTGTCGCGCAGGGGGCTGAGATTGCGAAGTGCAGCTGGTGCTGGGATGCGGCCACCAAGAGCCTGCTCAAGTCGCGTCACACTTTTGGGATCGTTCATGGTGCGATAGCGGAAGAGTTCGGTGAATGAGTCGATACCAAAGACACTGCCGATGGTGTAGTTTGTGCCGCTATAGAGCGTGCCAAAGGGTTGGGAGCCGAACTCGATATAGTAGTTGGCGCGATCATCAGACTGCATGAAGGCAAAGTCAAAGTTGTCAAAGCCCGAGGAAGTCGGCAGACCTACTGCAGAACCCGGGATGGGGACCAGCCCGCTGAAGATGGTCTGACGAAACGCCTTGTAGCCTTCAAGGCCCGCGGTGCGAGCAGCAGCAACATCCATGAGACCATAGTCATCAGCAGCACCTGCACCTCCGGGTTGAAAGAGCAAGTCGTATGCGCCAGCGTTGACATCGTACTCGTCGGTCATGCCAAGCAGGCGGCGAAGATCGACATCCGCTGGTGTAAAACCTGCTGGTGTAGACCTTGATGGCGGGTTAAAGAAGTCGGTCGCGGTGTTGACATTGACCAGAGATGAAAGATCGATGATGCGTGTGGCGAAGAAGAAACGCAGGCCTGCGATGTTGGGCATGAGCCGTGTGGAGGGTCTTGCGGGGCTGGGCTGAACATCAAAATCAACAAGCTCAAACCAGCGAGAATCAAACATGCCATCGCCATCAGCATCAGCATATTGATTGGGCAGGTAATCGGGCAGGTTTGGAGATCGGGTTGTATCTTGCGCAGGACGGAAGAGGTAGGTCTGGTGGGAGTCCATGTAAGCAGGAACAGTGATGTCAACTGGTGATGTGCCGGTGCCAAAGTCCATGGTACTGGTGGTGGCGGTGCCGGTATTTGTAAACAATGTAAGATTGCTTGAGAGCCTGCCGGGGAGGGTTCCAGAGCGGACATCAAAGTTGCCACGGAGATTGCTGAGGTTGACGAACAAACCTGAGGGCGAGATGTTTGAGATGTGATCCCAGTCGTGGACATCCATGAACGCATCAGCAGGGCCAGTTGAAGTTGTGGTGCTTACGCCGTTCCATGTGGGGACGGTGGATGCGAGCCAGGGGTCACTGCGATCGCCAGCGGGGGCAAAGCCGAAGAAATCATGAATGGTGCCGTTGGCATTGAGCCAGGGCGTAAAGGGATAATCAACGCCTTCTCTGCGGATTTCAGACGGGTCGATCAGGCTGGGGGGAAAGTCGCCGATCTGATAGGTTTGCAGGACATCATCAGCCAGCACGCCTGCGACATACTCTGAGAAGATTTCCGGGACATCGTTAAAGGTGTTGGCGCGTTTGATTGCCGAGCTGGTTCGGCGATCCTGCTTCCCAACAGTGACATAGGCGATGGTGATCACCGCTGCCAAAGCCAAAGCCCCCACCACCATCAACAGCACGGTTCCCCTGCGAACAGACTCGTGCCTGGCTATGGGTTTGTGTTGCGTTGTCATCATACTTCTCCTTGCTGAACCAGCATCTCCCCACCCACATTCCACCTTTGTTTCCCCGCCCCAATCCTCCCTGCGGGCATTGAACATTACTTGTGCGCACATGCTGTGCGGCCTGGTCGCTTAGCCGCCTGCTTCCAGCGGCAGATCAAATACAAACTGGAAAGTCTGCTCGATGGAAGGATCCATGGAATCAGCAACGGTGATTGTCACCCGGATCATCTTGGGCCAGGGCCAGGGACCAAGCTCAGAAGGTACCAGCGGGTCGTCTATTGTTGAGCCCGGTATATTGCAATTATCCGGGGCACCATCAGGGCCGTTGGTGATGTTTGGATTGCTTGTGTTGAACTCGGGATCGAAGAAGCCGAAGAACGACTCGTATTCGTTGGCAAAGCCGACTGGTGATATTTGGGGAGAGATCAGGTTTGCGCCATTAAAATCCCACCCTTCACCGGGCTGCGTGTATCGTCCTGTGCATCGGAGCAGGTAAGGCGTTCTATATGTGTATGGCCCCATGCCACTGGTACTCTGTGGGAATGGCCTTGCTGCATAACCTGAGCCTGCAAAGTCTGGCATCTGATCAAAGTCGTCATCAACCAGCGGGCGATCAAGACCATGCCAGATCAACTCGCCGAAGGTTGGGCTGGCGGGTACATCATCAATCACGCCAAAGGACCACTCGACGATGAACTCGGTGCAACTGGGGATGAAACGCGAAGCTGAGAGCATGCGTTGATTTGAACGAGCGTAGAACCGATCAATCGGGTTGCCAATGGTCTGCACACCAAAGAAATCGGTGGGACCGGGTTCGGTGCGGATGCGCGTGCGAGGCTCGCCATACTGACCCGAGGAGTTGGCAGGCATGGCATCAAGCATCCATTCACGCATCAGATTTCGTGCCGCAGGACCATTAGCAAAGTTATGACCCCCCATTGAGATCATCATCTGCGAAGGATTGGTGATTTGATTGGGAAGCATGATCCCGTCATTTGCAGCCAGTACCAACTGGCGGATCTCAGACAGATCCGTCGTGGCGATATCGACCAGACCAGAAGTGAACTCAGGCGGTGCGGCTGTCCATGGGTGAGCCACGCCGCCACCAAATGCACCCATAAGATTTGGAATCGGTATGAGTGAACGGAAAATAGTCTTGGCTGCTGGCTGAAACGCGATGGTGGTATCGTCGTCTTGAAGATCAGCGGGATTCGTCACACCCAGAGGCAAAGGACTCGGCAAGAGTGAATCCGAGAACTGAAGCGGTCGCAGCACGGTGACTTGTCGAACAAGAGCCCAGTCGCTGGCAAACTCGTTTGGGCCACCAACTCGACCGGGAAGCTCGCCGGGGAACTGATCGTCGTAAAAGGGGGCGTTGTAAGCGAGATTTGCATCGGGTACGGAGATGCCATGGCCGTAGTAGATGCGGGCTGAATCGCCCGAAGCGATCATGCGAGCATCCAGCGCGGTGCGTGCGGTGGCAAAATCACCCCGGGTGAAGAACATGATCTCGTCGATGCGTCTTCTGCGAGGTGCTTGTGGATCGCTGGTAAAGCGGGAGACCTGGATTGGCTGACCAGTTCCATTTGTGGTGTACTGATTACGGATTACCAGGAAACCATCGCGTGTGATTTGTTGAAAGTCAGCACGCATTTGTCGTTCGATGCGGCCAACGATGCTGTTGAACCGGGCAGCACGCCTGCCGCCTGAGACGGTGTTGCCAAGAGACTCGAAGATGAACGCAAGCCCCAATGCAATGATGACGACGACACTGATCGCAATGAGCATCTCGATGAGCGTGAAGGCCCGTCCTGCGTGGGGCTGCGCTCGTGTTTTTCTTCGTGGTGCTTGCATAAATAAACGCCTCTGGGTCGTTTGGTGGGTCGCTCTTATGGATGAATCGTGAACACCGATACCGTGACGGGGATCTGAGGCACAAAGGCGACAGGACTGATGTCTGCATGGGTCGCCACACCCATGGGCACCGGTGGATTGATCAGGACCACATCATTACCCTCCACCCCGGTGACGGTGTAGATATTGCCCTGGCTGTCGACAAGCTTCTGACCGATCTGCATGGCCAGCGACAGGGCAACATCACGGGTGTACACATTTGGTAATCGTGTATTGGCGCGAAGTCTGAGTCTTTGCCGCTGTTGAGGTGTACCAAAAGGCTGAGCAAGACGAAGATCGATGGTTATGGGTGAGGAGTAGTTCCGATTAGAGAGCTGGTCCCGGCCGTTGCGTGTGGGTCTGCCATTGTCTGAGCGAACCGCAACGGGCGAGAAGCGATCGGCATCAGGAATTAAGTTATTGGCTAGAACATCACTGAGTGTGAGCGGGCGTGCACCGCCCAAGGCGCGAGGAATGCGAATGCCGGGATCAATGGCACGAACAAACAAAGCGATCTGCACGGGATCTGATTCGTTGGCGACGAGCAGCCCCGAAACCGGATCTCGTTTACTTACGCGTCTGGCGACGAAATCCCAGACATAGCCAGGCTCGAGGCCGGGTGTGAATGGAGCGGGAAAGAGACGCGCCTTGACGGGTATGTTGACAGTAAAATCAGGCTCAGGACTGGCAACTGGCGCATCCTGGATATGCATGATCATGTCGCCGGTAACTGGGGCGCGAACATTGCCGGTGGCGACATCAACAAGAGGGATGTTCCAGCCATTTTGCTCGATGATGTTAGGGAGATTGACACTGAGATCTTCGCGCCACTGGCGCCAGCCGCTGTAGTGGTCGTTCAGTCCTGTATGCCTGGAGAGGTAGCTGCGAGCATCGTTGACGGTCGAAACGCCGAGTGTGACATCGCGGGCAGAGCGTTGTTCGCGAATCACCACGGGATAGACCGCACTCAGACCGAGTAGCCCTAACGCCAGCACCACCACAGAGATCAGCACCTCGATCAACGAGAAGGCCGCTGCGAGCGATGCGGGATCTGGCATGCGTCTATGTGCTTTTTTACAGTTCACGGATCAGCTCCTGCAGATCAGCGCTGAATCGTTCGATTGTGAACACACGGCCTACCGGATCGATCGGATTGCCGCCGCTGTCCAGCCCCTGTATGCGTTCGTTGATCTCATTGACATTCACGCCTGTGAGGTGCCTGGGAATTTGAAGATCCTGATAGAGACTCTCGGTGACACGATCGAGTGTGAGATTGAGGATCGCAGCCATTTTTTGTTCGTCGTAGAGGCAGAGTTCGGTGACAGGGCGGGCCAGAACCGTATCGCCACTTTCATCACCTATCAGGTTGCGTTTTTGAGCATCAGTGAGAATGCCGTCGTTGAGAACACGCCTTGTCCAGCGTTTGAGATCGGTAGCGCGGTCGGCTCTGAGAGAAGCGATGGCATTGCGGTTCTGCCGGGAAGGGCGTACTGAAACAACCAGGGCAGTATTGGGTCTGGAGACGGAGACCGTGCCTGTGCCGCCATCAAAGCGGATGATGAAGGTCTGGCGATCAGCCCCGTCATTTTGCACATTGGAGTTGTAAAACTCTGTCTCGGGGAAGATCCAGTTGCTTTGGTCTGGCGGATAATCTCCACCAGCGTACCAGCCATTGGGGTTGGTCGGGCTGTCAATTGAATTGATGGGTGTAAACGCGCGAACGGACCAGCCGCGGGGAAGTTGTATCGCTTCCATCTCGGGTGCTGGAATGAAGACATCGCGTTTGATGACTGCACCGCTGTTGTCAAGATCATCAAGCTCACCAATGCGCACGCAGGGGACGATGGATACTCTGCCGCCGGGCTCGAAAAAGAAAACCGCAGCACCATCATTGCCCACACCCGCAGCCACCGCAACATCTCTTGCTGCACTCAGCCCTGAAGCGAGTTTGTTCACCGCGAGCGACGCTTCAGATGAACGGATGAGAGATGTAAAACTGGGTACGCCGATGGCAATCATGAGCACAATGATGGAAATCACAACCATGAGTTCCATCAATGTGTATGCCCCAGCACGCTTGATGGCATCAACACTGGTACTGGCAACTCGCAGCAGCCCATTTCTGCGGGCGCAAGTTTGGAGTTGCCTGTGCTGGCAGCAAGATGTTGAGTTGAAGCGGTGCTTCATTTCCCGTACTCCACAATGTTGTCCTGTCTTGCTTCCCTGACGGATTCCTCGTTGCTTTTACCGATGAGGCTGACAATGTCTGCAACAGATTCGGTGCCCGGGCTTGAGCCACTGGCATCGACGGTGTCACCAAATACGCCGTTGGAACCTGCTGCGACGATGGCATAGCGGGCACTGCGAAGCTGAGCGTTGTCTTTAGCTGGGGGATTGTTGGTGTTGCCATCGAATGCGGGGTCGCCGAACAGCCAGGGCGTGTTCAAAGCGATGAGACCTCTGTTACGAAGTGCAGCAGTTCCATCGTCACGCCAGCGATAATAGCGGTACGCGACATTGTTGGAATCGCGCAGCTCGATGTGGAAAGGTTCTGAAACATCGCGCCACAGCGAGAGCGACTTGCTTGAGTTGATGGAAGCCTCGACGGTCTGGCCTCTGCGATTTGTGCCACTGGATGCATACTTGCCGAAGTTGCCATCGCGCTGAGGCGTGAGGAATGATGGGCCGATGACACCATCGACAGGGTCACCCTGATCGCCGCTGTTTCGATTGCCAACATCCAGAGCACCCGCAAGGTAGAACGCCAGTGTATGGGTTGAAAATCGCAAGTCGCCATTGTTTGAGTTTCCCGGGGGGGGCGCATCTCCCAGGAAAAAGTTGCGGATGCTGGGCGCTGGATCATCAACAGACCAGGCCTTGGGGACGAAAAGCCGGAGAGTTGGACCGCCGCTGGCAGGAGGTATCCAGACCGGCTGATTGTCATCAATAAATGGAGGAAGAAAGCCAAAGTCTGATTCAAACTGATCCACAGCCATTTTGATCGAAGTGACATTGGCCTGATCACGGGCTGATCGAGCGGAACGACCGACCTTGATCATGCCCACGATTGTGATGCTCATCAACATGAAGATGATCAGCACCGAGAAAAGAATTTCGACCATTGTAAAGCCACAGCGGGTGTTGTGACACGCGCTCTTGCGGATTGAGCTGATCGGCGTTGTCATTACATGCCACCACTTTGCAGAGACTCGATCATGGCGACCAGAGGCAGGAACATGGCGACCACGATGGTGCCGACCATGCCACCGATCAGAATCACCATGATTGGTTCAAGCAGTGAAACCAGAGAAGCCACAGCAACATCGACCTCTTCATCGTAGTTGTCAGCGATTTTCAGAAGCATGACATCCATCTCGCCGGTTTCTTCGCCCACATCGATCATGTTGACGACGATGGCATCGCAGGTCTTTGATTCACGCAGCGGGCCTGCAAAGCTCTCGCCTTCACGAATCGAGTCATGAACCTTGTTCAATGCTTTTTCAAAAACGAAGTTGCCAGAAGTGTCGCGTGTGATCAGGATCGCATCAAGAATCGGGACACCTGCACTGATCAGCGTGCCGAGCGTTCTGGTGAACCGAGCAATGGTTGTCTTGCGGATAAGATTCCCAATAATGGGTGAGAAGAGCATGATGTAGTCTGTCGCAGCACGGCCGGGACCAGCTTTGCGGATCAGTTTGAAGAGCAAAATCGCAATGATGGGGCTGAGCAGAAGAAACACTGCACCAGGAATTTCCTGACCCGGATTCGAGCCTGCCACCCACCGGCTGGTGGACATGAGCCAGCGTGTAAGCCCGGGCAGGACCACGCCAAAGTCTGCAAAGATTGCTTCAAACTTGGGAATGATGAAGATCATGATGCCCGTGACGATGAGGATTGCGATCACGACCACAGCGATGGGATAAACCATGGCACCCTTGATCTGTCGCTTGAGCCTCTGAGATTTTTCCATGAAGTCCGCCAGACGCTGGAGGATGACATCCAGCACACCACCGATCTCGCCAGCACCGACCATCTTGCTATAAAGATGATCAAAGGCTTTGGGATGTTTGGACATGGACTCAGAGAGGCTTGAACCGCCCTCGACCTCTTCGCAGACACCCTGAAGCACATTTTTCATCAGCCCTGGTTTGTTCTGGCTTTCAAGAATTTGAAGCGATCGCAAAAGCGGCAAACCCGCGTCTGTCAGGGTCGAAAGCTGGCGGGTAAACAAGGTGATCTGCTTGGCATTCACCTTGCCGAAAGCCATGGCTTTTTTCTTCTTCTTTGAGCCACCCCCTGCGACAGCTTTGCCATCACCTTTGCCCCCGCCTTTGGACTTTTGTTCACGCACTTCGGTGGGGAACAGTCCTTGCGACTTGATGCGCTGGACCGCATCGTCACTGGAAGAGGCTTCGACGGTGCCTTTTTGGGTCTTGCCGGTTGTGCCGTGGAGTGCTTCGTATGTAAAGGTCGCCATGGGGCATCTCCGTTTTTTACTGTTTGAACGCTGCGGTTTTAAAACTCATCGGCGTGATCAATCAGCCACGCTGAATCAGATTCTGCCTTTTCCTGGCACTCAACTAAATCTAATCAGACATGATAGTTTCACGCACAACCTCATCAATCGTTGTTTGGCCTTCGTAAATCGCCAGCAAGCCTGACTCTCTGAGTGATCGCATGCCCTGACGCATAGCGGTATCACGCAGAATCGAGGTGGATGCTTCGGACATGATCAACTCACGGATTTCGTCGGTGATAGTGAAGATTTCAAAGAGTGCCATTCGTCCCTTGTAGCCCGAGTTATGACAGTTGTCACACCCCGTACCCCGGCAGAACTTCTGGTCTTTGACATCGTCAGGTGTCAGAGCCAGCTCCATCAACTCCTCTTCAGTTGGCGTGTAGAACTCTTTGCATTTGAGGCAGACATTACGAACCAGTCTTTGAGCAACGATGCCTTCCAGCGTTGCGGTCAACAGGAACGACTCAAGCCCGAGATCCACCAGACGCACGATTGAGCTTGGCGCATCGTTGGTATGGAGTGTTGAAAGCACAAGGTGACCCGTGAGCGACGCCTGCACAGCAATCTGAGCGGTTTCAAGGTCGCGAATTTCGCCCACGAGAATGATGTCCGGATCTTGACGCAGGAAGCTTCTCAGACAACGAGCGAAGGTCAGTCCCACATCTTCATTGACCTGGCACTGGCACAAGCCATCGATGTCATATTCAACGGGATCCTCAGCGGTGAGGATTTTGGTTTCGATATCGTTCAGTTCCGAGAGGGCAGCGTAGAGAGTGGTAGTTTTACCAGAACCCGTTGGACCCGTGACCACCACGATGCCGTTGGGCTTGCGGGTGAGGGCACGGAAGGTTTCCAGATCATCTTCGCGGAAGCCCACGCGGTCGAGCGAAAGCTCGACATTGGATCGGTCGAGCACACGCAACACGACCGACTCGCCGTGGAGAGTGGGCAAGACCGCCACGCGAAGGTCGATGGGATTGCCGCCCATGGACAGTTCGATGCGGCCGTCCTGAGGCAAACGCCGTTCAGCAATGTCAAGATTGGCCATAACCTTGACACGACTGGTAATCGCCGAGCCAAGGTGCTTGGGTGGAGGCACCATTTCATAAAGCACGCCATCGATGCGGTATCGCATTTTAAACTCGTGCTCAAAAGGCTCAAAGTGGATGTCACTTGCCTTGTCACGAATCGCCTGGAGCAACACAAGGTTGAGAAGCTTGATGACCTGATTGTCCTCAGCAGCTTCGAGCACCGCATCCAGATCAATCGAATCACCCCGGTTGGCAAGATCTGTAAACTTGTCGTCATCGGCCAGTGCAGTGACCACATCCACGACCGACTCTGACTTGGAAAAGTACTTTTCGATCAAGGCTTCGACAGCATCCGGGTCTGCCACGACGGATTTGACATTGTAGCCTGTCAGCAGACGCAGGCTGTCTTCAGCTTCAAAGTTGTTGGGATCTTTCAAGGCAATTGTGAGCCTGCGAGCTGTGGCGTTGTACTCGATTGGTACAGCTTTGAAAGCTTGCACATTTTCTGCAGGAATCGCCTGAACAACCTCGTCTGAGAGTTCGACACCAACCAGATCGACATAATCCATGCCCGCCTGCCCTGCCAGACCCGCAGCAATGTCATTCTGTGTGCAGTAACCAATTTCAATCAGCAACTGGCCGATTTTGACTTTTCTGGTTTTCTGGATGGCAAGAGCCTCGTGAACCTGCTCACGAGTGGCATGCCCCATCTTGGTAAGCACGCGGCCGATCTTTCGACCTTTGAGCTGCGCTGTATTGATCGCCATGATTAACAACAACTCCACATGTGCAATCGACAAATACTACACTTATACCGATTCGCCCACAATACCGGACCGGTTCAGCTTTGCCAACCGCAATTTCAAAATGATTACGATACGACACTTGGATATTATCTCATACAGAGCTAAAATGGCGTGTGTTTATCGAACTGTCAAGAAAAACGGGTTCTAACCCACACCAGTGAGGTCTTCTTCATCCAGCTCGGTTCGGCCGACGGTTCGGCCGATACGGTGGACTTTGTCTGTCAGGTCAGCTGGATTTTTGCTCTTGTCGATCATTTCTTCTGCTGCGATCATGCCCTTTGAATAAAGCGACCAGAGGTGGTCGTCGAGCAGTTGCATGCCGAACTTCTTGCCTGTCTGGATGGCCGAGTCAATGCGGAAGGATTTGCCATCGCGGATGAGGTTGGCGACAGCGGGTGTGACCACGAGGAACTCGTAGCCTGCGACCATGCCTTTGGTATCGATTCGGCTGAGAAGCACCTGGCTGAGCACACAGATCAGAGCCGTTGAGAGCTGAACTCTGATCTGGTTCTGCTGGGTAACGGGGAAGGCATCGACAAGGCGATCGATGGTCTTGGCAGCACCGGTGGTATGGAGCGTGCCGAACACAAGGTGACCCGTTTCTGCAGCACGGACAGCAGCTTCGATGGTTTCCAGATCTCGCATTTCACCCACCAGAATCACATCAGGGTCCTGACGCAACGCTCGCCTGAGCGATTCAGCAAAGCTGGGCACATCGTTGCCAACTTCGCGCTGATTCACGATCGAGAGTTTGTGGTGATGGTAATATTCGATCGGGTCTTCCATGGTCACGATGTGGCGATCCATGTTGGTGTTCACATAGTCGATCATCGTGGCCAGCGAAGTGGTCTTGCCTGAACCTGTGGGGCCGGTGACGAGGAACAAACCTCGAGGCCTGCGGATAAGTTCACGGCAGATTTCGGGGAGGCCGATCTCTTCAAAGGTGAGCAGGCGATTGGGAATCTGCCTGAGCACGATGGCCAGATCGCCGCGCTGGCGGAAAACAGAGACGCGGAAACGAGAAGCATCGCCATAGGCAAAGCCGAAGTCGGTGCCGCCTTCTTCCTGGATTTCCTGTTGATTTCGTTCCGGGGTGATGGACTTCATCAACCCCACCATGTCATCAGAATCGAGCACTTTGGTCTTGAGATTTCGCAGGTGGCCATGCAATCGAATGGTTGGCGGTCTTCCCACGGTAAGGTGGAGGTCACTGGCGCCGGATTTAACGACGGTGTCCAGCAATCGGTCGATCTGCATTGTTGACATCAGGTCACACTCCGTACAACATATTTATCTGGTCAAAATCAGTTCTTTATTTTGCCTGCCAGGGCATTTCCCAACTTCTAGTCATTGACCTGCGTCACACGAGCGATTTCGTCCGGGGAGGTCACGCCTCGGAGGATTTTGATTTTACCATCACCAACCAGAGGCCTCATCCCTGCTGCCAAGGCGGCTTTGCGCAGATCAGCAACGGGTGCCGTGTGGAAAGCCATGTCACGGATCTGGGCGTTCATCATCATCATCTCGAAGATGGCTTGCCTGCCTTTGAAGCCGGTCTTGTTGCAAACGGAACAGCCCACGGGCATCAGGGTTTTACCGACCGCTTCTTGAGGGGTAATGCCTGTGAGTTTCAGGAACTTGTGATCGGGGTTATCATCGACGGTTTTGCATTCTTTGCACAATACACGGATGAGTCTTTGAGCCATGATGGCCTGGATCGATGATGCTACAAGGAAGGGCTTGATGCCCATGTCGATCAGTCGTGTGATGGCAGAGGGGGCATCGTTAGTATGGAGTGTTGAGAACACAAGGTGACCTGTGAGAGCAGCCTGGATAGCGATTTCACCGACTTCACGGTCACGAATCTCACCCACGAGGATGACATTGGGTGCCTGCCTGAGCATGGATCTGAGAATGACCGGGAAGGTCAGGCCGATTTTATCGCGCACCTGACATTGATTGATGCCATCGAAGTTGTATTCAACGGGGTCTTCAGCGGTGATGATCTTTTTGTCGGGTCTGTTGAGCACATCAAGAGCAGAATATAGCGTGGTGGTTTTACCCGAACCTGTGGGGCCCGTGACCAGAAAGATGCCGTTGGGTCTGCGGATGATGCGGTTGAAGATTGCCAGGTTGTCTTCTTCAAAGCCCAGGTTGACCAGACCGATTCGCACTGCGTCTGGCCGAAGGATACGGGCGACAACAGATTCGCCATGGAAGGCGGGGCATGCTGAAGCACGGAAGTCGATAGCCTGATCTTCCACCTGAAGCTTGATTCGGCCGTCCTGAGGCACGCGTTTTTCTGCGATATTCATACCCGCCATCAGTTTTACACGACTGAGCAAGGCGTTTTGCATGCGTTTGGGCAGGTTATCGCGTTCGATGCATACGCCGTCGATGCGATACCGGAGCCTGACCCTGTCAGCCATGGGCTCCATGTGAACATCAGATGCCCGCATGGTGACCGCTTCAGTAAGGATGCGGTTCCAGAGCTTGACGATCGGAGCATCTTCAGACGAGACATCGATGGATTTGTCCATGGAACGGTCCACGGACTGGTCGATGGTGCGGTCGATGGACTCGGTTACCAATGTTTCGCCTGGTGCGACTTGTTTTGGTGCTCCACCAGAGCTGCCGCCTTCAATCAGGTCCATAATCTGACTTTTGGCTGCCAGGCGGGGGTCGATTTCAACACTCAGGCGAAAGCGGAGCATGTCCATGAGTTCCAGATCCATGGGGTCATGGATGAGGAGTTTGAGCTTGTTGCCTTTCTTGCTCAGAGGCAGCACGATGTGCTTGCGGATGAGGTCGTCGGGCATGAGGCTGCGGTCGATGGAATCGGCCAAGCCATTGTCACTGAGATCGACATATTTGATGCCAAACTGGGCTGCAAGTGCTTTGGTGACCTGCTGTTCAGTCGCCAGGCCTGCTTCGATAGCAGCCTCGCCAAATCTTTTTCCAGATCCTGAAGCGAGCTTTTCTATCTGATCTGTCTGGGTGGAATCCAGGGCTTTGTGTGCCACAAGGATCTCACCCAACTTCTTTCTCAATCGTGCCATACATGGGTCTCAACTGAGCATCATTGCGTTTAAATCAGCACACGACAGCCGCGTGCATCATGGCGAAGGATACCGCCTGAAGAGAGCGTAGGCCTCTGGGAGTCGGAACCTAAGCCTGAAGAAGTTATCCTCGGCTCGTTTGCTTATGATGCTGGACACCGAGATGATCAACACCGACAGGTGATCGCGTGCCTGTACGCATCCGGCTGTGACCTGTTCCCGGATCCTTCGATGCCTGCACATCACCAAGAATACAACGATCAATCTTCTGCTCCGGTTCGTGTATTGATCTCAGCAGGCCCAACGCATGAACCCATCGATCGGGTCCGATACATCGCAAATCGATCGTCGGGGAGGGTGGGTCTGGCCCTTGCCCGTGAGGCTATGAAGCGAGGGTGCAGCACCACGCTACTCATGGGACCGATTGCCAGCTCTGAGCCGATCAAAGGCGTGACGACCCATCACTATGGATCCACAGCGGATCTTGAAAAACTGCTGAATGAACACCTGCCAGCGTGTGATGTGCTGATCATGGCAGCGGCGGTTGCTGACTATCGCCCGGTGCTTCAACCAGGTGCTATGCACAGCAAAATCCGCCGAGATCCTGAAAATCTGACGCTGACGCTTGAACCCACACCGGATTTGCTGGCAGGGTGTGCTGCCAAGGCAAGACCCGATCAATGCCTGGTTGGATTTGCCCTTGAGCCAGAGAATGACCTGCTGGAGCACGCGACTGCCAAACTCAAGCGAAAAGGCATCGATCTGATCGTGGCCAACCCGCTGAAAACGATGGATTCGCAAACCATAAGTGCCTGGCTGATCGGAAAAGACGGGGTCATCGATCAGACACAAGGCGATATTTCCAAGGAACAGTTTGCAACCTGGCTGATGGAAAACCTGCTGAGTCGATAGATTTTGCCTGTGAGCGTGGCGTGGAGGCCTGAGAACAACTCGCCTTAGATCCCAATCATACAGGTGGAGGTTCAACCAGAGGCACTCTACCTCTATATACTTACTGCAATGTCAAAGCACCGACGAAACAACCTGTTCTTGCCAAGCTGCTCTTTCACACACAACACATCTCGTTTGTTTCGGATTGTGTTGATGCTGATCGTTCTGGCGGTGCTTGCCCAGCCTTCGGGGTGGGTGCTGGCCCAGCAGGATCAGATGGGTGAGGCTGGGGGAATGGGGGGGGCGGGAGAGGCACATGCAGCAAGTTCTGCTTCAGCGGTTCCTGCATCCAGGCAGGCCAACAATGTCGCGATCATCACGATTCGCGGGCCGATCGACCGCATTACCGCTTTAAGTATCCGAAGGCGGATGAAGATTGCTGAGGATGCTGGGGCAGATGCGATTGTCTTTGATCTGGACACACCGGGGGGTGAGCTTGGTGCGGTGCTTGATATCTCCAACATGATCAAGGCTTCGCCCATTCAGAACACGGTGGCATGGATCAATCCCAATGCTTATTCGGGAGGGGCGATTATTGCCCTTGCCTGCCGGGAGATTGTCACGAATGACCCAGCCACGATGGGTGATGCGCTCATCATTGCGATTTCATTCGGGATGCTCAATACACTGCCTGAAGCTGAGCGGCAGAAGATGCTCTCGCCCCTGATGGCTGAGGTTGTGGATTCCGCCCGGAGAAGAGGCTGGGATGAGTATCTGGTTCAGGCATTTGTGACGCGGGGGGTCGAGCTCTGGTATGTACAGAATAAGGCTACAGGGCAGCGAATTTGTGTGGATCGAGCGGAATACGAAATTCTCTTTGGCGTTGAGCCTCCTCTGGGCGTGCCAAGGCTGACCTCTGCCAAAGCAGGTAAAGAAACATCCGCGCCTGTAACAGCAGATTCAACCGGACAAAGCCCCCCTGCTGCTGACACGGATTTCAAGCCGGCATCGCCCGGGCTCAATGCGATTGCTGAGCAAGTTTCAGGGGCCCAGGAACTCAGATCGACACGGCCCGTCATCTCGGAGGATCAACTTGATCAGTGGACATATCTTGAGCGAGTAACAGATGGTGCGGGTCCAATCGTCTTGAAGTCTGCCGACCTCAAGCACTACGGGTTTTCTTCTGCAATCATCACCGACGACACGCAACTGAGTGATTATTTCGCAGCCAGCAATGTCCGCAGGATCGATCGATCGTGGTCTGAAACATTGGCCCGGATGATGTCCAACATTGTGGTGCGAGGCTTGTTGATCGTGGTCTTTTTGATCGCGTTGTTCGTAGAAATGTCATCACCCGGAGTCGCCTTGCCCGGGAGCATCGCTGCGATTGCACTCATTGCATTGCTGGCTCCACCAATGCTTACCAATATGGCAAGCTGGTGGGAGATTATCGCCATCGCGATAGGCATCGCCTTGCTGTTTCTTGAAGTCTTTGTTTTGCCCGGGTTTGGCGTATTTGGTGTTGCGGGGCTGGTGTTGTTGTTTGGCGGGTTGATCTTTACCTTTGTTCCCGAGCCTTCGCAAGGCATGTTCCCCGATAGCCCGGGAGCGACGCGAGATCTGTTCAATGGCACCGCGACGGTGGTACTTGCGCTGGCCACATCCGGGGTGGGGATGTATTTCATCTCGAAATACTTTGGTTCGATTCCGCTGCTGGGGAATCTGGTGCTCAAAGAAACCACGGGTGATTTTGATCTGCAGAGCGACATGCTCAGTGCCATGGAACCTGAAGAGGGGCACTCGTTGTCGATTGGCGACCTGGGAAAAACCACGACGGAGCTTCGGCCAGTTGGAAAGGCGATGTTCGATGGTTCGCTGGTGCTGGTCAAGGCAGCCTTCGGGTTTATCAATGCAGGGGTTGCGATCCGCGTGAGCGATATCGGAGATCTGGGGCAGCCAATCGTCGAGCCCTGTGAGGATAAATCAGCAGCGATGCAGGAAGGTGAAGACGCGTGAGCACAGAGGTTCTTTTGTTTGCAGGTCTTGGGCTGCTGGCACTTTCGATTTTTCTGGTCATGGCTGAGCTTTTCATCCCAAGCGGGGGTGTGATCGCAGCCATCGCGTCTGTCAGTGCCATCGCGGGCGTTGTGAGCCTTTTCCGTGTTTCAACGATGTGGGGTGTCACGGGGCTGTTGGCGGTGATCATTCTTGGCCCCATCGCGTTTAACTTTGCTCTGAAAATCTGGCCCAATACGCCAGTCGGACGACGGATTCTCCATGGCACGCTCAGCGAGGCTGATCTCCGCGCCAAGGAAGAGGCTGAGATTGCCCAGCGAGATCAATGGAAATCGCTTTTAGACCAAACCGGCGAGACGCTGACTGCGCTTCGGCCCATAGGAACGATTCGCATTAGCGATCAGCGGTACGATGCTCTGGCTGAGTCTGCATCGATTCCTGCGGGTACACCGATCCGTGTGGTCGAGGTTCAAGGCAGGCAGATCAAGGTTCGAGCGGTGGATGCAACAGATTCATCCTGATTCTGGGCGTGATGTGTGAAGTAAGGCAAGATCAGGCCGCCGCTCCGGCTCAACAGGTTGTATACTAAAAGACACATTGTCCGACCTATCGGACGCTCAAGGAGACTCAGGAAGATGCCGAACGCTTTTCTCATCGTCGTGCTTATTGTGGTTGGTCTGGTTGCGCTGATCTTGCTGTTTCTTGTGGGACAGTTCATCAATCTGTACATTCAAGCACTGGTTTCTGATGCTCGCGTGGGCATGCTGGAACTGGTGGGGATGAGGCTTCGCAAGGTCGATATCCGCACCATCGTGTTCAGTCGCATTCGGGCCAAGAAGGCTGGCATGGCGATTCCCACGAATGAGCTGGAATCTCATTACATGGCAGGAGGGCGAGTACCCAATGTGGTATCGGCGCTTATATCTGCCAAGAAGGCGGGCATTGAGTTGCCTTGGGGTGTTGCCACTGCAATTGATCTGGCGGGTCGAGATATTCTGGACGCTGTGAATACGAGTGTGAATCCAAAGGTCATTGACTGCCCGGACAATAACTCGCCGATGGATCGTCTTGATGCAGTGGCAAAGGATGGTATTCGACTTTTATGTAAAGCCCGCGTGACGGTTCGCACCAACCTGGCGAGTCTGGTGGGTGGTGCGGGTGAGGAAACCGTTATTGCTCGCGTTGGCCAGGCGATTGTCAGTGCGATTGGCTCCGCACCAACTTACAAAAATGTACTTGAAAACCCTGATGAGATTGCACACCGGGCGTTGAGTTCCGGGCTTGATTCGGGCACTGCGTTTGAAATTCTGTCTGTGGACATCGCGGATATTTCTGTTGCTGGTGTAGACCGCGAAGCCAATGTGGGTGCCAAACTCCAGGCTGAGCAGGCTGAAGCTGACAAGCACCGCTTCCAGGCTGAAGCTGAAAAACGCCGAGCCATGGCTGTTGCACAAGAGCAGGAATACATGGCTGAGATTCAGAAGAATAAAGCCCAGGTAGTTCTGGCAGAGGCTGAGGTTCCAAAGGCCATGGCTGAAGCATTCCGCAGCGGCAACATGGGCATCATGGACTACTACCGCATGAAGAACATCCAGTCTGACACGAATATGAGGTCTTCCATCGCGGGTGATCAGGAAGACTCCATCCGCGACAAATAGCCATGATCAGAAGAGTCGCTTCAGCCTGCTGCTGACTGATTTTGCTTTTCGCTCTGATGCGTCTTGACCTGTTTGATCAGATTCTCAACGCGGTGTCTTCGATAGGTTTCGCTCGTCCAGATTGAAACACGAGATTGTGCTCTTTGCTGTTGACGCTGAGGCTCATTGCCAACTGAATCTTGTGCTTCGCTGCGAGATGTATCAATCCGGCGGTGTACAGGCTTGCTTGAGAGTCCGGTTGGCATCAACAATGTCTCTGCGCCGAGCGGGCTCAAATGCTGGTAATTGTTGTTTGTTCTGAGTCCGTTTTCAGCAAGAGGCTGACCAATGTGAAATACCGTACCCGGTGGCACATCCGTCTTCAGCCCACGCCTGGTGGGGATGTAGACACTTCGCGGAAACACCGCTCGCAGGGCGCCGTTGATGCGCATAAGCATGTCATCGGTGTGGCCTTGATTCGCATTGAAACGAAACTGGTCAGCACTGCCAGGCACACGGTAAACGCGCTCAAACCCCGTTGGCAGGCGCAGATCCTCAGGAAGAATGCGATGACTTTGACCCAACGGCCCAATATCTTCGATCGTCTGCTCGACAGGCTTCAGGTCCTGTGCTTCTGCTCTGCTTGCACAAAACGCCGTGATCGTCAGCAGCGTGATCAATGGGGGGATTCCTTGCGCTTTGAACTTCATGACACTCCTTATCGGCACATCGTCAGTGCAGGATGATCCGCATGATCAGCGTCACACCAGCATCAGGATCATTGGCAGCGAGTTTGTCAAGGGCTTTGCCTTTGGCTTTCCAGCGGTAGATCGCATTGAGCAGAGGCTCGTTGAGGTTACGCCCCCCAGCATCAAGGCCGGGCATGAACTCTGCATTGGAAACGAGGCCATTTTTACCAAATGTGATGCTCACGACCGGATTGCGTGGGCTTGCCAGCACGCGAGTGGTATCACTCCAGCGCGGTCTGACGGTAGTGATGTCCAGGCCTTGGGCAGCGACGGGTTTGCCGGGCTCAACCTTGATGGCTTTTTTAAGAGCTGTAGCGATTGACTCTTTCTTTGATTTGACACCAGGATCTTGCCTTGCAGCACCGCCTGAGATCGGGGTTTGGGTGGTGTCCGCGGATTGACCCTCAGAGGCTCTTTGAGGCGTGGTGGATTGTTCGCTGGCAGACTTTGCTGAACTGGATTGTGACGAGTTTTCCGGGTTGACAGCGATCAGCGGTCGAAGTCTGGTGCGTAGAGCACGCTGAACCGAAATCGCATCGGGCGCGGGCTGATGAAGGCTGGTGGTAATCACGGAAGGCTCTGCCTGGGGCTTGATTTCATGAGGCTGAGGCTTGTCAGCTTGATGTGAATCCGTGCTGGTTTGAGCTGATTTTTGCTCCTGAGAGGTTGCTGGGGGTGTTGGAGTGATTTGACCCTGTTCAGGAGAAAGGGCTGCCTGCTCGATTTCGGATTTCTCAGCTTTATGTTCTGTGGGAGTCTCAAAGCCGACCCAGGTCATGGTGATGGCCTGTGACTTTTCTATGCCCAATATGCTGGGTCGAGGCTTGGATGGGGTGGGTGAGAGCCTTGGAAGCTGATTATTTGCACTTGCAAAACCAGTGATCAAACCAAGCGCCAGCGTGTGCAGCACGAGGCTGATCAGCCCGTAAAACACAAGGGACCACCTAGCGGGGGACTGTTGCATGACATAAGGATATCGGGTTTGATCTCATCAATCACCAAAAACATCGGAATAAACCCGCAGCATTGGCGTGTTGTAGTCGGTATGCTTGGCAAAGGGGCCGTCTGATTTGTCGGACCTGAGAGCATGGAAATGCCTGGTATTGATCCAGCAATGCAGATGACCAGCACACGGACTTTTTCAAGGAGCCTGATATGGCACGACTGAATAAAATAAAAACGATCTCGGCAGCTGCATTGATTGCGGTGGCTTTTTCATCACCTGCACTGGCTCTGAATGGCAATGCCAGCGAGCCTGACGGGCTTGCGGTGGGGAAACAGGCCCCCGCGCTCAGTGTGGAGAAATGGGTTAAGGGTTCATCGGTAGCGAGCCTTGAAAAGGGCCAGGTCTATGTGGTGGAGTTCTGGGCGACCTGGTGCCCACCTTGCCGAGCAAGCATTCCTCACCTGAGTGAGATTCAGAAAAAGTATGGCCAGGATGTGACCGTCATCGGGGTCGCGGGCTTTGAACGGCCCAAGACTGATGAAGCTCGCCTGAGTGGTCTGGAAAAGTTTGTCACAGACTGGGATGACAAAATGCAATATACGGTCGCTTACGATGGCGATCGTTCCATGGCCAAGGACTGGATGGAAGCTGCGGGAGAGAATGGCATTCCTACCGCGTTTGTGATCAATGCTGCGGGTCTGATTTCCTATATTGGTGGCCCTCGCGAGGATGGGATGGAAGTTGCCTTGAAAAAAGCACTCGCACAAGCAGATCAGCCTCGGGTGAAAAAATCCAAAAAGGCCAAGGTGTCGGTTAAAAAAGCTGGGGAGGCAAAAAAAGTTGATGCCACAAAGCAGGCTGCGGTTGAACGCCCTTACGAGTTGATGGTCGGCGATCGTGCTCCGGGCATGTTCATCGCTCAGTGGCTCAAAGGCGAGCCTGTTACCGAGTTCCAGGCTGACCATGTTTATGTCGTGGAGTTGTGGGCGACATGGTGTGGGCCTTGCATCCGAGGGATTCCCCACCTGACCGAGCTTCAGAAGAAGTACAACGAAGAGAACAAGAAAGTCACCATCATCGGCGTGAATATCTGGGAAGAGGATGGCTTGGAAAAAGCACCACCCTTTGTTGAATCCCAGGGCGATCGCATGAACTACACCGTTGCGGTGCAAGATGGCAAGAAAATGGAAAATGCCTGGATGAAAAAAGCGGGACAGAATGGCATCCCCGCAGCCTTCATCGTCGATGGCAAGGGTCGAATCGCATGGATCGGGCACCCCTCATACGCTGAAGCCAACACCTCCATGATCACCCAGGACATGGGCGAAGCAATCGATCAGATCCTGGCAGGAACCTATGACATCGAAAAAGCATCCGGGGTCTACTTCAAGTCAACCATCAATCAGGCCAAGGGCGAAAAGATCCTTGCTTCCATGCAAAGTGCTGCACAGGCAGGCGAATGGGACACCGTGATTGAAGGATTTGACAAGCTCTTTGTGCTTGATCTCAAGCAGTATGGACAGTTTTCTGCCAGCAAGTTCCAGATTCTGGCTGCCAACATGCAGGATTACGACAAGGCGTATGCCTGGGCACGCGAAGCTGCAGCGGGGATCTCCAGTGAAGACGCTCTGGTCCTCAACGCGATCGCATACATGATTCTTGAGCACCCGCAGATCGAAAAACGCGACAACGATCTGGCTCTTGAGCTGGCAACCAAGGCTGACAAGATCGCCAAGCACACGGATGCATCGATCGTCGATACCATTGCTCGAGCCTACTTCAAGACCAACCAGCTCGACAAGGCCATTGAGCATCAGACCGAAGCGGTCTCGCTTGCAGAAGACGAGCAGCTCAAGACACAACTCCAGAAGACACTGGACGAGTACCTCCATGCCAAAGGCGACGGCTGATTATCTAACCAACTTCTGAATCACTACAAACCCGCGATTGATCGCGGGTTTTTTCATGCTCCTTCACAATCAGGGAGCTTCGGTCTCAACAGATTCAATCTGCCCAAGCAGTGCGATCTTGTCGATCCCGCCCGATGCCAGCACAGATGCAATGTGGGCAAAGTCGCCGGTTCGGCTTGATTCGTCTGCTGCGATCCAGATCGTTTGAGTGCCCAACTCTTCCTGCAATGCTTTGACTGCATCGACAAGCTCATCGATCACAATGGGTTTGCCATTGAGTTGCACCTGGCCTTGTGCTGAAAGAGCGATGGTGATCGTCTGCTGTGCTTTGGCAGGTTCACCTGAGGTGATGCCCGGCAGCGAGATGTTCAAAAACTCGGCGCGAACCATCAGAACCATCGAAAAAATGAAAAAAGTCAACAACAAAAAGACCACATCCAGCAGCGGCGTCATTTCCATGCGCGGCTCTGGCATCCCCCGCTCCGCCCGCTTCATGACTGACTCATCTTTTTGCCAGTCGGCATGATTGCTTTTGGCTCGGTTTGTGATGGTTTCTGGCGAAGCTCTCGTTCGTATGACCGCCCGCCCCACCGCGTTGGTTCGCCTCTGGTCAGATCTCGAGCAGCTCGACTTTTAATTGACCCCACCAGCCATGCTCCAACGGGATATCCAATGACTGCTATCAATGGAACTCGACCCATGGTAAAGCACCGATTGAGCGCAACTGCCTGTATACCAAGCCCAAGAATTCCGATACCAAATGCTGCAACCATCCACACATCGTATCCATTAAGCCAGATCGTGAACGCAGTCAGCATTATGCTGATCAAACAGGTAAACGGCATCACCGAACCAGCAACACGGACACGAAGGGCTGCCCGCTTAAGTCGATCGGCGCGTCTCTTGGCTGATTCCGTGTAAATTCTTTTCCATCCCTTGCAGAACTGCTCAAAAGAGTCGTACATCGAGCAGGTGAGCATGCCATCTGCCATCAGAACTCCAGTGCTCAGCTCAGCCTGCTCCATGAGTCTTGCCAGTGCCAGATCTTCCAGCAGTTCTTCGTGCACAGCTTCGTGACCACCGACGGTCTGGTAGGCATCCTTTGTGAACATCATGAACTGGCCGTTGGCAAAGGCTCGCCTGTCATCAGGGCGATTGGCACGAATCAGCGGGTATTGATAGAGCAGCTCAAAGCCCGCAGCGGGCTGAACCACATACTCGAACCATCGCCCATATGTCAGCGTGCTGAGCAGACTCAGCAGGCCCAGTGATTGCTCACGCATGATCGCGACCGTGGCACGCAGACATTCAGGCGCGAAGATTGTGTCCGCATCGGCAAAGAGCAGATAATCCGACGACTCACACCCGCTGGATTCAGCCATGGCGTGACACACCGCGTTGACCTTTCCCGCCCAGTCCGTGGGACAGGCGGAGATCGAAACGATCTCAAAGCGGTCATCATCACCAATTGCATCAAAAGCGAGTGCTTCAGTCTCATCGGTACAACGATCGAGCGCCAGCACCACACGCAGTTTTTCATGGTCTTGTGCTTTGAGAGATGCAATAAGCCCTGCGATCTTTGAGGCTTCATTGTGCGCGGGAATGATCACGCAAACCGAGCGTTCTTCGTCCTGCTCACTGGCAAACTGAAGGCCATCGCGAGCAGTGAGCAGTTTGCGTTTTGTGCGCGTTGCGTGGTAGATCACCGTTATCCAGTATGAGGCTCCAACGAGAATCCCCGCGCTGAATATACTTGTCAGAATTTGAAGTTGTATGATCATCTTTGCTGGCAGATCATTGACTCAGCATCCTCTCTGGTACACTCTGGTGATATGCCTCAGCAAACGCCATCGCACCAACCCGCATCAAATCAGCCAGAACAAACTTTTGTTCTTTCTCGTCAGGCAGCCCGGGAGCTGGACCATCTCGCCCAGACTCAACACCATATCCCGTCCATTGTACTGATGGAAAACGCAGCCAGATCTTTAGCATGTGCCATTTTGCGGATCATGTCACCAGAAGCATCAATTTTGATCGTGTGTGGACCAGGCAACAACGGCGGAGACGGGCTGGCGCTGGCTCGACACCTTCACAACGCCCATTTTCGCGTATCCATCGTCCTGACTCACCCCCCCACCCCACTCTCCACTCTTGAGCACGCTATGGACGATGTTGCGATCAATTTGATGATTGTTCAGTCCATGAAGCTCCGTTTTGTACCTCATTCGCCAGATTCACCTCCTGAGCTGGATTACATTCCGGATATGGTCGTTGATGCCTTGCTCGGCACCGGGCTTGACCGGCCTTTAAAAGGCACCATCAGCAAGTTTGCAGCCTGGATCAATGCACTGGGCCAGAAAGGGGCCAAGGTTCTGGCAGTAGACATTCCCACGGGGCTTGATGCTGATACGGGTCAAGTCCTCGGCTCATGCGTGCGGGCAGACTACACAGTGTCGTTTGTCGCTCCAAAAATCGGTTTTTCTGCACTTACTGCACAGCAAAATGCTGGCGAGATCATCATTGGCGACATTTCAAGCCCGCCTGGGCTTCTCAAGGCGTGTGGTACGCCCATGACGACTCCCAAACGCCCGGATCCGGTTCTTTCTCACACCAAATCATCAGCCCTCTCGAGCGATCCACCACTGGGTGCAGGCAGAGATGCGCCATGTCAACATTGACCCAGCCACAGTTGGTGCAGACAATTCCGCGGAGATCCATGATGCCAGTTCAGATGGAACTATCAAGAATCCTGATTCGCGAGCTCAATGACTATCAACTCATTGAACTGCGGGAGGTGCTCGAGGATGAGCAGGCTGAGGCTGTGGAACCTCGTTGGTTTCCCATTGTCATCGGTCTGCCTGAGTCTCAGGCGATTGAACGCAGGCTCAAGCATCTGCCGGTGCAGCGGCCACAGACCCACGATCTGCTGGCGAACCTTGTCACAGAACTGGGTGCCACACTCGAATCCATCTGCATTAACGATCTTAACGAACACACTTTTTTTGCAACACTCGACATCCGCACCGCCAATGACGAACCGCTCCATGTTGATGCCAGACCCAGCGATGCCATTGCTCTGGCGATTGGCATGAATGTTCCCATCTTCGTTGCTGAGCATGTTCTTGATGCTACTCTAAACGAAGAAATTTGACGCTTGACCATGCCTCAATCATCCAGATCACTCATGCCCGAACCCTGCTGTATCACAACGAAGTTGCCCGGGATCGGAGGCATACTCAAAAATACCCCCGAAGACTTCATGGTCGAAGAGATCCCGCTCTACGAACTCGCTGGCAAGGGCGAACACCTGTACCTCTTTGTACAGAAGCGAAATATCACAACGCTTCAGTGCGCAAACGCTCTGTCTCGGCACTTTGGTGTCAGGCCTAAAGAGATCAGCTATGCGGGTCTCAAAGACAAGCGAGCTGTGACTCGGCAGCTTTTTTCTATTCATCAACCCCGTTTGCCAGTGAGTAAGGAAAGTGACTTTTCGCATGATCGCATCAGTATTTTGTGGACTGATCGTCATGTGAACAAGATTCAGCGCGGGCATCTCATCGGCAATCGGTTCGTCATTCGCATTCGTGAAGTTCAGATGCAGCATGCCTTGGCTGCGGACAAAATCATGCGTGTTCTTTATGAGTCAGGCATGCCCAACCGTATTGGTGAACAGCGTTTTGGGTATCTTGGCAATAACCATCTTGTGGGTCAGGCGATTATTCAAGGTGATGGCGAGGCTTATCTCAAACAACTGCTTTGCCCAGCTACAAATCCAGATTCCATGCAGGCTGAAGCGCGAGATATTTATGCTCAAGGTGATTACCGCAGGGCATTTCAGAAAATGCCCAGAGATGCTACGACTGAAAGGCAGGCGTTGCGAGACCTTGCCGATGGGCTCAAACCTGAGCAGATCATGGTGCGAGCCGATCGCCGCATGGCTTCGTTCTTTGTTTCTGCGTTTCAATCCTGGATTTTCAATATGGTGTTGAGTCAGCGAATGTCCCAAGGCACGCTCGATCAGCTTCTTCCCGGTGACATTGTCTATGACCACGCCAATCGAACGCACCTGCAGATTGATGAGTCCAATATTGCGGAGCAGGCTGAGAAACGATTTAGCGCAGGGCTCAAGCTCAGCCCAACGGGGCCGATGTGGGGTCTGCGAATGCAGCGAACGGAAGGGCTTGTTGATCAGATCGAGCATGAAGCACTCCTTCAAGCTGGTGTAACGATGGATCAACTTGCAGCTTTGCCCAATCGTGTACAGAAAATGATGCAAGGTGCGCGCCGACCTTTCACAGTACCCATCATCGATCCTGATATCGAAGGCGGCATCGATGAGCACGGAGCGTATGTTCGCTGTGCATTTGAGTTGCCAAAGGGTTCATTTGCGACAACTCTCTTGCACGAAATCATGAAGCCTGATCAGCAGGATACGCCCGAAAACTAAGAGAATAAATAGAGCATGCCTTTGGAGCCTTCAACCATAAAACTTGTCTGCTTTGATCTTGGGGGTGTGATGATTCGTATCTGTCGCACTTGGAACGAGGGGTGCAAGGCTGCGGGTGTGACGATCAAGAACGCTGTCAGTTCTGAGGATCTCATCGTGCGCAGGCTCAAGGCTCACCATTTGCATCAGATTGGTCAGCTCAATGACACTGCTTTTTTCAAACAGCTTGCTGAGGCGACTGACAACATCTACACACCTGATGAAGCAAGACTCATCCACGATGCCTGGCTGCTGGGTGAGTATCCGGGAATGAACCGGATTGCAGAGCAGCTTCTTGCATCGCCGAGTATCCAGACTGGTGTGCTGTCCAACACAAATCACAGGCACTGGGATGCCATGTTCGGGCCAGACAACACGCCATCGGCAGCCTTTCCCACGCCGGGCCGATTCCAGCATGTCCACGCAAGCCATCTGCTGGGTCTTGCCAAGCCGGACCCTGCGATCTATCGGCGATTTGAAAAACTCACGGGTTTTTCTGGTGCTCAGATCATGTTTTTTGATGACCTTGAAGACAATGTTCAATCAGCCCTTGCCCAAGGCTGGCAGGCAAGACTCATCGATCATTCTGGCGATGTTGCAGCCCAAGTTCGCAGCCATCTCGTCGAAGCGAGCCTCTGGCAGCCAGATGTATTGACTGATCTTGTTAGCTGACATGGTCATTCATCCACATCAATCGCAACATCAAGCTCTACCGTTGCAGGTTTGAGGCACTCGCGATCCGTACAGACCTGATACCGCAAGCCAATGATGGGCCGCCCCTGAATCGGCCCCGTTTTTTCGATAACAACCTGGAACTGAATCTCACCGGTGTAGACTTTCAACCCCTCTTGTGCTTCATTGGGGGTACCGGCAGGGTAATCTGCGTACACCGAAATACCCTGGCCAGATATCAGCATGACACGCATGGGGATCAACGAATCAAAGCCATCGCCAGGTTCTGCAGCGACGATATGAAATCCATCTGCAATCTGCAGTGAAAGTGTGACAATCCCGGGTGTCTGGGTGCTGACAACAACCCGATCCAGATCAGCAAAGACCACAACCGGAACCTGCCCTTCATCATCAATCTGTCCAGGTCCTCCATCGTTTGCCTCAGCCTCTGCATCGCCTGCCAGCTGGATGGCAAGATCAGGTGCCAGAGGTACAAGCCTGGCAAAAGCGCGCAGCCCCGTCGTTACACCAATAGGATTGGTATTGATTGAATGACTCAAGCCTTGCAAACAGTCTCCAGCCTGTGCGAGATATTGATCATCATCGGTCAGTTCATGCAGATCAACCGAGGCGTTTGCAAGGACAGACTGGCCACAGGGAATCGCGCCGTCGTAGGCTGACCGCGTACGCATGAACAGGTCCTCTTGATCTGCTCGTGAATCAAAGTAGCCAGGCGTTGTGCCGTCGGTAAAGATTGCCTCAGCGCGAGCTGTAAGCTGCCTTGCCCAATCCAAAGCCTTTGTGTCGCCATCGGCCCGTGCCAGCGAGACCAGCCCCTGGATCAGCATGGCGTAATCTTCCAGATACGCAGAGGTTTTGGCATTACCCGCTCGGTAGACACGAAACAGTTCGCCCGATGAGCTGACCATATTGCTCTGGATGAAGTCAACTGCTTGATGGGCAGCAGCAATGTATGAAGACTCATCCAGAAGCACGCCGGCCCGCGCCAGGGCATCAATCATCAACCCGTTCCATGCAATGAGCACCTTGTCGTCAAGTCGAGGCTGTTTACGCTTTGATCTTGCTTCATAGAGCCTCGAATTGAGCGCATCGAGCCGATCGAGAAATGCGCTTTCATCCATATCCATCGCGGCTGCCAGTTGATCCGGTCGATCGCTCATCCGCAGTACATTGCTTGCGGGTTCGTCCGCGTGATGCGGATCACGGAAGTTGGTGCCAAGATCCAGGTTGTAGACATTGTTGATAAATGCAGCATCATCCTTCTCGAGCACATTTTCGACCTGCTGCTTTGTCCACAGATAATTCAAACCCTCGCGTGAATCGACCTCTGCATCTTGAGCACTGTAGAAGGCACCACCCGGATCACGCATTTCCCGAAGCACATAGTCGATGGTTCTTCTGGCAATGCGGGCATAAAACGGATCCTCATAGGCACGGGCAGCCAGGGCGTAGGTTGTTGCGAGCTGGGCGTTGTCGTAAAGCATTTTTTCAAAGTGAGGCACGGTCCAGGTTGCATCTGTGCTGTAGCGGTGGAAGCCGCCACCCACTTGGTCATATACACCGCCGATGGCCATCTTGTCCAGAGTGCCTTTGATGACCTGATCGATTGCGTCTTGTGTCGTTTCATCGCCTGCAACCTGGCGTGCGTTGAGCAGGAGTCTGAGGTATGCAGGTTGGGGGAACTTGGGAGCACCGCCGAATCCGCCGTTGCGGGGGTCGTAGCCTTTGATAAGGCTTTGCACAGCGGTTGTCACATGATCAGCAAGAATCCCTGCGTGATCTTCGGTTTGCGCCTGGCTGGTGCGCACAGCCTCAGCGATCTGCTCAGCTTGCTTGAGGACATCTTCTTTTTGAGTCGTCCATGCCTGGGCCATTCCCTCAAGCACCTGTGAAAACGAAGGCATCCCCTGGCGAGGCTCATCGGGAAAGTAAGTTCCACACCAGAAGGGCCTGAGCTTTTCAGGTTCAAGGAACACACTCATGGGCCAGCCACCTCGGCCTGTGAGAATCTGCGTCGCAGCCATGTAAATATCATCGACATCGGGTCGTTCTTCGCGGTCAACCTTGATACACACAAAGTTTTCGTTCATCAGCTTTGCGGTGGTTTCATTCTCGAAGCTCTCGCGTTCCATCACATGGCACCAGTAGCAGGTTGAATAGCCGATGCTCAAAAAGATGGGCACATTTCGCCGTCTTGCTTCGGCAAATGCTTCAGGCCCCCAAGGCCACCAGTCGACCGGGTTGTGTGCATGTTGCAAGAGATACGGGCTGGTTTCATTAATCAATCGATTGGTGAACTTGTGAGCTGATTCGCTGGACACCGTTTCATCTCCCTCAGGCTGAACCTGGATTCCCCCGACTGCCCAATCTGACATGCCAAAGCTCAGCACTATCACAGCGGCTGCAGTTATTGAGTGTTTTTTCATTTGCGATATCCCCCTGACGGGTTTCTGAGTCATTGTAGCAACCGCTTCTGTTTACTCAGCAACAGCTTTCTCGATCCAGTTCAACACCCGGACCATCCGCAGAGGCAGCGAAACAAAGATTGCTTCATGCCCCTGTTTGTAGGACCAGCGTGTGGGCTTGTTGAGCCTTTCCCAGAGCAAATCGCCCGACCATGCAGGTACTGCTCGATCCTTTGAGCCATGGATCATGAGCGAAGGTACATCTGCGACCAGTGGTGCGGTGTGATAGGCATCCATCGGTGCGTTATTCATATATGCTTCTTGAAATGCACGCATTTGTTCACTGGTCGGCGTGATTTCACCCCAGCTCACCCTGAGAGCCTTGACCATATCCTTGTAGTTACTCTGCATACCGATGCTCAGGTAATCAGCACCACCTGCAATGTAGACGAGCGCGTCATAGCGAGCCGGCTCACGAGCGGCCACGGTGCTCAGCACCATCGCCCCGCCACTCATGCCCAGCGCGATGCGAGGCTCTGATGATAATCCCGGGATTTCATCTTCCAGATGTTTCAAGACAGCCTGGGCGACGAAGGCGCAATCAGCAGTTCGGCTGCCCAGTTCATCAGCGATCAACTGTGCTGATAACGAGACATCCTCTGGATCAACTGTCACCCGCAGGCTTTCGGTAAAGCGTGAGGGGTGAGAGAGCATCCGTACTACCAGCCAGCCACGATTCTGCAACCCGGTGACGACGATGTTGACCGTCGGCTCGGGGGTGCCGAACATCCCTGGAATCACCAGTGCGGTTCCTTTCCGCTCGCCTCTGGGTTCATAAACCGCGATCCAGGTGCGATCAAGACGAACCTTCTGCTGATCAGAGACTTGTTCACCAACCACAGCGAGCAACACCCTGCTTGAGTGCGAACCCATGGTCGGATCAAGCTTAAAACTCAAAGCCCCAGCCTGCTCAAACACAAACTCAGCCTCAGCATCGCCCGTCATGGGTTTTCCTGCCAGAAGCTCCGCAGCATGGAGCTGATCCGGACTGGGCTTCTCGTTGGCGCGCCAAAAATAATAATCATCCCAGGCTGGTGCAGGGTCAGCGAATTCCTCGACTACAGCCCAAATGCCCTCAGGAACATGGGCTCTTGCATCCTCACCCAGCCAACGCTCAGGCCAGACTACAGCGACTTCATCGCCATCCGTTCCATCCGGTTCAACACATAGAGCCTGTGCCATGCACACAGGCAGAAACAGTATTGTCAGGATCAGCAACACGCTGTTGAATGCGTGCGGAGCTCTCATGAACCGTAACCTTCGGGATGATTTTTAAACCAGTTCCATGCTGAAGCGATGTTTTCATCCAGATCGGTGATGCTCGCTTTCCAGCCCAGCCCACCGAGGATCTTGGCAGGGTTGGCATAGAGCGAGGGTGGGTCACCGGGTCGGCGCTGGCCTTCTTTGATCTCAAAATCCTTGCCCGTGACGCGTTTACAGCTGTCGATGATTTCTCGAACGGAATAGCCCTTGCCAATACCGAGGTTGTAAGTGCGTGTGTCGCCGGGTTTGAGATCGCCCATTACGCATGCATGGGCATCTATCAGGTCTTCAACATGGATGTAATCACGAACGCAGGTGCCATCGGGCGTGGCGTAATCTGTGCCAAAGATGGTGATGCTGTCGCGGATACCAAGGGCTGCCTGCAACACCACGGGGATCAGGTGTGTTTCGGGTGTGTGATCTTCACCAATAACACCCGTTCGATCACTGCCTGAGACATTGAAGTAGCGAAGGGCTGCAAAACCAAAGGGCTTGCCCTTGAGCTGGCACGCATGGGCATAATCAAACAGCATGTGTTCGACATGCAGCTTGGATCGGCCATAGGGGTTAATGGGATTCTGGGGGCATGTCTCGGGGATGGGGATGAACTCTTCACTGGGCTCGCCATAGGTTGCGCAGGTTGAGCTGAATACGAATCGCTGTACGCCTACAGCGTCACACGCCTGGATGAGTGACAGAGCTGAGGCTGCATTGTTGCGATAATAAACCAGAGGCTCGGTGACACTTTCTCCTACATATGCGAGAGCTGCAAAGTGCATGACCGTGTCGATCTGATGCTCTTTGAGGAGCGATTTCATTTTTTCACGATCGCCAGTATCAGCTTCTGCAAAGGTGAGCCGACCACCCGCCTCTGGCTCGAGTGCTGCCATCGCTTCAGCATGACCCCGATAGAGATTGTCCACACACAACACGGTATTGCCATCGCGGAGCAGCCTTTGCACCGCATGTGAACCGATATACCCAGCGCCGCCCGTCACCATCACATTCATCGCATCGTTTCTCCGATTTCACTGACTTTCCGAACACAATTGATCCGATCATAGGAGCGATTGGCCAAGCACACCCCATAGCCGTAAAGTCTGAGTCCATGAACCAGCATTCACCAAACCAGCAACCCTCTACGGATATTCAACCGGCTAGACCTGTTCCCTATGTTCGTGCCGGGTTCGGAGGCATCCTCATGGGGCTGGCCAACCTGGTTCCCGGGATCAGTGGCGGCACCATGCTCCTGGCTGCGGGTGTGTACGCAGACTTCGTCGATGCCATTGCCCAGATCACCACGCTCAAGTTCAGAATCCGCCCGATTTTGACTCTGTCGACCATTGTGCTGGCTGCAGGGCTCTCCATTTTGCTGCTGGCGGGTCTTGTCAAGGGGCTGGTGGTGGATCATCGCTGGGTGATGAACAGCCTGTTCATCGGCCTGACACTCGGAGGTGTACCCGTCGTTCTACGCAGGGTTCACCGCATCCGCCCATCATTTATCGCCTGCACAGTTCTGGGCATCGTGGCGATGGTCATTATGGCAACGCTCAAACCAGCCTCAGCGGGATCAACGGCTCAAAACCCGGTGATGTTGTTCATTGCGGGTATCGCCGGTGCATCAGCCATGGTCGTGCCCGGCATCAGCGGAGCATACTTGCTGCAGATTCTGGGTCAATACCTGCCCATTCTTGCATCCATCGACCGCGTAAAACTTTCTCTGCGGGCACAGGACATCCAGGGTGTTTTTGCAGAGATGAGTCTGGTTATCCCCGTCGGGCTTGGTGTAGTGATCGGCATCGTGGTTGTGTCAAATCTGATTCGCTGGCTGCTGCTCAAGCACAACAGCCCGACGCTGGGCGTGGTTCTGGGGCTGATTCTGGGCTCGGTGGCGGGTTTGTGGCCGTTTCAGGAAGCTGTCGTTCCTGTGCCGGGCAATATCATCAAAGGCCAGCAGATGACCCCCCAGTTGATCGCTGAGCTTGATGCTGAGGACATACCTACAGAGACATTTACCCCAGCTGCTGGGCAGGTTGCAGGCTCGCTGGGGTTAATCATTCTGGGGCTTGGCGTCACGCTGTTGATTGCCAAAATGGATACAGCTGTCAAATCTGATGATCTGCCTGAGGATGCACAAAGCGATTGATGCGGATATTGTGTCTGCGTGCTCAAACACCGACTGCTCCTGGGACCCATACTCATCGCGCTGGTGCTGGCCTTTGCATGGCTTGATCAGTTTGTAGACACCATTGCCATCTCGGGGACACTTTCCACGATATTCGGCGATCGCAGCACGCTCCCGCCTGGCATGATCATTTTTATCCCCGTCAGTATTTCATGCCTGCTGGCAGCCTGGGAACTGGCCCGGATTCTGCGTGACAACAACATCCGGGCATCAACAACCATGACCTGCATCGCAGCGATTGCTGGGCTTTTGGTCACAAGTCTGGTGCCTTCGACTGAAAATGGTGTTTCTGCAGTTGCAATCTCAAGCACCACGGCAGGGTTGCTGCTTATCGCGGGGCTGTTGTTTCATACACGAAACGAGAATCTGGAGGGGGTTGTCTCAGCTGCGGGGGGCTTATTGCTCTCATTTGTCTATCTGGGGCTGCTGTGGGGATTGATTCTGGCACTAAGACGGCAGACCTCAGCTTGGTTTCTCATCTGGGTGCTGCTGTCAATCAAGTTTTGTGATATTGGTGCCTATTTCACAGGCCGAACCATCGGTAAACACAAGCTCATAGCCTGGATCAGCCCCGGGAAAACATGGGAAGGGCTGATTGGAGGTGTTATCACCAGTGCTGTCGTCGGCAGTGTCGGTTTGTGGTGTCTGATTCAGCTCACAGACTACACCCACGCCTATCCCTGGGTGGCAGGTGCTCTTGCCGGGGCGGTGCTGGGGCTGGTGGGTCAGGGGGGTGATCTCATCGCCAGCATGTTCAAACGAGATGCCGGGCTCAAGGACGCATCACGCGTGCTGCCTGGCTTTGGAGGCATGCTTGATGTTCTGGATTCGCTGGTGATCGCCTTTCCGGTGGCCTATTGGCTGCACGCCTGGTCGCTCGTGTGAGCCTTTCAAGGGTGCTACACTCAATTGAATCGGATAATCCGACCATGTGCGGGAGCTATTGATGAGTGTGACTGACCAACTTCTTGTGGTATTTCGTGTTGAGAGGCAGATCCGAGGCCTGACAGGAAGACTTGGCAGTGCTGAAGCCTTTTACCAGGAACAAGCACGATTGCTCAAGGTTCTTGAAACCAAGCACGAGGCGGTGAAGGGTCAACTCAGACAACTCACCGCCTCGATCGCCAATGAAGAAGTCGAGATTAAATCACTCGATGAAAAAATCGAAAAACTTCGCGATCAGATGAACAACGCCAAGACCAATCGCGAATACAAAGCCTTTCTCACCGAACTCAGCACATTCAAAGCCGACCGCGACCGCATCGAAGAAGGCACACTCGAACACCTTTCCAAATCTGACGAAATCAAAGCCCAACTCGATGATATTGACAATCAGATTGTTGAGCGCACCAAGGTCAAGCAGATCGCTGCACAGGATCGCACTGCCCGGGAAGAGGAGATTCGAGATCAACTTGCCGAGCTAAAAGAAGAACGCCTGCGTGTCGTGCAAGGTGTGTCTCAGTCGGCTCTGGACAGACTGGAAGCACTGCTAGAATCTCATGAAGAAGATGCCATGGCACCTATCGAGATTCAGGATCGTCGCAGAAAAGAGTTTACCTGTGGCGGGTGCATGATGAACCTTCCCATCGAAGCTGCCAACGCGCTGCTCTCGCATGGCGGGCTGACCCAGTGCACATCCTGTGGCTGCCTGCTCTATGTCGAAGGTGAAACCGCTGACGCTTTCAATGTCGGTGCCAAGAAGTAATCACCGGACGAAGACCATGCACACACGCATCAGTGTCGGAATCATGGTCCATGAGCCTTACATCGCGCTGAAAGATGCTGCCTGTGCTGCTGATCAAGGCGCGGACATGATCGAGTGGCGCATTGATCCATTCCTGGCTGAGAGCGAGCCGGATCTGATCGAGAACCGGATCGATGACATTCGCAGGCTCATAAAAAACGCTCCGCTGCCTTGCATTGTCACCTGTCGAACCAAAGCTGAAGGCGGCCTGTACCGGGGCTCGCTGGATGATCTTGCTTATCTGCTCAACGCCTTGCTCACGACGGATGACCCGCAAGAACGAGCTGACTTTATCGATATTGAATACCAGGCTCTGGACAACTCGCCCAAAATCGCTCAACTCATGTCGCTGTTTGCTAGTTCTGATGCATCGCCTGAGAATCAACACACCAGGCTGATCCTCTCAATGCACGATTTTGCAGGGCGACCTGCAGATTTGTCTCGCAAGATTCTGGCAATGCGGCAGATCGAAGCTGCAAGCGTCATCAAAGTCGCATATACAGCACGATCCATCCGCGACAATCTGGAAATCTTTGACCTGCTTCAAGAATCTGATCGACCCATGATCGCGTTGGCGATGGGTGAGTTTGGTCTCATGAGTCGGGTGCTTGCTCCAAAGTTCAATGCCTTTGCCACCTTTGCCTGCCTGGAAGCCTCAACACCGACCGCGCCGGGCCAACCCACCATCACTGACCTGCTCGACCTGTACCACTTTAGAGATATCGACCGCCAGACACAGTGTTTCGGCATCGTCGGCTGGCCTGTGTCCCAATCGCTCAGCCCCTTGGTTCATAATGCTGGCTTCAATGCTGACAATATCAACAGCGTCTATCTGCCCATGCCTGCCCTCGCCCATGACAGCGACGACAAAACGACCTTTGCCAGTTTCAAAGCAACCATCTGTTCGCTTATGGATTGTTCTGCGTTGGGCTTTGCGGGTGCAAGTGTCACGCTGCCATTTAAAGAGCATCTGTTCGAGCTGGCAAGCCAGCTCGACTGGGCGATAGATGAGCCATCCCAGCATGCCCAGGCAGCCAATACCATCGCCTGCACTGAATCGGGGATCTGTGTTTTCAATACCGATGCCTCAGCTGCTGTTGATCCACTTCAGGCTGAACTTGGTGAACTTCAAAATCGAGACATTGCCATCGTCGGAGCTGGAGGCGTTGCCCGCAGCATCGCTGCTGAACTTTGCACCAGACACGCCAATGTCCATATCTATAACCGCAATCCTGATCGCGCCCAGACACTGGCGCAGACGCTTGGATCGTTTGGTAATGGGTCAATCACAGCAAACTCAATCGATGATTTGCCTGAAGCGTGTGCTGATGCATTTGTCAACTGCACGCCTGTAGGCATGGCTGGCAGTGAGCATGCTGATGAGTTGAGCATTCCCATCCCAGACATGAAAGACCTTCGTACTGGCGTGGTCTTTCTTGATACTGTCTACAACCCTGTCAACACACCCATGCTCAAGGCAGCAACTGGCAATCACTTCACCACAATCGATGGAATTACCATGTTTGTTGCGCAGGCACACGCACAGTTCAAGCTCTGGACTGGTCAAGCCCCGCCTGTGGATCTGTTTGACGGACTTTGCCGGGCGAATCAACCTGGGTAGGCGATGCCGCTGGATCGAAGTACGGTTCGGAAGCCTTCGCCGAAGACGAAGTTGTGCTCAGGGAAGGCGAGTCCCGCCATATTCTGATCAACATGGCTGAACATCAGATCAATCTGGCCGATGGTTTGAAACTCACCCTCACCCGGCGTTACGAGGAGTTCGACCAAGCCTTTAGTCATGGCACCTGCTGGGTCGAGCCTTTCGATGGTCGCGGTGTAGCGCAGCGTCGAACCGGGCATGACATCGCGGTCAATGCTGGCATTTGAAACTTTGGCCAGCACGACCTTTTCTTTAAAATCGTTAGCGTGTCCCACGAGGATACCTGCAGACTGAGCCATGCCTTCGATGATCAAGGCTGCGGGCATGATTGGCAGGGCGGGCCACTCACCGGTGGCGGGGAAGTGATCGTGCAGGTGGTCCTCAGCGAGGCTTACATTCTTGATCGCGACCAGCTTTTCACGCGGGATCAGTTCGGTCACGCGATCGATCCAGAGCCAGCGCATCAGGACGCTGCAAGCTTGCGCTCGACGAAACTTACGACAGCATCCACAGTGAACATTTCGCCAACATTTGTCACTGAGGGGTCAGATTCGATCTTGGAAAAGTCAAGGTGAGGCAGCCTTTGCCTGAGCTCATCAATGCCTCGGGAGGTGACTTTTCCATCCTGTACGAACTCGGGATCCTGCATCACATTGTCAGGGAACAGTTCGCCCTGCTCAATCTTGATGTTGAAGGTTTGTTCGAGCTTGAACACGATGTCGAGAAAATCGATCGACTCGGCTCCGAGCGTGCCTGTCAGCGTCGCATCAGGCGTGACCTCATCATCATCCACAGCCAGCGCATCAACCAGAACCTCACGAATTTTCTCGAATATCTCGTCTCGTATCATGTATACCTGCCTCTGGTGCGTCGGATCCCAGTCATCCACGAAGAACACCTGGCAGACCGACCCGTCATCTCTTGTAAAAACCAGCAACCATGCTAGCCACGAAGCAACCTATCGCCCACCCCCCCCATCCCCCATACTCACCCCCAATCAACAACACCCAGAAGACGATCATTATTCCAGCATGGTTGTTGCGGGTCGTAATACGAACCTGCCGGACACTGCGGTGGGGGCATCTTCATCTGTATCTCCACCGAGCACCACGCCTTTGCCTTTGAACTCGAAACTGTTGTCTTGCAGTGGCTTGAATAGCGTAACCTCAACTCTCAGTGTGCAGCCCGGCTTGACAAAGGAGCCATATTTCAGTGCTCGAACGCTGCCCAGCACCATCGGCCTTGAGCTGCCAAGTCCGTTGTGCTCAAGGAGCTTGCGGGCTGCCTGCACCATTGTTTCGAGCATCAGCACGCCCGGGAGTACTGGGAAAGTCGGGAAATGATCCTGTAGATATTCCTCTGCCATCGAAACCAGTTTGCACGCCACGATGTGCTTCTCGTCAATCTCGCTGACCTGATCGATCATCTCAAATCGCATGTGCCCAGCCTACGCGATCAATTTGCGTCTGACCACCCGCAGCTGAGCGTCCTACCCTCAGCTTGTGTCAAATGTGTCTGATACTGCAGTCTGCATCAGGCAATGGGACTGGTCTGAAACCAGCCAGACCGTCTCATTGCTTACCAAAACGCTCGGCATCGTACGAGCGGTGGCTAAAGGTGCCCGAAGAGAAAATGCATCTTTTTCAGGAGGGCTGAATGTCGCAACCGAAGGCGATATCACCCTCTCAATCAAACCAGGACGAATGGCCATCGTCACAAGCTGGGATTTGAGCCAGCCCTTTCCAGGCCTGAGGCAACGATTGGGATCGTACAACTGTGCCATGTATGCCATAGATCTGATCAGCCATACACTGGCTGAGTCGGACCCCCATCCTGTCCTTTACGACCATCTTATTATGACACTGAATCGGTTTTCAGCTGCTGATGGCTGTGCTGAGAGCCTTCTTCGTCCACTACTGAGTTATCAATGGCTTTTGTTGACCGAGCTGGGTTTCAAACCCGTGGTCGATCGCAATGCAGTTGATGGCTCGACACTGCCCACGACTCAGACACTGGGCTTTTCGACTCAAGCGGGAGGCGTGGTGCCTGATCCAGCAGAGAGCAGTGTTGATGCTGCGGTGCCTGATGCCTGGCGTGTACGGGCTTCGACAATCCGTGTGCTGGCTCAGATGGACGAAGCATTGTCAGCATCCATACCGGACTCACCTGGGGACTCTGACACAGAAATGGACCTGATTCGAGCCAACCGGCTGCTGGCTTCGTATATCAGCCACACACTTGGTGTTGAACCTCCCACGATGCCTGTTTTGTTTGCACCGGGTGGTTCCTTTGGTCCTGAGCCATGAATCATCAAGTCAGCTCCCAAGGGAGACGAAGATACACATATAGCTTGAAAAGGGCTGAGCCGATAATTCTACAAGCCATCTGAAATGGTACTATGGATATATATACAATGAACTCTGAGTTGCTGGAAGAAATCCTCAGTTGTCCATCACTCCCATCGCTCCCCGCGGTTGCAGTTCGAGTTATCGAACTGACATCTGATCCTGATGTATCGATTCTTGAACTTGCTGAGACGATTCAAAATGACCAGGCGCTGGCTGCAAAGATTCTCAGGACAGTCAACTCCAGCTTCTATGGCATGCGAGAAAAGGTTTCGTCCATCCACAAATCGCTCATTTTGCTCGGGCTTAGTCCTGTCAAATGCCTGGCGCTGGGCTTCAGTCTGGTCCAGTGTATATCTGAAGGCAGCGACGATTCGTTTGATATTGTTCCGTACTGGAGACGCGGGCTTTACACTGCTGTAGCTGCCAAAGCAATTTCCCGGGCCGCCGGTGTAAACCACGAAGATGAGGCATTTCTAGGCGGCTTGTTGCAGGATATCGGCATGATGGCTTTGCATCACGCTCTGGGGTCTGGCTATATTGAAATCATGCGCCAGACTGAAGGAGACCATCGCAAACTCACGCGCGTTGAACTTTCTGAGTTAGATGTCACCCACTCCACCATCGGTGCCATGCTTACAGAGCGATGGAAACTGCCGGACCAACTCAGCCTTCCCGTCAAGTATCACGAGAGACCCACTGCTGCTCCGCCCGAACACGCTCACATTATCCGTGCGGTTGCGTTAGGAAATATCGCCCACGATGTTCTGACAGATAAGAGCCCCACGCTTGCATTACGCCGATTCCACGATAAAGCTGCCAGCTGGTTTAAAGTCAGGCCCCATCAGTGCAACGAGCTCATTCGCGAGATTGCTGAAGCGTCTCAGGAAATGGCTGGTCTTTTCAAGCTTGATATCGGCGAATATACAGATGCTCAGGAAGTTCTGAAAACTGCCAGCCAACAACTCCTGGACCTGTCCATCAAGCAAGGACCAGAGTTATACCACGGAGAACATCTGAATGAGCTTCTCCTCAACTCCAGCGAGATAGATCCACTCACGGGTATCTACGCCCGAGAGTGCTTTGATGTCGCAGCTCGCGAAGCTTTCGAGATCGCTCAAAACACCAACGATGTGCTCAGTGTCGTTCAGGTTTCCATCGACAACTTTGATCAGATCGTTGCATCCCAAGGCGTGCTCACGGGCGATGATATTTTCATCGGAGCCGTTGCAATTCTTAAAAATCACTTCGATCCATTCGGAGGCCTCGTTTGCCGAAATAATGACACCCAGTTCGCGGTGATCCTCCCCGGAGTTAATCGAATCAGCGCCACCAAAGCTGCTGAGGAGTTCCGCAAGGATCTTGCAACAGCAAGCGCTCACTGGATCATTGGCGATGCCAGGCTGAAGGTTGCGATCACTGCGAGCGTTGGCACTGCATCCCTTGAGAAAAAAGGCTTGTTCAAAAAGCCCAGCCAACTCGTTGGTGCAGCATGGCGTGCGGTTGAAGTCTCACAAAATGCCGGGGGCAACTGCGTCCGTTCATTTGTGCCTCGCGCCGCTTGAACAATCCTCACCCCCCACTGCTATTGCACATGCGCCTCACCAGGGCATCAACCGAGTTGCATATTTTCTGATCAACGCCACGGTTAGAAGCGCACCAAGCGTGATCCCACCGACAGTGTGCCAAAGCCCCTGATGGCTATGCTCACCCGTCAGCTCGACCACCCGGATCAGATCGCTGGGAATAAACGCATCAACAAGTACTCCCATCAGCACTGCAAATAATGAAATCATCACCAGATAGATGACCAGAGATCGAACACCCAGATCCTTGAGCACCCAGCCCATGGTTGCAGGGTTGGTTGCTGGTCCGGCAAGCAGGAACACCAACGCAGCACCCGGCGAGAGTCCGCTCGTGATCAACGCAGCTGCAAATGGTGTTGACGATGTCGAACACACATACATCGGAAGTCCAACCACCAGCATCGCCAGTTTGGATACGATCCCATTGCCAAGTGTGCCTTCAAACCAGCCATTTGGCACAATAACCGTAACCAATGCTGACAATCCAAGCCCAACCACCAGCCAGAATGCCAGATGCATGGGCATGTCCAGAAACCCTTCACGCAATGCCATTACCAGCTTCGAAGAACGAACCGATTCTTCTTCACCAGACTTTGATCCACTACAACACCCTGATGTCCCCTTGTCTGCACAGCACCCATCTGCTTTCATCTCATCTGCAGAATCTGAATCTAACTCAGGCGAGCAACAGGAGCCCTTTGCCTCAATCTGATCAGGAGCCGGCTTTGGATCTTGGGCAATCGCGAGTGTTGCATCATTTCGATCACTCACATCAATCGCAAAGCCCGCAGCGACCGCTGATGCAAAAGCTGTGATCGGGCGAGCGATGGCCATCACCGGTCCCATCAGCCCCCATGTAATTGCTATTCCCGGAACATCGATCTCCGGTGTCGAGATCGCAAACGAAGCGGATGCTCCGCGTGAAGCCCCTGACTTTCTGAGTGCCGCTGCGGTTGGGATGACCGAGCATGAACACAACGGCATTGGCACGCCGATGGCTGAGGATTTGACCACACTCCATATGCCGGGCTTTCCCAGATGCTTCGTCAAAGATGCCTGAGACACATATGCCTTGATCAAGCCCGCGACAAAGAACCCGCCCACCAGCCAGAGCCCAGACTCTGCCAACATCGACCAGAACGCTTCCGCCCACAGCATCACGCCATCCATGACAACTCCTTTTTAGACCGGGGGTCTAAAGACTCTATCAGTGGGTCAGCATGGAAGCGAGTTCAAAACCAAAGGACATTTCAGCATTCCTTGCTACACATGCGCTCTCGGATACAAGATGTTCCGCGTATAAACGGTATCGAGCATTGATGATCAGTTAGATGCAGAGATAAACAGTTTGGGTACCAGAATCCCTGCAATTCTGACTGAATCAAGCATCCTGTCGCCTGTCCTGATTGCAAACCTGTCAAAAAACCTCTACAGGCTGTTCGCTTTCCAGCGTGTTACGGACAGCCCGCATTAAACAAGCTGACGAAAGCGAAGAAGTCCAGCACATCGACTGCACCATCAGCATTGAAGTCCACAGCAGGATCGCCTGAAGCAAATAACGCTACAAACAGAAAGAAATCACCAACATCAACAACGCAATCACCGGTGACATCAGCAGGACATGGTTCACCAACGATCAGCAAGGCGGGATCGCTCACTGCAATACAAACGCTACTGGAAACAACGACATCATAGGTGCCTGCAAAAAAGGCGTTGACGCTGGCAATGCTGAATGTGGGTTGGTTGGCTCCAGTTATGTCTGCACCATTGAGACGCCACTGGTAGAAATAACTGCTCCCATTCTCAGCTTCCACTGTGAAAGTCACAGGCTGACCAGCACAAACGGTTGCGCTCTGAGGTTGAGTGATGATTGTCACAGGAGGTGCCAGTAAATCACACGACAAAGAGTCTATCAAAGGCAATATGTTCTCATTGACATTCCTTTCATGAAACCCCAGCCGAATGTTGCGCATCCCACCAGGGCACAGATGGCAATACGACATCATCGTGCCATCAGAAATACACGCACCCGATGCACAAGTGTCTACAGGTGGGTTCATATCATGCGTATGCGGGGCTCCAAAGTTGTGCCCGAACTCATGACCTATGACATATGGATCCCAGTTCTGTGAGCTAAAATCAACACTCGGGTACGGGAAAAAACCCGCAAGGTTGGCAGACAATGCATAACCTCCGGACACGCCCTGACATAATCCGGGAAGCTCACCCAGACCGCCCCCAAGGTTTTTCCCAGAGAACATATGGGCATCGTTCCGAGGCACAGTATGCATGAATAATCGCCAGTAGTTCCTGAACTGTGTGAATTGACGACCAATGATTGTCTGCGTCCACGGATCCTCGGGTGTATCCCACACGCGCAGGAATGTCATCTCAAGGCTCGTGTTGAAATCCCTTCGGTAAACCTCTGATGTAGCAGCGATCAGCGTTGCGGCATATGCCGCAGAAGCCTGGATATCCCCGCCAAACAAATCGTTGGTAAACTCCCAGTCTGTTTCGATCGCAACTTGCGCCACCCGGCAGGGAGCCGTCGCCCGGTTGTAGGAAACCGCCTGCACTTCAGCATCCTGCGCTCCCTGGCCTCCCAGCCCATCTGAGTAACAAATGAAAGGCACGAAATCAATCACACCATCGCCAAGCATGGTCAGATCATAAATAACCGGCGGGCGAGGTTGAGCTGTGGAACCGGTTGAAATCAGATAGGTATGGCCTTCCAGTTCGATGTAGCCATTGACTGTTTCTTTATAGAAAGAGAGGAAAACCGTTGAATCTGGCGATCCTGCGACCGTGCCACCGAGCAGCACCACATCAGGCTGAGCAATCGAACGATCGCCTTGTGCAGAGCCGACAACGATGCGCGCATCTTGTGCAAACACACGAATCGGATGGACATCAAGATCCATCAGCTGATTTTGGGCAATCGGAAAATCAATGATCCTGACAGGACCGAAACCACGGAGTTGCTTCACGATGTCACGATCCAGACTCAGCAGCACACCCGCTGCGGGCAGGGGTGCTGTAGAACCAATGCTCGCGATATTCAGAGGCGAATCAATAGTTGTCGAGAGTGCTCTGGCTTGCTGACTCTGAAAAAGAAGGATGATCAGGCAAACAAAAATCGGACCAAATGATCCCGTAACCCGCTTTGAAGCTCTCATCTGCATCAGTATTCTCCATCCGGGTTACAAAACACCTGATACTGCTAAAAAACAGGATTCACACTGCTTGTGACAACATTTGACACTATACCAGAATGCAAGTCTCAAAGTGATACTTTTTGTTGATACGGTTATTGAGCACCTGTGCTTTGTACTCAGGCATACTCGCTCAACTGATACATATCGCAAGCACAGTGCAAAACAACCGGGGACCAGTCCAAATGGGGGCATCCAATACAGAGATCGCAAGTCTTTCTCTGATCTACACAGATTGTGTGTGTTACTGGCTGGTGGCTGATCGCCCAAGCCGCTCTGTAGGCGGATAAAAGAAAGCGGGTGATCGGAGTCGAACCGACGACATTCAGCTTGGGAACGCCCCAAGCTTCAGCTCCGAAACGCGTAAACGACGATACGACCAAGGCTTGCGGATTGCAAGTGATGCGGGCTTTGCGGCAGATCGGGCCGATTTGCGGGCGGAGCGCGGTGTAAGCGACATCTACACCGCGCAACACCGCGCTCGATTCGTCGGTTCGTCAGTCGTAGGCCGCGAGGTCCTTCTCGCGTTGTTCGAGCCGCCAAGTGCTGAACGAGTCGGGGTCGATACGGCGTGCGTGACCGGTCTTGCCGTTCGTGCTGATCTTGCCCTCATTCGCGGCCTTTGTGACGCGTGCCTTGGCCTGGGGCAGGGTGAGGCCGGAGACATCCGACAGCAGCAGGCGACCGGCATCGGTGACACGGAGCCATTCGGCTGGCTTGGATTCGATCATGATGCCGCCGGGGAATGCTCGCATCAGGTCAAACTCGAATCCATCGGGGCCAAGCGTTGCGTGTTCCGCAAGGGCCGCCGTCCTCGGTGGCGATTGGGGTGACCAGATGCCCGGGGTTGGGGCCGAGCCAACGGTGAGCAGCAGTGGGGACGATGATGCGTTCAGGCGGGCGGAGTTGGATAGACCGACCTGAGCGCCCTCCCGTGCCAATCCGCATGCGAGGAACACTTCGGACTCACCATTGGATGCGGCAATGGTGCCGACGAGCACCACGCGATCCGGGACATCCTCGATGACAGAGCCGGACGCTCCGATGGCTCGCGCGATGACTTCTGCCAGCCCGAGCAGGCAGAACTGCCATTGGGCGAAGTTTGACGGCTCGAGTAGCACGAGGCCACAACCATTCAGGCAGCGGTGTAGGCAGACCATTCTGCCCGGCTCCTTCGGGTGCTCGATGACGCCGGTGTTCTCGATCGTACATTCATGATCGCAATCGTCGTTGACGATGGTGTTGGCCATACTGCCGTTGACGAGGATACCCATAGTGACGAGCCGTTCAATCTCGGCGTCCGGCCATGACCGGACATCGCGTCCGGTGAGCACGCCGTCGAGGAGGATCTCGGCTCGGTTCAACAACTCGACCAACACATCAGCCACGCGCGATCCCCCATTCCTTGAGGTACTTCTTGGCCACGGCGTCCTTGCCGGTGTCCTTGAGATTGCAGCGATCGGGGTATGTGACTACAAAGGTCAGTGGCTTGCCGGGCCGACCGTTGGTACCACGGAACCGCATAGAGATTTTCGCTTGCGAGACTTGGAGTTCGGACAGGGGGAAGTTCGTGGTGTTGACCGCTGCTTCGATCAGCGAGTGGATGTTCGGCACACCTCCGGTCGGTCGCGCAGAGAGCACGAGGCGGCGATAGCCCTTGCCGGGCAGATCGAACCGCATCAGGCGGATCTCTGTCGATTCAATGTTGTCGGCAGGGTCTGTCTTGAACGATACATTCCGGTCTTTGAGCACGGCCAGGTCGTAGGGCGGGCGCTGATTGGGCGCTGGCAGTTTCGTGAGCCCAAGCATGGTCTTGCAGAACACTTCCGCGATGGCTTCCTTCTCCGTCTTGTTGCCCTTGCCGAACATCTTGAGCATGCCGTCCTCGGGTTGATAGACGAATATGATCTCCGTTGCGGTCCGGCGTGTGTGTCGCTTGAATTGGCCACTCTCGTCAAAGCCGAGGTCGGTCTTGGGATAGTCCTCGGGGAATGCAAAGCAACAGAATCGCTCGGGATCCCGGCGATCGAGCGTCTCGATGTGGCAACGCTGACCCCGTCCTTGCTCCTTGAACAGGGCTCGAAGCCCCTTGCTGAGCTTGTCGCGGTCATCGGTGACTTGGAGCCGCTCGCCGACGAACCAGCTTCTCCATCGGCTCTCGGCGAACCGATCCATTTCGTTGCAGCTCGATACCGTGTCGATGAGATCGCGGTCTTCGATCAGAGCGAGCATCGCACGCTCGAAGTCGTTGGCCATCTCGTCGATCTGGGCTGCCCATGGGTGATCCCAGAATGACGCCTCTTCGAAGATCAGGCGGGAGCCGCCGTCGGTGGCCAGCTCGTTGACCTGATTGAAGTCGGTTTCGACTGCTTCACGCTCCGACGCCGACAGCTCGTCCAGAGCTTCCATGATTGGCTTGGGATCGTGATTGTCCAACTCTTTCCAGCCAAAAGCGCCGAGCAGTTCACGCTGATCGAAGTACCGCTTCAAGAGCGGGTTGGAGATGTTGCGGATGAGTTTCTTCGGCGAGTATTGAGGCATTCGATGCGTCCTCCGTAACGCGGCAATCCATGCATGGCATGGTTCCATCTGTGGACCTTCAATCTTAGACTTGGATTCGTGTGTTGTTATGGATAACTGGTTTCATCGACAAGTCGCGCAATCCGCCACCTCCGAGGCGAAACGAGTAATCCACAGGGATGAGCCATTTTCAGGCGGCACGCCACAATACTGAGTTATTCGATCCCCCAAACCACCTTCAGGCGATCGACTGTGTGCTGCCACTTCTTGGCACGGGGCTTGGCCGCCGAGTTCTGATTCCCGAAGAACCCCTTTTCTCGCACAGCTTCCGTGATCGGCACGGTCTTAATCCATTTCACGCGGACGAAGTGCTCGGCGTTGTCAGAGTTCTTTGCCATCGTGGTGTGGTTGGCAGCCTTGACCGGGAGCGAGGCGATAGGCACGCGCTGCCCGGAACCATTGTCGACCATGAACTCATCGATCGGAACCACCTGATCGACGACCTCAGCAACACCAACATACCCAACACCTCCAGGGATGTTGACCCAGACTCGGCCGCCAGGCTTCAGCAAACCGAGGGAACGGGAGTACCACAGACCACCTCCGGCGGAGATGAAGCCGTACTTGCGTGCCTCCTCCCAGTCACGATTATCGTCCGCACCAAATGATGCGTAGTACTCACCATTCCAAGGCTTCTTCTCGCGCTTCGCCTCGACACGGGCCTCGATCTGGACGGGGTCAGCGAGCCACGCTCTCGAAAGGTACTCGTTCTCACCATCCCGAAAAACGCGGAAGAACACAGCGTTGATATCGACGCCGTATGCTTCAGCTAGATAGGTGATGATCCGTTCGGAGCTGTCGTCAAGTTCGCTCGCTACGAGCACAAGTTTGTGTGACTCATTCAAGTTCTCGGGGAGGCTCTCGTCCCCGAATCGATCGCGGAATGCTTCGTCGAGCGAGGTTGTCCTGTGCTCGGGCAAGTATTTCACGAGATACGAATCAAAGATCGAAGCGATATCATCGTCTTCCAACTCCCGCACCCAAGAGCCGTAATCCAGCAGCTGCGCCACGACCTCTCTCGGTGTTCTGTCACGCTTGAGTTCAATGACGACGAGCTGTCCTTCGGAATCGAGGGCAAGCAGATCAATGAACTTGTCGTAGGCTGTCCGGACTTGACGACCGATCAGGAGAAGGCCTGGGTCGATGACGGAGACATCATCAGCGAGAACAGTCTCCAGCCGTTGTTCGCTGTCCATACGCGAATAGCCAATGGGTTCTAGTGTCTCGCCGAGCTTCCAGATTCCTACTTCGATTGGCATCATTGCCTCCTGACTCAATACGACCAATTCTCATGAGCAAGCGGTGCTTGGTTTAGTTCATCACGGTGAACACGCCATGCTGGCATAAAGCGATCCATAAGTTTGCGGAATCGATCTGAATGATGCCGCTCGTGCAAGTGCACCAACTCGTGGACCAGAATGTAGCTGACGCAATTGCTCGATTTCTTTGCAAGCTCCAGATTTATCCAAATCCGGCTTGCATCGATATTGCAGCTACCCCATTTAGTCTTCATCCGTTTGATGTAGTACGATGGCGCTTCCACGCCAATTACCTCTTCCCACTGTGGAGCAATTTCTTGAATATGCTCTCGTAGCCTCGCTCGATGCCATTCTTGCAAGACTGCCTCACGACCACTGCGATCCGTTTGGGGTCTGATCCTCAGAAGTAACTTCCGATTGTTTTTGATTTCTACACATGGGGCCTCATCAGCCTCTTCTACGGTGAGAAGATACCTATGCCCCGATACATAATGACTCTCGCCGCTCACCATTGATCGCTCTGATTGCCGATCCTGTTCCGCAAATGCCGTTTGCCTGCGACGAATCCAGCCTAACCTCGAGACGACTGCAAGCCGGATCGCCTCGTCATTCATAGAGGCAGGCGCAGCAACACGAACTCGTCCATCAGGTGGATAGACGCCGAGGTGGAGATTCTTGATGTCCTTCTTTACGACATCGATGAACATCCCCCCTACTTTAAGTTGTTGATCTTCAGTACTCACGCTGATTCTTCACTAGTTCAAAAATTCGTTCAATATGTTCTGCATCGTTTCCTAGCACGGCTTTTATAGCTAATCGAACTTCTCTCTCCTTGAACCTGTTGCCTCGCCACCCTGCCTTCTTGACATTTCGTATGGAAATATCCACACGGCCTGCCACTTTCTCGTCGCTGTTGAGATTGTCGTACAGAGCCCGACGGGCCGGGGTATTCATCGCTACAGGATATGACGCTCCTGCATCTGGTGTGCTTATGCACCTGGTAAGTTCGACAATCCGTTCCAGATACACTTTGTAGTCGATCGCCCGCTGCTTCCGTTCCTGAACGAGTGCTTCGAGCAACTCCGACATCTTCTCGTAGTACTTAGGGTTCACGACAAGCTCGTCGATGATCAGCTTTCGGACATTGTTTTCGATCGTCTCTGCGATAGCATCTTCATTCGTGCGAATATCCTCAGGCAACGCATTTATGGCGTCTTCGCCTCGTTCAACAATCAACTCGACAAGTGTCATGTCCTCGAAGGCTGACAGTTTCACACTCTCTTCTGCGCGGATATAGGTGTCGAGCAAGTGTCGCATGGCTGGCTCATAAAGCTTCATATCAATATAGTCGCCACTTGCAAGCTTTACTTCCTCGCGGACTTTCTCGTAGTGTGTGACTTCGTTCTTGATCTCTTCCTTTTCCTTTGTCGTATATCCCGCCTCTTCCATCTCATTTGCGAGGTTCGCGTAAGCCCGTAGGAATGCACCGGCAAGCTTGTAAAGAGCAATGCGCTTCGGCTCGTTATCTTTGAGGGTATTCGAACTCGCATCATCTGGAGTGCAGAAGAAGCGTAGATATGCCCTTGTATCCTTTGGCGACATTACTGGTTCACATAGTGCTTTTATCGATTCTCGGATTTCCTCAAGTCGTTCACGCCCTTTGATAAGGCGATTCTTGAGGAGGCCTTCCACATCCTCTGCATCAAACTTGTCGAATGCTTCTCCGGTATAATCCTTCATCGATGCTTCTAGCGACTTGAACAGGTCTTTGTAATCGATGACATAGCCATACTCCTTATCATCGCCATCAAGACGATTCACGCGACATATGGCTTGAAACAAACCGTGGTCGCCCATTTGCTTGTCGATATAGAGATAGGTCGCAGGCGGAGCATCAAATCCGGTGAGGAGCTTGTCCACGACAATGAGAATTTTCATTTGCCCGGGCTTTTCGATAAACTGTTTCTTCACTTCCTTCTCGTAAAGTTCCACCTTCCCAGAAGCCGCATCTTCCGGTTCATCGAAGTGGGCCGCGAGCATCTTCCGGTATATTTCGTACTGTAGCAGCTTCTGAGTGTGCCCCTCGCCTGACTCTTCCCCCTTAATTGTTGCAGCTGACGGCACATACGAAGTCACGATACCGCACTTGTTGGCCAAGTCTGATCGCTGAAACATTTCAAAGAACCGGCATGCCGAATAAATGCTGTCGCACACAAGGAGTGCATTGCCGTGACCACTCTTGAGCCGGTCACGCGTCTCCATGTCCAACAGAATGTCTGCCACGATTTTTTCAAGACGATCTTTACAACTAAGCACTTTCTGCATCGTGCCCCACCGCTGTTTGAGTTGCGCCTTGGCAAGATCAGTCAGGCCTCGTGTTTTGGCATCAAACCATTGGTCAATTTTATCTTGGGATATGATATTCTGGTCGATATCTCGGGCTTCGTATCTCAGATCCAGTACCACGCCGTCATTGACCGCCTCGTCATACTTGTAGGTGTGGATGTACGGACCAAACACTTCAATGCTCTTTTTCTTGTCCTTCTTCAGTAGAGGCGTGCCAGTAAATCCGATAAGCATTGCCCCCGGAAGAATCGCCTTCACTGCTTCGTGCAACTTGCCTGACTGGGTGCGATGGCATTCGTCAACAAAGACAAACATCTCGCCTTTTGCATGGAAACCGGCCGGAAGATTCGCCTTGATGTCTTTGATGAATGCATCAATATCGCCCTCTTCCGATGCACCAAACTTGTGCACAAGGGAGCACATCAGCCACTCATCGCTCGCGTTAAGCACGCTTACCAAGTCGGAGCCGCTCTTCGTGCGATAGATGTCCTCGTCAATGCCCTTAAACACTTTTTCAATTTGCTCGTCCAGTTCTGTACGATCCGTGATTATCAGGACACGCGAGTTCTTGACATGCTCACGAATCCATTTAGCCAGCCAGACCATAGTGAGACTCTTGCCACTGCCCTGAGTATGCCAAATGACCCCACCTTCACGCCTGCCAACATGATCCTGGGCCGCATGTACCCCAAAGTACTGATTATGGCGACATGTCTTTTTGGTGCCCGCATCGAACACGATGAAATCGTGGATAATCTCAAGAAAACGCTCCGGACGGCACAGATGTGATAGGCCACGCAACAACGGGTCGTCTTCGCCACTTTCCCCGCCGGGCTCCTTCCATTGCAGCCAATACTTCTCCCGTGTCTCAATAACGCCATATCGCAAGCCTTCGGTGTTATTGCCTGCCATGATCAGTTGCACCGTAGCAAAGAACGGTCTTATGAATTCCGGCTTCTGATTGTCGAGGTTCTGCCGAATTCCTTCGGATAACGAGACAGTCGAACGCTTCAGCTCCAAGACGCCGAGCGCAATGCCGTTCACATAGAGAACAATGTCGGGGCGTTTGGCGTTCACACCCGCGATCGACACCTCCTCTGCCACGCCGAAGTCGTTGTTATTTGGATTCTTCCAGTCAATGAGCCAAACAGTCTGGTTTGCTGCGCTGATCTCTGGCTTCACCTTCACGCCATATCGCAGCAGCCCATAGACCGCTCTGTTCGCGTCGTAGAGCGTCCGACTACCTGTGACGGCGAGAGCCTTCTCCAATTCCTCGAGCACCTTCTTGATGACCGTTTCGTCGTGCCCTTGGCGTGCAAGCCACTTCCCGAGAAGACCTGGCTCTACATTGCTGTTGCCGTCCCGACTCTTCCAGTCGCCCAGATAGGTGTACTTGAGAGGGCCGGTGGCATCCTGAAACTGAGCGAGCACAGCTTGTTGAGTTTTGATTTCGCGTTCGCCTACTCCACTCATGTTGCTACCTCAGTTTCTTTGTCAGATTCACCGCCACGCAGCGAGTTCCAGTAGGCAATAAATACAAGACGCAGCCCAAGCCACCACGCATATACCGCAAAGATCGACTGACATCCTTCATAAGTGATCAGGCCGTGTGCGGTCTCATTTCGTAAATTGGGCCCCATCGCATTGCAGTAGATTGCTCGTATCTCAAATGCCAGGTCGGGACCGAATATTCGCTCGACTTCCGGCAGTTCCATCAAAGTACTGAGCCCGTTTTCTGTCTCAATACCCTTCTGATCGAGGCAGGTTGTTTGTACTCCCGCGTCCTTCAAATGAAACCTGACCATGTTCTCAATCTGCGGCGCGAGCAAGTGGATTGCAGATACGAAATCTTGGTCGTATCCGGCAAACAATGCTTTGCCGAACAGCCTCGCTCGATCTTTGGGGACAATTGGTGACTGGCTTGCCAAACCAACGAAATCAGCTTCTCGGAGCCGATGCTCTTGGATCAGAATCTCGAGTGCTGGCACGATATCGGCTTGAACGACGATGCCTACGAGCACGCTGTAATTCCGAATCATCTCGGCTTGAATAGCAGCGTCATCATCTTCCGAAGACGAGTCTCCCAAACTCATGCCGGGCTTCTTGGCGATCACTCGTCCATCGCGGCTCCTGACGGTCGCGGGAAACAATCCGGTCAGAGGATGAGCCTTCAGATTCTTAATCGCGGTTTCACGAATGCTCTTGGCATTGATCTGATACAAGCCTGCAAAAGCACCAAGCGCATCATTCGCGCTCTTTCCTCGTACCGAATCCCGTGCTTTCTCGACCATTTCGGAGATATCGATGCCCTCGGTTGTGATCGTGCCCATCTCTTCAAGTGCTCGTTTACCTGATTCGCTGAGCTTCGCTCGGAGTTCAGCCATTCGTTCATCGACCTTGTGGAGTGCTCTCTGAGCCCGTGGGATAGTGCGGTAGGTTTGAATCGCGTTCTCGTAGAAACTCGCCGCCACCATATGGCTCGGGTTCTGCTCCGCTGCAATTCTTGCCTCGGCTTCACGGACCCAGCACTCGGCAACTGCGACCGTCATTTCAGTCGCCTTTGCTTCGTCGTCGTCATTTCTGAACCACTTGGCCGCACGATCGAAATAGTCGCGGCAACGGTACTGATCACCAGTCTTTTCAATCTCGTGTGCCAGTTCCTCAAGATGCTCCGCGATCGGACGCACTTGATCCCGAATTAGGAGCTGTGTGTTGTCGTCCAGCAAATCGCTCAACCAGAGAGCGAGATATCCGTCATCTGCCCCCGCAGAATCAAATGCATTCATGATCGATTCGCCGATCTCTTTCAACCGTTCTCTTGTCCCATTGCCAAGCATTCGGGCCAGCCCGGCAGCCCGCTTCCAGCACTCACCCCCGTCACTAATCCAAGTGTCCTTGTCGAGTGGGATCTTTCGATAAGCATCAATCGCCATCTTGGCGAAGTCAGGATCGCGTGGTGTTGCACACAACCAGACTACATCGGCCAAGCGAGCCTGAAGCCAGGGGTTGTCAATATCGGTTGCGGTCTCGGCGAAGAACTTGATGTCAGCTTCCGAGAAGTCCTCAGGGATCGCCGATCGTCCGTTTGGCATGACCATCATCGGTTTGAATGGCTCGTTGTTGCTCTCGGGCTTGAGCATCATCGAGCAGGCATCCGCGAGCAGCCAGAGGACTTTGCCCTTACTCTTGTCGCCTTCTTCCATCGCCTTCTTGGCAGCTTCAGAGAGCGCGGACCAGATGCCGGCGTAGCCTTCTCGCTTAGCAGAGGCGACAGCTTGCTTCCAGCCAGACTTGGAAAAGTCTTCAGCCGTCACAATCAAATCTTTTGGATAGCGTTCTCCGCACATGCTGCTAGTGACCTTGCTTACGCAATGGGGTACCCCATCCCTTTCAACAGGAACCGGCTGGTTCGTTTGTCTAACTTTGTAGCTCGACCAGAAAAACCTTGTAGTTTGCCAAATGGCTTCAGTTGGTGTTTTCTCTGTAGTTGCTTATTCACATCTTCGGCATACTCAAGTACACGAGCAATGGCATTGCGAATCCTGTCGTCGGTTGTCGATTTCCCATGCATGATGGCGTCTCGGGTTTCTTCAGCGCTCTTCAGATCCGCGTGTGCAGTTCTTGGAAGCTCGATATCAAATACCGTCTTGTAGATGACTACAAAGTTCTTGCGAGTCATGTGCATTCTACTAACTGCGCCCTTCGCAACCTCGGCGTTGACCTTGTGAATCTTGACAGCCCCGCAGTACAACGCCATATTCTGCCCCAGTTCAAGCCGAGAAAACACATACGCCAAGCACACTTCCATTGGAAAGTCGTCGAGTAAATCCGGAATATGCTCGAAGTACTCTCGCACTTCTTCAGAGCAGTTATCAAATGCGTTCTTCAATCCTCGCTTGGATTTGATCTGTGTGGCCATCAGGCATGCACCTCCCCGCCGAAGAGTTCTGAAACCGCCTTGATCGCTTCAGAGATGTTGGTGTCAGAGAATGCTGAGCGATCAAGCTTCGCTTTCCACTCTGGGTGGTTGGCGATTACTTTCTTTACGCTCTCCACATCTACGGCTTTGCCTGAAGTGCGAAGATCCTCGGCGGCCATGTCCACCGTCGCCAGGACTTCAAGTTCATCGTTCTTCTTGTATCTGAACTGCTCCAGCCATTGCATGGCATCGGAGCCGTACCACTTCTCGAAATACTCCTCCGCCTTGTCGATGCTGCAGGCGGCGACGAAGCCTTGGAACTTGCCGCTCTTCTGCTTGCTGATATAACCGTTCTCGACCGCGATCTTCTCGGGGCCGCCGTATTTGGTTGACGGGTTGTATGGCCCGGCGGCCTTCTTCAGATACCCTTCGGCCTTCTTCTCAGCGTGCCGATGCAGCAGATAGGAGTACTTCGTGTACCGCTTGCGGCCAAGGGGGTACTGCTCGCTCCCGAAGTGCTTTGTCAGCATCGAGATCACAACCGCCTCGTTGAAGGCCCAACTGTGGGGTTTCGTCCCCTTCGTTTCCTCAACGACTTCGGCTTTAGATTCTGCAACCTGTTGCTCAACCAACCGGATGCAGCCGGTGAGGAGTTGTTGCATCATGCCCTGCTTGATGTGTTTGGTCTTGGTGAGCCGGCGATCTAGAGCCCTGATCTCGGTGTCCATTGTGGAAAGGACAAGTGCAATCGCGGATTGTTCATCTACATGTGGAAGGTCAATTTCTATCTGAGCCAGATTCCGTGCATTGATGTGTACAACGGCATCACCTTGCCCAAAACGAGCTTTTTGAGATGCTACCGAAGGATGATTCATCAGATGACCAAGGTACATGGAGTTCTGCCCATGCGGTGACAAAACCACAATATCGCCTCCTGCATAGGCCGGTTCTGTACCAAGATATGCTGCACAGCGTCCAATCTCTTCTGCCGTCTCACCTGAGCCAGCAAAGAGCAGGTCGCCGGTTTTAATGGACAGCGATGTCTGAGCAACGGCAGCTGATATTCTGGAGATGGGTGCGAACACATAGTTAAAATACCGCGTATACAGTTCGCCGTAGCGAATGCAGGAAATGCCCTCGTCAGACACCTCATTGCGTCTGATTCCACGCCCCTTTGAAAAAGGACCTAGGTCGTCCAATCGTTTGGGGACCCACTCTCTACTAAACCCCGGCAGGCGGGTTTTGGCGGTGAGGAGTTGCTGCATGGTGGCCTGCTTGATGGCTCGCTTCTTGGTGATTAGTTTCGTGAGCGAGCCGATTAGTCGATCTGCGTCCGACAACGCCTCAGCGATGGCGCGTTGTTCATCCGGTGGGGGTACCGATAACGGAACCAATGTGAATTTATCCTTGGGAAGGTGTGCGATACTCGTCTGTGTGACATAGTTTGTTAAGAACCCGGTTTGAGTCCACATCCGAAGGTAGCTCATCATCAAGTAGGCGTCGTAGCCCCGGATAGATCGAAGACGATGAATTGCTTTCTGGTAGTAGCATTCAGGAACCTGTTCATCCCAGATAGCCGCTCGTCCTATCTCACCGCCTTCGCAAACCAACAGATCACCCGACCGTAAACGAAATCGATGTAGGTCTGATGAGGTCATCGGGACCGTTGCCAGTTTATCAATGTCCACTGTTCCCCATTGAACTGCGCGATTGCCAAGATAGGGTTTTGAAACACCAATGTTCTTGGCGGAGTCTAACATTTTACCGAGTTGCATTCTGAACTCTTTGCCTACCGTGGATTCTTCCCAGTCCTGTGGTACTATCCCCGCCTCTGTCCACTTGTAGCCATGCGGCATACTGTGCGAGCCGGTGAATCGGAGCCGTGAGTTTGTTGATGTCACAGCATTACTCATGCCCACACCAGCCCCATCTTCTTGAGGTGGTCGGCAACCGTCTCGCCCAACTCCTCGACTTCAGAGACCAACTCAGGCAGTGTCTGGGCGTAGCGCTCATCGAGTTCCTTGACACGCCCCGCGAGTTGCTGGGTGAGCCGATCGACTTCGCCCTCGATCGCTGTCTTGATTGATGCGAGCCACTTGTCATCAACCACCAGCGACTTGATCTCGTTCTTGGTGAGTTTGGGATACTTGGCCAGCACAGCCAAATCGAGCGTCGCTTGCATGTCATTGACAATCTTGGCGGCCTTGGATTCTTTCTCGACCAGCTTGGCACAGGCCTCAATGATTTCACGCTCGTCATCAAACTCGGTGATGCCCTTGATCTCTTTGAGGCGTGCCTTGATGCTGGACTTGGTGATCTTGCCCGCATCGGTTTTAGCGTCTTCGAGCAGCCCCTCCTCGCCCGAATGGTCTTCAACAAACTCTTCAAGTTCAGCTGCGACGACATCGCGTTTGGCTTGGGCTTTATCAATCGCTGCTTGCTCTTTGGCGAAGAACTGAGCCACAATAAGAGCGGGCGGGATGAGATCCATCTTGTATTTTTTGCGTTTGATGGTGAGGTCCGGCGTCTCCTTGATCTTCTTCTCTTTGTCTACGATGACCGCACGCGGCTTGGCGGCCTCGACCCAACCATCGGCAGCGATGAGGTAGATATCATCCTGCATGGTCTCGGCCCAGTAATCCATGAGTTGCTGGAAGATGTCATAGCGATCGAGCAGCGAGACCTTTGTGAACCGCTTGAGCAGATCCTCTGATAATGTATTTGCAACACTCTTGGGTTTTGATCCTGCCTCGAGGCCAGAGAGGGTTGGCTCATGGGCCTTGCGCCACTTCTTGAAGATCTTGGTCACTGAACCGGCGTAGGTCTTGAACTCATCATGCCCAAGAATCGCGGGTTTGACCTGGCGGATTTCAATCTTTGGTTCTGAGTAGCCGGGGCGGCCGTTGGATTTGAAGAGTTCCTTCCGCAGCGTTGGGAAGACTATCCAGAACGATTCCAAGGCATCGATATCGCATGTAGGGATGCCGCCGTTGAGGTGGCCATCGAGATCATGTAGGTCTTCGGGTTCGGAGGAATCGATGTAGCGTGGGATGTTGAGGTTGTAATCGTTGGCGGGGTTGGCGATCTCATTGACGGGAACCATGCGGGAGTATCGCGGCTGCTCAATCTGATTGCTGAAGACATCGACGATTCGGTGGATGTCTTGATCTCGGAGCCGGTTCTTGTTGCCGTCCTTCTTAAAGCCCTTGCTGGCATCGATCATGAAAATTCCGGTGCGGGCGTGGGCGTTCTCTTTGTCGATGATGAGAATGCATGCCGGGATACCGGTGCCATAGAACAGGTTGCCGGGGAGCCCGATGATGCCCTTGATGTATCCGCGTTTGATGATCTCGCGGCGGATGTCGGCTTCCTTGTTGCCCCGGAAGAGCACGCCGTGAGGCAAAATGATCGCGCCCTTGCCCTTGCTCTTGAGGGACTTGATGAGATGGAGTAGGAAGGCATAATCGCCGTTCTTTGCGGGCGGAATGCCATACTCGAAGCGTTCGAACTCATCGTGCTCAGGGTTGAGACCGTTAGCCCATGCCTTGGTTGAGAATGGAGGGTTAGCGACGGCGAAGTCAAACGCCTGGAGTGATCCATTGTTCTTCTTAAAATACGGTGCGGCGAGGGTGTTGCCTTTCCAAACATCGGCCGTGGGATGGCCGTGGAGGATCATGTTCATCCGGGCGAGGGCCCATGTCGCGTTGTCGTTCTCTTGGCCATAGATTGTGATGCCACGGGGTGCTTCGTCGGCTGCCTTGAGGAGGAGAGAGCCGGAGCCACAGGTAGGGTCATAGAGGGATTGATCTTGCTTGGTGCCCGAGCCGATTCCGATCACCTTGGCGAGAATCCGGGAGACCTCGGCTGGGGTGTAGAACTGGCCTTTGCTCTTGCCAGACTCGGTGGCGAAATGTCGCATCAGGTACTCGTATGCGTCACCGAGTAGATCATCGCCTTCAGCACGATTTGCACGGAAATCGAGTCCCTCGAAGATGCCGACAAGGGCGGAAAGACGATCCTGCATCTCTTTGCCCGAACCGAGTTTGGTCTCATCGTTGAAGTCTGCAGCACGACCTGGGAGTAGGAAGTCGAGACCGTTCGCCTCTGCCAGCTTGGAGATAATCTTGTTGATCTTGTCGCCGATCTCCTTGTCGCCTTTAAGGGCAACCATGTCGGCGAAGCTGCCACCTTTGGGCACTTCGATCAATGCATCGGCCTTGTCGGCATACTTGTCCGACACATATTTCATGAACAGCAAAGTGAGGACATAATCCTTGTACTGTGAAGCATCCATACCGCCGCGCAGCTCGTTGCAGCATGACCAGAGCGAGCTGTAGAGTTGAGATTTCTTCAATGCCATGCGTGGCGTCCTCATTTACTTAATATCAAAATTGCTCCCAGCTGTACCCGCAGTGAGCCAACGATCGATCGTCGTCCGCAGGAACCGCCAGTGTCTCCCCACCTTCTGTCCCGGCACTCGGCCCTCTTGGGCGAGTTTGTAGAGCGATGACTTCGAGACCTGCAGATAGACCGCGAGGTCGTCGATGGTCATCACCTCCGGCGTCGAAGATGGCGGGTTGCCCTGACGGTCACCAGACATACAAACGAATGGTAGCCGTTGCTAGCGGTGGCTGCCTGTTGTTCGGTGGTTGAACTGACACAATGTGCCTGCGGGCAGCGTTGGCGCTCGAGCGCCAGTAAAAATAGCCATGCGCCGGGGCCACTTGGCTATTTCTCGTTGTCGCTCCCGGAGCCAGACAGAGCACTGCTCGCCTGAGTCAGGTTTGATCCGCCGGATGAGGACGAACCGCTACCGGAGGAGCTGGCAAAGCTTGAGCCGCTGGACTTGCTGCCAGAGCCGCTGCCACTACCGCTTCCTGAACCTGATCCGCTGCCGGAGCCAGATCCCGAGCCGCCGGAAGTGTTGCCGATGCCGCCGGAGAGGCCGGGCAGGTCGTTGTGGACCCAGGCCCCGTCGGCCAGGTAGGTGTTGGTTCCGGGGACGGTGATCGACACGGTGCGGACGCGGCCGGGGATGCGTTCGATGGTGGTGATGAGTTCTTCGTTGAGATCGGGCGTGACGAGGTGGTCGCCGAGGCGGAGCAGGTCGGCCGAGCAGAAGCCCCATGCATCATCACGGCGGGCGAGGAAGGGGTGCTCGAAGGTCACCTTGATGCGGCCATTGATGACGAAGAAGCCGTCGTGCTCGCCGAGCGTGACCTGCGACACCCCGGCCTGGCGGATGCGGGCGTCGTCGAGGCCTTCGGTGGATTGCCAGTCGTACTGGGCGCGGAAGGGGGCATCGACTTCGAGCCCGGGGACGGCCATCGAGAGGATTTGGTCGCCCGGCTGGAGTGATTCGATGGGGACGCGCCGGGTCGGCGTGATATGGACGAGCGTGCCGAAGAGGAAGCAGTTGGAGCCGGAACCCCCACTTGACCCGCCGCTCGATCCGCCAGATGAGCCGCCGGAACTGCCGCTGCTTGAACCACTCGAAGAGCCGCTCGATGATGAGCTTGAACCTGACGAGCTGGATGCGTCGGATGACCCGCCACCGCTTGAACCCCCGCCTGAAGACCCACCACCAGACGATCCGCCGCCTGATGAGCCCCCGCCGCTCGAACCTCCTCCCGAAGACCCGCCGCCGGAAGAACCCGGTCCCGATAAGCCGGGGCCGGATGAGCCCGCGGACGAACCGGGGCCTGAGTCGGTCGAGCTAGCAGCGGAACTCGTCAGCGAGCTGCCAGTTGATGATGGAGCACTCGATCCGCCGGTCGAACCGCCACTGGGCGAACTCGACAAACCACTCGATGAGACGCTGCCTTCCGTGCTCGATGCGATTGACGACATGCTTGAAGATGGGCTGGACATGCTGCTCGAAGACGAACTGGATGACGAACTCGGCGTCGAGAAACTCTCGGTGTTGGTCGAACTGGGCGTGGTGTAGCTGTCGGTTTCGGTGGAACTCGACGGCATCGTACTTTCGGTGCTGCTGCTCATCGACGACACGGATTCGGTCGGCGTGGAGAGCTCGCTCGAACCGCCGCCGTCCGGGGCTCTGCCGGTCGCCCAGACGGGCAGGAAGAGGTAGTAGCGTGTCGGCTCGCTCATGCCTTGGCCTCCGCGTGTTGCTTCGGTTTGTTCGCGGGCTTGTTGGCGGGTGTGTACCAGCCCTGTGTGCGCACGGGCTTGGCGCACTCGGCCGACGCGACGGTGATCGCGTCCTCGTAAGTCATCCGCTCGAACACCGACAGCGCACTACCCGGCGAGCAGTTGACGACGCGGAACTTGTGCTTCTCGAAGTGCGGCAGCAACGCCTCGAAGCGTCGACTCAGGGCGTCGTAGAGCGCGTTGTTGTGACGGATCGCGCTGGCCTCGCGGGTTTCGTCGAAGGCGTACTTGCGGTCCTTGGCCATCGTGAAATCGCACCCGAGCAGATACACAGTCCGGAAGCCGAGGTGGTGGAGCAGACGCAGGGCCGCGAGCATGACGCTGCGTTTGCCCTTGATCCCGAGCGAGTCGGCCTGCTTGCCCTCGTTGCCCCACGGGACGGTGTCGCCGGTGAGAAAGCGTTCGTGGTCGAAGTGATTGCCGCGACGGTAGAACAAGACGCTGGGCATCTGGCTGACATGGAAGGCGCTGGGTCGCATGGAACCGTCGTCGAGTTGGATGCGCAGCCGATGGACGCGATGACAGACCGGCACGAACTTCAGGATGCCCGGATCTTTCCAGCCCGTATCTATGAACCGGCCCGGATCATCGACACAAGTCCAGAGCGTCGGGCGGTGCACGGTCCATGCGTTGTTGACGCCCATCGTGACGATGCCGCGTTGGTTGAGCAAAGAAAGGTCGAGTTGGTTCAGGGACGGGCCGGAGAGCATGAGGAACGCCGAGCGGCCTCGGTAGAAGTTGGCCATCGAGACGGAGTCGAACTCGGCGGTGTAGAGGCGCAGGCCGGTGCGGGCGGGTGCTCGGTTCTTGAGGCCGTGCTGGAGGGCAATGATGTCGGATTGGTTGGGGCGATTCATGGGCTGCCCTCCCCCAGGAATCTCCCGGTGATGTAGCGTCCGCCAGCGCGTGTGTGGTTGACGACGCCGATGCGGGCGATGCGGTCGAGCCACCAGCGCATCGGCCGCACGGTCGGGTGGAGGTTCTCGCCGCCCACAGTGATCCGGCTCGGGCGCGTGCAGATCGAGAAGCAGAACCACGCCCTCGGGCGGGCGACGCGCCGCATTTCGTCGAGCACCGGGTTCACATCCTGCACCAGCAGGTGCTCGAGGGCGTCGAAGCTCGTGACCACATCGGCCACGCCGTCGAGCATGCCCGTCTCGTGCATGGGCTTTGCGAAGTCGGCCTCGGCGAAGGCAAAGTCGATGCCGAGACCGTCGATGCCCAACCGCCTCAGATCGGTGATCAGTTGGTTGCGTCCGCAGCCAAAGTCAATCACAAACCGGGGTTTCCAGCGTTGGATGAGCGGGATCGCGTGGCGGCCGTGGTTGGTCGAGCCGTAGGACGAACCCGGGCGCGACGCCAGGGTGACATACTTGCTCCGCTCGTGCTCGCGGCGTTGTGCCAGGTCGGTGCTCATCCGCCACCTCCTGGCACAATCAAGTTGAACTTCCGGTCCCCGTCGGCCGGGTCGGCGATCTCGATGCAACTCATCGCCTCGAACACCCACACGGGATTGCCTTTCGTGTCCCGCTCGCAGGTCAGTTGCACCGTCACACCGACGGGCACCGGAGCCAGACGCGGCTCGAGCGATCGCGCGGGGGGGCAGTCGTGCAGCACGCCGGGCAGATCACACACCGGTCCCATCCCGAGCAGCCCCTCGAAGCCGGTGCCGGGCACGGAGTCATCGCAGTGGTGCGCTTCGAAGCGGTTGATCGCCATGCGGGCCGGGTCTTCGCCGCCGCCGGGGGATTGGGATGAGAGGCCGTCGGGTACGGGCACATAGCGCAGGTAGGTCTCGCTGCCCGGATCGCCGTCGAGGCGGGCCTCGACCCACGGGTAGAGCCAGCGGTTGGCTTCGGTCGGGATGAGTTGACCCTCGCCGAGCACGGTCGTGATGCGCCCGAGCGATGGGCGGCCGAGTTCGACCACCGCCCACTTCTCGCCGGTGCCCGATTCCTTCCAGAGGATCGACGCACCGCCAAGTGGTGAGGTGGTCAGCAGCGTTTCTTCGGCCTTGAGTTCGCAGGTCGTATCGCTCTCGTCGAGCAGCGTGATCTTGGCGGGCGTGGTGCCGGAGAGCACGCATCGGCCGAGCTCGCCTGGTTGAATAGCCTGCTGGGCCACGACGAACGACAACGGCGGCGAATCCTCGGTCGCCAACTCGCCGATCAGCGGCGTGCGCCCCTGGAAGGTCCGTTCCTGATCGCCGTCTCCGGGCTCAATGAGCGGCCCCGCGATTGCCAGCGCGTGATAAGCGGGCAGTTCGCCGGGCGTGTCGTTGCGGACCAGCACGACGCCACGCTGGTTCTGGTCTCGTTGCGGGTCACCCGTCGTGTTGCGTTCGCGGGATCGGTGATCGATCGCCGCATCGACGAAGGCGTTGTACGCGCCCGCCGGGATGACCAGCGGCTGGCCTGTTCTCACCTTGCGCATCGCATCGCCGGTCATATCCCGAGCCCTCCGAAGCTGCCCGCGTCGTAGACACGCTCCACATAGGCCGAGATGGGTCGTTTGACGATCGTGTTCGAGCCGGTGTCCTCGGCGTCGGCATAGCGCACCCAGAGGTACTCCCACCCCTTCTTGGCGATGCCGTTGATCGGGCCGACCGAGAGGCCGGTCACATTCGGGCTGCCAGCGAAGCGGAAGGTGATCTCCCAGTCGTCTTGCGGATCGGTGCCGCGACGCGAACCGGTCGCGCCGAGGAACAACAACTCACCCGCCACGAACCCGCGGAATGAACCGCTATTGACCTTGCCGGTCAGGTTGAACAGCGTTCCCTTGTAGCCGCTGGTCACCTGGCTGGCGGGCAGGTAGTGCGTCTCGGAGAACTGGTACACCGGCACGGTGATATCTATGCCTTGGACGCTGTCATTGCTGACGGCGATCGCGCCCTGGAAGTCAGGCGCGGTCGTACCAGGCGCGGCGTAGGTGCCGACGGTGGATTTACTTTGCGTGATGTGCTGCGTGCCGCCGCCGGTATCGAAGTTGAACGCGCTCTCGCCCGTTTGCGGCGGTGATGATTGCTGGTTCGGTGCATAGCGCACCGTCGCGTCCCAGTGGTCCGGGCCAACAGGCTCGACCGCGACGGCCTGACGCGGCAGGTTGTCGTAGGTCGTCGGACTGGCGGCTTCGACCGCCGTGCGTGCCGCAAGATCGTCTTCGGTGCCGCGCACGGTGTAGCCGAGCTCGGCCGACGGGTTGTCACCCGTGGTCGAACGCCTGCTCTCGAACTTTTCGGTCACCGTGATGGGCACGAAATCAATCTCCTATGCGAAGGTCAATCCGCCGGTCTGGGCGGCGGTGACGAGTTGTTTGGTGTTCCTGGCGGTTTGCTCGCTGGCCTTGGCCGTGCGTTCGGCGACAGGGTCACCGCCCACGAGACTCTGGACGGCCAGCGCGTTGAAGGTGCCGCGTACGGTGGTCTTTCCGGAGATGGTGTTTCCCAGCCCGGCGAGTTGTTTCTGGATGCGGGCGACGAGGTTGTCCGCCGAATCGGGGCCGTTAGCATCAGGTCCTTCGTTCTCCGCGTCCTTGCGTTTCTTCGCCGCCTCGGCGATCGCTTCTTCGAGTTGTCGGCGTGCCTTGTCAAGTGCCTTCTGCGTCTCTTCGATCTTGGTGTTGGTGCGGTCGTCGAGCTTCTTCTGGGCTTCATCGAACTGCCGACCGATCTCGGCGAGCGTGGCTTCGTTCTCGTCAGCCGATCGGTCGCGCTGGCGCTGACGGCTCTGTTCACGCTGATCGAGTGCTTGCCGGGCTTGCGATTCGATCTCGCTGAGCCGGGCTTCGAGTTGGTCATCAATGCCCTGCTTGGCGGCCTTGACATCCAGCGACGAATCAAAGAGCCCCTGAATCTCCAGCATCCGCTTGGCGACGAACGAGGTGGCGGTCTCCCAGATCTTCTTGAAGCCGCTGGCGAAGTTGGTCCAGGTCTTGGAGAGGAAAGCCGTCGTCTCGATCCACGCAACCTCGATGGCGTGGAACCCGATCTGGGCTGCGGCCAATGCCCCGAACCACATCTGCTGGGCGGTGGAGATGAAGAACCGCTTGGCTTCGAGCCACACGCCGTTGATCGCGGCGACGCCCTTCTGCCAAGCGACTCTGATCGAGAGCCAGAGGATCTGGGCGGCGAGCGCAACATCACCAGCCGCGAGCGCATCGGCCATCCCGCCTACGACCTTTGTCACGGTTGCTTTGAGTTTGTCGAACTGCTCGCCGAGCCATGACAACGCCTCGGCCCCGGCACCGCTCGTGATCAGGATCGCTGCGCCGACACCGACGACGGCTGCAACGACCAGCCCGATCGGTGAGAGCAACGCGGCAAGCACCGTGCCCATGATTCCGATGGCCGCACCGACACCGGTGATGATCGCGGCGAGCGAACCGAACACCACACCGATGGCCACGATCGCAACCCCGGCGATGACCAAGGCGATGCCGATCCCGATCACGACGGCTGTCAGTTTGAGAATGGTGACGACGAGTTGGCGGTTCCGATTGATGAGCGTGGTGATCCAACCCGCGATCTTCGTGATTGCGTCGGCCGCCCGGCGGACAGGTTTCTGGATCGCCTCACCGATCGCGATGGCGATGCCTTCGACCGCCGAGAGTAGTTTGCGGAACGAGCCGCCGATGCCTGCGTCCATCTCTTCGGCCGTCTTGACCGCCAGCCCGGCGGAGTTCTTGATCTGGTCTTGCAACGCATCGAACGCCTCGGCGGATGATGCGAGCTTGAGGGCGGCGGCCTGCCCTCGCCCGAAGAGCGTCTCGAAGATGGACAGCCGTTGGGCGGAGCCGAGTCCCTTGGTCGCTTTCGCCAGGTCGTTGAGGATGTCGGCGAGCGGGCGAAGGTTGCCCTGTGCATCGACGGCCTCGATGCCAAACTTGCGGAGCTCTGCCTGCTTGGATTCGTTGGACAGGTTCTTGTAGGCACGGGCCAGTGCGTTGCCCGCGAGTGAGCCCTTGATGCCATTGTTGGCCAGCACCGCGATCGCGGCGGCTGTTTCCTCGATGCTCGCGCCCGCCTCGGCCGCGATCGGGGCGACGGGCTTCATGGCCTCGAACAAATCCTCGAGTGTCTGGGCGCTGCCGTTAGCCGTCGCCGTGAGCACATCCGTCACACGGGCCATCTGATCGACGGGAAGGGCAAACCCACGCAAGGCCGCCCCGGCGATCTCGGTGGCGCGAGGAAGTTCGGTGCTCGTCGCGCGGGCCAACGCCAATACAGCCTCGGTGCTCGTCAGAATCGCCTCGGGCTTGAACCCGGCCCGGCCAAGTTCTGCCATCGCCTCGGCGACCTGCCCTGCGGTGAACGAGGTCGTCCGCCCGAGGCGCTTGGCCTCTTCGCGCAGCGACTGGAACTGCGCTTCGGTCGCCCCCGTGACAGCTCGCACCTGACGCATCCGGTCGTCGAACCCCGCGAACACCCGCGTCGAGATCGCAAAGCCTGCAGCGAGCCCGGTGCCGATGCCGGTCAGGCGTGCGCCGATGCGCTGCACGGACGAGCCGAACGCCTTGAGCCGTTTCTGGGCGCGATTGAGACCACGCACGAGCTTGTTGTCGTTGGCGTACAGCTCGATGTAAGCCGCCCCTGCCCGGATGCCGCGTGCGGATGCCATTGCGATCTCCGATCAGGTGTTGATGGTGCCGGATGACTGCGAAGGACCGGTCGGCGGAGCGACACGCCCTTCCTTCATCCCCTTGTTGAACGAGGATTCCTTCTCTTTGCGGAGTCGGCCCGTGCCGAGGAAGAGCCCGACAAGGCCGGTCATCGCGGGGAGTGCGGGGCCGAGCATGGGGATGCCCGCGACAGTCGGGCCGATCTGATCGAAGGCTGACAAAGTCAACTGGCTGAAGATGCCCCGGATCTCGCCAGCCCGTTCGATGTTGGACTTCCACTGCGAGCAGGTGCGCTGGGTTTCCTCAAACCACGCCCGATACTCGGCCTCGGCTTCGTTGAGCGTCGTGGTCGCTGCAAGCCCCGTCGCCTGTTGCACGCGGTTGGGTGTCTTGACACGGACGAGATCGCCGAGATCGAACCCGGCGCACGCGCCGAGCGAGAGGGTGATCATCACGAGTGCAAAGATGTATGCGATGTGTCTGGTCTGCATGGCTGCGCCTCCGTGCGCGTGGTGGTGTGCTGGTGCTTGCCGTCGATGAAGATGTCCTTGAGGATGCTCACATCGACCTTCTGCTTCGGTTTTTGCGTCACGGCGAACGGGTCGAAATCGGTCGGCCGGAACGCCCGGTGCTTCTTCGCGTCGCGGTTGGCGTTGGCGATCAGTGCCATGAGCGAGCTGGTCCGTGCCCACTCGTCGCGCTGCTTGGCCTCGGCCATCGCGGCCAGTTCACGAAGGGTCAGGGCGGCTGGATCGACGCCGACGATACCGGCGAGTTGCCAGATGAATCGCCAGCACTCGCCAGCGCTTCCTCCGCGATCCGGTCCAGCTCGCCGCTCTCGATCCGTTTCTCGATCAGATCCCTCGCCTTGTCCATCACCCGCCGGGTCGTTTCGAGGACTCGTTTCAGATTCGCCCGGTCCCTCGGGCTCGGGGAAAAAGACACGAGTTCTTCGAGCAGGGCTGTCGTGGCGTGCTCGATCGCGTCGCCCGCCATTGCCCTGCCGAAGTCTTCATCGCTCACGCTCTGCGCGTCAGCTTCCGGCTTGCACACGGCGTAAACGATGTCGCAGAGGAGAACCGGGTCGGTGATGAGTCGGTCGATCAGCTTGCCGCCGACGACTTCGAGCAGATCGACTTCGAGCAGGCCCCGCACGCGTTTGATAGCGTCCACGGTGATGCTCACCGTCCAGGTCCGCCCCGCGTTGTCAGTAAATGTCTTCATGATTCCTCCGATCAGATCCAGCTGGGCGCGGTGCCGTCGTAGGTGACCTTGGCGGTAATCGACACCGTGAGTGCTTCTTCGAGTTGCTCGCTTCGGCTGAAGTTGGTGATTGAGAAGTCCGCTTCAAGCCCGGAGCCCGCAGGTCCATCGAGCACCTGCAACCCGATCACCGCGTTGTTGAAGAACGCGTCCTTGATGGCCGTGAAGCCCGCGTCGGCGGTATCCCACACCATCTCGAACTCGACGCTCGCTTCCTTGAGCGTGCCGACGGTCGCCCGCCAGCCCGCGTTGGCCCGAGTCGTGATGTCGGCTTCGCCGGTTTCGAGGCTGAGCGTCACATCCTTGACATTGGCCAGTTCCGTCCACGAGCCCCCGCCGCCGACGCCTCCGGCTTTGAAGTTGAGCACGGCGTCCATGCCGAGTTTGATGGCCATGATGATCTCCTACTTGATTGATCCCGCCCAGTGTTTGGGCAGGCGGCTTTGTGTCTTGGTCAGCGCCGGTCCCATGAACGGGCGTTTTGGGTATCGCTGTTTGCGGTAGCGCCCGCCGAACTCGTGGGCTCGCGCGGACTGGCCGACAATGCGGAAGTCCGGTCCGATGACGACGCGTTGTCTGTTCTTTTCAACCGCGAATCGGATCGAACTGCGGAGTTGTCCACGCCGCGTCTTGGGCGGCTTGCCCGGCTCGGCCGGGTTCGCACTCTTGCGGATGCTGCGTTTGGCGGTGAGCCGAATCGTCGCACCGGCGTGCCCGAGGCTCTCGATGTTCGCCCGGCGTACTTTGCGGAGCACTTTGGGGATGTCCGCTCGCGTTTTGACTTGGAATCCAATCGCTGCGTTCATCTGAGCACCCGGAATGTCAGTGTGATGATGCTGGTGAAGAGGCGTTTCTCGGTCAGGTGCTCAGGCGCGAAGACCGGCTCTGTGCCCACCTTGAGCACCGGAATGCTGCCGACGCCATCGACCTGCACGCGCCCGAGTCGGAAGTGGTCAGCGATCTCCTCAGCCAGCGTCATCAAGGCATCGGCCTCGGTGTCGTCGGCTACCTTCTGCTGGATGCCAATGTCGATCGCGTAGTCGTGCTGGTTCTGGTTCCGGCTCGACGCGAGGACTTCGACACCCTTAGGCACGACCGACACATGCAGGTCGGCCATCTCCGGCAGATCGAACACGGGCTGGTAGTGCCGCTCCGCCGTGAGTGCCTGGCCAAACGAACCGGCGTTGAGCGATTCGACGACCGCATCGGCGATCGAGATAAGCACACTCATGGCGTGCCCCCCGTCTGGCTGTGCGATCGCCCATTGAACCGGCCTTCGAGATACGCCACCCGCCGTTCAATCGAGACGAGATCACTCCGCATGCTGCGGATCTCGGTGGTCAACTCGCCGAGCCGCGTGCTGACGGTTTCGAGCCGAGTCGTCACGACGCCCCACTGGACCGTCAGAGCCAGCACCGCGATCGCGGCCGTGATGCCGACACCTGCCCAACGAGCCTTCGTTCCGTTCGTGTTGCGATTCGTTGAGGTCATGCGCCCTCCGTGGCGATGTGCTTGGTGTGGATGCGGAGTGCCTTGCGGTACGGGTCGCTGTAGCGGAACACGGGTTCGTCACCGGGCGAGAGGACTTCGTAGAAGAAGATGGTGCTGCCGTCGGTCTCGCGGATCTGATCGCCCCGTTTGGGCAGCGTGGGCTGGCCGTCGAGCACGAGGTCGGCCGTGCGGATCAGGTAATCCCGGCTCTCGGTCTTGGTGACAATGCCGTACTCGTCCGCCTGCTCGAAGATCGTCCGCCCGATCGTCGCTTGCACTTCAACCGTGCTCGCACCACGCGCGTACGACACCGATCGCGTCATGTGCTGGTGTCGCTGGTCGTCGAGCCAACTCGCGCCTTGTTCGAGCATGTCCGCCATCGAATCCCCTTACTGACTCATCCGCACACGCACAGTGGTGTCGCTATCGCCTGCCGCCGCGACGCTCCGGCCGATGCGTTTGTTGGCACCGCTGGCACTGTCGGTTGTCGCCTCACCAGCCGATTCGTCCCAGTACACATCGAGCCCCTCGGCGATCGCCGTGCTCGCGCCGGTGGCCTTGGGGAAGTCGAAGACCCCGACGACCGCCAAGGCTCCGAGCGTGTCCGCCGGGATATCGAGTTTGGCAATGCCGACGAGTTCACCCTGGACGACGACCTCGCCCGCCGCGACATCCGCAGCGGGCGTGTGGTCGATCGAGTTGCCTTCATGGATGTATGTTGCTGTCATTGGTGAGTTCTCCTCATCGATTGGCTCCTGGCCACCGATGTTCTGTCCGCTTCCTGGAAACTGGGTCATTGGTCAATCCCGCTGTGCTTTCCGTTTAGACCTCGCCCTTGCTCTTGACGGCCGCGCGATGGTCCTGCATCGCCACGCCGAAGTCGAAGTAGCCGCGCCACTGCATGCCCAGCGTGTTGAAGTCGGACTCGCCGGACTCGATGGTGGGCGTGCGCTTGCCGCGCAGGTACGCGATCTCGATGGCCGCGACATCAGCCGGGTTGGCCAGCAGATACCACGCCTTGGCGCTGCCGCCCGCGATGCCCTGCGCGTTGAGGTAGGGCGAGGCGACCGGTTGCCACTTGCCCGCATGCGGATTGACCGCGGGCTTGGGCTTGTTGGAGTCCGTCGTCTCGTTGACCCGCGTCTCGGTCATGAGCACCTGCGCGGTGACCTTGAGCGACGACGGCACCAGCAACACCGCGGGCGACAGCAGGATCGGTTTGCCCTCGGCGTCCGTCTGGTCGAGGAAGACCTGCTCGGCTTGGGTCAGCGCGTCGATCGACAACGCGGTGTCTGCGCCCGAGAGGAAGTTGTTGTTTCCCGCACCGAAGAAGTTCGACGGATTGGAGAGCAGCAGTTCGAAGACGGCTTCCTCGCGCTTGAGCGCGGACATCCGCCCGATCAAGCGGGGGATCTGGAGGAACGCTCCGAGGTCGTCGTTGATCATCATCTGCCGGGTCAGGGCAATCATGCGGCCGTAGGTGTCGACCTTGTTCGTGAACGCCTGTTCGCTGAGACCGGCGTGCTTGAGTTCGCCGTCCGGCCCGACCTTCTCGAACACGCCATTGCCGGTGAGCCGGTAGCGGGTCACTTCCTTGAAGTCGTTTACATCCGTCTCGGCGCTGAACTTGGCGACCACGCTCTCGACGGCGGTGTAGGCCGCGAGCATGGTCTTGTTGGCGACATTGGAGAGAATTCCCGAGAGCGAGATCGTGCTGAACCCGCCGCCGCCCGCCGCCTGGATCAACCGCCCGTTGGCTGCGAACGCGGCTCGGATCGTCTCGTTGTCAATACGACCTGGGCGCACATGATCCCCGGCGGCGTGGATCGTCTCGTAGATCAGCGTGTGAAGCCCGGCCCCTTGCAGATCGTGGGCAAGGGCGGCGTTCATGGTCTTCTCGTCGTACCACGCGCCGACCTGCTTCTCGGGCAA
>JAJDCZ010000008.1 GCA_029260555.1 Phycisphaerales bacterium
AGTGAGAATCGCGGCGACTCCGCGTGTGATCCGCTCGATCAGGGCCGGAGAGTCGCAGGGGATCACGCGGCCTGAACGAAAAAGAGCCCGAAAACACAAAGAACCGGCTGCGAGATCGAGTTGTTTAGCGGCCTGCTAGCAATGTATGAACAATACTTTGATCAGATCGATCGCTGACAAGCTCTTGGAAATTATCGCCCCTAGATTGAAGAAAAAAGCCAAGTTGATCAGGAAAGTTACGATAATCCGGTTTACGACCAAGATAATTAGTTCGTGTATCAGCCAAATTTTCTCTTCCCAATGATCCATCCGTATTCGTGGCCAATGCATCTGACGCACTCCACCCACCAATGAGAATCGTGAACATGCCCCCAAAATAACTCCTCGTATCCGGCCACCCTGGCGTTCGCATTGCATTGAGCTGTAGCGTCACTCTCTCGCCCGGCTGCAGCGTCGTGCTCCCATCCACCACAGACCAGAAATAGCTCATATGATACTGAGCCGAGGCTGTCTGGGCGTACCCAACCCCCCCAAACCCCCCGGCCATCAGCAGCACCAGCAGGAAGGCGAGCACAGAGCATGATCTCAGGCCGTCCACTCCTTCACAGTTACGACTCGTATCTGCGTGTTGGTGCTGATCACTCATGGCGAGTCTTTCCTTGTGATGAAGCTTGCGGCTATAACGAAAGACTAACTCGTAACTGAGTATTTGCAAGCCTTTTTTAAACTCACAGCGAATCAAGCACCAAAATATGTCTATGGCGGGGGGGTATAGGGAGGAATTACATGAAGTATTTGCCAAGTTGTGCTATCCGTTTATAAAGGCTCTCCATGCGGGGTGCCACTACTCGCTGTCTTCAACGCAGTCGTGTTTTTTACAGACGAACGAACCAAGACACTACTGCGCTGCTGCGCATCGAGTAGTGGCACCCTTGCTATAGGGGCTTAATTTAAAACCCTCAATGACAATTTCCCCTACAAAGAGTGAGGCTGTGGCGATTCATGAATGGAGTGCGTTGAATTGATTTATACTGTAGCTTTATTCAACGCGTTTGACTGATTCGATGACAATCGGTGTCACGGGGACATTGGCACTTTCGCCAAGGGTTGTGACGGGCACAGCACGGATGGCATCGACCACATCCATGCCTTTTATGACTTTGCCGAAGACTGCGTAGCCAGCACCGCCTGTGATATCGCGGGCGACATCGAGCCTGGGGTTGGCTTTGACATTAATGTACCACTGGCGGGTGGCTGAGTCTGGCTCGGTCTCGCGAGCCATGGCGATGGTGCCTCGGTCGTTTTTCAAGCCATTGTTCCATTCGTTGATGATGGGTTCATGGCCTGGCAGTTCGGTCATATCCGGGAGATGGCCTCCGCCCTGGATGACGAAGTTTTCCATGACGCGGTGGAAGATGGTGCCATCGTATGCGTTTTCATCGACATAGCGCAGGAAGTTGGCTGTGGAAACGGGAGCGTTGAGACGGTCCAACTCCAGCACGATGGTGCCCATGGTGGTCTCCATCTGAACCAGCACCGTCGGGCTGGTATCTGCTGGGGGCAGCGATGCTGCCGGGCTGGTGCTGGCACAGCCTGCAAGATACACCCATGCGAAAAACACCAGAGTTGTGTAAGCAAGATTCTTCATGAGCAAATGATAGCAAAAATATATTTGTGAGGAAACTGCTGTTATTGGCTCGCAACAATAAGACCGCTCCATCACAGTTGCGGCTCGTCATGAGGCAGCCGGGGGAGGGGGGGCTCAGTCTCCCACAGCATCAGAGTGAAGCATGAGCATTGAACGCAGCTGGTCAGTATCAAGCTCGGTAAGCCAGTGTTCACCTGCGCCGATGATTTGCTCAGCGAGCTTGGCTTTTTCTTCGAGCATTTCGTCGATGCGCTCTTCGAGTGTGCCTCGGACGACAAACTTGTGGACCTGCACGGTCCGGGTCTGCCCGATGCGATAGGCACGATCGGTCGCCTGGTTTTCTACCGCGGGGTTCCACCAGCGATCAAAGTGGAAAACATGGTTGGCTGCAGTGAGGTTCAGACCCACGCCACCAGCTTTAAGGCTCACGATCATAACGGGGTGTGTGCCATCGGCTTTCTGGAATGAATCAACAAGGCGTTGGCGTTGGCGTTGGGGTGTGCCGCCGTGGAGGAACAGAACCTCGCGGTCCAGTTCGTGTCTGAGCATGAGCGAGAGCAGATTACCCATCTGGCGGAACTGCGTGAAGATAAGGGCGGCATCGCCTGCGGTAACAACCTCGTCGAGCATCTCCATAATTCTAACACACTTGCCCGAGCGAGCGACATCGGGCGGGGAAGTGGATGCGGGATCATGATCATGCAGCAACTGGCTGGGATGATTGCAGATTTGCTTGAGCTTGATGAGCGTTGCCAGCACAAGGCCGCGACGCTTCATGCCTTCAGAACGATCTACTGCAGAAAGCATGCGCTTGACATGAGCTTCATACAAGTCAGCCTGTTCGCTGGTCAGGTGGCAGTATTCGCGAGATTCGACCTTGGCGGGCAGATCCTGGATGACCTTGGGATCGGTCTTGAGCCTGCGCAACACAAAGGGTTGAACCAGATTTCTGAGCTTGCCCTGTCGGCCTGTGTCGTGGTAGCGCTCGATAGGCACGCTGAAACGCCTGCGAAAATCTCCCGCGGAACCCAGATGCCCCGGGTTTAGAAAATCCATGATCGACCACAACTCAGACAAACGATTTTCTACGGGCGTACCCGTGAGAGCGACGCGGCGAGGTGCCTTGATCGCCCGGACCGCCTGAGACTGCTTGGACGACGGGTTCTTGACATACTGTGCTTCATCAAGCACGATTCGGCCCCACTGGACTGACCCCAGAAGTTCCTGATCGCGATTGGCGAGGCTGTAGGTCGTGACCACCAGGTCAACTTCCTGAGTGGCCTTGACAAAGCGTTCATCCTGCAGACGGTCAAGCCCGTGATGAACCATGAGTTTGAGGCTTGGACAAAACCGCTGTGTCTCGTGAACCCAGTTCCCCACCACCGAAGTCGGCACGATCAAAAGCGTGGGAAGCACGACGACACTCTCGCCATGCGAACGCTCATGCGCAAGCAGAGCCAGAAGTTGAATCGTCTTGCCCAGACCCATGTCATCAGCCAGACAGGCACCCAGACCAAATCGCTCGAGAAAACTCAGCCAGCTCAGCCCCCGTTGCTGGTAAGGCCTGAGTTTGCCATGGAAGGTATCGGGCGGGAAAATATCGGGCAGCTTCTGGTTACCTGAAGCTGTCTCAATGAGATCTGCAATCCAGCCCGAAGCTTCAAGCCCCACGATGGGAAGACCTGTCTGTTTTTCGTCTGAGGCAAATGCCAGTCGCATGGCTTCACCAGCACGCATCTGCCCGCCGGGATTGTCTTGAACAAAGCCCACCGCAGCCTTGAGGTCTTCAGGGCGAATCTCAACCCATTGACCATCAATGAACACCAGAGGCTGACGCCGATCCGCCAGTTCCTGAAACTGCTCGAGCGTGAGCGATGTCTGGCCCACAGCAAATCGCCATTGATACGAAACCAGAGCATCAAGACCCAGGGCTGAGGTCGACGAGATGCCACCGCCAGATGACGATGAGCCTTCGTCTTCCTCGGCAGACGGACTTTGTACGATGAGTCTGGCTCCGAGCCTTGACGCGGGTGCATCCCACCAGGATGGCGCGATGATGCCAAAGCCTTGCTCTAAAAGCACGGGGCGATACTCGCGAAGAAAGGTATATGCCTTGGCAAGATCCAGACTCAGACCCGTAGGCTCAGCTTCATTGAGTGACTTTTCCAGCGTTTTGTACACGCGGGAAGCCCGGGCAAGCTCCGTCAATAGCAGCTCCGTAGGCGAATCAAGCCGATACCCCTCAACCGTCGTTGACTCGCTGGCCAGTGCCCAGACATCTTCAGAATCAATGAAAACCTGCGGGTCGTCCATCGCCTGAAGGTGGAATCTGAGCAGCCAGGGATGGGTATCAATCTTGGCATGGTCGATACCTGCAACCACAGGCTCTATCACGCGGATGCATAGCCTCCACGCAGAGTTCGCGCCTCGTTCTTCCAGCCCCCCCAGCCAGCGACGAACGCTTCGAGCTGTATCAAGCCCGCGCTGGTCAACAAACGGCAGCGCTGACTCAAGCCCCAGCAAACCACCAAGCCAGGCAACATGCGTGTCCGAATCCGGATCGCGCCCTTCAATGGTTTCGATCAACTCTTCATCAACAAGAGCCCGTCTTGCTGAGCTGTCCACAACACTGGTGATAACTTCCTGAATGATCTGCCAGGGATCATGCCTGAGCCCGTCGATCGCAGCCCGGGCACTGGGAGGCATCGCTGCAATGATCTGCGTCACATCATCTGCGGTGTGCTCATCGCTCATCCAAGGCTGCCAAAGCCCCGTCAGCCCCGATATTCCTTCCTTGGCAAGCGAAGGCACAAATCGCTGTTGAACCAGCAGATGCTTTGCAAAACGCACCACTGATTCAAAGTATTGCACTGCTGGACCAATGTGATCCTGCCCCAGCTCGCGCTGAGAAAGTGCCTTGAGCACCCGATCGATCGTCAGGTTTTCAAACGCCACCGCAGCCACCTGAAAACGCTCTAGTTGAACCTCATCGCCGGGATATTCATCTGCCAGATGACCCTTGGCATGGGCAAGCCGAGTGCTCGGCAGCGGACTCTTTGCATAAGCAGGAAGTGCGAGTTCAATCGTGCATGGCTCACCTTGAGCTTCGGGCACGAGACTGCGCAGCCGTTCTACCAGAGCATCTGATCCTAGAGCAAAAGGGTGGGTTCGATCAGGCTGACCTTCAACTACAGCCAGAGACTGCTCACTCTGAGTCCATCGCTCAAGAGACTCAGCCCAGATACACAAGGACCGTCTCGTCCAGTTGGCATGCAACACAAGCATCAGTTCATCACTGTCCACTCCCCCGCCCAACCAAGACAATTCCAGCAACACCTACAGACGCAGGTGCGCCAGCCCGCTATCCAATACGCGTCGCATGAGGCACCAGTCAAATGGGGGCGCAGGGACTCGAACCCTGGACCAGCGGCTTAAAAGGCCGATGCTCTACCAACTGAGCTACGCCCCCTGGGGCACCTACGCTAGGCAATCACACGCCGTTTCTCGCATAATTGCCCCCTTCAGACTTAAAATTTCTTAGCTGATGTTATTGTTGAGTCCCAGAGGTGTTCCCAGTGTTGCGAAGGCGCCGGGGAAGAAGTTGTCTTGTCGGCTCATGGAGGCGACGACGGGGGTTGCGGCTTTGACGATGGTGCCATAGAAGGCTGAGGACAGGG
>JAJDCZ010000009.1 GCA_029260555.1 Phycisphaerales bacterium
GCCTCGTCGATCTCAACGCCGACGGCAGCGTTGATGTGCTCGACTTCTTCGCCTTCATCACCCTCTTCGCCACCAGCGACCCCGCAGCCGACCTTAACACCGACGGCAACATCGATGTGCTGGACTTCTTCGAGTTCGTCACGCTCTTTGCAGCTGGGTGTCCGTGATTGGCCTGAGATCCCTTTTTTGAGGGATCTCATCACATGGGCTTTTTCGAGATGGTCACATCGTACATGTTGAGCAGCTTTTCTTTGTCGAAGATCATTTCCTGCCGGGACAGACCCACCAGCTCATACTCGGGTGTGAGTTCGATAGCATCGACGGGGCAGGCTTCTTCGCACATGCCACAGAAAATGCAGCGCAGCTCATCAATCTCGAATTTCTTGGGATATTTTTCTCGATCGTCCCAAGGCGACTCCTCCGAGACAATGTGAATGCAATTGGCTGGGCAAATTGTCGGACACATCATGCACGCGACGCATCGCACTCGGCCTGATTCATCACGATTGAGCCGATGTACACCACGATAGTTGCTGGGCTCAAGCCCGCCATCTTCAGGCTTGTAATCCTCGCGACGCTGCTCGGGGTATTGAATCGTTCGACTGGTTCGGCCTTGACCAAATGAGGTAAAAAAGTGCCTCATGGTGGTGCCGAAACCTCGAAACACCTCCGGCAGATAAACACTCTCAGGACGATTAATGGACCTGGGTGTGATGGTGACGATTTCTTCTGGGCGTATGGTCATGACCCGGCAGTATAAAGCCATCAACCCGGCTTGGCATGAACATTCAAAGAATTGCGTTGCAACCCGCGTTTAGGTGAGCAAGAATACAGGCATGGCACGACGACGGTCATCCCCCGCTCTCTTTGAGCTGCTTGCAGATCCATCTGCCCAGGCTCAGCCCGCCCAGACCCAGCCTCAGACAGGCGAAGCTGGCGAAAAGCCCGCAGCACAATCCCTCAACAAAACGCCCAATGTGATCAACCAGACTGAAGCTGATGCGGACGAATCGCAGACACTGACGATTCGAACCATCTGGGTGCCCTTTATTGTCTTTGGCATGCTCTTGCTGGTGCTGGGCACCTGGTCTATCGCCTGGCAGCGTGGCAAGGCTGCTGCCGAGAGCGAATGGCGCCAACTCACCTCCGGCATGAATACAGCTCAAAACCCCATCCACGACCCCCTGACACAGCTACCTGGTGAATCTGAGACTGATTCAAATACGAACAGGCAGCCAAACACAACACAAACGATTCCAGCCAATAGTGTGGACCAGATCCTGCTGCCAGATGGCAGTGTCGGGGCAGACCCCCGAATCCAGGGGAATAACTATCTGGCACTGGCCAATCTCAAGCGGGATCAGGCTGCTGCTGCGATCGAGTTTCTGCGTTCACGGGGGGTGCAAGCGATTGGTGTACCCATTGATCGTCGAGCCAAGCGTGCCAACAATCGGGCGTCGTACCGGATATATACGCTGGTGGGCATCTCTGGTGAGGCGTTTAGTCGATCCAGAGCTTTGCGGGATCGCCATGTGAGCGAAGTTGCAAGGCTGGGACAGATCTGGGTTCGCGAGGCAGGTGGCGCATCTGATTTTGCAAAGACCCAGTGGGAAAAATACACGCCTTGATCGGTTTGTGCAGGATTTTGCACCGATCAGGCATAAACCAATCAAAGACGCAGCGCTGGTTGCGTTTGGCTGAATCAAGAAGAGGTGTTTACGCCATGAGCATGGACCGATCACTCAAGACCAAAGGTAATCTGACAGAAAAGCGCAGCGTCATGAAGCGTGAAGAGCGGATTGCCAAACTCGTCGCTGACAAAAAGATGGATATGGCCAAGGACGCTCCTACAGGCCTGCCCAAGACCAAGGTCATCGAATCCTGAAAACGCCCAAGGCGTGGGTTTGGTGGTTGTCGATCGATGCCTTTGAACAGGGCATGGGTTGCAAGGTGCGTTAAGAGCGTTTTGTAAACATGCCAGGTGGGGGTTGGGGTGAGAGCGAGACGGGGAGGGGAACAGGGGAGGGGGGTGGAGCTTTGTGATGCTGGATCTGGATCGTCTGCTTTGTGATCGTGCACGACAGGTTGATGCTTCTGGCATCCGCCGGGTCTTTGAACTCGGAGCAAAGCTCAGCAATCCCATTAATCTTTCAATCGGTCAGCCTGATTTTCCGGTGCCGGATGCAATTAAGCAGGCCGCCATCGAAGCAATCAAATCTGATCACAACGGCTACACACTGACGCAAGGCATTGGTGCGTTGATCGATCGCCTGACGCAGTTGATCAAACTGGATGTCGGGTGGGATGTGTCAGGCCTGGCGACGGACAGCAAGACGCCTGTGATGGTGACCTCGGGAACATCAGGCGGGCTGCTGCTTGCATTCATGTCGCTGCTCGGTCCTTGTGATGAGGTGATAATTCCTGATCCGTACTTTGTGATGTATCCGCATCTTGCAACGATGTGTGACGCACGGGCGGTATTGTGTGATACCTATCCGGAAATGCGCATGACAGCGGATCTGGTTGAGCCTTTGATCACGGATCGAACCAAAATCGTGCTGATCAACTCGCCTTCGAACCCAGCAGGTGCAGTGCTTTCGCGTCAAGAGTGCAGCGATCTTCTGGATTTGTGCCGAGCCAAAGGTCTTTTGCTCATCAGTGATGAGATTTACGATGTGTTTACCTACAGCGAATCGCGCAGCGATGTTGCCAGAGGCGATCAATCGCTCAAGCGGTGTCCCAGCCCGGCACGGTTTGATGGAGCTGAGGATTGCGTGCTTCTGGTGCGCGGGTTTGGCAAGACTTATGGCGTGACAGGGTGGCGGATGGGATATGTTGCAGGTCCAAGACCGATTCTTGAAGCGATGTCACGATTTCAGCAGTACACCTTTGTTTGTGCGCCGGCACCTGCACAATGGGGTGCATTGGCTGCGCTTGATGTGGATATGGCTGACCATGTTGGCGATTATGAACGCCGGCGTGATCTGGTGGTTGATCAGCTTTCGCAGGTGACAGAAGTTCCCATGCCCGGGGGAGCGTTTTATGCGTTTGCCAAGGTGCCTGAGCATCTGGGGATCACAGCCAGCGAGTTTGTTGAGCGATGCGTAGAGAAGAGTGTGCTGGTGATTCCAGGCTCGGTGTTTTCGAGCAGAGACACCCACATTCGGCTGAGCTATGCGACGGATGAAGCATCGCTGATGCGCGGATTGAGCATTGTTTGTGAACTGATGAGCGAAGGCTGAACATCTTGATGCACGATTGTGTAGCAAGCTGCACATTGCGCTCCCTTGACGATTACTCTCTATTGCAAGAATGCATGATTCAGAAGTTAAAGACCGTTTCAAGGACTTTGGTGATGTAGCCTTTGCTGGCTGATTTTTTAACTTCGCCTTCCTGATGAAAATCGATAGACAGGTTATAGAGCTGGCTTGACTGGACGGTGTTCTGTGCGGTGATATCTTCTTGTCGGCATGAGCCGCTGAGGATGACGGTCTGAACTTCGTCGTCGGTTTTCCGGGTGGTTTTTGCTTCAAGAACGAGTACGCCGTTGGGTTTGACATCGATGATCTCCGCGGTGAGGCGGTCCGTCAGGCGGTCTTTTCGCTCATAGGTTCCGTCAGCTTCGTACTTGTTTTTGAGCTTTGAATCCACGCCTGCCAGCGGGTTGGAGTCGCCCTGAACGAGTTGGAGTTCCAGGAGGTGTCTGAGGCTGGGAAAACGCTTTAGTTCAGCATTGGCACTCCACTTTTTTTCAGAATCGATGGATTGTTCCCGGGTGGCCTGGCTTATTTCGTTGACGATGATGGTGACAAGATCATGGGTCTTGAACAAGCGAGGCTCGGGTGGCCTGATGACCATCATGCTGATGCCATACAGGGCGCGTGCAGGGTTCTGGTTTGTCAGGATCTCGGGTTGAGGCTCTGCGAGCTTGCGATAGAGGCTTTGAGCGCACGCTGTGTGCGTCATGCTTGTCAAAATAAGTAATGTAAGTGCATACCTGATCATGATGGATTCTCGATGGTGATGTGTCTGTTTGACTGGTTGTTCTCAGCCATGACCGCGTGCCCGAGACTTGTCATTCGAGCGTAGAAGGTTTTTCTGGAAGTCAGCGACTGGAACTGAATGCGCTCGTCTTTGCGACCAGCCTGAAGTGCGCGAGCCTGGGCTTTGACGATGACCGAGCCTTGTAGGCAGTGGATGCGAACCAGATCGCCTCGCTTGACGATGATGGGAGGTTCGATGTGATCTGCGAGGATCGGGGCTGCGATTTTAAGGCGTGTTCTGGCGATTGAGCCGACGATTTGTTCGAGAATTGCGGGGGACTGATGTGCCTTGAGCCAGATCGCCTGCTCGTGAAGATCAGATTGATTGATGAGCGAACCTTTTTTAATCTCGGCGATGGGTGTGAAGACTTTTTTTCTCACCTGAATTTCGACATCAAGGTTTTCTTTAAGAACGATGGAGTCGTTTTTGTAGATAGTGATGGCAAGGGGTGTGCGCTGAGATGAGCCCAGCATGCGGACTTCCACTCGACGGCTGGCTGTGGCTTTTGCCAGCAGCGCAGCATCACGAGTGCGAAAACTCAGACGAAGGTCTTGAGGCTTGATGGCGAGGGTGCTTGCAATCTGCCTGGCGATGTCAGCCCGGAGCGTATTCTGCGTAATGATTTGATCAGCCTGGAGCGTATTTTGAAAGCCGCGGGTGTATTTTCTTTGCACGCGGGTTTGGGAAGCGGGACGATTTTGGACACCGACCTTGCAAGCACGGCCTGAGAGGGTGAGTCTGGCCCAAGGCACACGAAACTGAGAACTCAAAGCGGCACGGATGTCCTGAGGAAGCACCATGAGATTGGGCTGGTCAGCAGCACTTGCGGGGATGATGACCATATCTGCGTATTGCTTTGCTTCAGGGCCTGAGAGCGTCGCGACATCTGCAAGCACGATGGGCTGACCCGGCGTGTGGGTGGCGTGAGGCTTGAGCGTGATTGAGCTGTCAGCATGTGCGTTAAAGGCGAAGCCAAGTGTGATCAGCAGCAGGATGAGCCATTTTGGGAGCATTTTACGGATTCGGATCAATCATCGACGGAGCTGGGCAACGGAACGGAGGGTTTCGTCAGCAGCGCGGATGGCCTGGCTGTTCATTTCAAAGGCACGCTGGGTACGGATCATTTCGACGAGTTCGATGGTGGGATCGACATTGGAGGATTCGAGCGCACCCTGGAGGAGTGTGCCTCGGCCATCGACACCGGGGTTGCCGGTGATGGGAGGACCAGAAGCTGCAGATTCAGTGAAGAGGTTTTCACCTTCTTGTCTGAGGCCTGCAGGATTAACAAAGGAGGCGGTCTGGATCTGCCCAATTTCAGAGGGTTCGGTATCGCCTGGGAGAAATGCGAAGACTCTGCCTTGAGAATCGATGTCGATGCGTCGAGCATCTTGGGGGACGGTGATGGCCGGCTCGATGCGTCGCCCCTGATCGGATGCGAGGACGAGTTCGCTGTCGGAGTTGATGGCAAAGTTCCCAGCACGGGTGTATGCGATGCCGCCGCCTTTGTCAGTTTCGACGGTGACCTGAAAGAAGCCTCGCCCCTGGATCATGAGATCCAGCTCGCGGTTGGTTGTGTGAGGTGCGCCCTGGGAGAAATCGACCTGTGTTCCTGAGATTTTGACACCCAGGCCGACATAGAGGCCTGTGGGGCGCTGGTCGCCATTGGCATTTTCGATGCCAGGCTGGGCGCGTTCGATGTAGAGGAGATCCTGGAAGTTGGCCCGGCTGGACTTGAAGCCATCGGTGTTGACATTGGCCAGGTTGTTTGCGATGACATCGAGGCGCGTATTGAGGGCACTGAGGCCTGATGAAGCTGACTGGAGCGCGATGTTAGCCATGATTGGTCCTTCTTTGGTGAAATCAACTCACGCGGCCGAGGGTGTTGATGGCGCGTTCCATCATGCGATTCTGATATGAGATCATGCCCATGTTTGACGCGACGGCTTTGGACGCTGCGGTGATAGACATGAGCATGGCGATTTCGTTTGCAGCGGAGCCTTCCAGTGAGCCCTGGATGAGATTGGCGCTTGCAGGAAAGCGTGATTCCATGATATTGCCGGGTGCTTCAAAGAGGCTCTGGCCAAGTTTTTTGAGTTGATCGGAATCGGGCAGATCCACGACCTGGATCTGTGCAATCTGATTGCCGTTCTGGATGATCATGCCATCGGAGGAAATGGTGATGGGCGCGCCGGGGGGGATCGTGATGGGCCTGTTGTTGGTATCAAGGATGGGCAAGCCCTGGCCTTGCATGACGAGGCGGCCTCGCGAGTCCATGTCGAATCGGCCATCGCGTGTAAAGCGGATGCGCTGGGTGTTGCCATCGGATGCGTCTGAGACTGCAAAGAAGCCCTTGCCCTGAATCGCAACATCCAGAGGCTGTTTGGTGATCTGAAGAGGACCCTGATTAAACGCGATGCGATTGGTTCGCATGAGCGGGCCTGCGCCCAGAGCTTCGAGCAGGTCATTGGAAGGGAGATAGCCCAGTGCATCTTCCTGAGAAGCGACGGGGCGTTGGCGAGTGAAGGGAACATCGGGCTTGAAGCCGATGGTGGTGGCATTAGCCAGATTGTTGGTCAAGACATTCTGGCGGTACATGCTGGTGAGGGCACCGCTGGTTGAGATGGTGATGCCATAGTTCATGAGACAGCTTTGATGGGTTGAGGGGGGTGGGGTGGGTGGGGTGGGTGGGATAGGTGATTCGTGGGTGCCTGTGATCGAGGCGTCTGGTGTGACTGGGTCGCCTGGGCAGCGAGTTTGACGAGAGCTGAGCCCAGATCGCCAGAAGCCAGCAGGGCACTGGGTGATGGTTTAGAAGCGGGTTGGGCAGAATCACTGGTGGGGATCGTGTCAAGTTTGTGGCGAAGATACAGTGCAGGCTGAGCGATCATGGGGTCCTCCGGTGTCGTGACTGGTGAATATCGCAAGCGGTATGCCAGCGTTGTGAGGGTTCAGACAGCGCGTGATCTGGAGGGGGACTGTGGGAATATGGATGAGTAGACAGGCAAGGTGATATTTTTGCGCGTGAGCGCAGGGTTGAGCATGGATTGCGAGGGCCAGAACCAAGTTTGTGAAAAAAGATGAGGTGAGGCAATTCGACAAGCTGGGGGGTGATGGGGTACAACAGTGGTATGAAAAACAATCGAAATACTCTGGTTCTGGGGCTGACGCTGGTGATGGTGGGCGGGATGGGGCCTTGCGCTCTGGCCCAGACCGATGATGCTGGGGAAGATGGGCTGAACTCGCCCAATGAGCGGGAGATCTCGTACACGCTGGATGTTTATGGGCGGGTGGCGTTTGAGACGGATCTTGGCGATGGGCCTAGTGATGTGGGTGTGCAGCGGATTGGGACAGCATTCACGGTTGGTGTGCCAATTGAGGAGAATATGACGCTGATCCTGTCACCTTCGTTTGAGTATTCGCACTATGACTTTGACAAAGCGACAGGTCTGATTGCTGGGACAGCTGACCCGTTTGAAGATTTGACCAGTTCGAGCATGACAGCCCGGCTTGAAGTCAAGCAGGATGACACCTGGGGATGGTTTGTCGGTGCGATGGTGATCTCATCACTTGAAAGCGGCGCTGACTTTGGAGACTCACTGACTGCAGGAGCTGGCGCGGGGGTTTCATATCAGATCAACGATCGGTCCTCGATCGGCTTTGGTGTGGGGATGCGAACAAGGCTTGAAGATGATGTGATTGTCTACCCCGTGATCTATGGCCGACATGAGTTCAACGATCAGTGGGCACTGACATCCAGCGGCAGTGCTGCAACCGGAGGCGGGATGGCACTGGTGTATGACTACTCTGAAACGCTGGCCTTCGCGCTGAGTGGTACATGGGAGTTTCGCGAGTATCGGCTGGACGATGGCGGAGCTCTGCCAGATGGTGTAATGACTGATCAGAGGATTCCCGTCGGGCTTGGTGTACGCTGGAAAGCTGAGCCGAACCTGACGATTAATGCTGAGGTGGGCGTGTTTGCCTGGCAGGAGTTTCAGATCGACAACTCGTCAGGGGATGAAATCAGCGATGACAATCCCGATGCGACAGCGTATGTGTCGTTTGGGGTGTCGTACAAGTTCTGAGACCCCCCACTGCTTCCAGCACAATCAAGGGTCATTTTCTTACGAGCCGTCAAAAGTCGATACCCGAAGCATCGCTCCCTTACGGTCGCGGCTTGTTCGTGTACAAAATCAGTCTTGTGGTGCAATCAACGGCCGGTGGGTTGATTGTTTTTCTGATGATTGAGTTCTGCGAGGGAGGGGGGTTCCTGGCTGATAGGGGGGGCGTCGACGAGGATTGCCTGTTTGATGCGAGGGGGATTGCGAGGCGTGCCAGAGCGGGGGTCCAGGAGAGGGGTGTTGGCGATTTTATTGATGGCATCAAGCCCTGAGACGGATTCACCGAAGGCGGTGTAAAGGCCATCGAGGGCCTGAGTGGCTCTGCGGGTGAGGCAGATGAAGACCTGAGAGCCATTGGAGTTTGGATCACCCGAGCGAGCCATGGAGAGGACGCCAAGATCGTGCAGGAGAGAAGATTTTTCCAGATCGATGAGGTAGCCTGGACCACCTGTACCCTGGCCTGTGGGGTCGCCAACCTGTATGACAAAGTCAGGTACAACGCGGTGGAAGATGATGTCGGTGTAGAAGCCTTGCTCTGCAAGAGTGCGGAAGTTCCACGCGGTGTTGGGAGCGACTGCGGGATTGAGTCTGAACTGGATGTCGCCTTCGGTGGTCTGGAAGACAATGTGCTTGTTGATGTAGGCGCGGATGCCAGAGTTGATTGTGGGTCGTGCAGGAGGCACGCCCTGGTTGGTGCCGGTCTGTTGAGCGCGTCTTTGCCAGGTTTCTTTGATACGGTCGTCTTCAAACATGGGTCTGCCAGTTTGAGTGTTGAGCGTTGCATCGAGCGTGCGCGGGTTGATCAGATGAGCGATGTTTGGTGTGAGCAGGGGTTGCAGGACGACGGGCGGGCCGACCTGTTTTTCACCAATGACGAGTTGGGCGTAGAGGAGCGAAGGGGAGGCTTCAGACCAGAGCCTGGGAAAGAGAGCTGCCAGATCGACCTTGCCTGCAACCACAGCAGCAGCAGCGACTTCTTTTGAGTCGGGGGTAAAGAGTTTGATTTGCATTTCACCTGTCGCATCAGCGGGCTTGTCGACCGTCAAGGGGATGGGGCGGGAAACGCCAAAGTATGTGCGGGCAGGGACAAGTTGAGCGTTGGCAATGGTTGCAAGTGTGAGCAAGAGGCCGGCAGCCAGGAAAGTCAGTGGCGTATTCAAAGCAAAGCATCCTTTGAAAAGAGGAAAACGGATCTATGATTTGAAGATGGTAGGTCTGCACAGGCAGGTGCGCAGGGGCAGGGTCAAAGCTGGGAAGATGCCCACTTGCTAGATAGATACAGAGCAACAGCGTGCTGATTTTATGGCATTATGGACAATGTAAGGGGTGCGAAACGCTGCTGGATTACTCGTCGTTGTGGAAGATGCTTCCGAGATCGATCTGGTCCCAGAGGGAGTCCATGTTTGTGCTCCCGTCATCGCCGGAACCGAGAGCTGCAGAAACTGTGCCCAGATCGTTGAACCAGAAGACCGCCAGATCAGCGCGAAGAACATTGGTGCCGACTTTGTGGCTGTAATCTTCAAAGGTTCGCAAGCCATCAGTGATGAGGGCGGTGCGGCCGGGGTTGATCATGGTGAGGTCAGTTGAGCCATGGGGGCCTTTCCCGCGATACTGGTAGTTGCTGACGATTTCGCCAGTGCCGGATTTCCATTCTTCTGAATACCGGCTCAGTGGGTGTAGACCCCTGTGAGAGGGGCAATAGAAGATGCCAGGCGTTGGAAGATATTCTGCACTATAGAGCAGACCCAGCCCATCCCAGGAGGCGGGAATATCAGAGCGTCGCCCGGAAAGATCAGAGAAGGAGAAAGAAGCGAATCTGATGGTCATGGAGTCTTGGGGAGCATTCAGATCATCTGATTCAAACTCATTATTGAAGATGGTGTTCGGGATGGTGTCTCGATTGGCATCTGCATAGAGGGCAATGCCGATGCCTTGCTGACGGATGTTTGAGCTACAGACGACGCGATTTGCGGTTTCGTTGACTGCAGCAAGACCGGGGATCAGCAGGCTGATAAGAACAGCTATGACGGAGATAGAGACGAGGACATCAATCAGGCTGAAGGCTCTTTTGCGGGTTTGCGCAGAACTCTTCAGTGTGCAACTGAGATTGTTGGTTGATAGTGTTTTACGAACCACGATCGAACCTCGGTTGTGGTCGTGAACAGATTGGGCTGAACACGACCAGTCCATGTGAATCTCTGTATGTCTACCCCGCATCGATTACCCTCCGCAACGGGCCCCCACAGTTATGCAGGGCTTGCACTAAGGTTAACGGATCTGCCAGTCGATTGCAAGTATAATTTTCAACTGCCCGAACGCAAGCCGAACCCGCAACGGTTGAGGGGTTATGATATGATAAAACGAGTGGATCCGACCGGTGTGATCATGCGTACATGCGTGGTACGGTCGGAGAATTTCATTTCTCAAGGGGCAGGCATTTTTGTGCTTTGTGTAGGGTATGCGATCAAAGGCTGGTGAGAATGCCGACCGTTCTTTGATGAGTCGCGTCGCTCAGGATGAGGAGGCGGCTATCGAGGAGTTGTACGACCGTTTCGGGTCGCTGGTATACCGCATGGCTTATCAGACCATGCCAACAAGAGCCGATACAGACGATGCGGTTCAGGAAATTTTTGTCAGACTTTGGAGAACTTCACACAGATACGACACAACGCGAGCAGCACTGGTGACATGGGTGATGTTAATCACAAGGCGTCACTTGGTGGATCGGCTTCGGCGTGCTCAAGCGCGCGTCAGAGCTTCGTCAATGAACGACGACACGCTCTCTAAACAGACTGAATCTGTAGAAGATCTTGGGGGATTGGAACACGACGAGCGTTTCGCTCATTTGATCGAAAGAATAGAGGACTTGCCCGAACTACAAAAGACGGTCATCATCAGGGCGTACCTGGGGGGTCAAACGCTTCGGCAAATCAGCCAGGAGCTTAGTACCCCGATTGGCACCGTCAAGTCAGCATTGAGCCGGGCACTTGCCAGGCTCAGAGAACGGGTTGGTGAGGAAACAATAATATGAAACACCGCAGGGATCACAACAAAGACAATGGCACAGCTGGCCGAATCATCACACCTATGGGTGTGAAGGAACTTCTGGAGCTGGCAGCATTTGATGTGCTGGGGATTCTGGAAGAAAACGAGCGAGAAGCGTTTGATGCTGGCTTTGCCTCAGCCCCAGCTGATGTGCAGGCGCAGATCCGCCGAGAGCAGAGGCGTATTGCCACTTTGGACATTCATTTGCCGGATGTATCGCCTCAGGAGAATCTGCGTGAGCAGGTGATGGCAACGGTTCGGCATGCGATTCAGTCAGAGCGGGTTTCTGAGCCTGTGCTTCTTTCGATGCGTATTGCAACGGACAAGGGTGATGAGCATGTCCCTGAAGTTCGCACGAGCCGTCGGGTGAACTCGATGTGGCGTGCTGCAGCACTGGGGTTTATGGCTGCATCGATCGTATTTGGCGTGACCACGCTTCAAATGCGTACCGAATACACCCAGTTGGAGTTGGCGCTACAGGATGAGCAGTTTGCCGAGCAGCTGCTGGGGATGTTTGGCTTAGAGTTTGAGAATGTTCTGTTCAACTCGCAGATTCGCCATGCCAGTTTTACGCCTGGTACGGGCAGTACACGCGGGCAGGCAGTGGTGCTGTTTGATCCTGAGTCTGACAAGGCATGGCTGGTTTCACGCGGGCTTCCGATCACGGACAATGGGCAGAGATATCGCCTGGCAGTGGTTGATGAGCAAGGCAATATTGTGCGCGAGCTGACGAGTTTTTCTCCTACGGGTCAACTGGTGGGAGCTGCGGTTGAGCTTGATGTGCCGATTGATGCAAGGCTGGCAATCTTTGGTCCTGACAGCAATGTTTCTGGTGATGCTGAGCCGATGATGCAGACAAAACCCCTGAGTTCATACCCGCTCTAATGCGAGCTCTGTAAGTGCTGATGAGATATTTGTGCGATCCCTCTCAAACGCTGTGGCTTTGATGCTGCAGCGTTTTTTCAGCACGAGCAGTGAATCCAGGATCTGAGAGTCACAGCTCGATGGTTTGCTTCGCAAGGTTATGCTTTGAGCTGACTTTTCCAGGCTTCTTCATCAAGCAGGCTTGAGATGGCAGCATCTTTTTCAAACTCAACTTTGGCCTTTGCGAGCCTTCCCCAAAGCAAAGCACCCATGAGGATGGTGATGAGTGAACTGCTGCCTAGGCCTAACCCAGCGTATTTGAGCCGATTGTCTGCGATGGGTTCGGAGCTGACCTTGGTGTCTTTTTTGACGATGGTGCCTGCGCCATCGACGCGCTGGTCTCTGGATGCGTTGGCATGGCTGACGAGGGCGGCGGCGTAGGTTTCGAGGATTCGGCGGGTGCGTTCTGAGCCGAGGCCTTGCAGTTCGACAGAGAGTTCACCGAGCTGGGTTGACTGGGACGAGAGGTTGGTATCAAGGAAGGCTTTAAGCATGCCCGGTGTGCTGAGAGTTTTGATGCCTCTTCGTTCCATGCGTTCAGCTGCTATTTCTATAAGCACAGGATCTGTAAGCAAGGATTCGTGGTAGCTCTGCCATTCCTGGAGCTGGGATTGATCGAGCTGAGCATGGGAAGCTTTGGCTTTGATAACAACGCTGGCTGCATATGTGGCGGGGTAGATCTGACCTGCGACAACCCAGCTCAGACCAGCGAGCAACGCCAGCGTGGCCCAGAAGTAGAAGAAGACCGCAAAGGTCCTCTTGCGTTTGGTTTGGAACTCAAGCTTCTGCTGTACCGCGGAGATGGTCCGGGCGGCTTCTGCCAGCTGGGCACGACGCGCAAAGACCTGTTCACATTGCTCATAGCGAGTCTGCAGAACTTCACTTGCCAGGCGAACTTTGTTGGTTTGCTCGCGGAGGAGTTCCTTGAGCGTGCGCAGGCGGCTGCGTCTTAGGGTCATAGCCTGATCAGGCGTCCAGCTTGCCGAGGGCTCGGGCTGAGCCTTGATGGTTTGCTCTAGCTCCTGGATATGCTCCTGCTGAGCTTTGATCTCTTGCGTGAGCAGATCTTTTTGTGAAGCGGATTGTTTGAGTTGTTCCTGAAGAGCTTTCACACGGCTGGTGAGTTCGCTGAACTGCTTTTGATTGCTCGCTGATTGAGCATCACGATCGTCGTTCATGCGTTTGTTCAGTGAATCCAGTTTGTTCTGAAGCTCATCCCGGGATTGCCTGAGCTGCTTTGAACAGAGCTTTTCATGCTCCAGAGCCTTCTCAAGCAACCTGGCGTTTGATTGAGATTCACTGAACTGATGCGCGAGTTGATCAGCATTGCGTTGATGCTCTTTGAGAGTTTTCGCAGCATTGTTCGCCCGGTCTGACTGCTGATGAGCCTGGGTACGGGAGTCTTCAAGCTCGCGCATGAGCGAATCAAGGCGGGATTTTGCTTTGGTCAGCTCAGTCTTGATGCCAGCAAGTGACTGGGCATCACTCCCATGACGACGCTGAGCTTGATCTTCGCGTTGCCGGGCCTGGTTCAGTTCGTTGCGTGCAGATTGAAGCTCCTGAATCAACTTATTATGCTGAGCCGAGGCTTGATCCAGAGCTTGTTTTTGATCATCAAGTTGATCTGTGAGGCTTTGGATCTGTTGAGCTGATGCTTTGATTTGTGATTGGAACTCATTGCGCTCAGACTGAAGTTGCGACAGATTGGTGCGTAAGTGATCAATCGCTTGCAAGGCATGAGCAAGTTCTTCAGCCTGCTGATTTTGGCCTTGCGTTGCGTTGCGGAGTTCCAGAAGCTCTTCTTCCTGTTCCGCAGCCAGGCGTAGAGCCTGCTCTGTTTCTTCAGCTTTACTCCGGGCAAGCTGGGCTTGTTCCTGTGCGTGCCTGTGAGCCGCTTTGAGCTTCTGAGAGGCTTGTTGCTGACGGGCATTGGCCTGAGCAATTTCCTTGTGGATCTGCTGTTGCTCATGGCGAAGGGTTTGCTGAGTTTGATCCAGTGCCTGCTGTTGCTGGGCAAGGGTCTGCTCTTTTTGAGCAAAGGCCTGAGCCTGGGATTTGATGTGCTGGGTTTGTCTTTCCTGTGCGTGCTGACGATTGGCCAGCTCAGCTTCAGCATCAGAGAGATGCTGTTGTTTTTCGTTGAGTTGACGAGCTTGATCAGACAGCGAGTTTTTTTGCTCAAGGATCTGGTCTTCAAGATCTTTTTGCCTGTGGCGGGCATCCTGAAGATCCTGATGCTGCGTGCGGACCTGCTGAAGCTGAGTCTGAATCTGATCAAGGATGACAGTGAGATCAAGCTCGGGTTGATCGCTCCCGGGCTGGGGCTGATCTTGAGACTGAGGCTGATTGGCGGTGTCGTGTGGCTGATCTGAAGTGGATTCGTGTGGGATGTTGGAGACCGGGTTGGTCATTTTTTTGTTTCGGTGCATACGAATCTCTCCACCTGCGCATGGCTTTGCAAGCCTGGTCAGGTCTGGAACTACCTATCGGTCGCAATGGCTTGTGGCTGAACCAGATAGGGGCAAGATTCAGGCGTGCTGATTCCGTCTGGATGAACTGAACGAAGTGTAAACTTTGCGGAAAACAGAGGCTGCCTGGGTGTATGAAGGGGGAGGGGGAATGGGTGTGTTGATATGCTGAGGGATGACGATATTTCTACTCAAGACGGAGCCTGGGGATTATTCATTTGCGGATCTGGTTCGTGACGGGGTTGAGCCTTGGGATGGTGTGCGAAATCCCACAGCTCAAATCCATATGCGGACGGTACGCAAAGGCGATGCGGCCCTGATTTATCACACGGGCAAAGAGCGAGCCATCGTGGGGCTGGCCAAGGTCGTGAGTGATGTGTATGAAGATCCTTCAGCACCGGGTTTCAACGCAAGAGACGAGATCAGGCATCCGCTCTTTGATGTGCAGGCTGTGTGTCCGGTAAAGACGAAGGTAACGCTGGAGCAGATCAAAGCTGATGCTCGTCTTGAGGGGATTGACCTGGTGAGGCTGCCTCGCCTGAGTGTGATGCGACTGGATAAGGCTGTTGCAAAGATTCTGGTGCAGGAAGCAGGGTTGGCCGCTCACAAGTTTTTGGCAAATCAAACCTGAGTGTGATGAGAACTGGGGGGAAAATAATACGAGCGGGCAGCTTGATGCTACGAGCTTGGGTAAGGCTCAATGCGAAACACCTGCCCGCTCAATGCGCAACGGGCAGGTGTCGGAGACATGGTCTCAAGATGATTGGAGAGTATTACCTGACAGAGATCAACGACGACGGCGTTGGATGCCAACGCACCCAGTCAATGCGATGAGAGCCAGAGTGCCGGGTGCTGGTACAGGAGGGGGAATATGTTGACGGAAGGTGATAGTGGCCATGTCGTTTACAAACTTGGACTCGGGGATCTTCCATGCGAGCCAGAAGTCTGCAACATCACCCGGTGCCATACCGGGAGGGCCTTCGAACCAGATCTGGGTCGGCATGGTCGGCTTGTTCTGCGTGATATTCGGAAACCGACCAAGCAACTCGTTTGGCGGGAACGCACTCGTGAGCCCTTTAAAAGCCAGCCCGTTGAACTCGCCGAAGTTGTTGCCCAGACCCATACCGATTTCAAAGTGCATGCTCGCCCAGTGCTGATTGGTGTTGTTGGTGATGTCGATATCGGTTGCGACCATCTCTTCACCGATTGACCCTGCACTGCGTGTTATCTTGATCTCCAACTCGATCCAGGCCCCGTTGTTATTCAATGTAGAAATGACATGTGTCAAGCCCATCCCCGCGAGACCTTGATGGAAGTTGGGATTAAAGGTTGCATCGGTTGCTGGATCGAAGTTGGGATCGCCGCTCACGCTGAGCACTTCCATGCCGATGATGTTTGCGTTGGCCTGCACAGCAACGACAGCTGTAGCTCCCATGGCAAGGGCTGTGAACCATTTGACGCTCGAGGTGCTATGTTTCTGATTCATGATGGTGTGCCTTTCTCTTTCTGTATGTACCATCTGACCATCGCCCGGCTACATCGCCGGGCTCTCCAATAAAACACATAACACTTCTCCCCTGGAATCCCAGGTGCTCTTCTCTTGCTGCAACAGGATTGGACAGAAACCGTCTCTTCAGAATCGGTTGTCTCTCGATCTCCCAAGTCCGAACAGCCACTCAGGCTGATCGTGCCAGTAAGTTGTCGCACGAACTGCTTCCGGCACCGCCAAGTATTTGCAACTATTTCCTAAGAAACTTGCAAAATTCCGTATTTATTATTCGCAAAATATTAAATCATGAACTGGCCTGCTTGCCGGTACGATCGACAGCCAATCCGGCGGATTATGGACCGATCAGTGCTCAATACAGGCTTTGTGATATTGGATGTTAATATCCGGTCTGAGCCAGATCACTTGTTGCCTGGTTTACTTAGAAGATCTGAGATTGAACTTTGTGAACAGCCTTGTGAATCTGCAGGATTCAGAGCACCCGCCTGTTCGTCTGCGTGGTAGCTTGAGCGGACAAGTGGGCCTGATTCGACGACTTTGAAGCCTCGGGCGAGGCCTTGCTCTTTAAACATGGCGAAGGTATCAGGGTGGACCCAGCGATCAATCGGCAGGTGGTTTCGTGTGGGCTGAAGGTACTGACCAATGGTAAGAATATCGCAGGGGTCGCTTGGTTTTGGACCTTTGTGGTCTGCGGTGAGTCTCATGACATCGTCGATGAGTGCGAGGACTTCGTCATCGTGTTCGCCGATGCCAACCATGATGCCGGTTTTTGCGATGCAGCCTTGCTCTTTGACTCTTTTGAGCAGCTCGATGGAGCGGAGGTATTTGGCGCTGGGTCTGACAGCGGGATACATGCGCTGGACGCACTCAATGTTGTGATTGATGATGTCAGGCTTGGCATCAATAACCATTTGCAAAGATGCTGAATCACCCAGGAAATCGGGAATGAGGACCTCGATGGACAAATCAGGACAGGATTCTCGTGTGCGAATGATGGTTTCAGCCCAGATTCCCGCACCGCCATCGGGGAGTTCGTCGCGATCAACCGAAGTGATGACGACATGCTTGAGGTTCATGAGGGCCAGTGAGCGAGCAACGCGTTTGGGTTCATCGCGATCGAGAGTTGCTGGTCGACCGGTTTTGACATTGCAAAAACCACAGGCTCGGGTGCAGGTGTCGCCGAGGATCATGATGGTGGCGACGCCTCTGGCCCAGCATTCACCCATGTTGGGGCAGTTTGCTTCTTCGCAGACGGTGTTCAGCGAGTGCGAATCCATGATTTTGCGAAGGTGTTGATAGCCTTGACCTCCGGGAACACGAGCCTTGAGCCATTTTGGTTTTCGTTTGGTTGAGAGGTGGTTTGCCTGATCTGATTTGTTATTCAGGACCATGGAAGCAAGGCTGACAGCGGGTTTTTCGATTCGGCGCATGGGATCGCCACCAGCAGGTCTGGGATGCCTGGCGATGGTCCGCGCATAAGCTGCGGAGGAGATGGGTCGATTTGTTCCATTTTCGTCAGGCATTGGTGTAAGTTTAGCCTTATATAGGTAGGATCATCGGCGAACTGGGGGTGAAATTGGTCGTAAAAGTGCAAAAGTGCGTTTTGTTGAGCTGAGAAGTCAAACTATCGGCCCAACATTTGTCAACATAGGAAAGCTTGTTTAACACAAGTGCCTGAAACGGTCGATTACCGGGTTGAGAGCAGCCTTGATTGGTGCCTTCAGATGCATGTTTGACTGCACTGAAGCTGGTGCTACCGTGATCGCCACAGGCATTCTTGTGGCATCCACGATATGCTCTGGATGAAAGCATCCCGGATTCATCTGGGAAGGCGGGTTTTGTGAGGGAAGTGCAAGGAGTTATCCGCAATGCAGCAGTTGTTGAAGAGGCCGATGGACAGACAATCCGTGAACGGCAGAAGTATTTTTTCTGCATCGTCAGGCCGATGCATGGCGCTTGGTGCGAGCGTGCTGCTTGCGCTCTTGAGTACAGGTTGTGAAGTTGATTCGTTTATGGATCCAACGGTGATAGGCCGCTGGGAGCAGACCCCCACTGCAGTGCCGATTCTGGATCGGATCGCGAGCCTGGAAGGCGATGCGGATGATGTGATTTTGACATCAGAGGTCAGTGCTGATGATCTGATTCCAGAGATCATTGCATATCGCATCAGCCAGGGCGATGAACTCGAGTTGATCACCTTTGATCTACCGAGCCTTGGAACAGCGACACCTTATCGCCGAACTGTTGGACCGCAAGGCACAATCGAACTGCCTCAGCTGGGACCGATCGTGGTTTCAGGATTAACTGTTGAGGAAGCCCAACAAGCGATCAGCAACACGATTGTCCAGAAGGGACTCATGCAGTCCAACCCGCTGATAAGTGTGGAAGCGGTTGGTCAGCGCGAGCAGCTTTTTCATGTGATGGGTGCGGTGCGCGGGCCGGGTGCGTATCAGATTCCTGAGCCGAACTATCGTCTGCTTGAAGCGCTCACAGCTGCGGGCGGTTTTGACGAGACGATAGAAGAAGTTCTGGTGATTCGTCAGGTGCCTTTGACAGACTCAGCAGCAGGTATACCTGTTTCGCTACCCTTCACACCCAGTCAATCTGAACCAGCCCAGAGCGGCGAGGATTTGATCGACCTGATCGATGAACTTGCTGGACCCGAGGCTGAGAACGCAGACCCCAGCCCGTCAATGATGGGGCGAAACAGGACGGATGTGTATCGGCCGGTTATAAACCTGACCAACTCGGATGATGATCGTCAGCCTGCGATTGATCTGGTTGAAGCACCGCCTCAGACACCTTCAAGTGTTGTTGAGGGAGCTGGTTTTGAGGAATCGCTTGATCAGCCAACTTCGTGGGTGTTTCTCAATGGTCAGTGGGTACCGATTTCTCAGGGTTCTTCAGGTGAGAGGTCTGTCTCAGCAACGGGTGAAATATCCGCGGGCAGCAGAAAGCTGTTTACGCAGCGGATTATTTCAGTTCCTGTCAGGCCATTGATTGCAGGGGATCCCAAGTACAACATTGTGATTCGACCCAGTGATTTGATCCGTGTGCCTCAGCCACCAACTGGGAACATTTATCTGGCGGGTCAGGTTGCTCGCCCTGGTGTGTATTCGCTGGCTCAGGGTTTGACGCTGATGCGTGCGGTGGATGCTGCAGGGGGATTGTCTGCGATCGGGATTCCCGAGCGCGTCGATCTGACGCGTGAGCTTTATCACGGCAGGCAGGCGACGATTCGCCTGGATCTACGAGCGATTAACGAGCAGACTCAACCTGACATATATCTGAAGCCAAACGATCGAATCAATATTGGGACCAATGTCTGGGCATTGCCACTTGCTGTGATCCGCAATGGCTTTCGGATGAGTTATGGCTTTGGATTCCTGCTTGACAGGAACTTTGGCGCAGATGTGTTTGGACCTCCGCCTTCAAGTATCTTCAGGTGATCTATGGCTTAGGATTCCTGTTTGGCAGGAAATGTAAAATGATGTGTTGGGAGCTGTGCCTCCGAATTTCGACTAGATGAGTCTGGCAGCAGGTTATCACGAACCCAGACAAGGGTGAGGCGTAGATGTGAGTTGGGCCTGTCTACAGGCTGAGGAAGGACCAATTGTGAGAGTTCGTTCGTGAAGACTACCGGAGCCAGTCAGGCTACATCACCCGCGGGGGGTGTGGTTGATGATGCGCTAGGGCGGCTTTTATGCCCGCGCGGACTGGTGATGGCTGGTATTCTGACCAGTGCGATCGGGTTTTTGTTTCACACATGGCTTTACAAACAACATCTCTGGAGTTGGACCAAGCCTGCGGATTGGGGACATGCCTATTTCATTCCACTGATTAGTCTGTACATGATTTACCAGCACCGGGATGAGCTTCGCAAGGTCAAGCCTGAGGTGTACTGGCCCGGGATTGCACCACTTTTGACGGGGGTGATGAGCTACTTTATCTTCAGCGTGGGCGCCATGGGCAACCACATGTTCCAGGGGTTTTCACTGATATTGACGATCTTTGGGGTGGTTTTGCTTCTGGCTGGGCCTGGAGTGATGAGGCATGTGTTTGTGCCGATCGCATATCTGGTGTTTGCGATCACGATCTCTGAGAAGATCATGCTCCTGATCACCTTTCCGCTTCAACTCGTCGCATCGCAAGGAGCCTGGGTGCTGTTGAATGTGGTGGGATTGCCGTTTGGTTTTAGTGCGGATGTTGCAGGGAACACACTCAGCGTGATCAGCTCACAAGGCGAAGTGCATCCCTTGAATGTGGCTGAGGCGTGCTCGGGGATGCGTATGGTGATTGCGTTTGTAGCCCTAGCAGGGGCGGTGGCGTTGATCGCATGCCGACAATGGTGGCAGCGAGTGTCGCTATTGATGCTCTCGGTGCCTGTGGCGTTGCTGATGAACATCATCCGAGTCACAGTGCTGGGCGTGCTCGTACTGATTGACCCGAATCTCACTGCAGGCAATGCACATACTGCAATCGGAACGCTGCTTTTGATACCAGCATTGGGTCTTTTCATGCTGGTGATCTGGCTATTGAACAATCTGGTTTCAGATCCTGAGGTTTCCACATGAAGGCTCTGAGCAGCATAAAAAACCTGCTGGACAAGATCGGAGGCCCGGCGTTTGTTCTGGCCCTGGTGGTGCTGGTGGGTTCTGCTCTGGGTATGCAAAGTGCGATTCGAGCCTATGGCCTGCATCTCAAGAAGTTGCCGATCTACGCGAAAGGCGGCCGAACACTCCTGGCGTTACCGAATGAAACCGAGTCGTGGAAGCAGTATGGCCCGGATCGTATTGAATCTGCCGAGGTTGAAGAGACACTGGGTACAAAGAACTATGTATCACGGACCTATGTTCAAAAAGTGAGTGATGTAAACGCCAAGCCTCTGGCGATGGAGTTTCATGCTGCGTATTACACGGGGATGATCGATACGGTGCCTCATGTTCCGGATCGATGCTTTGTGGGTGGTGGCTGGGAGTTGGGTTCGAGTCCGACGAATGTGCCGTTGCCTTTGGACCGTACCCGGTGGACACTTGACAAGAAAGCCTCTGAGGAATTGGCGAGCCAGGTTTACCGGACAAGGTTGTCCAATGAATATGGAAGCAGGCCTGGAGTCCGAGTGAGGCTGCCGTTTGATCCGCAGAACATCAAGATCAGGGTGACGAGTTTTTTAACCCCTGAAGGCGGGGAGCTTTTCGCAGGATATTTCTTTGTTGCCAACGGCGGAGCTGTCGCCAGCCCTGAGGGGGTTCGCCTTTTGGCATATGACCTGAAGAGCAGCTACGCGTACTATCTGAAGATACAGGTAACGAGCGCTCGTGTGGGTTCCAATGAAGAACTCGCAAAGATGGCTGCATCACTTCTCGATGAGCTTCTGGGCGAGATTATGCTTTGTGTTCCAGATTGGGTTCGTGTTGAGCAGGGGTCATACCCCCCACCGACAAAGGGCAAGTTGTAGATTGAGCAATGAATTGAATCACCTGCAGCAGGCAGGGCGTGTGGATGAGCCACAGCTTGCTGCGTGCTCGCTGATGATTGAAAGGGCGTTGAAAGATGGCATCTCGGATTAAAGTTAAGACACTGGTCGGCCTGATTCTCGGGATCATCATTGTCATGGGCGGCGTGGTTGGGGCAACCCTGTATGTGATGAACAAGAGTGGAGAGGATTACGAGAAGAAGGGCGATGCATTCGCTGCTGTAGGGGACTGGGAAGAGGCAGCGCGGATGTATGGGCAGGCAGTCGGCCACGACAAGATGAACCTGGTCTGGCTTGAGAAGTGGCGTGATGCCAAGCTTCAGTTCACATTTGAAACTCAGACCGAATACGACAATGCATACCAGGAGTATGTGAGCATCCTGAGCCAGATTGCAACGAGTGCACCTCAGAATGTGGAGTTTCAGCATGACATCCTGTCAAATCTGGAGTTTCGGCTTAAGGTTTTGCCGTTCAGACGCGACCGGTGGGAGCAACTGATTACTGAAACCGAGAGTTCATTGCGTACTTTTGAAGACTCTGAGATGGGTGAAAATGCGTGGCATTCTCTCAAACGATATCGCGGTATGGCTTTGGTCCGGTTCATGATTCATGACCTGCCGATGGAAAGGGACCAGGTGCAGCTTGCCCGGCAGGATCTGGAAGATGCACTTGCAGTACGCCCTGAAGATGCAGATGTTGCGGTTGCACTGGCTCAATGGCACACAATCAAAGCAATGGATCTGGAAGAACAGCTTGACTCTGAGGGTGCCAAAGTTGACCGTGATGAAGCTCTTAGAATTCTTGGCGAATTCCATGCTGCAAATCCCAATGATGTCATCAGTCAGGTCATGCTCTTTGAGATCAGCATGGATAGTGCTGTCCTGAGAATTGACCCCACTATGGCAGTTTTAGAGCGTTTGAAACAAAACAAGAGAATTGTTGAGGGTCTCAAGCCCAAGCTGAGGGAACTGATGGCATCCATCAGTAAAATCCCGCCAGCGGATCTAACAATTGATGGCGTGAATCGTCTATACAGTTCAGCCCGCCGAGTTGACAATGACTACGCCAGTGAGCAAGCCAGAGAACTCTGTCGCAAGGTGCTTGATGAAAAGCCTGCGGACATTTTCTTTCTGAACTTTCTGGGTTCGCTACTGAACGATTCGGGCAACTATGAGGAAGCGGAGGATGTGTATGGACGCATCAGATCTCTTGAGATTCCATCTTTGAGCTTTGAGGGCCTCATCCTATTTGGCCTCAAGACTGATGCGATTTACTCTCAGGCGAGATCCGTGATCGGGCAATACAGCTCATCTGATGATGATTCCACGAAGCAGAAGCTTCTGGATCGCCTTAAGAGTTATCTGGTTGAAATGACTGAAAAGCTTCCAGAGCGTGATCCTCGTCTTTTGATAACCGAAGCACGGATTAAGCTCATGGAGAATGAGCGTGGCGCTGCAATGCGGCTTTTAACCGAATACAACGAGTTGACCAAAGACAGTGATTTGGAAGCGGTGCTTTTGTTGGGTCGGGTGGCTCGCGAGATGAACCAGCCAGGCACAGCCATTGAGCAGTTCCGCAAATTGGCACAGGCGCTTCCAAATAATGTGATTGTGCTTGAATCACTGGCTGATCTTGAACATGAAATGAAAAATACGCTGCAGGCGATCAGCCTTTACGAGGCACTTGTTCTGCTTGAGCCTGAGAACGAGCGATATAATGAAAGACTCGCATTTCTTAGAGCCATCACAGGGCAGGGAAAAGCAAAGGATCCTGTAGAGCAGATCTTGATCGAAGCACAAAGGATCTCTACGGGCATCGAAGGCGGTCTTCCAGACCAGACCGGCGCAATAGAACACCTGAAGGCGTCACTTGAATCAGCAGGACACTCTGCTCGTATTTATGACCTGCTTGTTCGTCTTGAATACAGCCAGAATCCTGCGGAAGCACGCAATCTGCTGGCTGAGGGATTAAAACATTCACCTGATGACGAGATTCTTTTATCGCTGCAGCGCAGACTGGTCAGCGATGATCCGGTCGATGCAATGCTTGCAACAATCGACGAAAGCCCCATTCCTGAGATGGAAAAGTTGATGAACAAGTATGCAGTGTTGCAAAACGCTGATCGTGAAGAGGATGCAAAGGCATTGCTGGGGCGAGCGATCGAGATTGATCCTGAGGAGCCTCGCGTGCTTGAGCTTCGTTTTCAGGATTTGCTTCGTGATGACAAGATCGACGAAGCCAAGGCACTTGCAAATCGAGCTGCCGAGCTTGATGTGGACCAGGCAGATGGCTTGACTTTTTTGGCTCGAATTGAAATTGCAAACGAAGAATATGAAAAAGCGATGGAGACTCTCCAGCTTGCTACCCGCCAGGGAACTGTTAATGCTCAGACATGGCGACTGCTAGGCTCGCTTCAGGTCAACCGGGGATATCCGGCAGACGCGATTGCATCGTTCCGTAAATCACTCGAAATTAAACCTGATGACCTGCGAACCATCGTTACTTATGTTGATGCGCTCGTGAGCATGAACCGAATGGATGAAGCGTTGGCGATCGCAAGGGGTTCTCAGCAGTATGGACGGAACAGTCGGGGGTTCATGTTCCGCTGGCTTGATCTTGAGGCGAACTATGGCGATAAGCAACTGGCATTGTCGCTGCGAAAGTCAATGTATGAACGCAGTCCCAGTGATAGCGAAAACCGTATCTCGCTTATATCACTGCTGATTAACCTTCGACAGTTTAAAGAAGCAGGCGAGCATATCGATGCCATGCGAGCAGATAATGACTCGCTACAACTGGTGATGCTGGATGCTCAAAGGCATGCCGACCGGGGTGGGTTGGGTGATGCCAGGAGCATCTTCCTTGAATACATCACCAAGCTGGATCGAGATACCATGACGGTTGATCCTTACATCGCATTTGGGCGATTCATGATCGATCGAGGTGAAAGCAGTAACAACGATGATGCTGTCAAAACGGGTCTTTCTGCATTGATCCAGGCGGTCCAGTATCAGGATGAAGATTCTCGCATTGCAGAACGGGTGCTTGCTGACAGCTACTTCAAGCTCAACATGAACGAAGATGCAATCAAGATATATCAACAATTGATTGAATCGGGAACCCCGGATGAAAACGGCATCATCACCAAGAGGATCACCGAAAGCTTTATTCGTACTGGCAGGTACCAGGAAGCCAAGCAGCGTGCTGAGGCAGATCCCAATGCTGATACAGACCTGACGCTTTTGCTTTTGCGTGCTGAAGCTGCAAAGGGCATGGGCAATATTGATGAAGCTCGTGAGATTCTCGATCGAACGATCACAGCATTCCCCAAAGAGGCATTGCCGTTCCTGAAGCGTGCTGAAACAATGCAGGGTGATCCCTCGCTTCTTCGTGATGCACTTGCGGATATTGACGCAGCGATGAGGCTTCGCCCGAACTTCTGGCAGGCACTCAGGCTTCGCGCCAATCTGCTGGCACTTGCTGGCCGAACCGATGATGCTGTCGATGATTTACGCAAGGCTGCACAAGCTGCACCTGACATCGATGAACTTCGAGTTGGCGTCATGCGAGAGTTGCTCAGACGAGACTTGGTTACCGAAGCTGTGGAAGTTGCAAACCGAGCGATAGCGCGCAGGCCAAGTGATATTACAAGGATTCTGTCGTGTGGCGATCTGTTTGCCATGGCAGAGCAATGGCGCCATGCCACAAAATATTACGCTCTGGCGTGGGAACAGGGTGCAGATCCTGCGATCGCACATCGTTATGCGGGTGCCCTGCTGCGCATGTCTACGCCAGATCTGGCCCGAGCAATTTCAATTCTCTCAGCTCCTGAAATTGGAGTTGAGAAAGAACCCCTGCTGCGCATGCTTCGGGCGCTCTATCACCGGAAGCGTGGCGACATACAGGCTTCAGCAAACGATGCTACAGCATCATTTGACATCGTTCGCGACGAGCCTCCCCGTCTTGTGCGCTGGTATCGTGACCTGCACGAAGTCTTCGATGATGATGCGCAGTTCCAGTTGTATATGGAGCAGATTGCCAAGACCCGAGGCGAGCCTGACTGGCTGATCTTCCTGCATGGCAGAGACCTGCTGGAAGACAGTTCACAAGCGTCGCAGGTCGTGGAACGACTCAAGTCACTGGCTGAGAAGACTGAGGATCAAACCCTTAAGCTGGCAATCTACAAGTCGATTTCTTCATCGCTTTATGCGAGTGGGCAGTATGAGCAATCCGCAGCGATGATGAAAAAGGGGCTGGGAGCATTTGCGTCCGATACAGAGTTGAACAACAACCTGGCGTATACGCTGGCGGTGCATCTTGATCGGGCTGACGAAGCGCTCTCTTATGCTGAGCTGGCTGTCAGGAGCGATTCGGGAACATCAACGATTTATGACACCCTGGGGACGATTCAGCTCAAGTTAGGCAAGTTGGATGCTGCTCAGCAAACGCTTCGGGAGGCTCTTAACTTGCCAACGACACCAGCCGATAAAGTGTTGATATCTGTTCATTTGGGTAAGGTTTTGCTGGCAATGGGTCTGCAAGCGGATGCTCAGAAGCTGGCTGATGATGCTCAGCAGATATTTGAGTATCTCAGTGATGATGAGAAACAGCGTGTAGAAACTGAGCTTAAGGAGTTTCAGAGCCAGTTGTAAGGCTGACAGGTAAAACAAAGAGTCGCTACGGATCTACATGCATGATCGCGAGCGATGCAGAGAAGAGTTTTGATAGCCGGGCAAATGTCCGTGCGCCCCCAGGGCAGGAATGTAGCAATGAGCAACCCAACATCTTCACCCAGACCAACGGGACCAACTGGCCCCATGCCACCTCGCATGCCACAGGCTGCTGCTGGAGGAGCACCGGTACTGGACCCGGTCAAGCTTCTCAAGAAGTACAAATACCTTGTGGTTGCATCAGTGGTGCTTGGAGTATTCGTGGGGGTGGCGGGTCACTTTGCATTGTTGCGGTTTTTCCCGATCTACACAGCACGCGCCATCTTCCAGGTAACCAGAGCCCAGCAGGATATCGGCGAAGTGCTCGAAGCCAACATCGGCTCAGAAAAGTCGCTGGAACGATTCATGGCAACCGAGGCACAGAAGATGAACTCGGACTCTGTGCTTGCTTCTGCAGCCAGCGATCCCCGCCTGAGGCGTGAAGCAGTTAAATGGGCTGAGCATTTTATGTCCGACGGCCGACTGGACCCTGTCGAAGCAATGCTGGACCTGAAAGACCGTGTAAAATCCCGGCCGATTCCCAAGACCGAGTTCATTGAGTTGTCTGCAAGATGGCATGACCCGGTTGAGACTCAGGTGATTGTGCGCACAGTTCGCGATGCCTATCAGGCTGCCCTGCGCAGGCAGGTAACCAGTGTGTCCAACAAGCAGCGCGATGCGTTGCAGTCTCAGATCACCAAGATTGAACAGCTTATTGTGCGTAAACAGGGCAATCGCGATGCCTTGATCGGCACCAACGATATCGAAAGTCTCGATCAGAAGATCTCCGAAGCTGGCCAGGGTTCAAATCTGGTTCAGCAGCAACTCGCAGAACTCAGACTTTTGCAAGAGGCAATGATTGTTTCGCTTCAACGGATGGAAGATGAGCTTTCACTTAAGGACACGCCTGCGGGCATAACCTTCAGCGACCTGATCAAAGCCCAAGCTGAGCAAGATCCTATTGTTGCCGGTCTGAAGAACCAGATCACGGGTCTGGAAGCCGAACTGCAGGCCATGCGTTTGCGAGGCGTTGGCACCGAGCACATGGACTACATAAAGCTCACGCAGACAGTGCGAGGCTACAAGCAGCACCTCCAGGAAGTCAAAGAGCAGAGCATGCTCATGGTTTTTCAGTCAGAGCTTGAAGGTGCCCGCCAGATGTTGGCTCAGTACCGTGCACAAGAAGCAGATGCAATGGACCGGGCACAGAAGTTCAAGCAGGAAATGGTGGCGCTTCACCAGGTCGAAGCCAAGGTGAAGGATCTGAATAGCGAGATCTCTTCTCTGACTGAAACCAAAAGCATGTATGAATCAAAGCTTCAGAACCTCCAGGCACTTGCTGAGCTTGACACGATCTATCGTGTGAGCACCTGGCAGGATGAGGAAAAGCCTGAGAAAGTCTCTTTTCCCAAGTTGGAGATCATGATCCCTGTAGGTGTGGTTCTGGTTGTGGGTGCTATCGGTGGCGTCGTGGTCCTCCGCGAAGTGCTTGACCAGCGCGTCAAGGGGCCTGCTGATGTCGCGATGATTCCCAGAACGCGCGTCTTGGGTGTGATTCCGCACATGTGCGAAGATCCGAGTCATCCTGATGCTGCTGAATCTGCATTCATCGATTCAGGGCGAGGGGTGATCGCAGAGTCTTTCAGACATATGCGAAGCCCCATTCTCAAAAAAATGCAACAGGCAGGGCACAAAAGCCTTCTGGTCATCGCGGGTCAGCCTCAAAGCGGGGCGACAACGGTGGTCACAAATCTGGCAGCTGCGTGCGCTTCAGTCGGACAACGCGTGTTGATTATCGATGCGAACTTCCGCAGACCTGCGCTTCATCGCGTGATGGGTGTGGAGGACAATCCGGGGCTGGCAGAAGTGCTGGATGATCGGACTCCAATGGAACAGGCCGTGATTGAGACCAAGGTTGCCAATCTGAGTCTCCTTCCTGCAGGCTCTGCGGTTAATCGCCTTCCTGAAAGGCTGAGTTCTGAAGCCATGAGTAAAATTCTGGCCCAGGCATCCGCTGCGTATGATCTTGTACTGGTGGACATTGCCCCAGCGATTGTTTCTGGTGATGCCATGGCACTAGCCAATCGTTGTGACGCTTCGATTCTGGTTTGTCGTGCCCTTTCTGAGAAGCGAGGCTTGATTGCCAGACTCCGAAACGAAATCGGTGATTCTCGATCTGATTTCCTGGGTGTGCTGGTCAATGCTGTTCGCTCAGCATCTGGCGGGTACTTTGCCCGGAATATTCAGGCGACTCACGCGTACCACAATGACGCAGCCTGATTCCTGCTTCACGATTTGGAATCGCAACCTATGGGTGTCTCATCGCGGTGACCGACGACGCAATGCAACCAGTGACCCACGCTGATGCCTCTCGCAAGGCTCCGCGTGTTCTGGTGACTGGTGGAGCGGGTTTCATAGGCTCGCATCTGGTCGATGCCTTGCTTGAGCAAGGATGCGATGTGACGGTCATTGATGACCTCTCAACAGGCAAACGATCAAACCTGCCTGCACATCATGAGCGACTCCGGTTTATCGAAGCAGACCTGACCCACGCCCTTGAAGCGTTCGGCCCCGGCGAGCGCTTCGAACAGATTTATCATCTGGCTGCTGCAGTGGGTGTCAGGCTCGTGGTCCAGAAACCGGCTCAGAGTATCGAAACCAATGTCAACCAGGCCGCAGCACTGCTCCGCTTTGCCCTGAACCGATCACAAGATGGCAGCCCCGTACCCACACTGATCGCATCAAGTTCTGAAGTCTATGGCAAGGGCATCAGAACACCCTTCAGCGAAGATGACGATGTGCTCTATGGCCCCACCACCGTCTCACGATGGTCCTATGCCTGTTCCAAAGCGATCGATGAATATCTGGCCCTGGCCCATCACCATGAAGATGGACTGGGCGTGGTCGTTGCACGATTTTTCAACACCATCGGCCCAAGACAGATTGGACGCTATGGCATGGTGGTGCCTCGGTTTGTTGAATCAGCCCTGGCGGGTAAAGACCTTGAGGTGCATGGCGATGGCGAGCAGTCGCGCTGTTTTTGTCATGTGGCTGACATTGTGGATGTACTTCCCAAGCTGCTGGGGAATAAGGCCTGTCATGGCCGGGTGTTCAATCTCGGGTCTGCAAAGTCTGTGACAATTATTGAGCTTGCCCGCCGGGTGATAGAGCAAACCCAAAGCAGTGCCGGGATCAGGCGGGTGGAGTATGAGGAGGTTTTTGGTCCGGGCTTTGAAGATCTGCGCAGGCGTGAGCCTGATCTTTCGCGTGTGTGCAATGCGACGGGCTGGAAACCGTTGCGTACGCTCGATGAGTCGATTCGTGATATTGCAGCGTGGATGAGAGAGGGCAACAGGGAATGAGCCTGAGCCAATTATTGCCATCATCGGTGGGTGTTGATTCACAGATTGTGAATCAGGTCGAGTCGCTAGGCCGAGATTTGAGTGAGATCGGTGCGCGTTTTGATTCGCTTGCTGGGGCTGTGCGTCTGCATGAGACTTCCGGGGGTGTTCAGACGCGCCTGGAGATCTTTCATGGGTATGTGGGGGTGTTCATTGTTGCATTTTTGATCACAATAATCATGACGCCTTTGATGCGGAGGGTCGCTGTATCCAATGGGATTATCGATGCACCTACAGACCCTCGCAAGATCCACCGGATGCCCATTGCATATCTCGGCGGACTGGCGGTGTACCTGGGACTGATGGGTGGGATTCTTTACAGCATCCTGGCGACGCGCTCGGACTGGCTGATCAGTTTTCACACTTCGCCCAAGGGTTTCCCCGTGGGAGATGTAACCAGTGCGGTTCCGATTTCGATTATTCTGGGGATCTCGCTGATCACATTGATTGGTTTACTGGATGATGTGGTGGGCGTGAGCCCCCGGCTGAAGATCGTCGGCCAGCTCATGGCAGCAGCCGCACTGGCATATCAGGATGTTGGTGTCAAGGTGGCTGCGGGTCTGATGCTGCCTCTGGCTGAAACTTTCCATATCCCGCTGACGATGATGAACGGTGCCGAGACAATCGGCATGGTCCTGACCCTGCCCAACACGGATTTTTCAATCGCGGTGGATTTTGTTTACTGGACAGGCACCGCGATCATCGCAATCTTCGTTCTCAGTGCGTGCAATGCATCCAATCTCATCGATGGTCTGGACGGGCTTTTGACGGGTGTAACGACAATCTGCACCGCGGGGCTTTTGTTCATCGCCTTGACGCTTGCCATGATGGACGATGGCATGCGCGACGGCCAGCGGATCATCCTCAGCATGGCCCTACTGGGAGCGTGTTTGGGATTTTTGCCTCACAACTTTAATCCCGCGACGATTTTCCTGGGTGACTGCGGCTCAATGCTCATGGGATTTACGACTATCGTGATCGTCCTGATGCTGGGCGATACGGGCAAGACTCACCTGGTGATGGCGGGGCTGATCATCTATGGCATCCCGATCGTTGATACTTCGCTGGCGATTGTTCGCCGCAAGCTGGCGGGGCAATCGATCTCCGATGCCGACGCCAACCACCTGCACCACATGCTGAAACGAGCATTAGGGGTCAAGGGAGCGGTGTTCAGCTTGTATGGGATCGGGATCATGTTCGCGGTACTGGGCGTGGCGACCTCGCTGGGGCGGGCACGGGTGACCTATGCACTGACGCTGATCTTTGCATCATATATTGGCGTGACAGCCATCAAAATTGCCCGGCGGGAGCATATCGACAGCCAGGCCCTGAACCGAGCACGCCGGGATCCCTCGGGTTCCAAGGCATCTGGATCAGACGACGAGGCGGCTTGAGGCATCGGGGCTTGTATACTGAACCCATGAGTGATGCGTCTATCAAACCGGTGCGATCAATCGCATTGATGAATCAAAAGGGTGGCGTGGGTAAAACCACGACCGCGGTGAGTCTGGCTGCAGGAATTGCCCGGGCAGGCCGATCTGTACTACTGGTGGATCTGGACCCCCAGTCTCATTCGAGCCTGCATCTTGGGGTTCAGAAGCAGGATGCCACTGCGTATGACCTTTTGCTGGACCCGGCGATGGACCCGGATCAAGTGATTGTGAACGCGAGGGAGCATCTGGATCTGTTGCCCAGTGAAACGGATCTGGCAGCTGTCGAAAGCGAACTCGCCAGCGAGCCGGATCGCCAGAGCAGGCTTGGGCATGTGCTTGACAAAGTGCGGGATCGATATGAGTTTGTGATTGTGGATTGTCCACCTTCGCTTGGCGTGCTGACGATCAACGGGCTGGCTGCGGTTCGTGAGGTCATTATTCCCATGCAGGCGCAGTTCCTGGCGCTGCAAGGCGTGGGCAAACTGCTGGAGACAGTTCAACTGGTGGGGCTGAGCGTTAATCCCAAGCTTCGCGTCAGCGGAATCGTACTTTGCATGTTTGATTCACAGACAACCCACGCCAAAGAAGTTGTGACGGATCTGAGCGAGTTCTTTGAGCGGAGCCGAGACGCCGATGTGCCTTGGCGTTCAGCACGAGTGTTGATGCCTCCGATTCGCCGGAATATCAAGCTGGCTGAGTGCCCTAGCTTTGGACAGACGATCTTTGAGTATGCTCCGCAGGCGCCGGGTGCTGAAGACTATGGCAAGTTGGCAGAGCGACTCATCGCTGAATGGGATGCACTTCAAGAACGCCGATCACGCGATGAATCTGAAGCCAACTCTCTGGAAGTTGATCCCGGCCAGCAAGATCAGCCTGTGCCTGAAATCATCACGCGAAGTTCCCCTTCAGCACTTGAGCCTGCTGAGTGAAAAGCCTGGCTGGATTGCCAAGTCTGAGAGTCCGTCGCAAAGCGCTCATCGTCTATGGCCTGGTGTTGACACTTGCAACGCACTGGCCAAGCCTTGCAATTCAAGGCCCAATTTCACGACCTGATCTGTACGCTCATTTCATCGCTTTCAGCTTGTTGATGGTTTTTGTCATTGGCGCGGAGTTGTTTGGTCCGCTGCTGAGCAAACACAACCTGCTGATCTCATTCGTGCTGGGGATTGTCTGGGCAGGGGTTGATGAACTGACGCAGGGGATACCTGTGCTGCATCGGCATGTGACATTTGAAGATTTTCTGGCAAACCTGGGCGGGCTGGTGCTGGGCGTGTTGATTTGGGTGCTGGGGAGGCGTTTAACCCGCATCTGGGGAAATCAGGCCCGGAACGGCCGATAATCTGACGCTGAACAGAGCGAAAGACCCAGGATCTCTTATATACATCGTGACTTGGACCGATACCCTTTGAGTCAATTGTTTGAAACTCCAGATTCAGGATTTGAACCGTGAGCGATACACATCATGCATCTCGTTTTTCAGGGCCAAAGTGCTGGGTAGCTACAGCACTTGTCGGACTTCTTGTTGGAGGCGTGCTCTCACAGTTTGTTGATCCCTATCCGGATCATGCTTCGAACTCCAGCTCGGATGTCACAACTGCAACCCACAGCGAAGACGCGTCAGCAACTGACCTGATTGATGAGCCTCACGGCGAAACCATCCGGCTTGCAGGGGTTGATGACGGCGGGGACATCGAAGAACTTCCAGCTATGCACAAGAGCGAGCCAGCTGAAACCCAGCATGGGTCATCTGAAGCTGCTGAGCATGGAACTCCAGAAGCGAGCCATGGCTCTGAGCACGGTCAGTCGCCAGTGATTGCCCTCTGGATGGTGATTCCATTTGCAATGTTACTGGGCTCGATTGCCCTCATGCCATTCATCAGCGAGCGTTTCTGGCATAATCATTTTCCGGATTTTGCATTCTTTCTGGGTGGGATCATGGTGGCGTTTTATCTGCTGGCGTTTGGCCGAGACTACACGCATGGTTTGAGCTATGGCCAATACCAGATGATGCACGCCGGGCTTGAATACTACGCTTTTATGGCTCTGGTTGGCGGGTTGTTTGTCGCATCGGGCGGAGTGTTGATCGAGGTGAAGGGCAAGGGTGGACCCTGGATCAACACAGCGATACTGGCGTTTGGTGCGGTGCTGGCAAACATCGTGGGAACGACGGGCGCATCAGTGCTTTTGATTCAGCCTTTCATGCGTGTGAACAAGGGCCGACTCCGTCCCATTCACATCGTCATGTTCATCTTCATCGTAAGCAACTGTGGCGGAAGTCTGACACCGATCGGCGATCCGCCGTTGTATCTTGGGTTTCTCAAAGGCGTACCCTTCCAGTGGACGCTGTTGCATCTGTGGCCGATGTGGGCGACCGCGATTGGTCTGCTCCTGGCAATGTTCTTCTTCATCGACTGGAAGATCGGCCCTGCAAAAGGTCTGGATCTTGCTCAACAAACACGAACATCTGTCCGCATCAAGGGAACCAGTGGCCTCATCGCGCTGGCATTGATCATTGCGGGTGTGTTTATCGATCCGTTCTTGAAATCTCAAGGGATGACATGGGCAGAGGGCAAACCCATCGGTGCGACTTTCCAGATAGCTGTAGCCATCGGGGCGTATATGCTGGCATCACGAGAGATTCAAAAAGCCAATGATTTCAGCTTCTTTCCAGTTAAAGAAGTGGGACTGTTGTTTGCTGGCATCTTCGCGACCATGGCACCTGCCCTTGGCTTCCTCTCAACCCATGGCTCACAACTCGGGCTGAACACTCCGACCAGGCTTTATTTCGGTACCGGTGCGCTTTCAGGCGTTCTTGACAATGCCCCGACCTATCTGAACTTCCTGCAGGTGGCACTGGCAGGGCATGAGCCTCCACTTCCCATGGACTCTGCAGGAATACATGAGTTCATTTCAACGCCTCTGGGCGTGCATGAGCTTGCAGCGATCAGTCTGGGAGCGGTGTTCTTTGGCGCCATGACATACATCGGCAATGGGCCAAACTTCATGATTCGAGCCATCGCCACCGCTGGGGGCGTGAAGATGCCTTCCTTCTTTGGCTATGCTGCCAGAGCGGTTGTACTGCTCCTGCCCGTGCTGATCGTGGTCTGGTTCACCTTTATCCGGTAATACAATCAGCATTCAGAGCGAGTGGTCGTAGTTGATGATCATGATTAGCAGGCAGCTTTGGGCTAGCTGGCATACCCTTGGTTCTTGGAAACCCCAGGCGACCAAACTTCAAAGCATTCATCACTCAGCACGCTGGCAGGGGCGATCCGTGTCGTCGCATCACTCACGCTCCTCTCCCGATTCTGTGGCCTGGCTCGAGATCTGGTCACCGTACGCGTTTTTGGTGATTCAGCCATCGGCTCAGCCTTCACCGCAGCACTGGTGATTCCCAATCTCTTTCGCAGGCTCTTCGGCGAAGGTGCCCTGGCAGCAGCGTTCCTGCCCGAGTATGAACGAGCAGTACGCACAAATCGCCAGATAGCAGATCAACTGGCAACACGAGTAATCCTCCTGGTTGCATTGGGCACAGGGCTGATCATGCTGATCGGCGAGCTGGCCCTCCTGCTGGCGGTGGTATTGATTGATGATGTAGGTACCCGGGCGTTTAGTCTCAGACTTTTGATGGTGACTTTGCCCTTCATGCCTTTGGTGTGTACTTCAGCGATGCTTGGAGCCATGCTTCAGGTTCACAATCGGTTTGCCCCCACCGCAGCGGCTCCAATCATTCTCAATGTTCTGATCATCGCAGCGGCCAGCTGGACATTCTTCATCAAAGACACCGACCAGCAAACCGCAGCGTATGCAATCGGAGTTGCAACTGTGCTGGCGGGAGTGATCCAGGTTTTGTGGAGTGTACACGCCCTCAAGAAACACGCACGATGGCAAATGCACCAGGCAGGGCAAGATGTGCTGACCGAACCAATGGGCAGGGTCAAGAAACGGTTTTTACCTGTCCTGATCGGATCAGGGACCATTCAGATCAACACGCTGCTGGACACCATCATTGCAATGTGGCCTTTGTGGATCGGGGTCACGGTCTTTGGTGTGGCATTTCCGCTTGATGAGCGATCCAATGCGATTCTGGGCTATACACAGCGGCTCTACCAGTTTCCGTTGGGTGTCTTTGGGATCGCAGTGGCGACCGCTGCCTTTCCGCTACTCTCAAAATCAGCAGATGATCCAGGCAAGTTTGCCAGCACATTGATGCGTTCAATACGCCTTTCACTCTTCATAGGCATCCCTGCCAGCGTGGGGCTGGCGCTGGTTCGGCGCGATCTTGTCACTGTGATGTTCACAGGCTCAGAGCACGCCTTTTCAGCTGCAGGAGCTGAGCGAAGCAGTGCTGTCTTGATCGGTTACGCCACGGCAGTCTGGGCTTATTCGCTCAACCAGGTGCTGACACGCAGCTTTTATGCCCGAGGCGATACACGCACACCCATGCGCATCGCCCTGTGGAGTGTTGTTGTAAACCTCAGTTTAAACCTGGCCTTGATCTGGTGGCTCGCTGAGGCAGGGCTCGCCTGGGCGACCGCGACATCTGCAATCTTCCAGACCGTCGTGCTCATCATCTGCACACGCGACAAGCTTGATGCTGATGCACCGGGGATATTGACATTCAGCATGCTGCGCGTGCTGGCGTGTACGCTGATCATGAGTGTGTGTGTTGTGAGTGTGCAACATTTTTGGCCTGATTCTGTACGCTGGGTTGATCATCTTTACAGACTAATTGTTTCAGCGGGGCTGGGCATGGTGGTGTATATCGCGTCGTCAAGGGTGTTGCGTGCTCCAGAGTTTTCCTGGTTGCTGCTGCGGAAATAGATCGCCCTGGCATTTGCGTGGACTGACTTTCAGGTTCGTGGTTGATGGAGAAATTGCATGGCGCGTGTTGATCTAAAAGGAAAGCCCATCGTAATCGCCGGTGCCAGCAGCGGCATTGGGTGGGAGACGGCTCTCTGGTGCGCCCGTGCCGGCATGCCTGTAGCACTTGGAGCCAGGCGGCTGGACAAAATCTCTGAGCTTGCTGAACGCATCCAGTCCAGCGGCGGCAAGGCGATCGCGGTGCAAACCGATGTCACTGAAAAAGACCAGTGCTGTGCGCTGATCGACCAGACACTCAAGGCGTTTGGATCGATCCATGCTGTTTATGCCAACGCAGGCTATGGCCAGGAAATGCGGTTCCTCGACATGACCGACGAGCAGATCCGCGCCATCTTTGAAACCAACTTCTTTGGCACCATCAACACCATCAGGCCCGCACTCATCCCCATGAAAAAGCAAGGCTCAGGGCATGTCCTGATCTGCTCCTCATGTCTGGCACGGTTCCCGATGCCCTTGTTTGGTGCGTATTCTGCCAGCAAGGCTGCCCAGCATCATCTCGGGCGGGCGATGGATCTTGAGCTTCGCTCTACAGGAATCTCTATATCAACTGTCATGCCCATCGCAACGCGAACAGAGTTCTTTGATGTCAGTGCCTCTATCAGCGGCGGGGGAATGAGCCAGCATGTGCCTCAAGAGTTCATGCAGCCCGCCCATCGCGTCTCCAAGGCAATCGTTCGATGCCTCAAAAAACCCAAGCCCGAAGTCTGGACAAGCTGGCCCGTTCGACTCGGCATGATATTCAGTGCAGCAACACCCAGACTTGCAAACATGGGTGTTAAACACATGGTCAAGGCCTATGACAAACTGCACCCCAATGAGCCTTCGTAACAGACTCATTTAGCACACTATCAATCGACATGAACTTTCAAAGCACGCGCACAAGGAGCGCGACTGCATGGGCTTCTATAGCAAGACCCTGCCCCACTGCATCCACACCTTCATGGGTTTTGCCTTTCACATTAACCCTGCTGTGGGCAATGTTGAGAAGCTGAGCGATGTTGTTGCGGATGACTTCTTTGTGAGGGCTGAGCCTGGGTTTTTCCAGGATGACCGTAGTATCAAGGTTGGCGACCACCCAGCCATCTTCGCGGGCCAAAAGAACCGCTTCTTTGAGAAAGACCGAAGAGTCTTCACCTTTGTATCTTTGATCATCATCTGGAAAGTGCTGACCAATATCTGGCAGAGCCAGAGCACCAAGCAAAGCATCAGTGATGGCATGATAAAGGACATCGCCATCTGAATGCCCCACGGGTCCTGTGGGGTGATCCAGAAGCACGCCTCCGACGATCATGGGTCTGCCCATGCCCTCGGGCGGCGGAGATTCCAGCCTGTGCAAGTCATACCCATGCCCGATCCGAAACTGTTCCCAGACATGTTCGCTCATACCAGAGTCTAGGTCCGGTATTTCGGATCATATGGATCGTGCTGTGCTGAGTTGTACTGCGATACACCTGTCAAAACCCTGTCAAATCAGCCATTGATTTTGTGATCAGGTCCATAGCCGGCGCGCTCAAGAAAATGGCGGATAGCCACGATCTGGTCTTTGCTGCCAAGTGCTTTGCCATGAGGGATATGGAAGGTTTCTTCCTGACCATTGAGCGCGACCTTCTCGCGGCCGCCATGCACAATCTCAACTGTCGCGCCCAGTGATTTGAACAGATGAACCACCTGCATCCACTTGAGATTCATGTTCATGGGGTGATGGAACAGCTGTTCTAATATCCGCTCGTCTTTATGGCTCATCACACCACCCTTCATAAAAGACTACGCACTCCATCATATACAACCGGATCACACTTTGGCTGTCTCGCGTAATCCTGTAAGCTACAAGCTGGTTTGTGGATGTTCAGCCTGCCTGTTTGGAATTATACATGCTTTCAATTGAGATGAGACCAACCTTTGATTTGATCGTGCCTGCCAAGAGCGATTGGGTGGTGCAACAACTCAAACAGATCATGCAACACGAGACCAGTCGATTCACTGGTCAGGCTGTGGGACACCACATTACCATCGCTGTCGTGCCTGAAGACCGTCATTTCTGGTCTCCCTGGCTCACGATGGAAGTCTTCGCAGAGGTTGACGAAAACGAGCCCGGCACCATGGTCCATGGCCGATTCCACCCCAACCCAAGTATCTGGTCCGGGTACATGCTTGGCTATCTGGCGCTGGGCACACTGATGTCGTTCGCTGCGGTGCTGGGACTCTCACAGATGATCGCAGAATCTTCCCCATGGGGGTTCATTGCGGTCCCTGTCTGCATGCTCCTGGCTGGTTTTATGTGGTGGACAGCAAAGGTCGGCCAGCGGCTTGCCAAAAAACAAATGCGCATCATCGGAGATGCTGTAGAAAACGCGCTAAACCGGGATGAAACTGTTGCCAACTAGGAACGAGCAAACGCGCTGGCATTTTCCAGCAGGCTCAGAACCTGTTTCGCGCTTTGTCGTTTGATCACAATCGCCTGGATCGATGCCTGCTGAAGAATCTGCTGACGGACCAGTGCGCCCGTTTCCTTGGCAAAGTCCGTGTCCTGAATCTGTGACAACGCCCCCTGAGTGTTGATGTACTCTTCACTCAACACACGCCTCATTGATTCGTTTTCCCGCTCTTGCACACCGATTGCTGCCCGACGGCTTGTGATCTCTTCCAAAGCTGCATCAGCAACCTGCTGGGCAACTTCGGGATCATCTTCAATCAGCTGCTGCAGATCCGCAAGCGAATAACTATCTGACACAAGCTGGCCCTGATCATCAAACTTGGTGATGGTGATATTGCCAAGATTATGGGTTTCAAACCCGCTCAGAAGCTGTTGACCAGCAAAGGATGCTGACCCCGCGATGAGGTCAATGCCCTCAAGCACGCTCCCAACTTGAAGCGCGATCGCATCCAGCTCGCCTTCGCCCAGCCCGCCGGTATTTGCAGCACTGACAACCAGCCCCTGAAGCTCAATCGCAAAGTCATTGACAACACTCAGCGATCCATCCATTGCACCGAGTCTGGAGTTTTTACGATCCAGCGACTCAATCTGCTTTTCAAGTTCCGCTGCGCGTCTGCTCAGGTCTGTTGCTGCGATCAGCCCAGCAGGATCATCGCTCCCGCGATTAATACGCTTGCCGGTTGAGAGCCTTTCCAGAGTCTTGCCGATTTCCAGGCCATGATTCTGCAGCGAGTTGAGCCCAAACGAAAACAAGTTGATTGAAATTCGTGACATCAATCAATTTATCGACTCTCTCTTGAGCACGCATAAACAATATCGATAAATACTCCCCACACAGACCCGGATAACTGCACCAGACCATACAAAAGTGGTCTGAGAAAGCCCACTCCACCCAGAACCGGGTTCAAAACTCAAACGAGCCATGACCGTGAGGGAGTGATCCTCGCAATATATTTCTATGATTTACACACCCATACGGTCACAGCTCATCAATCATGCAACAAAACCTAGTTCCGTTCGTAGTCGCCATCATCCCAGGTATTGATATCCGTTAACACATTATCGCGGACATGACTTGCATGGCCATCAAGAAAGAGTCCGTTGGCACCATTGCCGTGACGATTGGGTGCGATGCGCATGCGCAAGTCGGGGCGTGTTGCAGGTGAAGGGCGAACATGAGGCCTGCGGAACATGTCATACCACACCGCCAGCCCGATGTTGGTTGAGTTCGCACGATACCACGAACTTGATTGAGATAAATCTGGATCTTCCGCAAAGCATGTCAAATACAACACCGAAACGGGTCTTGGATAACGCTGCATCGGCGTTGCAGGCTTGCCTCTGGAACCAACCACATCATCCTTGCCTCGGAATGTAAAACCGTTATTCACATAATGAATTTTGTGATGATCTGTTCGCCTGGCAGGGTCATGGTAATACGGCGCTCTTTCATACAGGTCTGCATTGTCATCCGTATCGTAATAGCCGCCATTGAAACCCTGGAGCGTGGCGTTGTCATCAAGCAAAGGCCGAAGCACAAATGCCCAGCGCGGATGAGACCGTTCGCCGGGTCTTTCAGAACTGCCAGACTCTCGCGGAATGTACTCATCATTCTGGTCCGAGTACATCATCAGTGCCATGCCGATCTGTTTTTGATTGGACAGACACACAACTGCTCTTGAAGCATCACGAGCCTTGCCCAGTGATGGCAGCAGGATCCCGATCAGAAGTGCAATGATCGCAATCACCACCAGAAGCTCAATCAGTGTAAATGCACCTCTGGCCCGCCTTCCCCCCCACTTGCCACCAGGCTGAACAACCTGCCCCGCAGATAGATTGATCACAGGACCCTCATCCATTGCATTACCTCAGCTGTATGAAATCACCACAAGAACTCTAATACAGCAAAATGCTGTAGCTGTAGTGTACCAGAACATCGACACTCCACCAAAGACTTCTGTATTCTGATGCCTGTCAAGTACACAACGGTTCAACAAAACGCTGCAACACCCCCCATCAAACCCCTCTGGCCCATTGATTATTCCACTATTAACAAAAACAAGATCCATCTAAATCAGATGGACATGTCCCTTGCTGTCAAGGCATGGAAGTCTGTTTGTCCGCAAAACTCAGCCCGGAGGCAGGTCAACCGGTGGCTCGTCGCTGGGTACATCCGCTGGCATCGGTTCTTCAACTGTCTCAGCAGGCTCCTCAGCAGCCTCTGGACTGGGCACATCTGTGCTCTCTAGTTCAACAGCCGGGCTGGGTTCAGGCGCCCGAACATAAGGCTCATCAAAAACCTCAACCACTGGCTCTGCACTGGTGAGTGCTGGCATCTCAGGAACAGATCGCAGCGTCATGTCTAACCTGCGAGCAATGCGCCCGGGCACGGGCATGGCATTGGGAAGCCCTGCAATGACTCGACCGTTGGGCATGATGCCCCATTTCATCGTGTCCGTGTAGTAATCCATCTTGTTGGCATTGCCATAAAACCGCACCACCAACTGCTGACCCACAGGCACATCTGCTGTCCAGATCGCCTCTCCCGTCCGGGTGTCCACCAGCGTGAGAGTCTTAGGCTGCTGAGAGGTGCTCTTGTAGGTATACAAATCCAGCGAGATACCCTTGCCACCTTCTTTGTAGCATCCAGTAGCGGATAACAAAGCTGCTGATATCAGGCACAGACTCAGGATTTTTGTCATCACGGTTGATCCAGTATCAATGGCATGTATCTTGGCCATGGGTCTATCTCCGGTTCACAATGGGTGCGATAAAGCACGATCAGCAAAGTCTATCGGCATCCAGAGCTGGAATCCTGACCAGATTGGCCCAGATCCTGCAACAAGGGTGATCTTCTCGGACACCTCTGCTACACCATGCTCTCAGTGCCTGCTCAAAGAGGTTCAGCCACCACCGCCGCCGAGGATGCCCTTGATCGCATCCTCAGCTTTGTCTTTGGCATCATCGACAGCGTCCTTGGCTTTATCAGTTGCATCTTCCACAGCACCCTCCGCGGCCTTTTGAGCATCTGCTGCCACATCACCCACCTCATCAGTAATCTGCCCCGCAATATCGCCCAGTTCTTCCGCAGCCTGTGCTGCCATGCCAATACCCATATCACCCAGGCTGGTCAGCTGACCAAGCCCACCCGTAAGATCCCCCAGCATGTCCGCTGGCAACAGCCCCCCTGCCTTTTCAACGACCGCTGAGAAGACCGCCTTGACAATAATGGCTGCCAGTTTGCCCATAGGCACGCCGCCGCCATCTGCTCCTGAGCCAACATCAGTCAAAATGATCTCAGGCACTTTCAGATCAAGCTTGGTCGCATCACCACCGATGGGCAAGAGTGCTGCATGAACGACAATGTTGGTGATCGTCACTTTCTTGATGATAAACTTTTTTCCCTCGCTGTCTTTAGAAGCAGCGTCATCACCCTCTGATTCGAATCGTTTAAGATTCTCAAGGATTACGCCATAGTTTGAGCCGTTGCCAGTCTTCTGAAGATTCACATCGATTCCATCAAGCGTGAGCGAAGGCAACTCCACCACATCTTTGGAGAGCGACTCAAAGGAGACCGCCACACCCGCAGAATCAAGGTTCATGAAGTGTGGCGTGTCAAACCCTTCAGGATTCGCGACATTAAGCCCCTCCATGTCAAATGAACCCGTGGTGATACCAACATCAGCCCTCTGGAGCGTGGTCGGGACAGCCAGAGCATACGAAGTGCCCTTTTCTATACCTTGCTTTGCCAGCGAGTCCACGAAAACAAAAATGCCGATGACCGTGACAATCAACAACACACCGACAACAACGACCAGCCCTATCAGCGCCTTGATGATTTTCATGCTTTGGAATCCTCTTCTCATGAGTTAAAGGCTTGCCGAATCTCTCAGCGCCCAGACCAAGCATATCACGAAGGATCCATGACATCATGCCCCGACGCTCAGAGGTTTTGACAATATCTTTGGATCCCGAGGCTGAAAATTGGCCAAATGCAGATGATTGCTTTACGATGGAAGCTGGTGAACCATGAGGTTTGCAAACGAATCCTGATCGAGCTGATGCCGGACGCTATGGCTCGTGAGCTGAAAAAAGAGCAACGATATGATGCGGATTGCTATTGCTGGTGTGATGATCGTGATCGCAATTATCATCTTCCTGGTTGCCTTCATGCTCGACAAGGGATTGCAAGTCTCGGATCTGCTCTTGAATCTGGGTACAGAAGTCGTCGGCATCGCCATGGTCGTAGCGATTGTGGACTGGCTCATCGAACGCTCCAAGCTGGCAGAAGAAGCTCAGCGAATCGCCTGGAACATCCTGCATGATCTTGACCATGCCGTGTGGGTCTGGCAGGGAGGTCGCCGGGAGTTTCATCTTGATGAACTGGCAGCACTCCTTGAACTGGTAAAAGAAAACGATGTCATCACACCCTCGACCCGCGTGCTGCTGGCCAATCTGGGAGTGCGGGCATCAGACATGTTGCGTCTTCAGGGCAAGGTGTTTCGCATCCACAAACAACTTCGCCATGGCCTGGTATGTCTGTCAGACCTTGCCCAGATACGCGAACTGGGTGCCGTGATGAACGCCCGCGCTGTGTGTGAGTCACTTCGAGTTGCGATTCATGACCTTTCCAGTGCCACTGGGCAGCCGATTCATACCGGCGAGTTTGGTGTGGTACAAAAGTTTCGCGATGCCTCTGCTGAAGCCCAGGAAAAACGCTACCACGGAGCTCAGGAAGATTCCATGGCTGGGCAGGTGATCTGGCCCGCTGAAAGCACCGGCGCAGTGCCAGGAAGTGCCCCTCGACCAAAAGGGTAAATATTCTTTGATCAGAGCAGCCCTCTGAGCGATCCATAGAGATCTGCAGCTTCAGGAGGCGTATGCCCAGAATCAATCAAAGGTTGAAGCACTGCCAGCGCCTCAGTAACCCGCTTGGTCGCTGCCAACACATGCGCCTTTGCCAGAATCAAAGGCAAAGCCTCAGGCCATTGACTCAACCCTTCTTCCAGCAATAACTCAGCCTTTTCAACTTCCCGCCCAGAAAGATGCGCAATCGCCAGATTCCGTCTGGCATCATGATCGCCTGGGTCTGCCAAAACGATCGGCCCAAGCACATTGGCAGCATCGCTCAGTCGTGATGCACGCAGATAACTCAAGCCAAGCAGCTTGCCTGCCTGAGTGTTCTCAGCTTCATCACGACAGATTGGTTCAAGCACAAGAATCGCCTGATCAAGCTGTTCGCTGGCGATCAGAGCTTCAGCCTGACCAAGCTTGTCATCCGTAGTGGCCCCAGGCCCAGCAAAAGGTATGGCAGAAATAGTAGATTGTGAGTCCGGTATCTGCTGCCACGCCATCGCCTGACTTTCCTGCCCTTTGAGCGCATCGGTCAGCTCAATAATGAATGAGCCGTACAGTTTACCCCGGCCTACGGATTTGGTGTCGACTGGTTCATTGACACGAGTGGTGCTCCCTGTCACCTGACGCCTCGTCGATTTCTCAGGAGCAAGGCACGCCTCGTCAAACTCGAGCTCCAGAAAATCCAGCAGCTGCCGAACAGTGCCCTCAGGATTTTGCACAAGCTCTTCATACGACACATCAAGCATGGAAATCGATAGCACACTCTTCCAATGGTTCATCAGCTTCTGGTACTGCCTGTGCATATGCCCCATGTGTTCCATGCGATGCGCGTAAGGCACCGCATTCGTAAACGGCTGAAAGTAACACGACAGGCATGTATCAACAGGCTCGCGCGTGCAGTGAATCACACGCGCCTTGGGGAACATCAGTTGTATCAGTCCAAGCCGTTCATAGTTGAACAGCAGCTTGTCAGTAATACGATCTGCCTCAGGTGCTAACTCTGCAAGTGAACTGATATATTTCCCCGTGGCTTCATCAAGTGTCCACGCATTGAGCTGAGCATCTGTACCCATAGCCTTGGATACCAGCACCACCGCTTCGTTCATATAAGGCAACTCACCCCCAGCATGCACACCAGGATGACACGACAAAATCTGTTCCAGCAGCAACGAGCCAGATCGAGGCATGCCCACAATAAACACGGGTCTTTGCTCATCAGCATGGGCACTTGAAGTTGGAGCAGACTCAAGTGCTTCAGCAGACCACGATGCGATAATCTGATCGATCGCCTGTTCACGCGCTGCCGGGTCATAGCTGGGAGTAATCATGCGATTGGCAGCGTCAACGCAGGCAAAAGCCCGGTCGCATTGACCAAGTCGATCATAAAGATGTCCAAGCCTGAACATGGCGATGCGACGCTGAGCTGGGGGAATCTGCTGTTCCGCCAGGTGTGGCTCAATCGCAGCAATACCCTGGGCTTCGATGCCAAACTGTGGACACAGCTCCGCCAATGCCATCGCAAGCCTGAGCGAGATCGGCCCTGCTTTGAGCTTGGGCTCAAGTTGTGCCATTGCCTGCTCGTGCTCGCCTGCCAATGTAAAAAGTTCGACACTCATGGCAAGCGCAGGCTCAGCATCGGGGTTAAGACTCATCGCATGATCAATAATCTTTCGAGCTTCTGGCAGGTCTTCTTCCTGGATATAGGTTCTTGCCAGATCACAGTGAAACTCAACCGCGGTGGGTTGCATCTGGATGGCTTTGCGAAAGCAGCTTCGGGCATCCGTGATCCTGCCAAGGTTTGCCCGGCAAATTCCCAGGCGATAGTGCAGGACCGCGATGCCGGGCTCCTGATCAAGCAATGCCTGGATCGCAGGCTCAGCAGCTGCAAAGTTGCCCTGCTGATATGCCTCCTGGGCCTGTTGGATAAGCTCTTGAGTTTGTGCCATGGAATCTCTGCTCCGAAATGAATGCGCTGTATTGAACGCCAGTATAGGATGATTGAGCCTTGCTGGGGTCTATAGACTCTCAGGCAGGCTCAACATCCATGAACACGCTGCCGAACGCTCAGGCTCAGCTTCAAATCGGAACACACCATGCGCATGATCACACTCATCACGACCGGAGGCACCATCGAAAAAACCTACGATGAACGCTCCGGCTCACTGGAAAACCGAGGCTCAATCGTCCAGCACATGCTCAGCAGCCTCCGCCTGGTCGATACACGAATCAGCACCATGGAACTGATGAGCATGGACAGCCTGGACATGACCGAACACGACCGCCATCGCATCGTGGATGCAGTACTTCTGGCAGGCGGCGCATCGGGACACATTGACAGTGCTGACAGGTCATCTGGCATCATCATTTTGCATGGCACCGATACACTCTGCCAGACAGGAGACCTGCTCGTAGAGAAGGTCGTGAATCCTCGTGTACCCATCGTGCTCACCGGTGCCATGCGCCCCTATGAAATGAAACGCTCAGACGCGCTGCAAAACCTCACCGAATCAATCTTCTCGACCGATGTGCTTTCACCCGGCGTATATGTTGTTGCACACGGCCGCTGCCTGCCCTTCCCGGGTGTGCAAAAAGATCGACAACTGGGCACATTTGTGCGCGCTGGCAACCAATAATTGAACCTCAATAATCAATCCAGCTTGACTGCGCCAACCAACTCGGAAATCTGCTGAGCCCCCTGGCGTGTGACCCAGCGACCAAGCCCCTTGCTCACCCGGTTTGGAATACGCGGATCAACAAAAAGACCTGTTCCAATACCCACCGCAGAAGCCCCCGCCAGCACAAACTCCGCAGCATCTTTCCAACTCATCACCCCACCCACCCCGATGATCGGCGTACTCGAATCTCGCGCAATCTCGCGATAAACACGATGAATCAGCCGAACCACAACAGGATGAATCGCTGGACCTGACAACCCCCCCATAGCGTTGGCAAGCACCGGCTTTCTGGTTTTTACATCGATCTGCATCGCAGGCATGGTGTTGGTCAAAGTCAGAGCATCAGCACCCGGACGCTGATTTGGCCCAGCAGTTTGATTGCCCGGCGCGATCGCAGCTCGCGCGATATCCACAATATCAGGCATCCCCACCGCGATCGGGCTGAGTTTGACGATCATGATTTTTCGTGAAAGCACAGGCCGCAGCGCACAGACAAGTTCTGCCAGGGCTTTGGGATCTGAGCCAAACTCGGTGCCGCCTTGAACATTGGGGCACGAAACATTGATCTCAACACCAGCAAGGGCATCGACTTCGTCCATCTGGCTGGCCACACGAACATAATCATCAATACGATGGCCCGCAATCGATCCAATGATCGGCGTTGGGCATTCCGCGATCCCAAGCGACAAATGCTCCATCCAGTAATCAATGCCCACATTGGCCAATCCGATAGCATTGAGCATCCCCACACCCGCACCCCGGCAACCCACGATCCGAGGCACCCCGTTGCCCTCGCGAGGCTCCGCAGTGATCGACTTGCCCACGACCGCACCAACCCCACCAACCCTTCCCCCCCGAGCACCAGACAGATCAATCACCTCTGCAAGTTCGTCAATGGTCCCTGCAGTACCTGCTGCCAACAGCACCGGGCTGATCAGTTCCAGACCAGCCAGGTTCGTTTTCAGGATCGAATCGCTGACATCTTGCACAATATGAGCGTATGTCGCCTACAAACGATCGACAAAGCGCATGCCCGTGCAGAACTCAGTTCGAGCTGGTCGTTGATGCGTCGTCTTCTGCATCTTCAACCTTTTGAATCGCACTCTCAGGCACAATTTTTGTCAATGGGTGGTAGCCAGCCCAGCTGTGGTAGAAGGTCTGGATCACTGAAACGCCTTCAGGCGATTGATCAACACGCACGCCTGCCGGTCCAGCTTCGACAACCACTGCCCCTTGAGAGGTTTGCACCGTAATTGGCCCATCAAAGGCAGCCTCAGCCAGCACAAACCAGGTATCCTTGCCATCAAAGATGCCCAGCCCTAATGCCTTTGCAGGCAGACGATGATCAAACTTGAAATCCTGAAAGATGCGATCGCTGGTGAAGTAGCCTCTCTCTGCGTAGATATTGCGGTCATAGGGGCGATCAGGATATCCCGTGTCCCGGCTCACAACCTCGCCATCGGGATGAGCCTTCTTGAAATCTGCAAAGCTGATGACACGAACCGGCAAATGTGTCAGCGATTTACCCGCATTCGGGCCTGTGACCGCCTGCATCAACACCTGTGACCACAAGGTGTTGGAGTTTCGCTCATACATGACAACATTCGAGTTGTAGAGAAAACCAGAGACACCAAACTCGAGGATCGTGGTTTTGCCTTGCCCCAGATCCAGGCGCCGATCCAGCACCGACACCGAATCGCACAATGGGCAGTAGGTAGCAGCGATAGGCACACCTGCCAGCTCATCATTGATGATTTCGTGATAGTTGAGGATGCCCAGGGGGTAAGCGACCGCATCGCCATTGATCTGAACCTCAATCACGCGCCCGTCATCTTTGGGATAGCCTGCTCCACTTGCCTTGATGCGCTTTGGTTTTGTTAGTGCTGGAATGCCATCCTTGGGCACTCCCGGTGCCATGAGAAGCTCAAGGTCGATACGGGGGTCTGAAAGGTCATACTCCGCCAGGAGTTTTTCCTTCATGGTGGCTCGCATCTGGTTCATGCGTTTTTTCATGTCCTCTTGTGAATGGTCCTGAGCCAGAACGGGGCTTGTCAGCACCAGTGCGGTGCACACAGCGAGTAAAGTATGACTGATTTTCATGCGCATTTCTCCCAATAATGAGTGTCTGAGCCTAACACCTGTATGTAGAGCGATATTCCCGGTTGCGTCAAGAATTTTTTTGATTTTCGAGTCTCGCGGTTGCGCTGGCTATGGTTTGAGTAAAATACAGTTCTGAATAAACCACGATTCTGGAGATACCGCGATGGATATCAACCAACGGATAGCCCAGTTTGAAAACATGTGCCGAGAGGACCAGGAAAACGACATGGCCTGGTTCAGTCTGGGCGGAGCATACAACCAGGCTGCCCGATATGCCGAAGCTGCTGAAGCCTACACAAAGTGCATCGCTCACAACCAGACCATGTCCAAAGCCTACCAACTCGCAGGCGTTGCATACATGGCCTGTCAGGAAGAAGATCGTGCCATAGACATTCTGACCAAAGGCTATCTGGTGGCTGCACAATTAGGCAATATGCTGCCCAGGAACGAAATTGCTGTCCTTCTGGAACAACTTGGCGCTGACCTGCCTCAGATCGATGAAAAACAGGTCCAGGCATCCTCTGCTGGAGGCGGTTCATTTGTCTGCCAGCGAACGGGCAAGGCTGGCACGAAAATGGACAGCCCTCCATTTCGAGGTGCTGTGGGTGAGTGGATCGCCCAGAACATTTCAAAGGAAACCTTTGATGCCTGGATTGCCCAAGGCACAAAGGTCATCAATGAGCTGCGCCTGGATCTCTCGCGTGATGAAGACAACGCCATGTACGACCAACACATGTACGAATACCTCGGCATCGACGAACAACTGCTCGAATCACTCCAGACCAAAGCCAACACTTGAGATTCGCACCCGGTGATTGACACACACTGCCATCTGACATTTCCTGATTTTCAAGGGAAAATCGGTGCGACTCTGGACGCGTGCGCTCAGAATCATGTCACAGGCGTCATCACGATCTCCACAACTTCACAAGACTGCACCAAAGCACTGGAACTTGCCAAAAGTGATGAGCGGATCTGGTGCTCTGCAGGGGTTCATCCGTGTTATGCGGATCAGGAGCCTCACAATTGGAATGAAGTTATCCGTGTGGGTCAGCACGAGCGGTGTGTAGCCTGGGGCGAGCTTGGGCTGGATCGGCATTATGATGAGCCGTCACAGGAGATTCAAATCAGGGTTCTGCACGATCAGCTGGAAATGATCCGCGATCAGGCAACCAAAGGCCAGGATCTGCCAATCATCGTGCATTGTCGCAAGGCATTTGACGCATTGATTCCAATCTTTAAATCATCGGGGATCAATCCGGGCAAGTTTGTGTTTCATTGTTTCACAGGAACGCCAGATGATGCCAGGCATGTGCTGGACTTTGGAGCCATGATCTCGTTTACGGGTGTGGTGACATACAAAAACGCCGCTGAGGTTGCAGAAGCTGCCAAGCTGGTGCCTTTGGACCGGATCATGGTCGAGACAGATTCGCCATACCTGGCACCCGTGCCTCACCGAGGTGAAAGGCCATGTCAACCCGCCTGGGCCTGGCACACCGCAGAGTTTCTGGCACATCTTCGCGGCGAACCCATGGACGGCGATGATGGCTTTCATGCAGCGATCAATCGTAACACGCATCGATTCTTCAATATTGACGCGCAGAGTCAGCTTCAAGGGACCAATGCCTGATGTCCATGTCACCCATCGCAGGGGATCATGCATACCTCCACGCAATTGATCCCGCGGTCTTTTCCATCGGGCCGTTGGCCATCCGGTGGTATGGCTTGTCATACATCACAGCGTTTGCAGCAGCCTGGCTCTGGCTCAACTGGCTTGCCCGCCGAAAAGCTCTGGCGATCGTGCCTGTTCGCATTGGCGATGCCATGCTGCTGTTGATGGTCGGCGTGGTGGTTGGGGGAAGGCTCGGATATGTGCTGCTCTATGAGCCTTCCTTGCTCTGGACATTCTTCGACACCCCGCCCTGGTGGGGTGTGTTTGCGATCAATCGCGGCGGCATGGCCAGCCATGGCGGGCTGCTGGGGGTCATGATCGCAGCATGGTTTATTGCGCGAGGCCCCAAGGATGAATCGGGAGCTCGACCTGGCAAGGTTCCCGCGCTGCATGTCCTTGATGCACTGGCACTGGTGACACCCATCGGCCTGATGCTGGGACGAATCGCCAACTTTATCAATGGCGAGCTGCTCGGCAAGATTGTTGCCATGCCCGGAAAACCCGGCCCATGGTGGTCAGTGCGTTTCCCACAAGAAATCCTTTCTGGCCACGCCCCGCAGCTCAATACCGATCAACAGATCAGCCTTGACAACCTGATCCTTGGTTCGATGAGGCAGGGTGATCGTTTTGGCACTGCCTATGAGCGCGTGATGAGCCGAGTGTGGGCTCATGATCAAACCATTATCGATCAACTTGCCCCATTACTCAGCGCCAGGCATCCTTCACAGCTTTATCAGGCATTTGCCGAGGGTGTGGTGCTTGGGTGTGTATTGGTGTGGTTCTGGCGCAAGCCTCGCAAGCCGGGGCTGGCAAGTGCGCTCTTTTTGATGGTCTATGGCGTGCTCCGCATCACCACCGAGTACTGGCGTTTGCCAGATGCGTATCTGGCTCATCAGAAGTTCATCGGGCTGAGCCGGGGACAGTGGTTCAGTGCGATCATGGTCGTCGGAGGCATATTGCTTGCCTGGCGTATTTCACGCTCAAGTGCCCAACTCATGGGCGGATGGATGACCAAAAAGCAAGCACACTAAACCGGCAACTTACCTCGCCATGCGCGGGTGCCACTACTCGATGCGCAGCAGCGCAGTAGTGTCTTGCCTAGTTCTTGTTCACCCGCACTACTGCGCCGAAGAAGGCGAGTAGTGGCACCCCCACTCACTGAAAATTAGCCACAGCAAACTCTAACTGATCAACCCTCGGGCCAGACCAGAACGGGCTTGCGAGCAGCACCGACTTCATCAGCCCTGCAGATTGTTGCATCTTCTGGTGCATTTTTGATCGATTCAGGATCGGATTCGATTTCTTGTGCAATCGCCAGCATGGCATCGCAGAAATGATCCAGAACCTGCAACGATTCGGTTTCGGTCGGTTCAGCCATCAGGCAATCATGCACAGGCCAGTGCATTGTGGGCGGGTGGATGCCATAGTCGATCAGGCGTTTGACGATGTCCAGAAGCGAAACTCCCTGATCCAGCAGCCTGCGAGGCACAGTGACAAACTCATGGGCACAGAACTTGCCCAAAGCTGCATCAAAGTAAGGCATTTCGTACACATCACAGAGCTTTGCTGCGATGTAGTTGGCGTTGAGCACCGCTTGCTCTGCGATGTTTGTCAAACCATCCGGACCACACGCTCGGATATAGGTGTAGCAGCGCACAGCCACGCCGATCTGCCCGATGAACGAACGCACCTTGCCGATGCTCCTGGGGTGATCGGTACTGAGTGAAAATGAGCCATCGTCGTTTTTGATAACGCGGGGTGTGGGCAGGTAAGGCTCGAGGAAATCTGCGACCGCGATCGGTCCCCATCCCGGTCCGCCACAGCCATGGGGTGTGGAGAAGGTTTTGTGTGTGTTGTAGTGCATGGCATCAGCACCAAAATCACCGGGTCTGGTTTTGCCAAGCACTGCATTCATGTTGGCACCATCGAGGTACACCAGAGCGCCGATGGCGTGAATGACCTCAGCGATTTTGGTGATCTCCGCATCGAAAAGGCCTGCGGTGTTGGGATTGGTGATCATGAAGGCTGCGATATTGTCCGGACCTTGTTCAGCAATGATGCGTTTGAGATCCGCGATGTCGGTGTAGCCTTGGGTGGTTTTGACCGCAACGACACTGGCGCCACACATGGCGCACGATGCTGGGTTGGTGCCATGGGCGGTATCTGGAGCCAGCACAACGGTGCGCTGGGATTGCCCGTGGTCTTTGAAATAGGCACAGATGACCTTGAGCGCGGTATATTCGCCATGGGCACCTGCAGCGGGCTGGCATGAAACTGCGGGGAGGCCTCCGATTTCTGCAAGGAACTGTTGGGTATTCCATACAAGTTCGAGCAGGCCCTGGATATCGCGATCGTTTTGCAGGGGATGTGCATGAAGGAACCCTGGCAGGCTGGCAGCCCACTCGTTGATGCGCGGGTTGTATTTCATGGTGCACGAGCCAAGCGGATAAAACTCGCCATCAAGACCAAAGTTGCGCTGGCTGAGATGGGTGTAGTGCCTGACAACCTGTAGCTGACCAATCGCGGGCCAGCTGGGACCCTTGCCAAGCAAATCTTCAGGCAGTTCAGATCGAGGCACATCAAGCGCAGGCAGGTCAATAGCGCGAAGACCCGGCGAGTCTTTTTCAAAGATGGTGGGTTCAACCGGGCGATCGCTGCGACGGGCGATGTTGGACTTTTGATCGGTGGTTTTTGACATCCCTGGTTCCATGAAAGTCTGAGTCATGCGTTGCTCCCACCCGTTTTTTGCGTGATTTGTGCGAAGACCTGGACAAGTTGGTCCATCTCCTGACGAGTGCGTTTTTCAGTGACCGCGATGAGCAGCCCATGATCACAACCAACACTGCCCAGTCTGGGGTTGTTCAGAGCGACGCCTGCCAGGAAGCCTTGCTCTGCTGCCAAATCAAGCAACTGGCTGGCTGGAAAGGGGCATCGCACAGCAAACTCGTTAAAGAAGGGTGCATCTGGATGGGCCAGTGAAAAACCGGGAAGCTGGGCGATTTGATCTGCGAGATAGTGGGCTTTGTGTGTGCAAAGTTCTGCAACTTCTTGCAAACCTTCAGGGCCCATTGCGGTCATGTACATGGTAGCGCGGAGAGCGAAAAGCCCCTGATTGGTGCAGATATTGCTGGTGGCTTTGGCTCCACGAATGTGCTGTTCACGGGTTTGAAGTGTGAGGCAAAATGCAGCTCGGCCATCTTTGTCGTGCGTCATCCCGACGAGCCTGCCGGGCATTTTACGAGCGAAGGCTTTTTTGGCAGCAAACAGCCCGAGGTAAGGCCCGCCAAACTGCAGGGGTGAACCCAGAGGCTGCCCCTCGCCCACAGCGATGTCTGCACCACACTCACCGGGTGAACGCAAAAGCCCCAAGCTGATCGGATTGAAAATCGAGATAGCAATGGGTTGTTTGCCGGGTCTTTTGGTTTGTGAAGGATCGGGTTCTTTTGCTGCGTGGAAGAGGTCTTTGATGGGCTCGATGATGCCGAAGATGTTGGGTGACTGCACGATAATGCAGGCGGTATCGTCATCAACAAGTTCACGAACCGTGTCGGGATTCAGCCTGCCCGCGCCTTTTGCAGGCTGGGGAATCATGATAAGATCCACAGCCAGATCCTCGGTGTAGGTTTTTAGAACCGCCAGGGTATCGGGGTGAATGGTCTCAGCGACCAGAACACGCCGTTTGGAGGTGTGGTTGACCGCCAGCAGGACCGCTTCTGCAGCTGCGGTTGCACCTTCGTACATGCTGGCGTTGGCAAGATCCATGCCTGTGAGTCTGGCGATCTGGGTCTGGAACTCGAAGAAAGCCTGAAGTGAGCCTTGGGACGCCTCTGCCTGGTATGGGGTGTAGGCAGTGAGAAACTCGCCTCGGGAGATCATGGGGTCGATGAATGCCGGGATGAAATGGTCATAGGCTCCCGCGCCCATGAAGCAGGCGCGGTCCTGAGCGGTGTGGTTCTGGCTGGCCAGATGGGTCAGTTCCTGCTGAAGCTCAAGCTCTGAAGCAGCCTGGGGCAGATCAAGCTGACCCTTGAAGCGGATAGGCTCGGGAATGACCTCAAACAGACGATCGATCGAATCCACACCCACCGTTGCGAGCATGTGATCCTGCTGGTCTTTGGTGACCTGGGTGTAATCCATGTGCAGTATCCGAGTTGGGAGGCGTTTTGTACGGGTCAAGACGATGCTCAACCCGTGATTTGAAGCGTCGATCCGTCCCAATCCCGATCGACGCTGATAGTTTAGACGCCCAGACGAGCGGTTTTCCAGACAAGATAGTCCGCCCTTCAAAACTGGACCCCTCACAAAACCCCTCGCAGTTGATATCCTGCTATCGCAACCAGAGCCAAGTTGCAAAGGTACACTTCGATCTCAGGCAGATGGAATACCCGTCTGCCCAAAACCGCCTGCCAGATCATGCAGGCTCATCACGGAATCATCCAATGAATAAACCTTACCGATTGTGCCTTTCTATGCGGACTTGTAGCGTTGCAGGGCTTTCGCTTTGGCTGGGCCTGGCATCAGGTGTGCAAGCTGGAGAAGACGACCCCATCAACGCGGCGAGCTCCGCTCCGGTTGCGGAGCTTCTGGGCCAGCTTGATGAAGATGTTCGTCAGTATGACGCGCACATCATGACGCTTTCCAACCCGTTCTTTGAAGGCCGAGCCCCGGGCACGCGAGGCAACGAACTGGCTGCGGAATATATTGAGTTCTGGTATCGAAAGATCGGGCTTGCACCTGCTTTTCCTGATGCTGACGACACACCAAACGCATCGTATCGACAGAGCTTCTCAGCACCATCTGAACTTAAGGTGACACAGGAGAGGCTGACGATTGGTGTTGACGGGCGCATGCTTGAACTGACGCCGGGCGTGGATTTCAACACGCTTGGGTATGCTGGCAACGGCGAAGCCTCTGGCAGCCTGGCGTTTGTGGGGTATTCCATCGACGAGGGTGGCGATGGGTATTCCAGCTATGACGAGGACACTGATCTGGAAGGCAAGATTGTAATCATGCTGCGGTTTGAGCCTTTCAATGAGCAAGGGACCAGCCAGTGGACGGATGCCAGTGGCCCAAAGTGGTCGCCCAATGCTGGGCTGATGGGCAAGTTCAAAGCAGCTGCGGCTCGCGGCGCTTCAGCGATTATTTTCGTGTGCCCACCCGGTGTTGATGATGATCGTTGTGGCAGGCTTGAAGATGCGCGATCAACACGGGCACGCGGTCCGATGCGCCAGGAAATTCCTGTGGTGATGATCTCACAGGACGCTGCGGACGAGCTGCTCAAATCAGCTGATGCCAAGGGCCGATCTCTGGCTGATCTGACTTCACTGGCCAATGAGAATGGCGGAGTGATTGATCTGCCCGGCGCGAGTGTTGAAGTTGTAACCAGAATAGAGAAGCTGGAGGTTCTCACCGACAACATCGGCGGGATTCTCGCAGGCAAGGGCAATCTGGCTGATGAATATGTCATCGTCGGAGGCCATTACGACCATGTGGGGTATGGATATTTCGGAAGTGTCTCAGGCAGCGTCGGTCAATTGCACCCAGGCGGTGATGACAACGCATCGGGCACTTCGGGCGTCATCATGGCTGCCCAGTGGCTCAAGCAAAGGTACGACAACCTGCCAGACGGTGCCAACGCACGCAGCATTTTGTTCATGGGGTTCAGTGCTGAGGAATCAGGGCTTAATGGCTCAAAGTATTACACTCAGCACCCAACCCTTCAGCCTTCAGAAATTGCCTTGATGATCAACATGGACATGATCGGCAGACTCCGTGAGGGTCATGTTCAACTGGGTGGCGTGGGCACAGCAGACGGGCTTGAAACCTGGCTTGAGCCGATGTTGGCGGATTCAGGGCTTGATATCGGCATGCAGAAATCTGGGACAGGTCCAAGTGATCACGCATCGTTTTATCGCTATGGCGTGCCTGTGTTGTTTTTCTTTACGGGGACTCATGACGATTACCACACACCTGGCGATATGGGCTGGAAGGTCAATCGAGTGGGCGCGATTCAGGTTGCCAGGCTCGTTACGCGTGTTGCTGAGGCTGCTGCGGATCGAACTGAAGGGTTTGACTTCACACCCACGAGTGATCCTCAGGCAAGGCGAGGTCCGGGCCGGGGGTCGATCAAGGTTCGCTTTGGTATCAGGCCCGGCAGCTACGACGATGAATCCGGAGGCGTGCTGGTCGAAGGTGTTTCAGAAGATGGATCAGCAGACCTTGCAGGGATTCAGGATGGCGATGTTCTTCTCAAGTGGAATGGCAAAACCATTGGGTCTGTTCAGGCGTGGATGCCCATGCTGGCTGCTCACAAGCCAGGCGATGAGGTCGTTGTGACCATCCTCCACGATGGCAAGAAAATCGACAAAACCGTCACGCTTCAGGCACCCAAGGGAACCCGCTAAAATCCAGAGCTGGGAAAATTGAGCATGACCACGACGGAGCTGATGCACTCAGCTCCGTTTTTTTTACGCATTTTTACTCTGCCACGGGTATCCATGAGATTGTGGGCAATCGGCAAAACCGCTCCCTCACGGTCGCGGCTCGTATTTTTTCATTAGGGAATAAATGCTGCGAGGGAAAGCGGCCTGCGAACCCCCCCATATCCGGGATTAATCCGGCTCTGGCTCGCTGGCGGGTTCGGTGATGAGCTGAATGACCATGCCTTTGATGCGAACACCCAGCCGATCTTCGATGTCCTGCATGGCACCATTGGGGATCTGGTTGACAATGGAATCGCTCAGATCCTCAGGCACATCAACCACTTGACCATCGGGCAGGATCATGTGGACATGATCGTGCAGACATGCGTCATAGCGAGAAGCACCATGTGCGTTGGGTATTTTTCGGCAAAGTCCTGAATCTGCAAAGGCTTCCAGCGCGTTATAGACGGTTGCCAGGCTCAATCCACAGCAACAATCCCGGACCAGATGGTAGATCTCGTCTGCGGTGGGATGGGCATTGGAGGCACTCAGTACGCTGAAGATATGTTCACGCTGCTTGGTGCAGCGCAGGCCATGAGCTTCAAAGAGCAGTCTTGGGCTTTGCACGATCTGGAACCCTTCCAAGCACTCCCGCGTTCGCTCTAAGCATAAGAAGGTCCTGAGGAGCGATCCACACTGAAAGTTTTGTGTGAAGATAGGCAATCTGAGCCAATCTGACAGCTTCGGGTGGTCAACATCTTGCCAATTTGCGTCTGGGAGGTCACGAACCTCGAATTGAGAGTACCCTCGATTGCAAACTTGCCGAGATTTCAGGGTTTTCCATGAGAGTGTTGGCTGAACTCAGGAGATGCCGGGCTCGAGAACGCCCGCGTTGATGCCCATCTTCTGATGTTCGATGCCGACTTCATCAAATCGGTCGCCGATGGGGTTCCAGCCCAGAGCCTGGTAAAAGTCGATGGCTTCCCCACGGGCGTGACAGACCAGATCGGTCAGTTTCAGAGTGCCAAATGCACGAGCTTCAACCGCTACGACCAGTTTGCGACCAATGCCTTCGCCTTGCCTTTGCGGGTCCACAGCCATCTGCATGAGCTTGCCAACGCCCTTTTCAGGTTCATCGCAGAGCAGACTGGCACACCCCACCACACGAGGACCATTGGGATGATCAAAGACCGCAACGAAATGCTCGAATCGTTCTTCGACGCCTGGGAAGGCGGCTTTGAACTTGGCCATGGTCAGCCCGACCTGCTCCAGCAAAGCCCGCTCGCGCAAAGCGCAAGCCTGCTCATAGAGAGGATCGTTCATTGAGATGCGTTGAACCTTGATCATGTCGTCACCGTGAACATCTTATCGGTGTTCGATGCCCGTCAGACAAGTGGATCCGCAAAGAAAATGCCAATGTTCGAGCACATCGCAGGCTCTTCTAGCATAAAACGCCCTTCTACAATCAATAACTATGAACCCACGCCAAAAGACCAGGCCCATATTCGTCGGCGACAAGCGGACCGGCATCGTCCAAATCGGTGGCGGGCTGGCTGATTCCAAAGGTCAGCCTGGCGAACCTGCGCCGGTCGTCGTCCAGACCATGACAGCGGGCTACACCCACGAGATCGATCGTTGCATCACCGAGATCAACAGGCTCGCAGCTGCAGGTGCCCATGTGGTTCGCGTCGCGGTTCCTGAGCGAAAAGACACCGAGGCACTCAAAGAGATCATCCCTGCGGTTGGTGTGCCGATCGTGGCAGATGTGCATTTTCATTTCAAGCGGGCGATCGAGGCTGTGGAAGCTGGCGTACACAAGATCCGCCTGAATCCGGGCAATATCTCAGATGGCGGTCAAGTGAATGCGGTGATTGATGCATGCAAGGATGCGGGTATTCCTATCCGCATCGGCGTTAACGAGGGCTCGATCGTCGAGCGCAAGGACAAGCAGCAGCGCATGAAGGAGTTGGGGCATGTGTTCTCTGAGCACAAGCATGGTGCCATGCTCTCGATCATGATCGCCAAGCTTGAAGAATATCTGGACATCTTTGCTCAGCGGGATTTTTTTGATATCTGCATCAGTGCCAAAAGCATGGATGCGACGCTAGCCATTGACGCTTACGCTGAGATTTCCAAACGCTTTGACCACCCACTGCACCTTGGTGTGACCCATGCAGGCCCCAGAGAGACCGGGGCGATTCGATCCATCGCAGCGTTGTCAGGTCTTCTGGTCAATGGCATCGGCGACACCATCCGTATCAGCTACGCCAGCGATCCTGTGTTTGAAGTTGAAGACGGGCTTGAGCTTTTGTACAGTCTGGGCATGCGTGAGCGTGTGGGAGCAGAGCTTATCGCCTGCCCGACCTGTGGCCGAATCCAGGTGGATCTGTTCACACTTGTTCAGGAAGTCCGTGAGAAACTTCAGAGCCAGATTCAGCTTCCCATCAAGGTGGCGGTGATGGGGTGCGTTGTGAATGGACCGGGTGAGGCTGAGGGAGCTGATGTGGCGGTGTTTGCCGGCAACAAGCGAGGCATCATCTATGTCCAGGGCGAGAAGGTCGCCAATATTCCAGAAGAGGAAATCCTGGAACGCCTGCTGAGCGAGTGCGAGACTTTTCAAGATCGTGTGAACAGGGGCGAGGTCAAACTTGGCGAGAAAAAGGTGGACATTATCCCGCCAGATCCCATCGGCGAACTTGGCTCGGGCTTTGACAAGATCGCTGCGGGCGATGTTGAGCCTGCACCAACAGAAGTCACCATCGGGAAAACTTCATAAGAAGCTGACCCCGGGCGATGGGCTTATTTGTCCATCATCTTCATCATTTTGATCTGCTGTTCGATCATGCGGTTGAAGGTTGTTCGCACCATGCGAAGCGTGGCTTCATGCTCACCCATTTCTGAAAGATCCACGCTGATCGCAGGCACCCAGGTTATGCCATCAGGCTTGTAACCAAGATCATCGACAAGCTGCTTTTCCATGGCTTGCAGATGACCAGCACCGTACCAGATCGCGATGGACTTGACCTCAGGCTCAAACCGATCGACCAGATCAAGATCGTAAAGCACCGCCTGATTGCGATCGTTGATAATCACATCCATCAGTTTGGCAGCATCACCAGGCATCATCGTCATCAACTCATCCGCCTGCGCCAGCATGTCCATCAGCAAGACCTTGACGACGGTCTGGCCCACCGAGCTTCGTTTGATAAATGTGAACATGAGTTTCATGATCTTGGCAGATACGCCGCCGCCCTGGAGCATCTCAAAGAGTTCGTGTTCTTCACCCTTGTTCTCTTGTTTGAAGCTCACCGGGCCGCTGCCCAGAAGGTCCATAACCTGGTCGATGGAGAGGTCGCTGTTGCGCCATCGTGGGCGATTCCAGTCCACGCCATCAAGCTGAAATGTGAGACCCATCGCCTGGCCCATCTCTTCTTGAAGGCTTCGCACTTCAGAGAGGCCCAGTTCATTGATGTCAGGCCGGGCCTGATCTGAAAAGCGCAGGTCAGCATTGTCGCCGATGCCTCCGGGTTTGTTGTCTGCACCGAGACTGACGATATCAAACGCCCAGAAGCCGTCGCCTTTCTCGCGCTTGTAGATCAACTCATGGCCCCAGGCATCTGTGCGGTTTGAATGGACCAGCCAGCTGATGCGTTGTTCTGCGTTAGCCACGAAATCATTGATTGAATCGGGGTAGGCATCTTCGGTGCGTCGGTTCGCTTCGATCATGGTTGCCAGGAAGCGCAGCCGACGACTGGTTGCCACTATGGGATCGATCGCATGACCCATGACGACCTCTCCCTGAGCAAGGTCACCTGCGCCCATGGGTTTAACGCCTTCAAAGAGCACGAGGTCGTGGGTATCGAGCTGGTCCTGGATCATGGTATAAAACGAGGGGTCTGCCAGATGTACCGCGCCCACCAGATCAACCGTGGGGGCAGCCTCATCGCTGGGCACAAAGTGCTTGGAAGCGACCTCAAGGCGAATCTGGCTGCCTTGCTCGACCACACGGATGTAGGAGGTGGTGTCCTGAGAAGCCTGTGCGTGTGAAAATGCCAGGCTGGAAAGAGCGATGAAGGTACCAGCGATGCTTGAAAATCGTTTGATCAACACAGCGGACTCCTGTTCGAGCAGATTCGGTTACGGACACATCCCTGGCATCCACACTATCATTCGGCATGATCCAAGGCCGATTGCATCAATCCTGCAAGCTGACCCGTCAGTTTGTACCGCTCAAGGGGGCAACTTGTTTCGGTTTTGTGTGTTTGCATGTCATTCTGGGCGTTTTCGTGCTGAATGCAGGGGGGTGTTCTTCAGCTCAAACTATCGGTTTGACACTTGATATGCCTATGGACCGGGTCCGGCAGATCCAGAACCGCATGCAGGCAGAGCCTGTGGATCCTGCCCGGCCGATCGTTGTGCTGGGAGGCTGGCGTGCATGGCGACCCTCAGCAGGCGGGCTTGCACGCCGAATCCGAAAGAATGTCGGTGGGCCGCATTCAAAGATCATTGATATATCATTTCCTTTTTATAACGACCTGGATGCCATGGCTGAGCATGTGATTGCTGAAATCGATCGGCGCTGGCCCAGTGATGATCCTGAGCGAACCACACAGGTCGATGTGATCGGAGTATCCATGGGCGGGCTGGTCGCGCGTCGGGCTGCGATGCTTGAGGGAAGAAAACTCAATATCAAAAGGCTCTTTACAATCGGCACGCCTCACCGGGGCGCCAAACTCGCCCGGTTCATCACAGTGGACAAGCCAAGTGCAGATATGAAACCGGGATCGGTGTTTCTGGGCTTGCTCGATCAAGGACTTGAGGGGAAAGATTACGAGTTGATTTGTTATGCCAGAGACACCGACGACTGGGTGGGAACAACAAACTCAGCACCAGTCGGATTTGATCTGATTGTGACACCGGGACCGATGTTATTGAGTCATCAGACCATCACGACGGATGCCAGAATGATCACAGACATTGCCAGTAGACTTCGAGGCGAATTTCCCTTGTTAGCAAGGACCAAGCCGGATTGAGCACGGTGAGCCATCGGGATTGCGTGGTTTTTGCTGATTCATCGGGCTGAGACTGGAGTATCTATACTTGCACTGAAGTTGTTCTGATAATCAAAGCTGAGTTGAGAAGGGCGTTTCATGGCTGATACATCTACCAGGTCAAAGGTGCTGCTGCCGGGCGAGCCGATCGAGGTTCATACTGGACAGGCAGATGGCACTGTTGAATGTGCTAAGGGAGAAGGCGCTGAGATTGAGCTTTCTGTGGTGATGCCTTGTTTGAATGAGGCTGAGACGCTGGAGATTTGCATCAACAAGGCTCTGGACTGCTTCAAGCGGTCGGGGATTATCGGCGAAGTCATCATCGCAGACAACGGCTCAACCGATGGCTCACAAGACATCGCCAGACGGTGCGGCGCTCGCGTAGCGGATGTGCCAACCCGGGGATACGGTGCTGCGATCATGGGTGGAATCAAAGCAGCCCGGGGTACATACATCATCATGGGGGATGCGGATGACAGTTATGATTTTTGTACTTTGATGCCTTATGTTGAAAAACTGAGGCAGGGGTATGAGCTGGTGGTGGGTAATCGCTTTGCAGGGGGCATTGAACCCGGCGCGATGCCTGTGCTGCACCGTTATCTGGGCACGCCTGTGATCTCCTGGCTGGGCAGGCGTTTTTTTGCAGCGCCATTTAATGATTACAACTGTGGTCTGCGAGGCTTCTCCCGGGCTGCTGCGGACCGCATGGATCTTCGCACGACAGGCATGGAGTTTGCCAGCGAGATGGTGATCAAGGCATCGCTTCTGGACATGAAAACCATTGAGGTACCTACGACACTGAGCGTGGATGGGCGAACACGCGGGCCTCATCTGCGCACTTGGCGTGATGGTTGGCGACATCTTCGCTTCATGCTTTTGTATAGCCCGCGCTGGCTGTTCTTTTATCCCGGGCTAGTGCTGACAGCATTGGGGTTGATATTGAGTCTGTGGCTTCTGGGCAGCCCCCGGGCGGTCTTTGGTGTGACGCTTGATGTTCATACGCTGGTGGTGGGAGCTGCTGCTATCACCATTGGTGTACAAGCGATGATGTTCGCAGCATTCACCGAGACCTTTGCCCGTGCAGAGGGGCTTGCGCCGCGGACTTATCGTCTTGGTGCGTTGGCCCAGCGTGTGCCTCTGGAAGCGGGCGTTGTGCTTGGCTTGTTCATGGGACTTTCTGGTGTGGGGCTGGTGCTGGCTGCAGCACTGGGCTGGCGGGCGGGGGGGTTTGGTGATCTTGATTACCAGCGCACGCTTCGCTGGGTGATTCCGGGTGTGACGCTGATGGTGCTGGGATGCCAGGCACTTTTGGGCAGTTTCTTCCTGGGCATTCTTTCAGTTCGCAGACGCTGAGGTTTTTTCAAAGCCTTGATCAGGTATCACGCATCAGCATGATTTCCAAAGACCCACTTCTCACGCTGTTGTTGATGCTTGTGATCATCGAGTTGATCGCATCGGGCGTGTTTTTGTTGGTGCTTGTGTTGTTTCGCAATCGGCTGTTGATGCTGGGTTGCAGTTGCTGGAAGCTGTTGCGAAAGCTTTGCCGATCACACTATGCATTGCTCGTGACAGGGCTCACCAGTCTCACCGGAATGATGCTGCTTGTGCTCGCGATCATCAGGCCTGCCATCCCGCGAATACATGATGAGTTTTCGTATCTGCTGGCTTCAGACACCTTTGCTTCAGGCAGGCTGGCCAATCCGTCGTCATTGCTCTGGCGGTTTTTTGAGACTGAGCATGTGCTGATGATCCCAGCGTATATCTCGAAGTATCCACCGGGACAAGGGCTGGTGCTGGCGCTGGGACAGGTGCTGGGTCATCCACTGATCGGCGTGATCCTGAGCACCATGCTTCTGGTGCCTGCAGCGATCTGGATGGCCCGCGCATGGATGCCTCGACATTGGGCATTTATTTGCGGGCTTCTGGTCGCTACACACCCGGGCATCCTGGCGTGGTGGGGCAACACCTACTGGGGAGGCTCAGCAGCAGCTCTGGGCGGGATGCTTCTCTTTGGCAGCGTCGCCAGACTGGTCAAAAAACCACTCTGCCCCAGATATTCACTCATCGCGGGCATCGGCCTGGTGATCCTTGCCAATACCAGGCCGTTTGAAGGGCTCGTAGTGAGTCTTCCCGCAACACTCTGGCTGGGCTGGGGTTGCCTTGTCAAACCGGTCTTGCGAGCACAATCTCATGGTGCATTGACCCCTGGGCCATGCAACGGGCCTGGGGCAGAATCAAAGACCGCTCCCTCACGGTCGCGACTCGTTTGGGACAATCTCAATAAATCAGCCTGGCTGGTTGGGCTTCCTATTATGGCGGTCTTGCTGGTCGCGGGGCTCTGGATGGCGTTATACAACTTTAGAACCACGGGTTCGCCAGCGACCTTTGCGTATCAGGCTCATGGTGAGCAGTATTCCACAGCACCGACATTTATCTTTGAATCCAAACACGAGCCGCCGCAATACAACAATCGCAAGCTGGAAGATTTTTATGGCCATTGGGAACGCCGAAAGGCCAAACGATATACAAAAAACCAGCAGATCCTCTCGCGATCGTTTGAAAAACTCATCGTGTACCTGGGGTTTTACATCTTCCCAGCCATGGCGATTCCGCTGGTGCTGATGTTGATTAAAAAGAAGTTTCAGTTGATAAAAACAATCGACTGGACGCTGGGCTTGAGAGACGATGCGATTGGTTTTTCACTGGCCACGATTGGCGTTGTGTTGTTGGCATCAGGGTTTGTGATCTGGTTTCACCCGCATTACATCGCGCCCGCGACGGGCCTTTTTTTCTTGCTGATTGTTTCGGCACTTCGACGCACCTGGGTCATTGGCAAAAATCACGGTCTGGGCAAAGCGCTGGTCTTTGTTGTACTGGGCGCTAATCTCGTTACTTTCATAACGGTTCCATTGACGATGTCAGTCGCGTTTGCTGATCGTAAAGAAATGCAGTGGTCCCTTGATCGTGAACAGATCATCAACAGGTTGAATGATGAGCCTGGAAAGCATCTTGTGCTTGAACGCCATGGGCGAAGGTATACACCTCATGAAGAGTGGATCCAGAACACTGCCAACATCGATCGCCAGAACATTATCTGGGCACGCGAGCTTGATGCACGCAAGGCTCAACAGCTCATCAATGCTTATCCCGATCGTAAAGTTTGGCTTTTAGACAACTTCCGCCCTCCGGGCAGGCTGGGCCAAAGACACTTTGTCCCCTACCCGCAAACGCCTGCTCCACTCATGCAACCGATGCACAAGCTCAGCGTGCAAGGCTCGTTTGTCGCTGGCGAAGTTGCAGATCTGACGGGTGACGATTTGCCTGATCTGGTGTTGATTCGCAAACGCCTGCCTTCGCTTGCAATTCTGATTGCCACGCCTGACAACACGCTGATCCATAAAGAAATCAAGACCGGTATTCTGGCGACACATCTTGTCATTGCTGATCTGGATCACAACAACAAGCCGGACCTGCTGTTGGTCAGTCCAACCCAGGGCACGCTCAGCCTCATCGAACTTGATGAAAATCTCAAGGCTCAAACCCGGCGAACATGGACCATCCCCGGCAAACCCCATCGCCTGGTCCTGGGTGATATCGATGGCGATAACAAGCAGGACATTGCCATTGCATTCAGGGAACAAAGTGTCATGGTGCTGTTATCTACTCAGAGCTGGGCTGAGCCTCAGCCAGTTGGTCGACTTACAGGTGCATCTACTGACCTTGCACTTGCCGACATGAATGGCGATGGGCGGTGTGAGTTGATTACACTTGGAAATGTGATAGCAATTGATAGTCCGCGTCCTCTTGGCTCTATTCTCGGCGGAGCCATTGTTTGGAAATGGAAGCCCCAGGGATGGGACTCTTTGTACAGTATCAATACATTATACGAATCATCACGCCTCATCGCTGGTGATATTAATAGCGATGGGAGGACCGATCTGGTCATCTCTGGCACACGCGAAGACACGCTCAATGTCTGGTTCAATCCCCCAACTGAACCGACAAAGCTGTCTTATTACTCATTTGCTGATACTGAGATTGTCGCGGTGGGTGTCGCCCCGAAAGGGCTTGCGCTGGGTGATCTCAATGGTGACGACCTTCCTGATCTGATTGCCGCCTGTGAAAACCCCGCAGCGGTGTCCATTGTCTTCAATCAACCGAATCTGTCTGATGCAGGCTCACTGGATCTGCCGGTTGCTTCAACACCTTATTTTGTCACGACTGGGAATCTTATGGGGCTCAAGCAGTTGATCGTCGGCACCGAGGAAGGCTGTTTTCTGCTTGAGATCGCGCCCAGGCCTTGATGCAGGATACCATTGCCTCCGCAGCGTCGGGCTTGCCTGCCCATAGACTCTGCCAGAGGATCACAGCAAGGCTGAACTGCCCACTGATCAGGCTCGATCAATCTCGGAGGTGAAAGAGTAAAGATGTTGTCATCAACACATATCAACCGCGTCAGATACTGGTCTTTGGCCTTTGTCTTTGCGGGCTGCACTGCTCTGGCATCAGCACCGAACAATCTGGAAGGTCGATCGAGTTTGAGCCTTGAAACTCAACCTGGTGAAGAGCACCGTGGGCCGCCGCCAGCATCGGTGGTGGTTGACCAGCCTTTACTTGAGACTGTTGAAAGCTGGCGTTCGATTACGGGCGAGCTTCGGTCGTCCATGCGATCCATGCTGGCTACACAAGAGCCTGGCTTGCTGGTTGAGTTGACGGTGGATGAAGGCGACGAGGTTAAAAAGGGTCAGGTGGTGGGAAGACTTTTCGACACGCGGCGAAAGCTTGATATTGTCCGCCTAGACGCCCAGGTGAGCGTTGCCGAGGCTGTGTTGCTTGAACGCCAGCAACAACTTCACAGCGATCAACGCGATCTTGAAAGGCTCCACGAGTTGATGGCCAAATCCAGCGCCAGCGAGGGCGAACTTGATGATGCTCAGACCAGTGTCACCATCTCCCAGGCACGCATTAAACAGGCTCAGGCCGACATCTTGCGGGTCAAAGCCAACCTGACGCTGGCCCAGCAAAGACTCGATGACATGAGTATCCGCGCACCCTTTGCAGGGCGCGTTGTCTCAAAGCAGTCTGAAGTCGGTCAATGGCTCAAGTTGGGCGATGCACTGATTCAGATTGTTTCCCTGGATCACATGGAAGCCAGGCTTGATGTTCCCGAAGCCTACATCGATCGGCTGAGTCAGAAAAATCAACAGGTGCTCATTCATGTGACCGCGCTGGATCAACGCATCGAGGCTCATGTCACGCGCATCGTACCGGATGCTGATCCCTTGAGCAGGCTTTTCCCTGTGCGCGTGGCTTTGAGTAATGCAAAGAGGTCTTTGCGCCCGGGGATGAGCGTGACCGCGTACATCCCTACGGGTTCAAAGGAGCCTTTGCTTACGGTCAACAAGGATGCAGTTCTTCGTGATGATGCTGGGCAGTTTCTGTATTACGACAACAATGGCAAAGCTGCCATTGCGAGGGTCAAGACGCTGCCTGCATCAGCGACACGGGTGGTTGTTATCTCAGCTACACCTTTATTGAACAAGCAGGTGGTCATCGAAGGCAATGAGCGGCTCTACCCCGGTCAGCCTCTGAAGATCATCAATCAAGCCAGCAACAAACAGGACCACTGAGTATGGACATCGTTGGTTTTTCTATCTCCAAGCCGGTCACTGTGACGGTGACGGTGTTGCTGGTTGTCATGTTCGGGCTCATCGGTCTGAAGGCGATTCCTATTCAGCTTACCCCCACTGTCGATCAACCTGTCGTAACCGTCCAGACCAACTGGCCCGGCAGAAGCCCGCAGGAAATCGTCGACGACATCACCAAGGAGCAGGAAGAGCGACTCAAGAATGTCGAAAATCTCAAATCAATGACCTCCGCCAGCACCGATGGCGGCGCAACCATCACTCTCGAGTTCACGCTGGGAACCAACATCGATCAGGCCAAGCAGGATGTTTCTGATGCACTCAGACAGGTGCCTGATTATCCGCAGGATGTCACCCAGCCCACCATCACCGCAGCTGACGGCGCTGGGCAAAACGCCATTGCCTGGATCATCCTTGATCTGAGCCCTGAAGGACAAAAACTATTCCCTGACTTTGATATCACCACACTTCAACACGCTGCTGAGAAACGCATTCAACCGATGCTTGAGCGTATTGATGGTGTGGCCCAGGTTAATGTCTTTGGAGGCCGTCAGCCTGAGGTCCATCTTCGGCTTGATCCTATCGCTCTTGCTCAACGCCAGCTCAGCGCCCAGGAGGTCATCCAGGCGGTTCGTCAACAGAATCAGAATACTTCAGCAGGATCGATCGCTGAGGGCAAACGCGATTATCGCATCCGTGTCATGGGGCAGTACACCAGCGTTGATGAAATCCTCGCAACTGTCATCACCTACCGCAATGGTCTGCCTGTGTATGTTCACGATGTGGGCGATGCCCAGATCACACACGCACGCCAGCGCGGGTTTGTACGCTCGCTGGGCTCGCCGAGCCTTGCTATCAACATGATCAGACAGACCGATGCCAATGTCATGGACCTCATGGCTGAAGCAAGGCAACGCCTCGACGAAATCAGGCGCGATGTACTCCCCACACTCAATCCTCAAGTCGGCAAGTACCTCAGACTCAGGCAGGTCTATGACGAGACAGACTACATTACTTCTGCGATCAATCTGGTTACTAATAACTTGTGGATTGGTGGCTTGATCGCTGCAGGCGTGCTCTTGCTGTTCCTTCGTTCGTTTATCGCGACCGGTGTAATCGCTCTGGCGATTCCCATCTCCGTCATCGGCACCTTTCTGGTCTTGCTGGGGCTGGGACGAACACTCAATGTCGTCTCGCTGGCGGGGCTGGCTTTTGCGGTGGGCATGGTGGTGGATAATGCCATCGTGGTGCTAGAGAACATCCACCGCAGGCTCCAACTTGGCGACAGCCCCATGCAGGCAGCCCATACTGGCGGGCGTGAAGTCTGGGGCGCCATCCTGGCATCAACACTCACGACCATTGCGGTCTTTGTGCCCATCCTGACCATTCAAGAAGAAGCTGGGCAGTTGTTCCGGGACATCTCGCTTGCCATTGTTGCGTCTGTCACACTTTCGCTGATTGTTTCCATTACGGTCATCCCCGCAGCCTGTTCACGCTGGCTCAGGCCTCATGCGCCAAGTCGGGCATTCATTCTTAAACCATTGCAATCGTTGTTTGGGCTTGCCTTTGTAGCGACGCTGATCACCGATCGCCTGAGCCGGGGGATTGCATGGCTCAATCGCGGGTGGGCAGGGTTCACGCTTCGGCCTGGCATTGTGCTGGCGATGACTGCGATCAGTCTTTTCGGCGCTGCGCAGATGATGCCGCCGCTGGACTATCTTCCTGCGGGCAATCGCAATCTGGTCTTTGGAGGATTGTTGATTCCGCCAGCTTATTCTGTGGCTCAGATGCGGAGCATTGCTGAGCGCATCGAAGACCGCATGAGGCCTTACCTTGTTGCGGACATCAACGATCCGGATTCGGTCGCAAGTCTGGCACCGATTCCCAGATGGGGCGCGGGAAAACCTTTTGATGCGGTGCCTGTTGAAAACATGTTCATCGGAGCCTTCGGTGGAACCATGTTCTGCGGCGCGACCAGCCAGGATCCACAAAGGGTCATTCCCATCGGAACGCTCCTCTCCAACGCCATGCAGATTCCTGATACTTATGGCGGGGCGGGTCAGTCCTCCATCTTTGGCAGGAATGTGGGCGGCTCAAGCTCAATCAATGTTGATATCTCCGGGCCTGATCTTTCACGCGTCACAGCAGCAGCCTCGATGATGTTCGGCGAATCGATGGGCGTGTTTGGTCCACGAAATGTCGGAGCCAATCCCGCAAACTTCAACCTGAGTCAACAGGAATGGCGCGTCCGCATTAATGAGGCAGGCCGGGAACTGGGCATCACTGCGACGGATCTGGGTTTGTCAGTGCGCGGGCTGGTCGATGGCGTGCTCATCGGCGACTACCAACTCATGGGCGATCCTGTTGATCTCATTGCCATCTCAAAGCCCGGCTCCCTGGCAGCCAAAGAATCTCTTGCATCCATTCCCATCACCACCCCTGCGGGACGGGTCGTGCCTCTGGATATGGTGGCGGACATCTCGCCCTCACTGGCTCCACAGCAGATTCGCAGAGTCGAAGAGCAATCGGCCGTCACCATATCCATCAAGAATCAGCCCGGCACAACCGTGCAAGAAACCATTGCCTTGATCAATGAACAGCTCATCGCACCCACACGAGCCGCAGGGTTGATCGATTCAACCATGCGCGTCAAGCTGACAGGTACCGCTGCCCGTCTGGATGAAGTGAAAACCGCCCTCTTTGGAAGCTCAACAGCAGCACCAGATAAACGCGTGGTCATCACCACACGATGGATCGGCATTGGTGTTGCGATTCTGGGTCTTGTGCTTGGGCTGGTCATCGCAGCCCGCTCAATGCATCAACCAAAGCGTCTATATGGCTCAGCTGGTGTTGTGCTTTTGAGCATTCTGGTCGGCTTGATAGTAATCGCCCTGGGCATGGCTCCAGAGCTTGCAACCGCACGCTTTGTCTGGGCACTGGTTGTCACATATCTGCTCATGTGCGCCTTGTTTGAGAGTTTTTCATATCCGTTTGTCATTATGTTGAGCGTGCCTTTGGCGATCGTCGGCGGCTTTGCAGGGCTCCGCTTTGTTCACAACTGGACCGCAGCCGACCCCACCATCGCGCCTCAACAGTTTGATGTGCTCACGATGCTGGGCTTTGTCATTCTTGTAGGCGTTGTGGTCAACAATGCGATTCTCATCGTCCATCGCGCTCGAGCACTTATGCAAGGCGACTCCACCACCAGCCCCATGCCCCCCCCCATGCCCCCCGAGCTTGCCATCGCTCAGTCCGTGCGATCTCGCGTCAGGCCCATCTTCATGAGCACACTCACCTCCGTTGGAGGCATGCTGCCTCTGGTGCTCGTGCCCGGTGCTGGCTCAGAGATGTACCGCGGGCTTGGTTCTGTCGTGATCGGAGGCTTGCTCATCGCCACCATCTTCACGCTGCTGCTCGTGCCTTTGATGCTCGGCCTGATCGTTGACATGAGGCAAGGCATCGCACAGGCGATGAACCCGAAAGGCTCAGAAAAAAAACCCACACATCAGCATGGGCTTTGAGGGGTTGGTGTTGTTGATCTGAATCGCGAGTTCAGGGGGAATAGAGGTTAGTTGCGATCTGTTGTGGACTGCTTGGAATCTGCGCTTGCGAGTGTTCTGCCCAACGCTCTGCTTTGGATAAGAACCAGTGCTGTCTGAAGTTGAAGGTCGATGCCCTTTTCGATCAGATCGTTGGGATCTGATTTGGGTTCGTCTCCATTGTCAGCAGCGATGCCGTTTTCATCAAGAGTCAGAACATCAGCATCCCGCCGAAGCTTCAGTGCATCGGTAATCTGGCTGGGGAGCATTTCAATCTGCAGATCAGGCGTGATGCCCCAGTCTGTCGCTCCGGGTTTTTTGTGAATGACGCGCCCACTGGGCAAGGCGTAATACTGCGTGGTCACTTTCATCGCAGCAGCTCCGCCATCCAGAGGCCAGACATTTTGCACACTGCCTTTGCCATAGCTGCGCTGGCCGATGAGGATGGCATCGACATCGCCGTTGCGAGCATGATCCTGGATGGCTCCAGAGACGATCTCGCTGGCTGAAGCTGAGCCTTCGTTAATGAGCACTGCAACAGGAATGCCTGCGAGCGTGGCTTTGTATTCCCGAGCCATTTCCGCCCGTCCCTGCCGCACGCCGTTGCCATCTTGTGTCGAGACGATGACGCCTTGACTGATGAAGCGATTGGAGATTGAAACCGCTTCAGAAAGAAGCCCGCCGGGATTGAACCGAAGATCAAGGATCAGACCATTGAGACCTTCCTTTTTCAAATCATTGATAGCTCGGTCAAACTCTTTGGTGGTGTGACCCGAGAAACTGGTCAGGCGGATGTAGCCGATACGGTTTTCGGAGTCAATGTACCAGTCCCAGTCATCCTCACGGGCACCATGGCGCTGCCAGCCTTTGACGGTCACGATATCAATGGCAGCCCGGCGAATATGAATATCTTTTTCGATCTTCTCGCCATCAGCACCCTCGCGCTGAATCGTCAGCGTGACAGGTGTACCTTCCGGACCCGTAATGACATCCACAGCCTGATCAAGCGTAAACCCAATCGTGCTCTTGCCATCAACTGCGATAATAATATCGTTTGCCCGAATCCCCTTGCGCTGGGCAGGGGTGCCTTCCAGAGGCGTGACAACCTTGATGTTAAACTGTTCATCATTCTGAATCTGGATGCCTACGCCTACAAACTTGGCCTGTGTATGACGCTCGAACCGGCGCAGCTCGTGAGGCCAAATGATGGCAGAAAAATCATCCAGCTCGCCCATTGCACCTGAGCCAAACTCATGGAGCAATGCTGTCTCAGGCAGCTTGATCGTGTCGCTGTTCTTTGCCAGCACACGGTTGACAACCCTGCGAAGATCAAGCCCGCCAAGTTGATCAGCGTTCTGTTTAACCCACTGAATCTGATCCGTGAGAAAACCAAGAAAAGCACCGGTCGCCTGTTCATCTTCAAGCGATGGGAACGCCTCCACCAGATCCGTCGTGGTCACAAGTACACGCACTGCATCAAGCCCACCCGTGAGCATGTGCGAAAGTGTTGCCTGCTCAGGATTCACATGCCTGGCAACAGAATAGGCAATGGCTTTTTTAACCTGCTCAGCTGATATGCCTTGAAGCTTTTTGTCATACCCCACGCCGATGGCATTGAATGGCGGCAGCTCGTCCTCACCCTCTGCGATGAGCTGATCATTGCGCATCTGCCAGAGCTTCTTTGGCACATACAACGCAAGCATCGCCAGACGATTACCCTGTCGTTCTGCATCCTGACGGAAGGTTCTGTCTTCCTGAAGCAGCGTGTTGAGTCTGGAAAAGAGCGTTGCTGCGACAAGCCAGTTGCCGCTGTCCTCAGCTTCACGGGCACTGCGGGCTGCGGATTCGATAAGACCGACCATGCGAGGCTCATGCAAAAATGCCCCTTTGTCAATCTCGAGCATGTAAAGCTGAACCGCCGATCGGAGCGCCTTGCTCAATGCCAGGGAGCCTTCTTCAGCCAGATGCTCATCGAGTTCTTTGCTGACCTCAGCAATCTTTTCCTGCCTCTGAGCATTGCGCTGGTCGATGCTTGATCGAAACCCCTGGACTTCCTCAGCAAAGTATTTGCCTGCCCCAGCCTGCCCCGACGAAGGCACCTGTTCAAGCTCAGCCAGCACGCTGGAGGCATCGCCCTTAAACGCTGAACGCCAGACAGAGTCTGCCCAGTCATCAAGCGACACGCTCTGCTCGTTTGAAGCCAGCCTCTGGTCAGTTGTGGTTTGCCCCAGTGTGCTCTGCGTCGTGAAAAGTGAAACTGCACCCGCCAATGCCAATGCCTGTGAGATGTGCTTTAGGCCCATCATTGCTCCTGATCTGCGTTTTATAATCACGCGTGGTATGCCTCGGTGTTTCTGAATCTAGTAAATCGACCAGCCCGCTCCTGTTGATAAGCCCGCTGAGCGTGTGCCTGCGTTGAACTGGTCATTCAGCCTGACCAGATGTCAATGCCCGAACAACCACGCAGTTGGCACCTGCCGGGCTGTCCATCAACCCTCTCAACAGCACGGTTATCGGCTGATCAATAACCTCTCCAACTATTTCAATATACACACAACTCGGCTCAAGGGTTCAGCGAATCTGAGTTATCGCTCCAACATGCCCACAGGCTTAGCTTTACAAAGCTCATTGTCGCCTGATCAGAATCATCGCCACAACTGCCGCTACAACCACAGCCATCAGCACCAGCCCCAGGATCAACGCTTCAAACGAGCTATGAGATGCTGAACTCTGCAATGAGCCCAGGCTCGCGATCAGCCCCATCGCAGGTCCAAGTGCATATCCCAGACCAATAAACCCCTCGTGCGACCCACCCGAATCGACATGCTCCTGCCCCACTTCCATCACATAATACAAAGCCCCCGCATAGATCGACGCAGCCCCAACCCCAAAGCTGATCAACCCTGCAACGAGCACCACAACCCCAGCCCCTTCCCCACCACCGGTCATGCCCAAGCTGTTGATCCAGGCAGGCACCAGAGGCGATATGACCACCAGCCCAAAGCCCGCCACCAAAGTGCTCCCGGCCAGAAGCACAGGCCACCACCTGCCGTGCCAGCCTTGCCAACGCTGGAGCGTGATGAATGCACCAAGTCTGCTCATCAGCCAGATCGATGCCAGCATCGGCTGAAAGACCTGAGCAACGCTCAGTCTGGACATCACCTCTGGGAGCATGGGGCTGACGGCACCCAGCACCAGAAAACTCGTAGGCAGCAGAATCCTGAAAACTATCAAAAGTGAGCCATAAATCGGCGGGTGAGGCTCGTGCTCAATCTCCGCTTTAGGCGTTGGGTCAGGCGCAAACCAGCGCAACAGAATCGTATTTGACCCATGCAAAAGACCAATCAACATGATCAACTCAAGCGGATACTGACGCAAGAGTGGTCCCATGAGCCAGAACACCAGTACCGTCGCAGACGACCATGTGATATTGAACCGCCCTATCGCCCGCCGCAGCTGTGCTCCAGATCGCCCGCTGCAGATATAAGCCTGAACCACAGGCCAGTGGATACCACACAGAACGCCATACGCCGCTGTCAGCATCCAGATCGACGCAATGCCCGCAGATCGGCTGATTCCTGTCATCAACAGGGGCATTGAACACGCCACCATCAACAACAACAAGACTGAGCCGAGGATCGCTCTGGTGCTCATGCCTTTGCGGTTCAGGAAACGGATGATTCGCCCTGCATTGGTTGCGATGGGGATATACACACACCCATAGACCAGTGCCAGACCAAAGTTCTGAACTTTGGAAAAATCAAAGGCACTGGTCGCAAGAAAGAACACACCCGTAGTGATTAACCCCGTACCCGCACTGGAAACAAACACCAGCCCAAGCACTGCTCCCAAAGGCGTAAAACCGTTTGTCGTCAATTCTCTGGACACCCCCCAGCCTATGACGGGCAACTCGGGCACGACGGTTCATGCTCTATAGGAAATACCCTTGTTGCTTCAGGCTCTTCTGAGCCGTAGCATGATTCGACGGGTGCTGATCATCGAAAACCGACTCAGCATCAGCAAAATACGCGCCCGTAGCTCAATTGGATAGAGTGCTGGCCTCCGAAGCCAGAGGTTGTGGGTTCGAGTCTCGCCGGGCGTATTTTGGTAAACTGCTACAGGATAAAAACTTACAACAGACCGTTCCTACCCGACGATGCGAAATGGACCAGAAAACGCGCGGCACATGGCCGCGCAGATGCGTCCTGGAGGCCTCGCCGATGACCAAAACGCCCGCTTATCGCCACAAAAAAGACCGCAACACCGCAGTTGTCACGCTCACCGATTCTGTTACAAAGATGCGTCGCGACTACCCGCTCGGCGAATTTGACACCCCTCAGAGCCGTGAACGATACCACCAGCTGGTCGCTCACTGGGAAGCGTCGGGTCGAAGGCTGCCTGCTCGAAAACGAGATGGCGATTGCGGCTTGACAATCAACGAGCTCATCGCTGCGTACATGCCCGATGTCGCCACCCAATGTGATGACGCTCGCATGTTTCATGTCAAAAATGCACTTCGCATTTTGCGAGAGCTTTACGGTTCATCGGCTGCTCAGGATTTCGGGCCGCTGAGCTTCCAGGCAGTTCGCAACGCGATGGTGTCCAAAGACCATGCCAAAGGCAAGTGGTCGCGTGGCTATGTCAACAAAGTATCAAACGAGATATGTCGCATGTTCCGCTGGGCGATCTCTCAAGAGCTTGTGCCTGTGACTGTGTATCAAGCGATCAAGACCGTCCAGCCCCTCAAGCGAGGCCAATCCTCCGCACCTGAGACGAAGCCTGTGACGCCTGCCAGTGACGATCTGATCGAAGCTGCCATGCCGTACATGAGCCGCCAGGTGCGGGCCATTGTCGAGCTGCAACTGCTCACCGGCGCTCGTCCAGGTGAACTACTCGGGTTGCGATCGGTGGACATCGACACCACGGGCACTGTCTGGACCTGCACGCTTGTCGATCACAAGACTGCACACCGTGGCCGCGATCGAGTGCTCTACTTTGGCCCGCAAGCTCAGAAGGTGCTCGAAGCGTTCATGGGCAACAGACCGACCAACGCCTATCTGTTCAGCCCGGCGGATGCAGAGATCGAGCGGCACATCACTCTGCACGCATCTCGCAAGACACCTCTGTCCTGTGGCAACCGGCCAGGTACCAATGTCAAAGACAACCCCATCCGCTCACCTGGCGATCGCTACACCAGTGCAAGCTATCGCCGGGCAATCACTCGAGCGTGTGACCAGGCGTTTGTGCCGCCACCTGAGCTTGCTGCTTGCGAGGTCGAGACGACACGGCAGTGGCGAACGAGGTTGACACCCAAGCAGCGTGCCCAGCTCGACGAGCTACGCAAGGAAAACCAGTTCACGCCCTATCAGCTCCGCCATACCGCCGCCACACGCATCCGCAAGGCATACGGGCTCGAAGCTGCCCAGCTGGTGCTGGGTCACTCAAGCGCCCTGGTCACAGACGCTGTGTACGCCGAACGCGACGCTGGGCGGGTGATTCAGGTAATTGGGGAGGCAGGGTGAGGTTGTAGAGCAGAGCTCTAGAATTTATCGTTTACCTAGCATTGTACAAACTCTGCA